>NZ_CP041663.1:0-600000 GCF_007858495.1 Mycoplasma anserisalpingitidis | reverse complement strand
TATATTGACTTGGTGCAGGACTAAAAATCAATGAGTTTACTAACATTAAGTCAAAAAATCCCATAAAGTTTTTTACATTTTTGTAATCTGGATCTTGCTCAAAAATCAGTTTATTTTCTTTTACTGAATTAATAGAGTTAAATTCAGAATCAAATTCAATAAATTTACCAGAACTTATCCCATGTATTTCAAATTGTTGATTATTTGTAAACAACACACTACCAAAACGTTTATTTGATAGATCTTTTAGTCTTATTCTATTCTGAGCATCAATATTCATTGATGTTGATGGACTACCATTTTGACCAGTGAAAGTTCTTTGGAAGAATCCGTTATAATAACTTCTTAAATACGAAAATCAAAAGTCTTCAGCATTTACTAGATAATTGGTTCTATTACCCTTTGAGTCAACTCAGTAAATATTGTCTTTAATTTTGATTTCGATTTTAGTTGCATTATTCATTGAATCGATGAAATTTTGAGAATTTATGGATTTGTCATTATCACTCATTAATTTTTCATAAATTTCACCACTATTCTTTTGTTCAATTTTATAATCATCGCTATCAAAGTGAACTACTTCATCATCGGATTTGTAAATTATAATTTTTTCAGCTAATTCAAATTTATATGCATATAATCCTGAATTTTCCAATCCATAACTCGAATTCTTTTTGTAAGTTGGTGCTGAGATTGTTTTTGCTCTAAAAAGTTGAGGAGCAACTGAAGAATATAAAATATTATTTGATTCTATGTTTGTATTCATAATTGTTGAGAAATCTAATGAATACGGATTTATATCAATATCTTTTTCTTCATAAAATTTTAAAATTTTACTTTCCTTTTGATTGTCTTTCTCTGTTTTTATGCATGAATTTACAAACAGAATAGGTAGAGATGAAGATCCCATTAAAAATATAGTTGAAGTTAAAAGTATCTTTTTGCTTCTAAATTTCATAAAAAACCTCCTTTTTACTTTTTTATTTTCCAAAATTTTTATTAGCATTTCCATAATAAATTTAAGATGAAAAAATAATAGTGAAAATATTTCCTTTATATCTATAAATAAGGCAAATTTGTAAACGCTTTTTTAAAAAAATCTGAGCAAACATGCAAAATTTTTCATATTTTTTAGATTAAAAAAATCGGCGAACCGATTTAATAATTTAATTATTTAAGAAATTCTTGAATTTTTGCTGAAAGTTTATTAGCTTCAAATCCTTTGAGTTCATAAACTTTTTGACCATCTTCAGATCATCCATATCCTTCAGATAAGAATGCATCAAATTTATTGTATTTTGCTAAACGGAATCACATTGAGTCACTTGTTGCTTCGATTGCATACATTGGTTTAGAATTTAATCCAAGTGTTTTGATTAATGATTCATTGTTTACTAAATCTTGTAAAACAGGAACTGAAACAACTTGAGATTTAATTCCTTTTTCTTCAAGTAAGTTTGATACTTTGACAGCAAGTTCAACTTCTGAACCACTAGCTAAGATACTTAAATCGTAGTTAATTTGATTTTTAATTACGTAAGCTGCTGGTAATGTACCTTTTTTAATAGCATTGAATGATTTGATATTTTGACGACATCCAATAATTGCGATTTGATCTTTTTTACTATTTAATCCGTATTGGAATGCACCCAACATTTCAGATTCATCACATGGACGAACAACTTTAACGTTTGACATAGCACGTAACATAGGAATTTGATCGAATGGTTGGTGTGTAGGACCATCTCCTCCAACTTGATATGAGTCGTGTGTGAATACGTGAATTGAAGGAATTTCCATTAAAGCACCAAGTCTAATTCCAGCTTTCATATAGTCAGCAAAAGCTAAGAATGTTCCATCAATTGTCTTAAGATTCATGTCTAAGTAGATTCCATTATTGATTGCAGCCATAGCAAATTCTCTAATTCCATATTTGATGTTTTTTCCACCTTCAGAATTTAATTGTTTTGAGAATGCTACTTTAGTTGCCGCCGCTAAATCAGCTGAACCTCCAACAACACTATCGAAATTCTTATCGATAAACTTCATAATTGTGTTGATGTAATTTCTTGTAGGAACATTAGTTTCAGTAAACTCAACTCCTGTTAAATCATATTTAACTTCTTTTGAAGAAATTGCACTAATCATTTCGGCTTCTTTAGCATATTTAGCTTTATATTCTTCGAATAAGTTTAATCATTTTTCATATTCAACATTTTTTGCTTCCATTAATGTGTGAGCATATTCATAAACATCATTATCATATTCAAATGGAACTGTGTTTGAAAGACCGATTTTGTTTTTGAATTCAACTGTTTCTTCAGGTTTTAGAGTTCCGTTGTGTCCAGCACTTTTTCCAGCATTTGGAGTATTTGCAGCAATAACTGAGTGAACTTGAATGTATGAAGGTTTTTTAGCTTTTTTAGCTTGTTGAATAGCTAAATCAATTGATTCTAAATCATTAACATTAGCTGTGAATGTTTCAAAGTTTTGAGATTTGAAGAATTCAATTAAATTTACGCCATTAACTTCATTTGATTGTGAGTCAATTTGAATATTGTTAAAATCGTGGATTAAGATTAGACGATCTAAATTAAGTGTTCCTGCTAATTGGATAGCTTCAAGAGCAACACCTTCTTGGATACATCCGTCCCCATGTAAAGCATAAACATCATGGTTGAAAATTTCAAAGTTTTCTTTATTAAATTTACTTTGAAGATATTTTTGTGAAAGAGCCATACCAACAGCCATAGCCACACCTTGACCAAGTGGTCCTGTTGAAGCATCGATGTAATCGTTTGAATCAATTTCAGGGTGTGATGGAGTTTTTGAGTGGATGTGTTTGTGTTCCATCATATCTTCTTTTGATAAAAGCCCTAAAAAGTGCATAATTGAATAAATTGACATAGATCCATGCCCAGCACTTAAAACAAATCTATCACGGTTGATTCATTTTGGATCATTTTGGTTAATGTTTAAATGTTTACCAAAAAGTGTGTATGTAATTGGAGCAGCCCCAATAGCCATACCAATGTGTCCTTGACCAGCTTTATTAATTGAGTCAAGAGCAATTCCTTGCATTGAAGCAACTAATTTTTTTTCTAATTTATTACTCATTTTTATAATTACCTCTTTAATTATTGTTAAATTTATTTAAATTATATTACAAAATAAATTAATAGACAGCAATAATGAATAATGAGCATTAATAATAAAGATATCATTAACTATATATATTATTTATACATGAATATTTTTTTGTTTATAATTCTTTACATGAAAAATAAAAAAGAAAAGGTTGTAATCAATCGACTTAGAATAATCTCTGGCAAATATAGAAATCATTATATAGAAAGACCTAGTTGAGAAACAACTAGACCAACTATTGAAAAGGTTCGTGAAGCAATTTTTTCTAGTATTCACTTTAATCTAGAAAATGCTGAAGTATTAGATTTATTTACTGGTAGTGGTGCATGAATTATTGAAGCAATTTCACGCGGTGCTAAACATGCAGTGGGTCTTGAAAAAGATAGAAATGCTTACCAAATTATTAATAGTAATTTGAATAAACTTAATATCGATAATGCTACAGTGGTATTAACTGATTGTTATGAATATTTATTGAAAAATGATAAAGCATTTGATTTTATTTTTATGGATGCTCCATTCAAGGATTATGAATTAATAAATAAATGTTTGGAATTAATTGATCAGAAAAATTTATTAAATAAAAATGGTAATGTAATTATTGAAACAGATAATAGAGATAAAATAGTAATACCAAAAGATATGATTGTAATTAAAGAAAAACTTTATAGTTTTAATAAATCGATTTTATTTATTTCAAAAGATATTGAATAATTATTTTTTAGTATATAATTTACTCATCTACCGCGAATAATTGTAGATTTAAAAAATATTAAAAAATTATTTGTATTTTACTTAAATATGTTAAAATATTAAAGCACAACAAATAGGTTGTATAATAATAAAGTGCCGATTTAGCTCAGCGGTAGAGCAGCTGGCTGTTAACCAGTTTGTCGTTGGTTCAATCCCAATAATCGGCGCCATTATATTTGGTCTGTTGGTGAAGCGGTTAACACACATGGTTTTCATCCATGCATACACGGGTTCGATCCCCGTACAGACTGCCATTTGGAAGATTAGCTCAGTTGGGAGAGCGTTGCCCTTACAAGGCAAATGTCATGGGTTCGAGTCCCTTATCTTCCACCATGCCGTCTTAGCTCAGTTGGTAGAGCAACTGACTTGTAATCAGTAGGTCGTAGGTTCGAGTCCTATAGACGGCACCAACGCATAGGCGTTTTTTTTTTTTTTTTTTGAATTAATCAAATTTTACATTTAATAAAATGAATGAATTAAAATGTTTATTTTATTAAGTTTAAAACTAAAACACAGACTTATGTCTGTGTATAATCTAAATGTTAAATTAGTTTTTAAGTATTTTTGAATATTCTTTATTAATATAAAATTCTAATAATCTTAATTCATCAAAATCTATAAATTTATTACGTGTATTAAATGTATTCACATATTCAAAAAGTTTAGGATATTTATTAGGATCTATATTTTCTTCTTCTATTTCTTTAATTAATGATGTAATTCTATTTTCATATATTGACGAGATTTTAGAGTTTAAATTAACTAGAAATTCAGTAACATTGTTTAAATTTGAATTATTAACTTCAATTGGTTTATCATTTCACATTTCTTCAACTTCTATGATTATTCTTTTTTCATCTTCCGTTGGATTTTCTATCTTATTTTTTCAATAATAAGTTGATGGAATAATTTCTAAATATCTTTGATATTCAGCGATAATTAGTTGATTAATATAATTATTAAGTTCAGAAAGCTTCTTAATTAAGTTATTTTTAAATACATCGTTTTCTTGTGTATAATCCATTTCACTTCTTCATTTATCTAAAAAATCACTTATATATAATTGTCATTCCAAAGAATTTAACTGTTTCGACGTATCACTAAATCATGAAGTTACAATATAATGATTTGATGGAAATAATACATCATTAATAACTGGTTTTACAATTTCAATAAATGTACTACAATTTTCATCGATTCTTAAAAAAACATTTCTATAATCAAATAATAAATTTAGATTACCTAAATCTGTATTATACTTCTGTTCTATCTCGTTTTGTATATCAAAAATTTTGCCAGCAAATGCTAAATTATTCATAAAAGAACGTATTTCGTATGCTTTAGGAACAATTCTTTCATATGAAATTTTTTTGATATCCTCAATTACTATAGAATTTCGTTCTGATTTAATCATTTCATATCATGAGTTTATATTATTTAGAAAAGAGTCTATTTGTTCAGAAGTGTTAAAAGAAAGTTTTTTATAAAATTCTAGATTTTCAAGAAAAATTAGCCTTAAGTCCTTGAATAATTCATGAGTAAAAACATCTTCTTTTTCAATGTTTAAAATATATTCATTAAATTCAAGTTTTTTCATATTAAATTTTTCTTTTTCGAATTGTTCTAATTTTTCTTTGATATTGTGAACAATGGTGTCTAATTCTTTAATTTTATTATCAATTTCCTCATCACTAAGTTGTTCTTCTTTTCCTTCTATTTCAGTGATAAAATCTTCTAATTCTTTGATAATTTCTTTTTTAGTTGGATCGTTGTTATTGTTGCTATTTTCAGTAATATCTTTTTTAATTTGATAAATTTTATCTTTTAACTCTTGAGATCTACTTGATTTAGTTTCATCATTTGAAAGATCTGAAGAATTATTTTGTACCTTATCTTTGTAATCGTTCAAGATTTTTTCAGCTTCATTAATAGAATTTTCAATTTCTTCGTTTGTTTTATCTTTCAATTCTTCTTTAGAAGGTAAATTATTGAATTTATCTTCAATTTCACTTTTAATGTTTGAAGAATTTTCGTCAGTCAAACCATTAACAAAATCATCCTTTTCTTTTAGGATTTCATCATATTTGTTAATTTTATCTTGCTTGTCTTGATCGAATTGTTCTAATTTTTCTTTGGTATTGTGAACAATAGTGTCTAATTCTTTAATTTTATTATCAATTTCCTCATCACTAAGTTGTTCTTCTTTTCCTTCTATTTCAGTGATAAAATCTTCTAATTCTTTGATAATTTCTTTTTTAGATGGATCGTTGTTATTGTTGCTATTTTCAGTAATATCTTTTTTAATTTGATAAATTTTATCTTTTAACTCTTGAGATCTACTTGATTTAGTTTCATCATTTGAAAGATCTGAAGAATTATTTTGTACCTTATCTTTGTATTCGTTCAAGATTTTTTCGGCTTCACTAATAGAATTTTTAATTTCTTCGTTTGTTTTATCTTTCAATTCTTCTTTAGAAGGTAAATTATTGAATTTATCTTTAATTTCACTTTTAATGTTTGAAGAATTTTCATCAGTCAAACTATTAACAAAATCATCCTTTTCTTTTAGGATTTCATCATATTTACTAATTTTATCTTGTTTGTCTTTATCAATTTTAACTTCAATCTTATTATGGAGTGAAATTACTGTTATACCCAATGCAACGGATGTAAAAAGCAGAGGATAAATAGCAATTTTTCTTTTTTTCATTTTTCCTTCTTTTTGTTATAAAAAACAATAGTTTGATCATTTAAATTATATTAGAATAAAAAAAAAAAAAAAAAAAAGTATGAAAAAAACCAAAAAAGTTGATTTTTTGGTATTTAATTAATTTTATTTGTGATAATAAAGCTCAAATGCAATTAAAAATATTATTTATTTTTAAAGTAATTTATTAATTCATTAGTATATGCAATTTCTCTTTTTCACGATTCGATATCAAGATCACCATCTGTAGAACCATTTTTAGATAATATTAGATTATAAGTTGGATCCGATTTACTAAGTTCTATTTCAAAAAAGATTTCTATAATTTTTTTATGTTCTTCGTCAGTAACAACAGGTCCAGGTGCGTATTTTTCATGTATTTCTCTTAATTTTTCAATATTTTTTACTAAAGTGTCAATAATTGAAATTTTATCATTAAGCTCAGCTTGTAGTAAAGGAACTTTATTTCTAACTAATACTTTTTGGTCAATTGCTTTCTTAAAATTAGCAAAAGCATTCTTAGTAGGTTCAATAGCGATTCTTTGAATTTCGCTTTTTGTATATGAAATGGAATTTTCTTTGAATTTATCAACTTGTTTAGCAAATTCACCTAAAATTCTAAAGTTATTAGATGAGTATTTATCTTTAGCTGAATTAACAATATTGTCTAATTCAACACCCAGAGAATTTAATTCATTAATTTGATAGTTAATTAAATCTTTAGATTGTTGATTAACTTTTACAAGATAATCATTATAAAGTTGATCTATTTGAGAATGATATTGATTTATTTGTTCTGGTGTACTTAAAACATTATAATCATGTAATACCAAAAGGTTTTCTTGATTACTTAAGAATTCATTATCAAGTTTTTCGTATTTTGCATCTCACATTTGATCAATTTCATTATAAGTTTCAATGCTTAATACACCAGTTATAGCATTGTTTCTGTTTCTTACTTGTTTTACACTGAAGAAGAAAACATCTTTATTTTTTCTAATAGTTTCTTCAATAGCTGCGACATATCTCTTAGATCCAGTAATTATATTATCATATGATGTATTTCAAGTTCTTAGTGAATTAATGCTATTTTGGTTGTCCAAAATACCTTGGAAGGTATTTGAAATATCTTTTGGTAATGATTGAAAATCATTATCTATTTGTTCTTTTTCGGTTTTTTCAATACCTCTAAGAGTAATATTATTTTTTTCTTTTTCTGTTTTATATGAGTTAAATTCATCTATTTTTTGTTGCAAGTCAATTATCAAATTATTTTTATCTATTTCTTGTTCTTGATAAATTTCATCAATTGTTTTTGTTAAAGCATTTTCAAGTATATTATTGATGTTTCTAACATAAGAAATAAATTTTTCGTTTTCTGCCCGATTTCCAAGTAATTTATCATCAATTGTAGTATCACTAATTTTTCTATCGTTTAGTGATTGGATTACATCTGAACGGTATTTGTCTAAAATATCAACATAATCTTCATTTATTGATTTGTTTGAGTAAATTGAATTTATTTTAGATTCATAATCTTTGTATTTATTAATTTCGCTAAGTAACATGACTGCATTCATGGTTATTTCTCTTTGAGAAATAATTTTACTGTCTTTATCCCTAATTTCTTTGATTGTTTGCTTGAATTTACTGTTATCTAGAGTTGTAGGAATTTCGCTGTTTTCTGAAAAAACTTTTTCGAATCTATCATAATATTCTTTTATGTTTGCTGGTATATCAACCGAATTTGAATTTACAAATTCTTTTGAAGCTTTAACTAAAGAATTATGATTTCCAACAGTTTCATTAAAGAAGTTATTTTCAAGAATGATTATTTTTTCTTGAAGCTTGCTAAAAGCTGTGCTTAATTCTTCAATATTTCTATTCAATTCTTCTTCAGTAATATTTGGATTCTGAGTTTTTTCTTTTAGTCCATAAGCAAGATTCATATATTCTCTTATGGCTTCACGTTTAATTTGATCTTCATCATCATTTGAAGCATATACTTTACCAACAGAAAAGTTATTGGTTTGGTAATCCATTTCGAACTTATCGATTAAAATTAGTTTTTTTAGATTATTGTTTGCATTGTTTAATCCTTCAAATGAATTTGATTTTAAAGCTTGTTTTGCAGAATTTATCGAATTTTCTAATTGTTCAGTCATTCCATTTTCAAAAAACACTAATGATAAGTTATGCTCATTAATTTCATTCAATAATTCTTCAGCTTTTTCAATTGTGCTTTTTGTGTCTTTGGTTAAATTATGATATTTTATGCGGTTTTCTGCTTGAGTTCTTAAGTCTTTAATATTTGTTATATTATCATCTAATGTAGCTAAAATATCATTAATATTTTCAGAGTTAAATGCAATTTCTTTATTTTCATTGTTTATTAAGTTTAAGAATTTGTCATAATCTGCTTTTTCATCAGGATTACTTTGATCAAATCTACTTAGAATTTCATTAATAAATGAGTTGTATAATTCTTTTCTTTCGTTGATTTTTTCGTTATATAAACTTAAATCAATAGATTCTCTATTAGCTTTGGTGTTTGTAATTAATTCATTTAATTCAGATGTTTTAGTCAATATTAAATCAATTTCAACCCCCCCCTCTAGACTATTTTTTATAGTATCAATTGAATTTCTGAATTCCACTGATAATGAATCATAACGTTGGTAGTTAGATGGGTTGATTAAATCGTTGTAAAGCTCTTCAGCTTCAGATAATGCTTTAGTAAATTTGGTGTTAGCGCTTTCTAGTTCAATATCAGATTTAAGTCTCAATATTTGTGAAAGTCTTTCGCTTAATTCGTTTGTTAAGTCAATTATTTGTTTATCATCAAATGTTTTACTTTGATTGAGAACTTTGTCACTCATAGAACTAATCATTTCATTAATTTTAAGTTGTTGATCTAATATTTGAAAGTTTTCGCTGTTTGAAGTACTATATTCATCTCTAAAATCGGTGATATTTTTTCACACTTTTAGCATTTCATCTAATAAATTAAAATTGTTTTTCTTTTTATCAATTTTAGCAATTATGTCATCCAAGGAATTGATTTGTGTTTTGAAGCTAGACACAACTCCTATAATATCATCTTGATTTAATTCAGGAGCTTGTTTTAGATTGTTAATTTCCGAAATGATTTCAGATTTAAATTGTGCTTCATTTTTATTATTTGTATCTAAAATTTCAGCTTTTGCAAGAGCTTCAGATACCTTAGAATTTAATTTTTCAACATATTTATTGTATGTTTCGGTTGAAATTGCATTTTTGGCATCAATTAGTGAGTTGTAAGATTCTAAAAGACTATTATATTTTTCAGTTAAAACATTTTTTTCGTTAGATTCTAAGACACCTTGTGATTCTTTTGTTTTGGTCTTAGTATCCTCGGTTGATAATGAAGCGAAAATTTCTGAATCAGAATTAATATATTCAATTAATTTGTTAGACTTAGTTATTAAATCACTTAACTGATTCTTTAATATATTTAAATCTACTTGTGATTTATCTGCTTGAGCTTTTTCGATGGCTTGGTTTAATTTATTATTTTGCTCAACATTATTAGTGCTTGTATTGTTTGCATCTTCATAAACTTTTTGACTTTGTTCGGTAATTTCTGATAATTCATCAATTATTTGTTTATAGCTATTGCTATTATTATCCTTCTTTAGCTCGTCTAAAAGTTTATTTGCCTTTTCGATGGTTTTATTTAACTCTGATTTTGCATTTTCTTTAGATACAGTTTCAACTTGACTTTTAGCATTTTCAACTGCTTGCTCGAGTCTAGTACTGTCATTTTTTAATGAGTTAGTATCCTTGTTTTCAATGTTGTTTTCAATTTCTTTAATAACCTTATCAAGATTTTCCTTGATTTCATTGTACCTTGAATCAGAATTGTTTTTAGGAATATTTTCTAATTCTTCTTTAGCATTACTTAAATCATTTTTTAATTTGTTTAATGATTTGAAATATTCAAGTTTCTGATCTGCTTGAGAAATTAATTCATCTAAAGTTTTAGATTTATTTTCAATTTCTTCAAGAATGGAATTTATGTTTTCTTTCGTTAATGTAGTTACACTCTTAGCTTCATCAATTTTTTTCTTTAATTGTTCTTTAAATTCTTTTTCAGTGGGAACATCATCTCTAAAGTTTACAAGTTTGTTGAGGGCTTCAAGCGCCTTGTTGTTCAACTCAGATTTTTTATCATTGTAAATTTGTTGGTCGAGTGCATATTTACTGTCTTTAGCATCTTTTAAAGCTTTGTACAAACTAGAATAATTGTTTTTTAACTCTTCGGTAGTTTGATTGTTAATATTTGATTCGGCATTCGAAATTTTGGAACCTAAAAGAGAAGAAATTTGGTTATATCTATCTTTATTTACTGAGTCATTTAATTGGTTTACGTAGCCTTTAGATTCACTTACTAAGTCATTTAATTTTTTAAGTGCGATTTCATGATCTTTGTCAGTTTTTGCTTCTTCGCTCTTAGTTATTAATTCTAATATTTCTTTGTTTAAGTTTTTTAACTCTTCAGCTGAATAATTATTGATATTTGTTTTAATCTCATCAATTTTTTTGCTTAAACCTAGATTGTTGTCTATTTCATTGTATGGTGATTCAGTTAAATTATTTTTAATATAATTTTCTAATTTACCAACATTAACTAATAACTCTTCCTTGGCCTTATTTTGAGATTTAAGATCTTCTTTAGCTTTGTCAAGAGCGTTTTTTAGTTGCTGAATAAGTTCATTTAATTTTTGATTATCTGTTTCAGGTAAATCTTTATTAGAAATAATTTCATTAATAACAGATTCTAAATTCCTCTTGATTTGGTTGTTTGAATTAGGATCAAAATTACTATCAATTCAGTTTTGAGCATCAATTAACTGGTCTTCAAGCGAGCCCTTTATTAAGCCATTTTCTTGATCTCTTTGGTTCTTAGTATTTTTAATTTCACTTAGTTGTTTATCAATATTATCGATTTGTTGTGTTAATGTTTGAGCATCAGAGTCATCTTTAATTTTGTTTGACTGAATAATCAATTCTTCTAATTGGTTTATCAAGTCGGCATACATATTTTTAGATTTTTCATCTTTGCTTAAAACTTTATCTTTATAAGTAGTTAATTCATTTATTTTCTTTTCTAAAAGTTCTTTAGATTTATTACGCTCTTCTTTAATATTTTTCACTTCAAGCAATTTATCTTGTAAAGTTTTGTTAACATTATCAATTATTTCAGAAGCGATTGATGGACTAAAAATATCACTTAAAAATTCTTTGTATTTTTCTTCACTGGCAATAACAATTACATTTAACTCTTTATTAAGATTTGTTTCATAAGTATCACCATTGTTAGAGATATATGAGTTTGCTTGTTCAATTGTTTGTTTTAAATTATCTAATGAATCGCATATTGCAACTTTATTTGGAAGTGTTGAAATAAATTCTCTTAATTCTAAGTTAGTTTTTATTAATTCATCAGAAGATAAATTCTCTAATTCTTCATTAACTTTTTTAACTTTCTCATTTATTTTTTCAACTAAAGATTTATATTTTTCTTCGGTGTATTTTAATGCTTCGCTTTCTAATATTTTTTTAGTTGTTTCTAATGATTCTTTATTTGTGTTATATTGCGTCAGTTCTCTTTTTGCGTTATTGTATGATTCTAATAGAGAATTGTATTTTTCTTTAGCTTCTAGGTCAGCATCAGAATTAGGTTTATTTAATTCAATACTATTGACTAGTTTATTTTTAATATCTTGTGTACCAATATTATTTAAATTATCAGGAATGAAAGTACCATTAATCTCTTTAATTAATACTTCTAATTTTTCTGTTCATTTTTTACTTTCAGCTTTATTAGTTTCTTCGTTATTTTGATTTTTATTTATTATTTGATTTAGCAAGTTATCAAAATCATTTTTTGTTTTATCAAGTAATTTATCATCTTTGACATTATTTTTAATGTTATTGTCAACAGTTTTATTTAAATTTTCTACAATATCGTTAAGTTTTTTCTTGTCATCTTCATTAATTTGTGAATCTGGATTTGCAATAATATCTTCAATCTTTTTATTAAAGTCTAAACGATATTTTTCATATTCCATTTTATTAACAAGGGAATGGTATGATTGATTAAGTTCCTGAATTTCACTTAGATCTTCTAATTTTGAAATTTCTTGAATTGTTTTAATTGATAAACTTCTTTTGTCTAAAATTGATTTTTGGTTTTTGAATTCTACTAATTTGTTTGAAAGTTCTTGTGAGTAGTTTTTGTTTAAATGCTCAATTAGTTCTTGAGATTTATTCTTAAATTCATTTAATACAATGATATTTTCTTTATATTGTAATTTGGCAAAAACTTGCACAAATTCATTGTATTTTTTATTCAATGTTTCAATTTGTTTTTCATTAAATTCTTTAATATTTTCAAATGGAGAAATGAATGAACTTATACTTTCAGCATAATTCAAACATTCATTTGCAATATCACCAAATTTATTTTTATCTAATTTTGAAGCGTAATTTCTAATTTGACTTTCAAGAATGTGAAACTTATCAACTATGCTTTCAAATTTATTTTCAGAATTAGAGTTTTCATCATCTTCACTTTTATCATTTTGATTATTTTCAACTGCATTTTTAAAGTTATTGAAAATTTCTTCAGCTTTGCTAATTAACTCATCAAGTTCTGTGTTTGTTTTGTTATTTAATTCAGATTTATCTGGAAGTTTTGAGAATTCATCAACTAATTTATCTAACTCAGTTTTATTTTTTTCTTTATCGGAATCACTTAAAGAGTTAATATATTCGTCTTTTTCTTTGATGATTTGTTCATATTTCTCAATTTTTTGATTTTTTAATTCATCATCAACTTTGGATTCATCAATTGGTTTCTCAATTTTTTTATCAGATTTTTCATGTAAAACAAAAGCTGTTACAGAACCTAAAGTTACTGAAGTAAGACTTAATAATGACAAAATTATTAATGTTTTCTTTTTCTTTGATTTAGAGTTGTTTTTCATTGTTTTTCCTTTTGCTTTTATAGTCAAAGACTATAAAATAAACTTTAGATTTAATATTTAAAATATTATATTGAAAAAAAAAAAAAAAAGAATGCATCGAGTGCATTCTAAGACTATATTAGTTTTGTTTTTTTTCAAGTCTTCTATTGAATCTATCGATTCTTCCAGTAGCTTTAACTTTAGCTCTGTTTCCTGTGTAAACAGGGTGGCATCCTGAACATACGTCAACTGTAAATTGTTTTCTAGTTGAACGGAATTCAAATTCTTTTTGGCATGTTGAACAAGTCACTTTAACTTCGTGATATTGTGGATGAATATTTTTTTTCATATTTACTCCTTAATCCTACTATTTAGCGTAGAACTCAACGATTAAAGCATCTTTGATTTCTGTGTGAACTTCGTTACGTTCTGGTAAACGGTCATATGTCACTGCAAAATCTTTTCTTGTTAATCATGCTGATGCACTTGAGTTTTCTAAAGCATCTTTAATTTGAACATTGTTTCTTGATTTTTCTCTAAGTTCAATTTTTGAACCTAATTTAATTTGCATTGATGGAATATCTGCTTTTTTACCATCTAATGTAAAGTGTCCGTGGTTAACTAATTGACGAGCTTGTTTTCTTGTTGTTGCAAACCCCGCTCTGTAAACTAAGTTATCTAAACGACTTTCAAGTAATTGAAGTAAGTTTGTACCTGTAACACCTTTCATTTTTGAAGCTTTAACGTAAACTTTTCTTAATTGTTTTTCATTAATACCAAAAACAAATTTAATTTTTTGTTTTTCATATAAGTGTAAACCATAATCTGAAAGTTTTACTCTTTTGTTTCCGTGTTGTCCAGGCGCATATGTTCTTTTTCTACCTTTAGCAAATTCTTTTCCAGTTTCTAAGATAGAGTAACCTAAACGACGTGATTTTTTGAACACTGGTCCAGTATATCTTGACATTTTTTCCTCTTTCTGCATAAAGGTGTTTATTCCTAGTTAGGTGATTTTATCTTAAGATTTCGAATTTTCAGCTCTTCTACTTTGCAATTTAATGGATAAATTCAGTTCTAAAAATAATAAACCGCTGTATTTATGCTTAAATATTTTATAATATTTTCTGTTTTTTACTAATCTTTATATAATTATTTTGCAACAGACAAGGAAACTAAATTATGGATATAAAAAATAAACTATCGGAAATTACTAATAATACTGCAAATAAGTCAGAAACAGCAAAAATTGTTATTATTACAATTATTGCTGTTGCTGTTGCTATTTTACTTGCTGCGATAATTTATCTAGTATTACAATTAATTGTAAAGTTGATATATGAAAAAACAAACACATTAAAAATTTCTGTTAATAAAAAAGCTCAGAAAATTAGCAATATTATGACTAGATTTGAAAATGTAAGAAAAAGAAAAAATGACTCAATTATTTCTTACAAAGAACTTTCAGAATTAAACAGAAATATTATCCTTGAAACAGATGTAATAAAAGATATTTATGAAAAAATGAATGAATTATATTCAATAAAAAAATTATCCAATTTAGTAAAAAACTACAAAAAAATTAAAATGAATAATGAAAAATTCGAAACATTAACTGTTAAATTTTTTGATATTTCTAAAGAGTTAAATGAAAAGTGGAATACTATCGACGAGATTTGATCAAAAATGTATGAAATAATTACGAATTTAAGACAGTATTCAAATTTAAATCATTTTAAGTTAATTAATACTTTTGACTATATTATTGAACAAATAAATTTAATTTCTCAAGAGTTGAATAATGTTGAAAATAGAAAAGTTTCAGCTGATTTTGATAACTTAGATTTTGTTATTAATGAGTTACAAAATAAAATGCACGAACTAATTATTTGAATTGATAAGGCCGGAAATTTTGAATGGTCATTGTATAAAAATTTACCTGATGTGTTAAATAATAATAAAAATAATATACATTTATCAAATTTAAAAAATGATATTTTAAGACTTCAAAAGAATCTAAAAGTAGAAAATTGTGATTCAACTGAAAAAAAATTAAGACAAATTTATAAACTAATTTTTGAACTTTATACAAACAAAAATAATAAAAAAATAATAGTTCAAAAGATAAAAGAATTTATTGAATTTTTTAAGGAAATTTACGATTACATTGATTTTATTAAATTCAACTTAAAGGATAAAGAACAAATTCCGGAATTATTTGATAATATAAAAAAATCCTATGAGATAATTTTAAAATCTGATGATAAAAATTATCAAGATTTATTTAATAATATAAACTTTTTCTTAAATAATTCTTCACAAATTTTAACCTTAGTCGAACAAAATATAAATGAAAAAACAATTGCAAATTACACAAAAAATAATTTTATTGAATATTTCAATAACACTCAATCTCTTTATTACCAATTATTAACTGTTGATATTTTAGAGAGTGAAATAGCTGAAAATGAAATAAATAAATTAAAGGAAATACATTCAGTTTATTTAAAATCATTAGAGAATAAATTTATTGAAATTGATGAAATAAATTCAATAATGGATGCTTGAAAAAGTCAACTAATTTATATAATTAACTTATATTCCCAAGCAAGGTGATATAAGGATGCATTTGAATTTATTTATGATAAAATTAACCAACTAAAAAATTCAACAATTAATAACGAAATAATTGATAGAGCTATTAACTTATATAATGAAAAAAAATATAATGAAGCATTTAAAGAGATTTTAGAAATTTACCAAAAGAAAGAGAGACACAATAATGTATAGCAAAATTTTAATAAGATATGGTGAGCTAGTTTTAAAGAAGAAAAATAGAAAATTTTTTACTAATTGTTTAAAACAAAATGCTGAAAGAATTTTAGGACAAAAAGTTGATATTCAGTTTGACAGAATGTACACCGATTATTCAGAACAAACAGTGAACGATCTACAATATATTTTTGGAATAAGTTCATATTCTCCAGTTATTGTATGTTCGCATGAAATGGATGAAATCAAAGAAAATGTCTTAAAACTAGTAAGAAACGATAGTAAAACGTTCAAGATTGAAGCTAGAAGACATTACAAACAATACCCAATAAATTCATCTGAGATAAACAATATTTTAGGTGGGCACGTTTTAAAAAATACTAATTTAAAAGTAGATGTACATAATCCAGATCAAACTTTTTTTGTTGAAGTTAGAGAAAAAAATGTTTATATTTTTTCTGATTATATTCAAGGGATTGGTGGTTTGCCGGTTGGTTCAAGTGGAAAGGTTTTGCACTTACTTAGTGGTGGAATAGATAGTCCAGTTGCAGCTTTAAAACTCATGAAAAGAGGTCTTAAAGTTGAATTCCTTAGTTTTATAACTCCACCACACACTGATGAAAGAACAGTAAACAAAATGAAACACTTTGTACAAGTTTTAAGCAAGTATCAAGGTGTAAGTTATTTACATTTAGCTAACTATACATTTTTAATGAATTATCTAGCATTAACTTCAAATCAAAGCTATAAAATAACCTTAATGAGAAGAAGTTTTTATAGAATAGCTGAAATTATTGCAAAAAACAAAGGAATCTTAGCTCTTTCAAATGGTGATAATTTAGGTCAAGTAGCTTCGCAAACTCTTGAGTCAATGGCAGTGATTGGTAAAAGTACAGATATGCAAATTCTTCGTCCTCTTTTAAGTTATGACAAAAATGAGATTATCAATATCGCCCGTAAAATAGGTACATACGAAACATCAATTATTAAAGCAAATGAAACTTGCGAATTATTTGCCCCAAAAGAACCGGTTACAAAACCTGATCTTCAAACTGTAACTAAATTAGAAGAAGAATTAGATATGATTAACTCTTTAGAAGAAAAATTAATCAAAGAACAAATACAAAGCATTAAAATTTCATAATAAATTATTTAGTATAATTTATATATTTAGGAGAAAAATGAACAATAATGAATTAATCGAAGCAAGAAGAAAAGCTCTTCAAAATGACTATGAACAAAATCAAAAAGAATTAGTCGACAAAGATGTTACTGTTAAAATTTCTAAAAAACAAACTAAGAGTGAATTTGTTAGAGAAAGTAATAAAAGTGAATTGCTTTACAAAATTTTAGGAAGCTTGTTAGTAATATCATTGATAGTTTTAGCATTTGCATTTGTTCATTTCTTTGCTTAATACGGAGGTATGATGTTAATTAATGTTTTAAAAGAAGTTACTGATGCAGTCGCTAACGAAAGTGTTCTAAATAAAAATATGATGCAAACTACTCAGTTAATTTTACTAATCATTATCACTGTTTTAGTTTCATTAATTTTATTATTAGTGGGTTTACCTAAATTATTGGAAATCATTAAAACTAAAATGATGAAAAGTAAGTACGATAAACTAGGAAAAAGCACTCAAGTAAGACTTATCAATCAACTTAGGGAAGCTGTTGCGTTTTTGAGCAAGAATAAAGTCGGTGCACTTGTTACTATTGAAAACAGTGATAATATTGATAACTTAAGAACTGATGGAGTTATTATTAATGCTAATATTTCAAGTTCTTTATTGATTTCTATTTTTAATAAAGAAAGTCCATTGCATGATGGAGCTGTTGTGATAAGAAACAACAAAATTTATTATGCTTCTACATTCTATAAAATAACAAGAAAAAGTATGGACAATAAATATGGTTCAAGACATAGGGCTGCTATGGGAATTAGCGAGATTTGTGATGCTACAACCATAGTTGTTTCTGAAGAGACAGGAACTATTTCTATTGCTAAAAACGGAAATATAGTCCCTATTAAACTCGAAGAGTTCCAAGAACAATTAATTAAATATTTGAAAGACTAGTTCAAGCTAGTCTTTTAACCTTAAAAATCATCAAGGAGGTCGTATGGACAACAACATTGATCAAATGTTTGAAGAATTACAAAAATTAATTAAAAACAAAAGCGTAAAATTATCACGAGAATTCCTTGATGAGTACCCGATCGCTTATGTTGCGAGTTGTTTTGAGCAACTTTCACTTGAAGATCAATTATTTTACTTAAGAGTCTTAAAAAGAGATGAAGCTGCCGAATTATTTAGTTATTTAGATGATGAAGTTAAAGCTAAATTAGCAATTAGTTTTACAGAAGAATGAGGTATGGAAATTCTTCAAGAACTTCAAAGTGATGAACTTGCAGACGTTATTGAAGACTTACCCGCAAACATTCAAAAAAGAATTCTTTTTGAAACTCCACCCGAAAAAAGAAACTTAATTAATAGTATTTTAAAATATAAAGAAGATCAAGTCGGAAGTATTATGTCAGTTGATATTTCAACAATTAGAGCTGACTATACTTGCAAAAAAGCATTAAGTAAAATTAAACGTGATTATAAAAAGAATAATGCTGAGTTATCTCACTATTTCTTCGTCACAGATGATAAAGGTGTTTTACTTGGTTCAATTTCTCTTGAAGAAATTGTTTTTGCTAATGAAAATGAAAAAATTGAATCACTTTATTCTGCAGTTCCATCAGTTTACGCTCATAATGATACTGAGCATGCATCAAATATTTTCGCAGAGCATGATATGTCATCTCTTCCTGTTGTAACAAGTGATAATCGTCTTGTGGGTATGATTACTTCTGACGATGTTATTGATATCGTTCGTAATTCTGCAACTGAAGATATGTATAAAATGGCCGGAATTACTATTGAAGATAAAGAAGAGTCTTATATTAAAACAACCGTTTTAAGTATTGTTAAGTCAAGAATTCTTTGATTGATCATTTTGATGATTTCTGCTACTTTAAGTCAATTTATCATTCAAAGTTTTACTGATATTTCTGAAAACTTCATCAAATCTCTTGGAGTTACACTTTCTACAGCTATTATTGTTTCTTTAATTCCTGTCATTTCTGGTGCTGCCGGAAACGCTGGTTCTCAGTCATCTACAACAATTACTCGTTCATTAGCTTTAGGAGAAATTGAATCTAAAGATATTAAAAAAGTTATATTAAAAGAGTTTAATATTTCTGTAGTTGTTGGTCTTATATTATTTTTCGTTAATGTTTTAAGACTAAGTATTTACTTCTTAATTTCTGGTGATTTACTCCATGCCGATGAGAGAACTTCAATTATTTTTATGATTTTAGCTTCTTCAATAGCTTTATGATTTGTTATTATTTTGGCTAAATTTTTAGGTACAATTATTCCTATTTTTGCATTAAAACTAAAAAAAGATCCAGCTGTTATGTCAGCGCCAATTCTAACAACCTTAACTGATGCTATATCAACATTGATCTTTTTTGGAATAACAATATTTATTTTCTGAATATCATTTGTGGTATTAGTTTAATCTAAACTCATTTAACTGAGTTTTTTTATTTTTTAAATGCACTAACATTATTAAAAATTGAGTAGTAAACTAAAATGAGCGAATTTAAACACAATAAATAACCTAAATAATAGTGATCATTCTTTGGAATCTCAACACTTAAGGATTGAGTATAACTATTATCAAAACTCAAACTATCTATAAATAAGTTTGAAATGTCAAAATTAAGTTGATTAAGTGAGTTGATAATAATGCTTTGATCCATGAAATCATAATCAACTTCAGGACTAGTTTGGTAGTCGATTTTTTCGTTTTGAAGATTGTAAAAAATGACCGCCTTATTTTTATCAGTTTCTAGGAACATTTGGTAATTTTTATAAATATTACCTGGTATTTCAAATTTATCGAAAAAATTTTTTGGATCAATAAAGTTTAAGTTTCTTATAAAATCATTGATTATTAAATCCAATGATGGAGAATTGAAAGCAAAAAAAATAAAATTAAATTCATCTTTTTTTGTTAAGTTGAAATGTAATTGCGAAGCAATTTGTAAAGGAGTATTGTTATCAAATTCTTCGTTGCTTAACATAAATGAATTTTTATAACCTTTAATAAATTCGTAGATATCTACTCCTGCGAATGCAAAAAGAAGCAACATAAATTCACTAAAATAAAATAAGTTTTGTGAAAGTTTTGTACTAATAAGTGAAATGTACTTACTATTTAGTGAAAATTCATTTATAAACTTGGTTGAATTTGAAGGTAAAAAAAGATAACTATTTTGACCAAAATATTCAAAACCCAATTTATCTATAAATAAACTTAAAAATGATTTAAAACGCTTTACATTTTCGTATAAATCAAAATCATTTTTTATAATAATGAAACTAAATTTAGACACTTTATTCAAAATGAAATTTAATTTATGTTCAAAACTGTCATAATCTTCATCTGAATTTAGAAATATTATTTCTATAGGTGAATTAAATCATTGTTTTGACTTACTATATATGTACTTCTTAATTGTATTTACACTTTTTTCGACTCTAGAATTTGAGTATACTACTAAAGTTTGAGTTTTATTCATTAGTATTTGTTCTAGGCAAGAAATAATCTCATCAATTTTCTTACTATTAAAATTTGAAGCAATCTCCATAAATTCAAAATATTCGCTATTTATGAAGTTTTTACTTTTAAATTTTGAGTTTGCTTCATTTATTTGATACATTATTCTAGGATTAAATTCAATATTATTTATTATTCTTGATTTTGATATTTTTATACTCATAAAAACCTATTTCATTAAGACTATGTCTTTTTAATTTATCGAAATGACCAGCAGTTTCTAAAATTTCATGATTAAATGGACTTCTTAAAAAATTTGGGTGGTTAGCTTTAAAATTACCAACACCTCTTTTTGATGGGTTAACACTTTTAATTATAAAATTAATTATCTCACCAACATTAAAAACTTTGTTTAAGTCAATGTTTTTCCAATCTGAAATGTCAGATAAATAAATTTTAAATGTTCATTCATTTAATGTTTTTACAATTATATATTCATTTTGAATCTCGAACACTTTGCCATAAGCAACTTCACCAACTTTATATTTCATATAACTATTTTACTCTAATAAATAAAAAAATGGCATAAGCCATTTTTCAGCATCTATAAGCCGCGTTCTGTACCTATAAAATAGGCGTTGACAATTTATCTAGTTATAAACTTCTATATCGGTTCAATTCCCGAATCTAGATTCCTCTACCTTAATTTGAGTTTCTAGCTCATGGAGCTTACCCGTTTCACAATTCTCGTCTCTGTGGTGCTAGTCGTGTAATAAATTACCCCAACCTTATTGGTGTTGGCATGATCACTACAGGCGTCGCAGCCTGTGCTAGCGCGGACTTTCCTCTATTATTAAAAATAACAGCTGTCAACCAATGCTTAAAAATCATACTATTTTTTTCAAAAATTAAAAAAGTCTTTTATAAATGTCTTCTTGATTTTTTACTATATCAAATTCCGGATTTTGAAGCTCATTTTTAAACATTTCTTCATAAATGTATGGACGAAAATCAAACAAAAATCTTCTACTAATTTTGTATCATTTAATTTTTTCTTTATGAGTTTTAGATTCTATAAATTTTCAGTTTGTAACTGTTAGAACTATACCATAGATAAGAAAGACTATGCCAGCTATTAATAAGATTACTGCAAAGCTTAATCCAAAATAATCGATGTTCTTATAATTAATTGTTGAACCGTTATAAATACCTAATCCAAGACAAATAAGACCTAAAAATACAAAGATTAAATAAACTAAAGAGTTATTTCCTTTGGTAGCTTCTTTCATTTTGTCTACATAACTTAAGTACTTTTGTTTGTCTGATAATTTAACAAAATTTCTCATAAATTAATTATATTAATTATTTAATTAATTCCTGAGAAATTTCTTCTGAAAGTGTATTGATTTTTGTGGTTAGTTGAATTAATTTATCAATTAATTTTTCTAAAGTATTTTGATTGTACAATAAAACAAAATTTTCAACTGAATTTTTTAAGTTAGTCAATTTTTCTAATTGTTCAGCATTTAATAAATTACTGAATCCATCAAAATGAATTTTACTTAAAGTATTTTTGATGGCTAGGTCGATATCTTTAATCAAATTAATTAAACCGTGACTGTGATTTTCTTGTCCATCTACATCTATGTGTTCATGATCATGGTCATGTTCATTGTGTTCATTACCGCTTAGTTGAGTTTCTTCGTAGTAATGTTTGTCAAAAACATAATTTTCATATGTTTTCGAAACCTTTAAGTTGTGATTTTGAATATCTTCATTTTTAGGTTCTTGATTTGAATTAATTTTATTTATAAAAGTATCAAAATCAGCGCCTTTATTAAATTCTAAAATATTCTGAATTTGAATTAAAATATTTTCTCTATTATGTTGAATCAAATGTAGAACATCAGTATAAAGTTCTTGTTTGAACTCATTGAATTTTTCATCTTTATATAATTCTCCAAGAGAATTTTTAAATTCGGTGTAAGTATTAAAAATATTTTTATTATTTTTGTTTAATTGTTGATTAAAATAACTTTCAAATAAAAATTGTTCAACATTTTTGATAGATGAAGTCAAATCACTATTCTCATTAACCAGTTGATTTAATAATTTATTGAATTCCTCAATTGTGCTCTTTAATTCTTGATTTTTATTTATTATTGTTGGTGAAACTTTATCAACTTTATCTGTTTTTCCTTGCGTACAACTAATTGATAAAATTGGCGTTAAAGATAAAGTTAAAGTTCCTAGACATATTAATTTACTTATTTTTTTCATGGATCTATTATATCATTATATTACATTTTAGTAATATATTTATTTTGACTTTTTAGCTATTGTACTCATTGAATTTAATTCATGTTAAATGATAACTTAGATCACAAAAAATATTTACCAATTAACATAATATATCAAATAAAAATAAATTAAAATCAGGACTGATTAAAACCAATTCCTGACTTAAATTATTTAATGGAACCGACTGGGAAAAGTTTGCGGAACACAAATCTCACAAGAGTTCCGGCAATCAGAATTTGAAATGGGAATGCCATTAAAAAGTTTTTTCAAACTGTATTAATATAGATGAAAAATAAATTTTTTCAGTCATTTGTCGCAACACATGCAACAATAGAACCATAAAGCGACATGATTAAAACCATAAATACAACCATCATACCAGATATAGCTAAAACTTTGGCTATTGTTGGAGATTGTGGTTTTACTTTTATTCACTTAAAAGCAATAAACTTAGCTGTCCTTGATACAAATAATAAATCACAACAAAGTGCAACAATATATGCAAGCGGAAAGCCTAATCAAGCTTCAGTAAAAATTGATGCATCAAATTTTAAGGTTCTTAGAAAAACACTATAAAATGACATTCATAAAACCATTACAAAACACATCATAACTGTGTAAATTAAACTTTCACGTTTATTTTGAGGCATGTTTTCTCCTTGTTTATTTTATACTATATAACTATAAAATAGATAAATAAGTTAAATTAGCAATCTCGATGTGAGCACTAATAACTTACTAAAAATTTTATTATTTTAATTTTAAAAAAGTGTTTCTATAACAAAAAACAATAAGGAAACTATTCCTTTAAAATGAATATACATTATTGTTTTTTTACCATATTTTTGTCTATAAAAGTTAAATTATTTACCTAATAAAATCTATTTCAGCAAAACAACTATTATGGTAAAATAAAAAAGTATTAAATATATTTAATACTAAATTAATTAAAATTTGAATTAAACCAAATTGCTTTTATGGATTCGCATGGGTGTGCTTTTTGTGAAGTGCTAGGCGTTGGAAGTAAAAGTTAAACTAACAAACTAAAAAATGGAGAAAAATGACAAATAAAGTAGAAAAAGTTGAAAAACAACCAAAAAATCCTATTGTATCAAAGGATAAATTATTAGAAGCGGGTGCATACTTTGGACACAAAGCACATGCTTGAAACCCTAAAATGAAAGATTACATTGTACCTAACAAAAAAAATAAAGGTGCACACATCATTGATATTACTAAAACACAAAAATATCTTGAATTTGCTTACTCACTTGTAAATAAATTAGCAAGTAAAAAAGCTTCTTTCATTTTTGTAGGAACAAAAAAACAAGCTCAAAGTGCTGTTAAAGAAGCAGCTGAAAGATCAAACTCATTATACGTAACAGAAAGATGATTAGGTGGAACATTAACAAATAATCAAACAATTATGTCACGTGTTAAAAAAATGGAAGAACTTGAAGCTAAAGCTAAAAATGAATTCAAAGGATACACTAAAAAAGAAGCTATTCTTTTCCAAAAAGAATTAGATAAATTACACAAAAACCTTGATGGAATTCGTTCAATGAAACGTTTACCACAAGTTATGATTGTTGCTGATCCTAATGAAGATGCAATCGCAGTTAAAGAAGCTAAAAGAAAAGGCATCAAAGTTATCGCTATTTTAGATACAAATGCAGATCCAGATTTTGTTGATTTTGGAATTCCTGCTAATGATGATTCTGCAAAATGTATCTCATTAATTATGACAATTCTTGCTGATGCTATTGTTAAAGCTCAAGGTGGTAAAGAATTATTTGCTTACCAACCAGATGAAAAAATTGTTTTACCAGAATTCCAAGGAGTTCAAAGAAAACAACCTTTACAATCTCAACCAAGAAGAGTTAAATCACAAACTGAAGAATCAAGAGGGGAATAATTATGTCAAACATCAACCTAATTAAAGAATTAAGAGAAAGAACAAACTCTGGATTATCAGATTGTAAAAAAGCTTTAGAAGCAACAAACTGAGATGTTGAAGCTGCTATTGAATGATTACGTGAAAACGGAATTGCTAAAGCTGCTAAAAAAGCAGGAAGAATAGCTGCTGAAGGTTTAGTAGCTATTGTTGGTGATGAAAAATCAGCAGTTATGATCGAAGTTAACAGTGAAACTGACTTCGTTGCTCAAAATGAAAACTTCAAGAATTTATTAAATGAAGTTGCTAATGGTTTATTCAAATCAAATGCAAGTACACTTGAAGAAGCTGAACAAGTTGTTCTTGAAAGTGGTGTTACAGTATCTGAAGCTTGTACACAAGCTACAGCAACAATTGGTGAAAAAATTTCACTTCGTCGTTTTGTGAGAGTTGTTGCTGGTGCAAACCAAGTTTTAGGTCTTTACCTTCACACTAATGGACGTATCGGTTCAATTACTACAGTCGAAGGTTCAAACTCAGAAGTTGCAAGAAATGTTGCAATGCACTCTGCTGCTATGAACCCAGAATTCGTTTTAGTCGAAAGCATTCCTGCTGAAAGAATGGAACAAATTAAAGCTGGTTTTGTTGAACCTGCTAACTTTGCAAGTAAACCTGAAAAAATTAGAGAAAAAATTGTTGAAGGTTGATTAGACAAACAATTATCTGAAATTACATTAGTTAAACAACCATTTGTAATGGATGATGGTGTTTCAGTTGAAAAATACTTAGCAAACGCACAATCTAAATTAGTTAGTGCAGTAAGATTTGAAGTTGGTGAAGGGATTCAAAAAGTTGAATCAAACTTTGCTGATGAAGTTATGTCTGTAGTTAAAGGTAACTAATAATCAAAAATATAATGAAGCTTAATGCTTCATTTTTGTTTTAAATAAAAAATAGCGCTTAAACGCTAAACGAAGTGTCAGACAAAGTAATTTTACATATTAATAAATTTTTGATCCTTAGTAGTTATTGTTTGGTTATCTGGTATATATTTATCAGCCTTGAGAGATAAATTGTATTTTTTTCTTAGTTTAAGAATTTCTTCCATTTCTGTTGAATCATGATGTAAATCAAGTGCTTCCTGATTTTTTCATCTATCAATTAGTAAAATGGTTTCTTTATCATCAAAAGACTCATAATATTGATATTGTAAATTACCCTCTTTACTTCTTATTCTTCTTACAATTCCGCTTTCAGTCATTTCTTTAACAAACTTTAATGCATCGCCATTTTTACCTGTATAGTGAATAATGAAAGTTAGTTCCATATTTAATTCTCCTCTATCTTTATATCAAAAAAAGTATATCTTATCGGTCTACCACCATAATAATCATTATATATTATATTATTAGTTTGATTATTTTCGGTTATTTCAGAGAATGTAATTGTATTTTTAACATACTGTCTAATATCAAAAAAGCTATTTTTATCCTTACTGAAGAAAACCTTTGGGTAAATATATAAATAAGAAAATAATTCAACTTCATCCTTTTTTGGTTTTTCGGCTTTAGTTGGTTCGTACAACTCAGAAAGGTCGCTTCCTTTTCAAATAGCAAGCTTATTTTTAAATTTAGTTAACTCAGATGAATAATTATCAAATTCAACTCTATATTCACTTAAATTTTCTAAATTGTTGATTTTTGACTTGAATAAATCATGTACTGGGTTAAATCTGTTAAATATGTCTAATAATTCATTTTTTCTTTCAGATTCATCATCAATGTAGTTTATTAGATTGCTTATTTGATTAATAAAATCCTCTCCATCATTATTTATTATATTTTCGAATTCTCACGAATAATTATCAATGTATTTAGTGATGTTTAGGTTAATTATAAAACCTTCATTTGTTAATAAATAAAATTGATAGGTTTCAGAATAATCCTTTTCTATCTCTATTTTGTAGGTAAAATCTATAAAAATATTAGATTTAGGAGTATAGAATAAACCTAATTCCATACCCGATTTCTTAGCTTCCAATGAACTTTCTTCAGTTGAAGACACAAACTGATCAAATACTGGAAAACTAACAAACTCAATTTTTGCAATATTAAAAAGAAATCAAAGTCAATTTTTTGTTTTAGCTTCTTCAACGTTTTTTATTGAATCACTAAGTAAATATGGTCTTTTCGAAAAGAATCCACCATCATGACCAAAACTAAGCGAAATATTGTTAGAAAATATTAAACTTTTTTTAATTTGGTTTAAGTAATTTTTGTTTTTATTTAATTTTAGTTGATTATTGATAAAATCTTGTTTGTCATTACTATCTTTATAAATTAAATTTAATATTTTTTCAATAACTTCTTGATTGAGAAATTTTTCTCAATTTTGATTTAATTTATACTCTTCTGTGTACAGTTTTTGTTTTATGTTTTTGTATGTTTCACTGTTATCTTGGCAGCTAACTGTGCTTATAGGAATCAAACTGAATAACGGCAAAACAAATAATAATTTCTTAAATCTCATAATTGTCCTTAATTTTTAATATTATTTTAGAAGGAACACCATATCTAAGTTTTTTAACCAAATCAGATTCAAAACGATCATAACCGATTTGATCACCATGTACATAAGCTGAGTGTAAGATATTTGATATTAGCTTAATAGAAATGTTGTTAGTTTTTGAAAATGAAAAATATCAAATTCATGGTTCTATTTCTAATTTATTGTTTTTTGTTGAATTTTTATCAATTTTGATTCTAAAAATAATTTTACCTTTCGAAAGATAGAAAATATAATTGTTATAACTTTCTGCAGATTCTTCCCCTTCTTCCAGTTTATCTAATAACGAAGATGTTAATCAAATATCATCAGGTAGTTTTAAGTTCTTTAATGAGTCTAAAAATTCTTCTGAATGGGATGAATTTAAGTCTTGATTTTCAGGAATAGTTAATCAATCATAAAAATGAACATAAAAAATATTTAGATTTTTTAATATAAAATACCAATTCTCCGAGTAGAACGGAAAAATGTTTTTTTCATAAAATTCTATTTCTTTCTTTTTTTGTTCATTTGGATCGCTAATTAAACTTATTTCATTTTGACATTGTTCAAACATAAATTTCAATTTTTTCAGTTGTTCATTTTGATAATTTTTATTATTTTGATTATTCAAAAATTCTGTTTTTTGAACTATATTATCAGCAAAAACCTTATCTAATAAGTCATTTAAAATCTTTTCAGTTCTTTTAACTTCTAAATTATCTTCCTTTTCAATATAGTCAAATTTATTATCTACTATTTTACTAAGCGAATTTCTAATTTCAATTCCTGAATCTTTGCATGAAGATAAAAAAACAACACTAAATAAACTTAACAATGTAGTTAAAATTTTGTATTTCCTACTCATTTATAGCCTTTCATGTATATCTATATATTCTATTTTTTTTGAACTTTTCTTCAGTTAGTAATCTTTTTAATGTCGTTTTTTGAATGTCGGTATATGTATAACTAAAATTTTTATATTGATTTAAATCATTGAATTTATAATAACTTTTTCTAGAATCGTATTCTTCTCCAAAATATTCATTGTATTCGATATCGTTATTAATCAGTGTGTTTTTGGACAAATTATTTTCTTTTTCCAGATTTATTAATTTATTCTTGAATTCATTTATATTTTCTGTATCTGGAGAATAAAATAAATCAGGAATTAAAGTGATGAATTTATTATTTTGATAAGTATAAGTTAAAATTTTAATGGCCTTATTTGAATCATAAATTAAATAATTAGCGACTTTATTTTCAAACTTGTCGTAATCATCTTTTTCAAGTGCGATTTGTAATAAATCAACAACATCTTTGTTTTTAATAGAAATACTTAAACTAGGATTAAATTGATAGACACTTCTAATAATATTTTCAAAGTAATTATCATTTTCATCATCAAATTTTGATCCATAAGGATTAAAAACAAATTGAAAATCCTGAATGTTATCCAAAATTCATAATCAGTTTTGAGTTATGTTTTTTTCCAATATTTTATAACTTGTTTCAACTAAATTTCTATAATCACTTTGTGTATTTATTAGATTAGGTCTTAAAGGATTAAATCAAACCAAAGCTGATTTTAATTCTTGTTTTTTATTGTGAATTATTTTAGATTGGTTGTATATGAACTCTTTTTTTTGTGTTATGTTATCAAACTGAAAATCAATTATTTGCTGTATAAATTTATTATCAGAAATAAATTTATTCTTTTGATCTCCTATTTTTTGAAAATTAATTTTTTCGGAATTATTCGTGCAACTAAGGGCCGTTGCTGAGAGAGAAACTAGTGTAAAAAATATCAATTTATTTTTGAATAATTTTTTCATAATATATATCTTCGAGAGGTTTATATTTTATTCCATTATAAATTAATTTACCTTTATGTATTAGAGTTAAACTATCAACGAATTGGTCAATTTCGGCTAAAATGTGACTACTTATTAAAATTGTTTTTCCTTCTTTGTTTAGTGAGCTTAATAAATTAAACAATTCAAATCTAGCTGTTGGATCTAAATTAGCTGCTGGCTCATCTAAAATAATTAATTCTGGATTGTGAATTAGAGCTTGGATTAGTAATACTTTTTTCTTTTGACCGGATGAGAAAAATGATGGTTTTTTATTCCTTAAGTCTTCAATATCAAATTTTTTTAGTAGTTCTGAAATTTTATTATCAGCTTCGGTTTTCGATAAATTATTTAATAAAGCAAGTGATTTCAGATATTCATAAACAGTGATTTCCTTCGGAAATTGAGCTTTTTCAGGAACATAACCTATATTTGATTTACTTTCTGATATTTTATTATTTATATTTTTTATTAAAATTTCACCACTAAAATTAAAAGTTGCACCAATTATCGATTTAATTGTTGTTGTTTTTCCTGCTCCATTTTCACCTATAAAAGCATGAAATGAACCAGATTTAACTTCAAAACTTAATTCTTTAACACCATAACCATTTTTATCATACAGTCTTGTCAAATTATTTACTTTTAATATAGTTTCTTTCATTATTTATAGTCCTTTCTATAATATAAAAATCCATTAAGTGATAATAATAAAACACTTAAGCTAGTTCAAATCAATGGGTAAAAAGTTTTATTTACAATTTTTTTATCTCTCTGTATTGAATAAACTTCATTTATAGCCTGAAATATGAAATTATCTGATTTTTCTAATTCATATCTAAAAACTATTTTTTTCTCGCCATTAGGATATGTTTTAACGACTTCTTTGGTACTATATGATTCAAAACCACCTATTTTATAAACGAATTGATCAATTTTTATCTCATATTGTCCAGGACTGTAATATTTTAGGGGATCATCATTTAATAAAAGAGAAATTAGTAAAATTGAATCATTTTTACTAAAATAAAGATAATACATAAGGGAAATGGAAAAATAAATTTTTCTCTCTATTTCTGAAGAAATTTTTTTATTTCTAACAGCGTTCTCATCAAAAAGAGTTATTTCTTTGTTGGAAAAGTTAAAAAGTCATGAATCATCATTGTTTAATTCATTTTCAATTTCTCTTATAATTAAACTTTTAATTATTTTAAGGTCATTGATTCTATTATTTGTTACTTGCTCATTTATTTTTTCAAAAAATGATTTAGCAAAATCATTAAAATCCTTATTTTTTAATAATTGTTCAATATTTTCTCAATATATTTTTCCAATTAAATTATTAGGATTAGAATAAGAAAACTCATCTTCAGGAAAGTCAATATCAATTTTATCTGCATTATTTCTAACATAAATAATGTTTCTGTTTATTAGATCATTATTTATCTTCGAATCGGATTTCAACAATGAAGGAATAATGAATGAATTATCATTATTTTCAGAAATTTTAAGTTTTAATAAATCTGCATTATCAACTAATTTATACGAAAAAGAAAGACTATCATTATCTTTATAGTATAAAATTGAATTATCAAATGATTTTTCATTATTTTTTATTAGTGATAGTATATCAATATCTTTTGTATTAAAAGAATTTACAAGTTGATATGGAATGAATAATCATGAAGAAATTTGTCATTCTTTTGCAGCGTCTTTTGAATATTCGTCTACTAAATTTATGTAATCTTTTTGGTACGGATCAAAATCTATTTTTTTAAAATCACCATTAGGAATAATGTAATAATTATCTTTTTCATTGTTTAGAAAGAAAGTTACAACATCCGCTTCATTTTTTGAATGATGATATTCATATTTAGTTTTTAATAATTCATCGCTAATTTTTCTTGCAGAACGTACTATTGTTCTTATCATAATACCAGCCAAAAAAGGGCTAGCTGTCATAAGGATTGGTAAAATCATTGCTACTTTTTGGGTAAATTTTAATGAAATTAAACTTGATATGATTCCAAAAATAATATAAGCAAAAAATACACTTAAAATCATCATTAATGAAAATAAAAAATAATTCAATTCTGTAATTTTTGACAAGAATCCAACAGTTCATGAAATTCAATTCATTAGCGATCAAACAAAACCTATTAAAACAAAAGTCAAAGTTTTACTTAATATCATTTTCTTTCTTGATATTGGTTTAGAAAATAGAATTAAATCAGTTCCATTTTTTTCTAAATCACTAAAAATATTTAATGATTTGAGGCAACCATAAAAAACACTAGCTATGAGATTTACAAATAAAAGTGAAAAAAAGAAAACCGGATAATGATATTCTCTAAAACTAATTACATTTAGAATTAACCCGATAAATAAATTTAATGTAATTATTATTGATGGTAATATATAGGTGTTTTTCTTTTTTGAAGTCATTTTCAACATAAAAATAAAATAATTTTTCATATTCCTCCAATATTTCAGTATAATAATTATATATTATATATTACACTTTAGTAATATATTTTAAATAAAATGAAAGTTATAAGCAAAGCTTATAACTTGTGTTATTATTTTTCATCAGGTCTAGAAAAAACATAATGTCCAGTTTCTGTTACTAAAACATCATCTTCAATTCTAGCTCCACCAAGACCTTCGATGTAAATTCCTGGTTCAACTGTAATAATCATTCCAGGTTCAAGTATTGTTTCAGATAATTTTGAAACACTTGGTAATTCATGAACATCAATTCCCAATCCATGTCCAGTTGAGTGAACAAAATATTTTCCATAACCCTTAGATTCGATGTAATCTCTACATACTTTATCAACTTCTGAAGCTTTAATTCCAGGCTTTACATGCGCTCTACCAAGTCTAGCAGCTTCTTTAACTATGTTTAATATTTCTAACATTTTAGGATCTTTAACATTTTCCTCACCACCAAGAATTGAAGTTCTTGTAATATCAGCTGAGTATCCTTTATATAATGCACCAAAATCAACTTTTAGTAATGAACCAAATTCTAACTTCTTGTCTGTTGGGTGATGATGTGGTTCAGCTGATGAAGCTCCTGTAGCGACAATTTCATCAAAACTTTCTTTTTCGGCTCCATTTAATTTAAGAAGGTAATTTAATTTTGCAGCAACTTCTTTTTCTGTCATTCCTGGTTGAACTCATTGCAAAAGTTGTTCGTAAGATTTCAATGAGATGTCGACAGTTTTTTGCATTAGTTCTAATTCATGTTCACTCTTATTAATTCTTAGTTGTTGTGCATTGATTCAAGTTACTTTTTCTGGGTTGATCAATTTGTTTAATCAATTTTCAGTTGCTTTGGTTAAATAGTTTTCGTCATATGCAACATGTTTATATTGTTTTTGTTCAAAAAATTCTCTTAAAGTTGTTCCAACCATTAATTTAACTTCGACATTTTTAGCATTATTTGAAACATATTCAATATATCTGCCATCAACAAATAGATAAGCTTTGTTTCTTTCGATGATGATAACACCATCAGTTGTTTGAACGCCAGCATATCATAATCTAGTTTGAGGTGCTTCAGAAACATAAGCATCAATTTTTTTAGTTTCAAATAATTGTTCTAATTTATTTCTATTCATTTTTCTCCTTAACTAGATTAAATTATAAATTAATTTAAAAATAAAAAAGAGCATAGCTCTAATTATTTCTTTTCTTTGTGTGTTGTATGTGCATTACATTTTGAGCAGTGTTTTTTTAACTCAACTTTTTCTGGGTGAGCTTTTTTATTTTTTTTGCTAATGTAATTTTCCATTTTGCACTCTGTGCATTGGAATGTAAAACCTTCTCTAGGCATTTTTTACTCCTTTTTAAATATATTTAAAATAGTACTTGTGTAATTATATAATAATTTCTTTTTTTGAGTTGTTTATTTTTTCAAAAATTAAAAAAATAATAAAAAATGAAGAAATAATCTTCATTCTGGTCTAGCTTCCTAGAAATGGAGCGAGTGAAGGGAATCGAACCCTCATAGTCAGCTTGGAAGGCTGAAGTTCTGCCATTAAACTACACTCGCGTTTATTGCTAATTAATTATAACACTAAAATTTATTTTCCAAAATATTTTTTTAGAGTTTTTTTATTTTTTATAAAAGACCATCAGACACAACACTTCCTGATGTGGCTGCTGCAATTACGCCCTGACCAAGTTACTGGGTTATTGTTCTAATGGCTTTGTTATTATATAATAAATTATAAATAATTGAAGAAAATAATTAATATCAGAATAATTTTACGTATTGAATGAAAAAATAATGTAAAATGTGGAAATTAATTTTCATTTTATGGTATCATATATTTATGAAAACAATTTCTTACAAAGATATTTCAAAAATGGCGCAAGTTTCCATTTCAACAGTTAGTAGATATTATAACAATGGATACGTTTCTAAAAAAACAAAAGAAAGAATTGATAAAGTAGTTAAACAATTCGAATATTATCCAAACCATGGAGCAAGATTAATAAGAGGAAGAGATAATTCTATTTTTGTTATTATACCTGAATGGCCTCAAAATAGTGTAAAAGATATTTGCAATGGTATTATTCAAGCTGCGAGAATTCACAAGAGAAAAGTAAATATAACTTATTCTGAAAAAGGTGTAAAAGAATATATTGAAACAGTTAGATTCGTACTTTCTTGAAGACCAAATTCAATAGTTTTATTTTTACCTGAAATTAATGAAGAATTAATAGAATTCATTAAAACTATTGAAGATACATCAATTGTAATTTTTGGATATGATGTTGATGATTTATGTTGAGTAAAAATTGATGAAACACATGCATTTTATCTTTTAACACACAAATTCTATAATTCAGTAATTGACAATCAAAAAATGGTTTTTGTAAATGACCCAAAATTAAACAAATCCACTGCAGATGATAGAATTGCTGGATTTAAACACGCATGCAATGAACTAAAAATTCAATATGAAATTGTGGATTTAAATTCAAGAGATAAGGTTGCTATCAACAATTTCAACAAACACACAAGAAAAAATAATATTTCAAATATAGTATGTTCAACCCATGAATTATTTATCGCTCTTAGTGTTCTAGGTGATAAATCGCTTAGATTAACAGACATTGGTTACCAATCGATTTACGACCATATGAACTCATATAGATCAAAAATTTTTATTGACTATACTAATATAGGAATTGAAATCGAGAATATTCTATGAGTTCACAATATTAATAAAACTCCAACATCTAAATTAATTAAACCGTCTATAATTCAAAAGTAACAGTTTATTATTTATTAAACTGTTTTTTATTTTATTAAAGGAGAAAAAATGATTAAACTAGGAAGTCATATTTCATTTAAATCGCCAAATTATCTTGTTGGTGCTGTTGAAGAAAGTTTGGCAAATAAAGCTAATTGTATGATGATATATTTGGGGGCACCCCAAACTACAAAAAGAGTAAATCCTGAAAAATATTTAACTGACAAATATAATCAATTCTTTAAAGAATTGATAAAACCAGAAGATATTATTGTTCATGCTCCTTACATCACAAACGCAGCTAACCCAGAAAAATACAAATTTGCTGTTGATTTTTTAATTAAGGAAATAGAAAGAATGAATCTAATTGGTGCTAAATATCTTGTATTACATCCTGGATCATACACAACTTTTGATCCTAAAACTTCATTAGATACTCTTGTTTCAAGTTTAAAATATATAATTTCAAAGACTAAGGATGTTGTTATTTGTATTGAAACAATGTCTGGTAAAGGAAGTGAAATTGGAATTAATTATGAACAAATAATGTATTTAATTGAAAATGTTAATGATGATAGAGTGCAAGTTTGTTTGGATACTTGTCACGTTTGAGATGCTGGATATAACTTGCAAGATTATGATAATTTTAAAAACGAGCTAAAAAATTCTGGTGTATACAAATACATCAAAGTAATTCATTTAAATGATTCTAAAAATGATTTAAATTCTCACAAAGATAGACACGAAAATATCGGAAAAGGAAAGATTGGGTTTGACACTCTGAAAAAAATTGTTCATGATCCTGATTTTGATAATATTCCAATCATTTTAGAAACTCCTTGAGTTGATAATAAACCAATTTATGACCAAGAAATTAAGAAATTACTTAATAAATAATTTCAAAAAGTTAAATTTTAAACATTTTTTTTGGGAAAAACACAATTTTTAATAAAGTTTATTTAATTATTTACATATTAAAAAAATGTGCTACAATATTAATGCGTGGTCGCGTAGCTCAGCTGGATAGAGCACGAGCCTTCTAAGCTTGTTGTCGGAGGTTCGAATCCTCTCGTGATCGCCATTTTTTTATTTTAAATTTTTACGCAATTATTTGATAAAAAACCAAGACACTAAAAAAACACTACGTGAGTAGTGTCTTGTGTTAATTCGATTTATTTAAAGCTAGTTGAACTAGAGTCTTCATCATAGGTGCAAAAGGTTTTCCGGCAATATCTGCTGTACCAGCGATATCTAAGTGAATGTATTCAACATCTTCTGTGAATTCTTTTAAAAACATAGCTGCACTTGAAGAACCAGCTCCGGCACCGGAAAGATCAGTGTTTTTTAAGTCAGCAACATGTGAGTTTCTTATTTCTCTTGCAAATTCTTCATCAAGAGGCATTCTTCAAACTAATTCATTTTGTTGTTGGGCAGCTTTACTTAATTCATCTCAAGCTTGTTCAGTTGTTGTTCAAACCCCTGTATATGTTGAACCTAAAGCAACAACAATAGCACCAGTTAAGGTAGCGACATCAACCAATCTTGTAGCTTTTAAATTTCTTACTGCATATGTTAAACCATCAGCCATAACCAAGCGTCCTTCAGCATCAGTGTTGTTAATTTCAACACTTTTTCCATTCATACTTGTTCAAACTGAATCAGGTAATGAAGCGTCTCCATTAATTCTGTTATCGGTAATACATAAAACAGCAGCGACATTAACTTTAGGTTGTAGTTCTGCGATAGCACCAAGAGCATTTCCAACAATAGCTGCTCCTGACATATCGAATTTCATTCCTAACATGCTTCTACCAGGTTTTAAACTGTATCCACCCGAGTCGAATGTTATTCCTTTTCCAACATAAACTGTTTTTTCATTTGATTCTGGATTACCGTTGTATTCGACCACAACAACTCTTGGTTCATAAACACTTCCTCTATTTACAGAAAGTAATAATCCCATTTTTTGTTCTTCGATTTGTTTTTTATTTAATACTGTAATCTTTAAGTTCTTGTTTTGAGATAATTTTTCAAAAACTTTATCAGCCATTCATTCTGAATTACAAATATTTGGAGGTGTAATTTGTAGTTCTCTTGTGAAGTTTAGGTATTCTGATAATACTAATGTTTTATTTAATTCAGCAGAATATTCAGATTCATTTGCCGATGAAACTAAGTGTAATTTAACTTCTTCGTCTTTTTTGTTAGTCTTAGCACTTCAAAGTTCTGCTCTAACAAAATTAATTCCACCAACAAAAGCTCTGACTACTTCAGAAATACTTAGTTGTTCTGTCACAAAAGTATCTAAATCAATTTGTGTTTCAACAGTACTTGATAAAGCGATTTTTTTAGCAAAATCATTTACTGTTTTAAAGTCTAATTTAGATTTTTCATCTAAATAAACATAAGCTAAATCATCTGAAAAGTAGTTTGTAACTACTGATTTTTTTTGTTCAAGATTTTTAGGTAATTCATCACCTTTAAAAACTGCTTTAAGAGTTAAAATGTTTGTTAATTTCTCTTTTTGTATATTTTTAATCATTTCATTCCCTTCTTTTATAATAACATTACAATTTTACCTTTTTAAATGAAAATTAACTAAAATAGTTATTATATTTAAACTGAATCCTTTCGATTATTAAGTTTCTTTTAAATGAAGAATATAAATTAATTTCATCATCTTCTTTAATAAACTTCTTCTCAGCTTCATTAAGTGATTTTAAAAAACTTTTAAAATCTAATTTTGATAATTCATGGTTAATTTCTTGTGTTGTAGAAAAATCTTTGATATCACCATTATTTTTTATGGGAATTAATGATTCTTCGAAAAGATTTTGTCTTTTGACATATTTTTTGATGCAACTTAGCGAAGAATATTTAACAGCACCCATTAAATATTGTTCTACATTTTCTATATTTAACTCATTACTTTCAATAATCTTTAAGTAAACTGAGTATATAATTTCGCTTAATAAATATTCCTTATATTTAGAAATGAAAAAGAATTTTATAGTTCATAAGTTTATATTCTTTATTATTAGTTTTTTATATTTGATCTCCAAAAAGTTTATTAAAAAACTATCACTAATTCTAGTGATGTTATTTAAATTAAAGTATTTTAATATTTCGATGTGTATTAAATTTTTAATGTTTTTATCCATTTTGCTTTTTTACAATTTCAAAAAGTAAAATACCTGTAGCAACCGAAACATTTAACGATTGTACTGTTCCATATTGATTGATATGAATCAACTGATCAGCTTGCTTTATTGTTGTTTTTGAAGAACCACTTCCTTCATTACCAACAATTAAAGCGGTTGGTTTATTGTACTCGATATCACTATATGACACAGAATTTTGTTCTAGTGCTGAAACATAAATTCAAAAACCATCTTTTTTAAGTTTTTCAATTGTTGATTGAATGCTATTAACCCTAAAGATCTTCATATTTATAAAACCACCTGAAGAAGTTTTGAGTGCTGTAGAATTGACTTCAACACTCCTATCTTTAGGGATAATTACATGTTTAACACCCGCCGCATTAGCAGTACGAATTATTGCACCAAAATTATGTGGATCTTGGATATGGTCTAAAATTAATATTAAATTAGGTTTATCGTTAATTAATTCATCATAATTAGAGTAATTAAACTCATTTAATTCTGCAATAAAACCTTGATGATTTTCGCTTGTCAATAAATCTAAAGTTTGTTTGTCAACTACTTGGTATTTAATATTTTTTTCAACTAATAACTCCCCATTCTTATTATTTTGTAGTCAAACTTTTTTGATTGGTCAACCATTATTTATGGCATCCAAAACAGAGTTTTTACCACACACTAATAATTTTGACATATTAGGAGTTTTTTTAAGTTCTTTTTTGTTTTTGTGGTTGTTAAATTTATTGTCTTGTTTATTCATTTTTCTTTCTCTCTTAAAAATTTTTATACTAGTAAAATTAGATTAATTCATTTGTGTATAAAACTTCTCTTAATTTATCAGCTTCATCATATTTTTTTTGAGCTAATTTTTCTTTTCAACTAAAATAGATATTTTTATAAAAATCTAAATTTTCAATTTTTGTATTAAAACCTAAAGTGTTAAATATTTCTATTAATGTTAATATATCATCAGTATTATTTTGTTTATTAATGTTTTTAATTAATTCGTTTATTTTTCTTGTCGCAATTGCAAAATTATTATTATAAATATCATCAAAAATTTCGTTTGCAATTTGTTTTTGAACACTTACATCTGTTTGATTACTGTTTACATGATAGTTAAACAAAATTTTTCTAAATTTACTTAATAGAACTTTTGAATTATGAATTGTTTCATCATTGAAATCTAAATCACCAGAAATTTGTGTATTTAAAATCATCATACGATAAATGTCCGAGTTGTATTTATCTAAAAACTCAGAAGCTAAAATGAAATTATTTAATGATTTAGACATTTTTTCACCATTAATTTTTAGCATCCCTGTTCTAATTCACTTCTTAGAAAGGTCTTTTTTGAATAGTGCATGATGTTGAATGTTTTCATTTTCATGATGAGGAAAAATGAGTTCAATTCCACCACCATGAATATCAACACCTTCACTTCCAAAGTGTTTGTAAATTAGTACACAACATTCTGTATGTCAACCAGGTCTACCTTCTCCGAATTTTGAGCTGTACTTAATTCCTAAATCAGTTTTTTTTCATAAAGCAAAATCAGCTGGATTATTTTTATTATTTATGTTGTTTTCATCCTCGAATTGCATTTTTTCAATATTTTGATTTGATATAAAACCATAGTGATTCTTATTTTTTTCAACATCAAAATAAACATTGTTATATTTATCTAGATAAGCATTTTTAGTGTCGACTAATTTCTCTATATATTCATTAATCAAATCAAGATTATCGGTTACATATTCAAATTTATCGACTGAAACAATATTGAATTTTTTAAGTAATTCAATATATTCATCTGCATACTTTGAAGATATTACAGTTTCGCTTACCTTTTCTTCAATTGCTCTTTTTATGATTTTATCGTCAATATCGGTGATATTATGTACAAAATAAAATTGTTCTCCGATTTTCTTTCCTGCCCTAATTATAATATCAAAAGTTAAAATTGGACGAATATTCCCGATATGTACTGAGTTATAAACAGTAGGTCCACAAACATATATTTTTTGCATAACATATATATTTTATATAAAAAAGAATAAAATAAGTTAAAATATAAAAAATATATGTAAAAAGAGGTAAAAAATGACCAATATCAACGCTAAAATTAAAGAAATTTTAATCAATATTATTGCTGATTTTCAAAATGAAAATATTGTGTCTAGTGAGTTGAAATTAGCTGAGCTAAACTTCACATTAGCTGAACCAAACATCCAAAAAGATGAACAGACCAAATACAATTACGCAACAAATATTGCTATGGTTGTAAAAAGATTTTCATCTAAAAATCCAATGGAATTAGCAGAATTAATCCAACAAAAATTAGTTTCTAATGAATTAATTGAATGTGTTGATGTTGCTAGACCGGGTTTTATAAATATTGTTTTATCTAATAAAGCATTTTTAACTGTTTTAAACAATGTTATTGACAATAAAAACAATTATGGAACAAAACTTTTTAACGTGAAAGATAGATATATTGTTGAATTTGTTTCAGCTAATCCAACAGGATTTCTTCACGTTGGACATGCTAGAGGTGCAATCATCGGTGATACCTTAGTAAGAATTCTTAAACATGTTGGTTTTGATGTTACAGCTGAATATTATGTTAACGATGCAGGAAATCAAATTAATGTTTTAATTGATTCAACTAAAGTAAGATACTTTAATCTCTTTGGTGTAGAAATGCAAATGCCAGAGGATTGTTATCGTGGTTTAGATATTATTTGGCTTGCTAATGAAATTAAAAATGAATATGGAGATGAATTTTTAAATGATTTTGAAGTAAAAATCAAGAAATTCAGACAAATTTGTATTTCTAAATTGTTAGACAAAATTAGAGAACATTTAAGCGAACTAAACGTAAGTTTTGATGTGTTTACTAGCGAACTGGATGATATATATAATAAAAATAAAATTGAACCAATTTATGAAAAATTAAAAAATTATATTTATCAAAAAGATGGAGCAACATTCCTTAAAACAAGTGATTTTGGAGATGATAAAGACCGTGTTTTAGTTAAATCTGACGGAAGTCTAACTTATTTTACACCTGATATCGCATATCATAATGATAAACTTCAAAGAGCTAATAAATTAATTAATGTTTGAGGAGCTGATCATAGCGGTTATATCAATAGAATGGAAATCGCACTTCAATGTCTAGGTTATGATAAAAAAGACATGGAAATTTTAGTAGTTCAACTTGTAAGATTGCTCAAGGATGGAAGTGAATTTAAAATGTCTAAACGTGCTGGAACAAGTGTAACTTTAGCTGATTTACTTGAAGCAAGTAGTTCTGATGCTATTAGATTCACAATGCTTACTAGAGATGCAAATACTAAATTTGACTTTGATATAGATAAAGCAAATCAAAAAGATATCAACAACCCAGTTTTTGGTGTTCAATATGCTCATTCAAGAGCTTGCTCATTAATTAAAAAATACAACAATAATAATTCTGAAATTATTAATGCTAAATTTGATGAAAAGACAAGAAAATTAATCATTCAATTAGACATTTTACCTGACGTTTTAAGAAGTGTTGCACAAACTAAAAAAGTTCAACTTTTAAGTAGTTATGTCATGAACTTAGCTAGTGCTTTTAACAGTTTTTATTCAAATACAAAAATTTTAGGTAGTGAAAATGAAACTTCATTAATGACTGTGGTTAAGGCAGTGAAGGAAGTTTTATACAACAGCTTAAAATTACTTGGTGTATCTGCACCAGAACAAATGTAAAATGAATATAAATAGGAAAGAACCTAAAAAGTTAAACTTTATTTTTGGAATGCTTCTTGTAATTGGTTCAAGCATCGGTGCTGGAATCTTTTTTAAGTCTAAAGCTGTTTTAGATTTTAATAATTCAAGTGTTATAATGAGTGGAATTTCTTGAACAATTGCATCAGTTATAATTATTATGATGAGTTTTTCACTTGTTGGAATTTCGGCTAAATCTAAAGGTGAGCTTAGTTTTGTAGGCTGATCCAGGTCGTTTAACAGCTGAATGACATATCAAATGAGCAAAAATTTTGCCTTTTATATTAATTTAACACTCACATACTTTTTTATGCCACTTTTTGCTTTGATGTCAATTCAAGATGGTCTTATAGCTTTTAATATTTCACCAAGTTTTAATACTAGTTTTGATTGACTAATCTGAATGATTTTTCTTTTGATCATCGTTGTCTACTTAATTTTAAGTGCTGGTTTAAGCATTAAAATTGCTAATATCCAAAATACAATTACCTTAGTTATTAAGCTAATTGCAATTTTGATGTCGATTGTAATAGCATTAGTTTTCTTTTTTGAAAAAAGAAATGAAGTTAATATAAATTATCTTCCTAAATATAATTTTGATATCAAAAATACTTTACATTCATATGCATTTATCCCAGGATTAGGTGTTTGTCTTTCTTGAGCCGGAATTTTCTTTGCCTATGATGGTTTTTATGTTTCTACTGGTATTGAAAAAGACTTAAAAAAACCTGAATCTACACCTAAAATTCTTCTTTTTGGTCTTACTATAGTCACTATAATTCACTTAATTATGGCAATTTCCATGAGTTTAAATGGTCGTGGAGACTTTAAGGAATATTTAGAGTTTTTAGCTGAAAAAAATCTTGCTTGAGTTTTTGGATTGATTAATATTTTTATTGGAATAGGTGTTTTAGGGATTGTGAATGGTTTCTGTATTCTAATTCCACGTTTTATTGAAGAATTGATAAAGGAAAAAGAAATTCCTTTCTGAGATAAATTTATCCACAAAATTAATTCAAAAAAACCAGTTGTTGGTGTAATTTATTCTCTTGTAAGTATTCCGATAGTTATTATTTTATTTATAATTGGTTCACTTTTATACCCAAAAACTACCGATGAATTCTTTAATAATTACGGAAGCGGAATGTCGAACGTTTATAATTTCGCCAATTTACTTAGTGATTGAGTAAGTTTGATAATTTTTGGTTTTATTGCAACTGCATGTTATGGTTATGCAAAAAGTTTAGACAAAAACAAAAAAATACTTAAAATTATGAATTACTTTATTGTCTTTATAATTTATTTTGCCATTTTTGCTAATTTAATTAGTGTTTTCGTTGATTTATCACTTTATATTTACCAACTGCATAATAACTTGGTAAATATCGATGTAAATATATTACAGTCAAAAATAAATGGTTACATTATTTCAATTTTTATATTAATTATAATGATTTTAATTATGTTGGTACCAGTCATATTAAAACAAATGAAAAATAAAAAGTAAGCAATATTTCCACTAATTAAAAAAATTAAATATTGATACAATTAAATAAATATAAAATTATTTTATAATTAAAAAAATTAAAGGAGCGACTATGAGAACAATGTTAGATATTGCGATTGATTTTGTTTATAAAGAAGAACACGAAAGTGCTTTTGAATTTAATGAAATCTTCGAAGTTGTTGAAGATGAATTAAGAGGATATTGAATTCAAAATTTAGTTAATGATGATTTACCATATGTAAAACTAAGAGAAAAGAAAATAGGTGAATTATATCGTTTATTAACTGTTGACGGGCGTTTCATTCGTAATAATAATGGTACTTGAAGTCCATCAAATAAGTAATTGTAGTTTGCTAAAAAAGAAAGGGAATATTTTATGGCATTAGTTAACGCTAAAGAAATGCTTAGAAAAGCAAAAGAAGGTAAATACGCAATTCCTCACATTAATATTAATAACCTTGAATGAGCTAAAGCAGTTTTATTAACAGCTGAAGCTGAAAAATCACCTGTTATTGTTGCTACAAGTGAAGGTGCATTAAAATACATGGGTGGGTTTAATGTTGTTGTAGGTATGGTTAAAGGACTTGTTGAAGACTTAAAAATTACTGTTCCTGTTGCTTTACACTTAGACCACGGTTCATATGAAGGAGCAAAAAAAGCTGTTGAAGCTGGATATACATCATTAATGTTTGATGGTTCACACTTACCATATGAAGAAAACTATGCTAAAACTAAAGAATTAGTTGAATTAGCTAAAAAACACAATATGTCAGTTGAAGCTGAAATCGGAACAATTGGTGGTGAAGAAGATGGTATTGTTGGAAATGGTGAATTAGCAGATCCAAAACAAGCTAAAGAAATGGCTGCTTTAGGAATTGATGTTTTAGCAGCTGGTATCGGAAACATTCATGGACCTTACCCAGCTTCATGAAAATCATTAAGTTTTGAAACTTTACAAGAAATTTCTAAAGCTGCTGGTATTGGTATAGTTTTACATGGTGGAAGTGGTATTCCAACTGACCAAATTAAAAGAGCTATCAGTGAAGGTGTTACAAAAATTAATGTTAACACAGAATTACAACAAGCTAACCATAAAGCTTTACGTGCATACATCGAATCTGGTGAAGATCTTAAAGGCAAAAACTTTGATCCACGTAAATTATTAAAACCTGGATATGAAGCTATGTGTCAAACTGTTAGAGACAAAATTCACGAATTTGGTTCAAATAATAAAGCTTAGTATGGTGATAGGCATTTTGCCTATTTTTTATTTTGATCTTTCCACATTTTTTTCAAAAAAGTTCATTTTTAATTCATTTTAGTTCTTTTTTCAACTTTTTCTTAAAAATGCTATTTTTTGATATACAATATTACTAGGATTGACATGAAGAAATTAAAGCGTTTATTTTTATGAATAAGTTCATTGAGTTCGTTTAGCTTCATTTTTATTAGTGCTTCATGTGGTACTGAAGTTAAAAATAACACTGAAGTAGGCAAAAATAAGGATAAAGTTGAGTATGGAAATGAATATTTTGTTATTAATGTTATTGATGGTGACACAATAATTATAAATAAGGATGATAAACAGGTAAGAGTTAGATTATATGGTATTGATACTCCTGAAACTTATAAAGTTTACTCAGATGGAAGAGATAATAAAGATAATCTAGCACCACTTGAAAATCATTACGCAATTAAAGCAAGAGATGAATTGATAGATCTAATTTGAAGAAGTCAAAGAATAATCAAACTTAAGGATCTTGGACTGGATAAATACGAGAGAACTCTAGGAGTGATTTATTCAAGAAATAATGAAGATTTAAACCTAAAATTAGTTGAATTTGGTCTTGCTAGAGTTCATTATATAAGTTCAAATCCAAAAAGTGTTTATTACACAAAAACTGATTTTGAAAAAGAATATCATAAAAAATTATTATTAACCGAGAGCGAATCCAAAAGTAAAGAAGAAGGTTTTTGAAAAGAAAAAAATATTAAAGACGTATTTATGAAAGGATAATATATGAAAAAAATATATTTAGCAGGAGGATGTTTTTGAGGCGTTCAAGCATATTTTAACACTATAAAAGGTGTTATAAATTCAACGGTAGGATATGCAAATTCAAAAACAAAAAATCCAACTTATCAAGAGGTAAAGTCACAGAAAACTGGTGCAGTTGAAGCTGTTGAAATTTTCTATGATGAAAATGTAATTTCACTTAGAGAAATTACTGAAAAATTGCTTGAAGTTATTGATCCAACTGAATTAAATAAGCAAGGGGAAGATATTGGAACTCAATACAGAAATGGAATTTATTTTATTGATTCTAAAGATGAACAGGTTATTAAACAAGTTGTAGAGCAAATTTCCAAAAATTATAATAAAGAACTTGCAACTGAAGTTTTAGAACTTAAAAATTATTATCTTGCCGAGGAATATCACCAGGATTATCTTGAAAAAAATAAAGGAGCTTATTGTCATATTAAATTTGAAAATAAACAATCATTAAAATTAGAATTAGCTGATGAAAACATTAAAGATGAAATTTTAGCTTTAGCTAATAAAAAACCTTATCATAATTTCTTTGTGATCGGTGATATTGAACAATTTGGTATTTTAAGTGAAACAACCAAAACTTATATTATTAGGGTAGAAAACAAAATAAGGGCAATAGCATTTGTTTTTCTAAGAACTTTAATTTTAGTTGATGAAGATTCGTTAATTAGCGAAAAAGAGATTTCCCAAGTAATTAAAACAAATAACATAAAAAATATCATTTACCAAAAAAACAATGTGAGAGTTGTTCAAAATACTTTAGATTTATTAAATCTTAAAGCTAGAAATTCGGCGGAAGAGCTATTAATTTTAGATAAACCAACTTGAACTAAACAGTATGGATTACTATCAAGAATGGCTGAACGTGATGAAATTGAACTAATAATTGAAGGAAGAAAACAAATTAAAGAATTTACTACCATCGATGAAAGTCAAACTAGTGTTGAAATTATGACCAAGCAATTTGACCAAAACTTTTATGTACCATTTATTGTTAGAGAATTTGATAAAATAATTTCTCACGCAGCTGTAACTTGTTCAACAAAAAATGCAGCTATGATTGGAGGAGTTTACACTTTGAATGAGTATAGAAATAAAGGTTATGCTAAAGATTCATTAATGGGATTGTGTAATTGAATAATAAAAAACAACAAAACTCCAATTTTATTCTTTGATAATCCAAATGCTGGAAAATTATATTATTCATTAGGATTTGAAAAAGTTGGTGAAATATTTATAAGTTTTATAAGAAAGGATTAATATGAAAAAAATATTTTTTAAAGATTTAGAGGTTACTTTACTCGGAGAACAATTGAAAGTAGGTGACTCTCTTAATGATATTAGTGATTTATATCCAGCAGGAAGTTTTGCTGGACTAACTGTTGAATTTGATAAAGAAAAATACAAAATTTTAACAACATATCCATCTGTTGATACTAGTGTTTGTGATTTTCAAATACTAGAATTGTCAAAAATTACTTCAGAATATCCAGAATTTGATTACATTGGTATTTCTGTGGACTTACCGTCTGCATTAAATTCATATAAATCAATGCATCCTACTGGATCAATTAAGATGTATTCAGATTATAGAAACAAAAATTTTGCTAAAAGAGCTGGATTGTTAATTGATGAATTGCAATTATTTGGAAGATCTATTTTTGTTTTAGATAAAGAAAACAAAGTAGTATATTCTGAAATTAAAGAACAAGTAGGTGAACAAATAAACTTTGGCAAATTAAGAGAAGTTCTTAATAGTATTAAGTAGCTTTTACTAAAAAGATAAGAGGTAATGAAATGAAAAAACAATTAATTTTAGGACACAGAGGTTATTCAGCAGTTGCACCAGAAAATACAAAACTAGCCTTTGATGCAGCACTTATGTTTGGTTTTGATGGTGTTGAAATGGATGTTCATCAAACTAAAGATGGTGAATTGGTTGTGATCCATGATGAAAATACACTTAGAACTGCAAAAGAAGATTTTAAGATACTAAACACAAATTATGAAAAAGTTGAAAATCTTGATTACTCTTCATTTTTTAAGACTCCAACACCTAAACAAAAATTATTAACATTGAAAGAGTTTTTGGATTTATACGCCTATGTTGAGACTTTTAAAATGATTAATATCGAAATCAAAACTGATGTTATTGAATATGAAAATATTGAACAAAGAATCAACGATTTATGTTTACAGTACCCGAACATTGAAGATAAATTAGTTTTTAGTTCCTTTAATTTCAATAGTCTAAGAAAACTAAAAAAAATAAATCCTAAATGAAAATTAGGATTCCTATTTTGAAAGAAAAGTCAAATAGAAGAAATTTCGAAACAAGAAATTCTTGACACAGTTGATTATTTACATCCTTGGGCAAAACTTTACAAAAGAAATAAAGAATTAATATCGTCATTTAGATTACCACTTAATATTTGAACTATTAAATCAAAAAAAGAGTTTAAACATTTCAAAGAAGATAAAAATGTTTTAAGTCAAATTAGCAACTACAAGTTTTAAACTTTATTTTAGCGCAACTAGTTAATAGTTGTGTTTTTTATAAATGAGGTAATTTATTAGATTATTTATTTTTATTAATTTAGTACTTATTTAAATATTTATTAAGTTTATGAAATGAATTGATTGGAATTCGCTCTTATTTTTCCACTTTATATTATTTTAAATACTTTTACTAATTATTTTAAATAATATAATTAATATATGAATTTTAAGATCAAGTTAAAAATTGTTTTTTTAAGTATTATAACTCTTGGATTTATTTGAATAAAATGATCTAAAGAGTCAAAAAATCAAGGCAATACAATTTATCAATCTAAAAAGAGTGGTATTAATGTTAATAGATTGCTTGAATATATAGGAAAAGATAATATAAAACATATATCAAATACAAGTTCGAGATTAGTTGTAGAAATAATAAACCCTGAAGAAATACAAATTGAAAATATTAAGAAATTAGGTAAAGTTAGTGGAATTATGTTGAATTCTAAAAAACTTTCAATCATTTTAAATGAATATACTTCTGCTGTAAAAGAAGAATTAGAATTATTAAGAGGTAAATAATATGAATCAATCAAATAGTTTTGTAAAAAACCCTAATCAAAGATATGCTGCAATTTTAGATAATTTACTTGAAGTAACTCAAAATGACCCTTCAGTTTTTACATCTCTTAATACAAATCATTTCTATGATTTTTACAAAGTTTTTGGTAGAGACTACTTTAGTGCTCTGGTAAGAGTCAGTGCGACAAGCGGAGCTAAAATTGAACTACCATTTATTGAATCGAATCTTTCAAGAGTTAGAAAAGCTGCCGAAAGTATTGATGAACCTTCTTTAATGATTGAACTTTTTAAAAATAATGACCTTGAATTAAGCGATAACATTAAATCACAATTATTCACCAACTTTGAAAATACTAAACCAAAATTAATTGAAAAAATAAGAGTGGATATTCAAAAGTCTGCATTGAAATGAAAGATTCTTGATAGAAAAGCGCTTTCAGTTTTAGATGAAACTAATATTTGACCAATGCACCTTGGTTTTCTATACGTTTCAGTTTCTATTGAGGATAAGAAAATTTATGCACCTTTATTTTTCCATGAAGTAAGCATTGAATTTAAAAATGGTAGACCATTTTTAATCGTTCATAAAAATATTAAATTAAACGAGAAACTTGTGTTTATTCTTAATAATGCTGGATTTAATATCAATATAACTTTTGACTACTCAGGAATGTCTATTGAACAAATCATCTTTAGGTTAAGTAGAGATTGAAATAATGTTTTTCCTCTTCCGGAGAATATAGTAACACCATTTGAGAAGAAAAATCCAGACAACATTAATAACAAAACAATTCAATTCCATACTGGTATGGTTTTAGGTATATTTTTACCTGGTGGTGGATACTCAAGAAAGAGAATGAAGGAAATTATTGATAATGATGAAATTGATAAAATCTTTAACATCGATTTTCTTAAATCTGCATATGCTAAAAAATTAGATAAACAAATTTTTACTGATAAACCAAAATTATTTAATATTACTAAAACCAATTTTTCACAAGATAGAGCTATTTTATCATCATTAATTCAAGATACAGTTATTTGAGGTCCTCCTGGTACTGGTAAATCTCAAACAATTGTTAATTTACTTGCTAATATTCTTTTTGTTGGAAGAACTGCATTAGTAGCTTCACAAAAAAAAGCGGCTCTTGAAGTTATCAGAAACCGTTTACAAGATCTTAGAATGTTCTGCTTGTGTTTATTAACAAGCAAAGATTTTAGTAAAAGAAGTTTTTATGAACCTCTTCAAGCATTCATCGATTATTTAGAATACTTTAGTGAATTTAAATCACTTCCAGCTGGCGGTAATCAAATAATTCAGGATGATGAATTAAAATGAATTGAAATTACTAAAGATATAAACAAAAGTCAGTCGGTTGATAAAATTCTTGATACATATAGATTCTTAATGTCTAATTGTTACAAACCATTTAGTTCAAACATTAAAGAATCTGCAACATGTTTAAGTGAGACAGGTTTAAATAAAACTGATTATGATAATTTAAGAGTTTTAGCTAAAAATGTTGAAATGCCTCATAGCGTTTCACAAAGTGGAACTATAGATTTGACTGAATTTGGTCCATGAAAAAAAGAGTTCATGAGATTAAATGATAAATCAAATGCTTTTACAAGATATACAAATCCCGAAAACTTTAAACACTACAGACAACTAAGAAAACGTGCTAAAGAAATTGAGAATTTATTACCACGTAATTATTCTGGTCAAATTAGTGATTTCTTTATTAAAACAGCTTCAGTTTCATACGAGCAACTAGAGTGAGTTGAATCAATTTCAAGTAGACAACCCGATTATGATCGTAATGAATTAACTGAAATTGAAAATATTAAGAAGATAATGACAATTAATACAATAAGAAAAATTACTCGTTTTAGCTCGGAAGATTTGCAAATGTACAAAGAATTTGCTGCAACAATTAGATTAGCAAATATGGATCCGCATAAATTCATAAAAAATTACGGAAGAATTATTAAGAAAATTATTCCTGTTGTAATCACCACTCCTGATACAGACTTAAGTATTTGAGAAAAAGGTGAATTTGATTATGTTATTCTTGATGAATCATCACAGATTTTCATTGAAAAAGGTTTACCATTGCTTTACCTAGGAAAAACAAAAATTCTTTCGGGTGATGAAAACCAAATGCGTCCAACCAACTGATTTGGTGTAAGAAGTAGTGATGATACAATTTTTGGAAATGTTGAGTCACTTTTAGATTATGCACTAAGTTTAGGTGTATTTAAAATTCTACTTGACAAAAACTACCGTGCTAACCATGCTTCTTTAATGACTTTCTCATCAAAACATTTCTATAAATCACAGCTTGATGTAGTTGATGTTGCAGGCTCTAACGAAGAAGATGCTATTGAAGTTATTCAAGTAAATGGTAAATGAGAAGACAATAAAAACATTGTAGAAGCCAACACAGCTATAGAAATTCTTAAGGAAAATATCGATAATTACAAGAAAATTATTTTACTTTCGTTTAATGCTAAACAAGGCGATTACATTACTAATTTAATTATTCAAAAATACCCTGATCTTGAAATGGCAATGCGTGAAAATCGGCTTATGATAAGAAATCTTGAAAATATTCAAGGTGATGAGGCTGATCTAGTTGTAGCTACGGTAGCTTACGATAAAACAGCTAAAATTTTCTCAACATATGTTGGTCGTACAGGTGGTATGAACGCGTTAAATGTTGCTATTTCTCGTGCAAAAGATAAAATGATTGTTATTAAGACAATTAAGTCAACTGATATTTCAAATAACACAAATAGTACAGATACGATGATTTTTAGACTTTGATTAGAATTTCTTGAAAAAACTGACCAAGAAAGACGTGATTTTGTAAAAATCGCCATTAATCGTAGCAAAAATTCAACAATAACTAGTTATGAAAACAACATATCTGAAATTGTTGTTAATGATATTGACAAAGTTACAAGAAATAAAACTAATATTGAATTAGTTCAAAATTACTCGGTTGGAACATTGAATATTGATTTAATGGTATTAGTTGATAAAAAACCTTATAAAGCTTATATTTTCGACGATTTTAGTTATGTTAAAAATGTAAATAACTTCATTGAATTCAAGGATAAATACAAATTCTTAAAATCCAAAAATTATGACGTTAAACTAGTAAATATTATTAATTGAGCAATCATTAAAAATAGTGAAATGAAATGTTATGAAGATGCTAAAATACTACAATTTATTAATTCAAATTATGGAGCAAATAACTTCACTAGAAGTAATGATGATGAAGAAATTGCATTAAATCTTTCTGATGATTTCTATAATGAAAATAGTTCTAAAGATATTAATGAATTATCTAAAGAATGAGCATTATACTTTAATGATGAAGAAAAAGAACAAGTAACCAATACACAAGAAACAATCAAGCCTGAAGTAGTTAAAAAGGCAACAAAAAACAAAGAAAATAATGCATTAAACCCAACTAAAAAAAATAGTTCTAAAAAAACTGCTTCAAAAGGTATTAAGGATAAGTAATATTGATTAAATTAGAAGATTTCTTTAAGGTTTGTTCTTCAAAAATAAATTTAGAGTTATTAATTCATTTGTATCTTTGTGAAGAAAATGAATGCAATGTTCAGTCTCTTGTAGAACTCACTGGTCAAAAACAAGCTAATATTTCAAAACATTTCATGTATTTAAGAAAATTAAAATTAGTTGAGTCATTTAAAAATGGTGCTAATGTATTTTACAAATTAAATCCTGAATTTAAAAAAACATACTCAAAGTATTTAGATCACATTTCCCTTGATCCAACTTACTCAAAATTCGCATGTGAATGCATTGATTGAAATAATGTTAAACGCAAAATAATTCATAATCATTAAAATTTCAACCACAATGGTTGATTTTTTAATATAAAAAAGCACAATTTGATGTGCTCATCTAGAACTAATTAGTTAAATTTTTTAATTCAACTGCCTTATTAACGATATCTTTGAGTTTGTTGCTAATTTCATCAAATTTAATATTGCTTTCACTACCCAATTCATTTTTAATTAACGTAATACCTAATTCAACAATTTTAACACCATTGTTAGACAAGGTTGATAAACCATTTTCTTCAACAATTGATAATAATGCATTTAGTTGTTTAGAATCACCTAAATTTTTTCTAGCATTTCTTATAAAATCACTAGTAAGTTCATCTATTTGTTCAATTGTGATTTCTTCAGTGTTAATTTCAGTTATTTTATTTAGATTTTCAACAACTTCTTTATTATTTTTAAGGTTTTGGATTAAATTTACATTATCACCAATCAATTCTTCAAGAATCTTGTTTGTTGAATCTTTTTGTGAAGGTTGTGTAACAGGCTGATTAGGTTGTGATTGACTTGTTGATTCATTTGGAGTATTTGGTTTTACAGATTCACTAGGTTTTCTTTCTTCTTTTTTATTGTTTTCAATTAACTTGTCTAAAAGGTTACCTATAGCTGGATCATTAAGAATACTTTTAGCCCCTTCTTCTCTTTCTTTGGGGTTATCACTATTAATTTTATTAATACTTTCTGTAGTTTTAACTAAAGATTCTATAATGCCTTCTGCACTATTGGCGGTAGTAAAAGAAAATCCAATACTCAAGGCACCGACAAATTTACTCATTCCATTATCATGTTTAGTAATTGGTGTAATTATTGCTGTAGAAATAGCAGCAATAGGTAATGAACCCGCTATGCTAATTAAACCATAAAAAGGTCTTGTAAAAGTTCTTTTAGGTTTTTTTCTAAACATTCCAATAATTCCTGAAATAATCATAAAGATTATTAATGTAATTAAATGAATAAATAATGCCAAATACCCAACTATATTGTCAATAAGTCCAGAATCTTTTAACATTCCTGTATCATCAGTTTTGATTAAAATATTGCTTAAAGATGGTTTAACTAATACGGATATTATTGCTGCAATAACTAATGCCGCAAAAATAATTACGATGTTAATTATATTTGCTATCAAACCACGTTTAAACCCTCATAAATATCCTAAAATTAATACCAAAATGAATCAAACAATCATAATTGCGGTTGTATATCTAAAATCTAGAACATTACTTAGTGTATTGATAAATTTTTCCATTTTTACCCGTTTCTATAAATATTTACATTTTTCTTTTTTTCTTCAAGGGTGTTTTTTGTTAATATGGTCAATAAATAATTTACCATCAAGGTGATCCAATTCATGTTGCATTACTATTGCTACATAATCAGAAACATCGTATGTCACTTCTTTTTGTTGAAAATAACTATAAGCTCTTACAACAATTCGATTTGCTCTATGAACAAATCCCTCTTGATTAGGTCAACTATCATCAACACTTAAACATCCTTCACCTTCAGCCAAAGCATTAAGCATCACAGCCTTATTAAGAACCATAGGATTAAATAAAACATCTCTAAAAATAGTTCTATCTTGATAATCTTTTACATGGATATAAAACACTCTTTTTAATACACCATATTGTACAGCAGCAACTCCAACTGCAGGTCTAAATTTTGTGTTAGGTTTTTGACTGTCATCAACGTGATAAATCATTTTTTCAGCTAATTCAATATCTTCATCTGACAAAGGAATTGGCACTTCCAATGATTTTTCTCTTAAGACTTTTCTTGGTAGTTTAACTAAATTTATTTCGTACATTTCTTAATTATATAAAATAATATAAAAAAACACTAGAATAAAAAAATATTGAGAGATGGAAAACTTTTGGAGAAATACTTTCACTACTAGTTTTTATAATTGTTATGAGTTAAACTTTTATTTACCAATAATTTACTAATACTTAGTCAAACCTATGTTTCATATATTTAACTACCAATACCAAAGCATTTTATAATATTAAAATTCACTATTTTGCTATAATAAAATAACTATGGAACAAACAATGTATAACTCACTATTAAAAATTAAAGAAAAACACGATGAAATGGAAAAACAACTACTTGATCCTGAGGTTGTTTCTGATATCAAGAAATACACTAAAATAACAAAAGAAATAAACTCAATTAAAGATATTGTTGAAACGTTTAATTCTTATTTACAAGCAGAAAATAATTTAATTCTTTCAAAAGAGATGTTGCAAGAAAAAGATGATGAATTAGTTAGTTTGGCTAAAATGGAAATTTCTAGCTCTGAAGAGATTATGTCTAAATTAACTGATGAATTGAAAATTTTAATTTTACCTAAAGATGAAAACGATAATCGAGATGTTATAGTTGAAATCAGAGGTGCTGCTGGAGGTGATGAAGCTAATATCTTTGCTGGTGATTTGTTTAGAATGTACACAAAATGATGTGATCAAAATGATCTCAAATGAAAAACACTTGATTCAACACCAGCTGAAGCAGGTGGTTTCACTTTAATAACTTTTTCTGTTTCTGGTGAAAAACCATATTCAAAACTAAAATTTGAAAGTGGTGTACATAGAGTTCAAAGAGTTCCAGTTACCGAAACCAAGGGAAGAGTTCACACAAGTACTGCAACGGTTACAGTTATGCCTGAAATTGATGATGATGTAGAAATTGAGATTAAACCTGAAGATATTAGAGTTGATGTATTCCGCTCAAGTGGTAACGGTGGTCAGTCAGTTAACACAACCGATAGTGCTGTAAGAATTACACACTTTAAAACTGGTATTGTTGTTTCATGTCAAGAAGGTAAATCTCAAATTCAAAATAGAGAAATTGCACTTAGAATTCTTAAATCTAAGCTTTATGATTTAGAAATTCAAAAGAAATTAGAAGAAGAATCCGGATATAGAAAATTAGCCGGTTCAGGTGCAAGAAGTGAAAAAATAAGAACATATAACTATCCACAAGACAGAGTAACAGATCATAGAATTAGTTTCTCAACAAGTTTATCTCCAGTTATGGACGGAAAAATTAATTCAATTATTGACGCACTATTAACTGAAGAACAAAACGAGAAAATTAAGGAAGCAGGTTTATAAAATGCCAACAAGAGAAGACTTACTCCTTGAAAAAAGAAGATACGGACTTGAGCAAGTGATTATTGAAGATGAACAAAGAAAACTTGATTTGGGAATGCCAGTTCAAAAAATTATGGGATTTGTTGAACTAGCAGATGTAAAAATTTTTCTTGATTTTAATGTGTTAATCCCTAGATATGAGACTGAAGAATTAGTTTTAAAAGCTATAAAAGAAATACCTCAAAATTCTAAAGTTTTAGAAATTGGTTGCGGTTCTGGTTTTATTTCAATTGCTCTTAAAAAGCATCGTCCAGATTTGAAAATAGTTGCTGTTGATGTGGACAATAATGCTATTTTACAAACAACAATCAACGCACAAACAAATAAAGTTGATATTGATATAAGATTAAGTAATTTGTTTTCTGGTGTCTCTGACATGATCTTTCAAGAACCATTTGATGTAATTATTTCAAATCCTCCATATTTATCTGACCTAGAAGAATTACCAGAATCTGTTGAAAAATTTGAACCGGCAATTGCATTGAAAGCTCCTAATGATGGTTTCTTTTTCTACAAAGAAATCCTTTCAAGATCTACTTGAGCTCTTAAAAGACATGGACAAATTTATTTTGAAATAAATCCACAACATATGCATATTTGAGAGGAATTAAAATATGCATATAATCTTGAAATTACTAAAGATATAAATGGAAAAGAAAGATTTGCAAAAATTATTGTTGATTAGAAATGCGAATTATTAAATTCTCGCATTTTTATTTTTTAAGTTTTACATATGTAATTCATGACAAAATTAATAAGAGAATAACTAGAGTGATTGCTAGTAGACTTTTTAATAATTAAAAATAAAATATTTTATTATTAAACTATAATATAAACATGACTCAAAATTTAATAATAAATAATGAAGAAATCGTTTCAAATTTTAATATATATACTAAAAATTTAGGGTATACAATAGCAGGTGGAATAATAGTTGGTTTACTTTTAATTGCTTTAGTTGCCCTTCTAACATATTTATTTATTTTTAAATATAAGAAGGATAAACAAGGATTTATTTTTGAACACAATGTAACCAGTAAGCTTAAAGATGCAGCTAGAAGAAATAATATGTATTTTATCGAAGGTGGTGTTTTTTCTTATGATGGAAATATGTTTGAAATTGACGGAATAATATTTAATGAAAACATTGCTGTTGTTGTTGAAACCAAAGCTTATAAAGATAATATCTCTGGATTGGCTGAATCGAGCGAATTGCAACTTACAGATCGTAAAGGTAAGAAATTCGCTATTGGAAATCCAATTTTGCAAAATACTAAACACATTAAACATTTGTATAAATTAGCAAACATCAAATTTAGTGCTTACTCACTTATAGTTTTTCAAGATGGTGCAACTTTTAATATTTCAAATATTCCTTCACATACTATTATTATTAATGAAAATGCTATCGATGAAACTATTAGAGATGTTGTTATTGAAACAAATAATAGTTTAAATAAATTTGATGCTAAATACTTATTAAAAGTGCTTAAGGATATGAAAATAAAAAGAGTATATGAAAAAAATAAATTCAACAATTTAGTAAAAGGTAAAAAATAATGAATACACTAGAAATAGTATCTAAAGAATTAAAATTAAAAGTTGAACAAATTAGTTCAGTTTTAAAACTCATTGAAGAAGGATCTACAGTAGCATTTATTGCTCGTTACCGTAAAAATATCACAGGAGGACTTGATGAAGAACAAATTCATCAAGTTTATTTAATTTTTAAATATCAGGAAGAACTTAAAGAACGTAAAGAAAGTATAATTAAAATACTAAGTGAGCGTAATCTTTTGAATAAAGAAATTGAGGAAAAGATCAATAATACAACTAAAAAAGCAGATTTGGAGGCAATTTATGAACCATTTAAAGTTGGCAAAAAAACTAAAGCTTCTGAAGCTATTGCCCTTGGACTTGAACCACTAGCTTATGAAATTTTTAACAATACAGACATAAACTATAATCCTTATAAACATGCTGCAAAGTTTATCGATGAAAAGATTGAAAGTGTTGAATTTGCTATCGAACAAGCTTTATTTATTATTTCACAGTGAATAAGTCAAAATCCAAAAGTTCATGATTTTGTTAAGGAACAATTTGTAAATTACGGTGTAATCCAAACAAACAAAAAGAAAAATAGTGTTGACGAGCTTAAAACTTATGAAAACTATTACAACTTTAGTCAAAGTGTTAAAACAATACAAAATCACAAAATTTTAGCTATAAATAGAGCATTAAAAAACAAAATCATTGATTTGAACTTCAAAATTAAGTTTGAGTTTTTACACTATAACATTTCTAATATGTTCTTTAGAAATAAAAGAACTTTCTCTCTTGTAAAAAATGCCACAGACGATTCATTAAAACGTTTGATTATTCCTTCTATTGAACGCGAAGTATTTAATGATTTATTCGATAGAGCTGAGAAAAGTTCAATTGAAATTTTCGCAAATAACCTCGAATCAATGCTTATGATGCCTGCAGTGAAAAACAAAAGAGTTTTAGCGGTTGATCCAGCTTATATAAATGGATGTAAATTAGCTATGTTAAATGAAAATGGTGATTTACTTGAAACTGCTGTAATTTATCCAAACAAACCAGTTTTAAAGGTTAAAGAAGCGAGTCAGATAAGTGCTAAAGTTATTGCTACTTTTAGTCCTGATGTGATTGTTGTTGGTAATGGAACAGCATCTAATGAAACTTGTCAATTCATGCGTGAATTAGTAAAATATCTAAAATTAAACATTCCTGTTGAGATGGTTTCAGAGGTTGGAGCTAGTGTTTATTCAGCAAGTGAAATTGCAATTCAAGAGTTTCCAGAATTAAAGGTTGAAATGCGTTCAGCAATCAATATTGGTAGAAAATTTCAAGACCCATTGAATGAAATTGTAAAAATTGACCCAAAATCAATTGGCATCGGACAATATCAACATGATTTAAATCAAAATGAATTAGCGCAAGCGCTTGATTTTAAGGTTGAAAAAGTTGTAAATAGTGTTGGTGTAAACCTTAATAGTGCTACTGAAGTTATACTTACAAAAATTTCAGGAATAAGTAAAACAGTTGCGAAAAATATTGTTAATTATCGTAAAGAAAATGGTGAATTTAAAAATAGGAATGAACTTAAAAAAGTTAAATCACTTGGAGCAAAAACTTTTGAACAAGCAATAGGTTTTTTAAGAATTTTTAATTCTGAAGAATTCCTTGATCAAACTAATATTCACCCTGAGAGCTATAATTTAGCTAAAAAAATAATGAAATCATATAGATACAATCAAAATAATCATATTTTTGGCCAAAAAATTGATGTTGAATCATTAGCAAAGGAATTCAATAGCGATCATTACACTATAAACTTGATCATTGATTCATTATTAAATCCAGGAAAAGATATTAGAGATGACAAAAAAGGTTTTATAAATAATGATAATATTACAGAATTTGAAGAAATTAAAGTTGGTGACTCATTTGTTGGAAGAGTCCAAAACATTACGGATTTTGGTATCTTTGTATTTATAGGTATTAAGGATTCTGTATTTATTCATAGTTCAAAAATTAAAGATATAAATTTAATCAAAATTGGCGATGACATTAATTTAGAAATCATAAATGTTGATAATGAAAAGAGACGTTTATCAGGTAAATTAGTATAGTATTTTTACTTTTTATAAATAGTAGCAGAGTTTATTTTATCTCTGTATTTTTTTATTAAAGAACTGCTTAAAAAATAAAATGTGAAAATTTCCACAAATTAGCTAAATTTTGGTTATTTAAACTAGAATAAAATAAAATTTAAATATAACAAAAATTAGGAGATATATGAAAAAGACAAAATTTATTATAATGGGTGCATCTATTTCATCATTTGTACCCCTTACAGTTCTTTCGGCTGCATGTAGCAAAGATTCTCAAAAAGAATACATCAAAGAATCCGATAGAATCACACCTATAGTTAAAAGAGAAATGGCTAATCTTGAACTTAGAAAAGATTCTATTACAATTACATATTTAATTGATGTTGGTCAACTAAAAGATAAGGCTTTATTCCAATCTGGTTGAGAAGGTTTATTGACATTAAAAGATCAACTTGATGCTGATCCAAAATTTAAAGGAAAAGTTAAATTTAATCCTGTTGTCCCATCAGCGGTAGCGAACTTCAATGACTTTTACAACAATACATTTTCTAAGTCTGATATAGTTGTAATTAATGGATTTACACATGGTTCAACTTTAGCTGCTTTTTTAGAAAAGTATGATCAAAAAACAAAAAATACACCTTTAATTATTTGTTCAGAATTTCAAATTCCTGAAAGTCCATATAAAAAATTAATAAACGCAAATAGTAAATTTATTGAATCATCTTATATTGTTGGAAATGCAACTGCAGAGTATTTGGCATTAAAATACCCAAATAATCCTGAAAAAAGAATTGTTGCATCATTCGGTGGTGGGAATTTCCCTGGAGTATTGAATTTTAATGAAGGATTTATTAGGGGAATTTATGATTATAATTTAATTGAAGGTAATAAAAAGACTGTTCACAATACATTACCATCGGGAACATTTGAATCGACAACTGGTTTTGCTCCTTCTGAATCAACCTTCCAGCCAAAAATTAAAGCTGTTATGGAAGCTAACGGTGTTAATGAAGGTCAATCAGGACGTCCAACAGTAATTTTACCAGTGGCTGGTCCTGCAACAGGAGTTGTTCTTGAACTTATTAATAATCTTAAAACTGACCAAATAGTTATTGGTGTAGACTCTGATCAAGGTTATGCTTACACTTCAAATGCTACAAGGTTCGCCTCATCAATTACTAAAGAATATGGGCAAACATACTATGATTTAGTGTTTGACTACATATTTAGAGATAATAACAAATATCTCGAAAGCGATGAAGTTACAAAGATTTATAACATTGAAGGTTCATACACAGATGGTTGAACTAAATTCTCGGCTTCAAGATTAGAAAATGAAGAGGATAGAAAACTTTATGACAAAGCATTAAAGAACGCACAAGGAAGATTTGAAGCTTTAAGTAAAGAACAAAAAGATTTTATTTCATCATCTAAATATTATGATAAAGATGGAAATCAACAAAATGAAGAAACTCAATTAACAAGAGTTGAAAAAATTGTTTTAGCTATTAAGGAAAACGCTAATAAATAATTTGAGTGATAAGGCTTTAAAGCCTTTTTACTTTTAATGGGTTTATTTGTAATGAATAATAAAATTGAAAACGCAATTGAATTTGTAAATATTTCAAAATCATTTGGAAATATAAGAGCAAACAAAAACATTAATTTTAGCGTAAAAAAAGGAACAATTCATGCTTTAATTGGAGAAAACGGAGCAGGAAAAAGTACTTTAATGTCTATTTTGTTTGGTCTTTATGAACCTGATGAAGGTTTTATTAAAGTCAATGACAAAAAAACATTAATTTTGTCACCTAATCAAGCGAATGATCTTGGAATTGGTATGGTTCATCAACATTTTAAATTAGTTAATGTTTACAAAAATATAGATAACATTATTTTAGGTAATGAAACAACATTCTCTAAATTTAAAATAATTAACAGAAAGCCATCAATTAAAAAAATTCAAAATATTCAAGAAAAATTTAATCTTCATTTTGACCTTAATAAACAAACTGGTAGTGAACCGGTTTCTGTTCAACAAAAAGTTGAAATAATGAAAATGCTTTATAGGGATTCAGAAATTTTGATTTTTGATGAGCCTACTGCAGTTTTAACTGATGAAGAAATTCAAGGTTTACTTCAAACATTTAAACTTTTTAAAGAACAAGGTAAAACAATAATTTTCATCTCACATAAATTAAAAGAAATTAAACAAGTTGCTGATTATGCAACTATATTAAGACATGGTGAAGTTACCGGAAATTTTAAGGTCTCAGATACTTCGATCGAAGAGATGGCTCAACTTATGGTCGGTGGACAAGTTGAAACTATTCTAAATAATCACTCAATTAATTCCAATAAAGAAGTTATCTTAAAAATAGAAAATGTATCTACTAAAGGAGATAAACCTCTTAAGAATTTTAGTTTAGATATTCATTCTGGCGAAATAGTTGCTATAGCTGGTGTTGAAGGTAATGGACAAACTGACTTAGAGTATGTTGTTTCTGGTTTGAAGAAACCTACTTCAGGTTCGTTAAAACTAAAGAAAACTAATTTAATTAAACAAAATTATCTTAGTATGCTTAAAAAAGATAAAAAAATAAATATTGTTTATTTAAGTATTTTAGCTGCAATAACACTTATTTTAATAATTTTAATGGGGATTTCTAAAACAATCTCTCAAGTCATACCCTTAAACTTAATGCTAACTTTATGTATTTTATTATTGCTTGTAATAGTCCCTATATTAATTGTTTATTTAATCAATGTACTTAAAAACATCAAGCTTATTAGTGATTTTAATAAAGATCAAGATGAATTCATTGAATTAAATAAATTAAGCACATACAAAATCTCTCAGTTAGGATTTTCATATATTGCAAGTGATAGACATAAACATTCAATGATTCTTGATTATAGTGTTTTTGATAACATGCAATCAAGAAGATTGTGAGATCCTAAATATGTTAAGTTTGGTATTTTCAGGAGAAAAAATATTAAAAAGGATCTCGAAATAATTATTGATAAATTTGATGTCAGAGGTGCAAGAAGAGGGAATTCACTTTCCAGATCTCTTTCGGGTGGAAACCAACAGAAATTTATTGTAGGTAAAGAAATGGAAAATCCACATGATTTCATAATTATTTTACAACCTACACGTGGCCTTGACGTTGGTGCAATAAAAAACATTCATGAGAAAATTTTAGAAGAAAAAAGCAAAGGTAAAGGGATTTTACTCATTTCATATGAACTTGATGAGGTAATCGCATTAGCTGATACAATTGCTGTTATAAATGAAGGACAATTGAGCGTAGTCAGAGAATCTAAGAATTTAAGTAGATCTGAAATTGGGGTTTATATGTCTCACAAGAAAGTTGGAGGTGAAAATGAATAATCCAAAAGAAAATAAGTTCATTAGTAGTTTTAATGAACAATTTAGAGATAAAAAATATAAACTTCAAAAAGTTTTGACTTTCGAAAATGGTTCATCAACAATCAAAAAAGTTTTTAGTTCCATTTGAGCAATATTAGTAGGAATTATTTTATCTGGTATTGCATATGGATTTTATATTTTTATCAGTAGCGGGACATTTGGTAATCCTTTCGAATTTATCGCTAGCTTATTAACATCAGCTTTTGATGAATATAATATAACCAACTTTTGATTATATTTTGCAATTTTTGGGTTTTTAGGCCTAGCTATTGCTGTAGCATTCAAAACAGGATATTTTAATGTCGGTGTGTCAGGACAGATGACTTTACCTGCATTATTATTCTTTTCATTTATGATCCTAAACAGAAATTTTGAACCTTCTACATTAACGCTATTTTTTGGAATGCTCTTGTTTATAGTAGTTGGATTCATTTGTGGAATGATATCTGGTTTATTAAAAGCATATTTTAATGTGCATGAAGTTATATCAACAATTTTCTTAAACTGAATTATTGTTAGTGTTGGAAAATGATTATTAGCAAAGGAAAATGAAATTTTAATACCTATTTCGGATGAAAATATTGGTATATTTCTCTCAACATTACCATATACAACATCAAGATTATCAATTAGTTTTGATCAAATTGAAACATTTAAAATAATTGGTGTTATTTTATTGGTGCTTTTATCTGCAGTGTTTTGATTTATTTATAAAAATACATCTATCGGTTACAAACTTAAAATGATTGGTTTGAATAAACACAATGCTGATTATGTTGGTGTAAATCAAAAAGCATTAACTATAAGTGTGCTATCAATCTCGGGTGCACTTGGTGGAATAGCGGGATTTTTCTTATTTGTCATTAAAGATTGTGCTATTACAGGTTTAGAATCTGGACCTATAGCAATGGGGTTTGAATCAATTGCTGTTGCCTTAATTGCATTAAACAATCCTATTGGTGTATTATTTTCAAGCATATTTTATAGCATTATTTATACATCTAAAGTTCCTCTTTTCTCTGAATTAGGAGTTGTTAATGAGTTTTATCCAATAGTTACTGGATTAATGATATTTATTATTGCTATTGCTGTAATATTTAGTAAACTAACACCAATTAAATCATTTATCAAATGAATGATTTTAGTTAGAAATAAAGAATATCGAAAAGTTAGAAAAGAATATTACTCTGATAAAAAAACAATGTACAACAAACATAAAACAAGAGTAAAAGATGTTAAGAAAATGAGCATTCAACGTAAAAAAGAATTTAAAAATGAAACTAGAAATTATTTAAGTCTAAGTGAAAAACTCAAGAGAGACTTAAACAAAAAAGATGTAGATATTAATTCAGTATATCAAGAATTAGCGAAACTAAAATTTGAATACAACGAAAAAGTTAGACTAGCTGGACTTGATGTATATAGTGACTACATTTCTTATTATAAGAACACAAAAAGAGAGAACAAAAATAAGTTTAAAAAGTATAAAGAAGATTTATTTAAAGAAACATTCAAGAAATTTGTTAATAATAAAATATTTAGAAATTCGAACTTAGTGATTGAGGAGGAAAAATAATGTCAGTAACAGTTGTTATTTTCGCAACCTTAATCTTTTGTGTTTTACTTCTTGGTTCTATTTCTGGAATTTTTTCTGAAAGAGTAGGAATAGTAAATATTGCAATTAATGGTTTTGTTGTCTTCGGAGCATTTATAACTTGCTTTATTAGTTTTATTCTTACAGATTTGATTTTTGATCAAAGTCAAATAAGCATGTGATTCCAAATACCTATTACTTTTTTAGCTGCTTTAGCTACAGGGATTTTTGCATTAATATTTGGTTTTATGACAATTAAATTAAAAGGTAATCAAACCGTTGCTGGTTTTGCAATTTCACTTTTAATAACTGGAATTTCAGCATTTGGAGTTTATATTTTACGTACAAAACAAGGTGCTGGTATACTACAAAACTACGGAACTACCGAATTAACATTAAATCCATCACCTAATTCCTGAGAAAATTTAGTTTCTTGAAAAATATTTATTACAATTATTATTGTAGTGATAAGCATCTTTGTGATGCAAAAAACAAGGTGAGGTCTTAGATTTAAATCAATTGGTGAAAATCCTCAAGCTGCAGATGTTGCCGGAATTAATGTTTCAAGAATGAAATGACAAGGTGTATTTATTTCAGGTTTAATCGCAGGTGTTGCTGGGTCAATCTTTGTTCAAATGCAATGAACATTGTTTGTTAAATCTATAGATGTTCAAGGTTTAGGATTCATGGCACTTTCAATCATGATCACTTCACAATGAAAAATTCACTATTCAGTATTTGTTTCTATGATTTTCGCATTTCTATATTCATGATCATTTTATGGAGTTATCGAAATTGCTGAAATTAAGAGATATGGAGCATTATTCCAAGCAGTACCATATGTTGTAACTATTATTGCTTTAATTGCGTTTAGTAAAAGAACTGTTTCACCCGAAGCTCTTGGTGTTCCATATGATAAATCGAAAAGATAAATAAAATTTATAGGAGATATTAATGAAAAAAAGAAAATTATTAGCTTTAGGTTTTGCTTCAACTATTGTAACTTTACCTTTATTAAGTGCAACCATTTCATGCACAAATGATGAAGAAGTTAAAGAATTAAAAGCAAAAATTGAACAAATGGAAAAAGCTCATGCAAAAGAGTTGGCAGATCAAAAAGCGCTTGCTAAAGTAGCGTTAAATTCTAAATTAAACGCTTCATCAAACTTATGAAACACATTAGCACCTGAAAAAAGTGCTATGGGTCTTACGGTTTATAATTTAGCAAAACATGCTTTTGATGTTATGAGTAAACAAGATGGCATTGTAACAGATAAAGTTGTAGTAAATAAAGAAGGACAAAGCACAACTATTGAAGTGCAAGCAACAAATGAAAATGAATACATTCCTGTTGTTTTTATGGACTTAGATGAAACTGTTTTAAATAATATGGCATACCAAAATTACTTATTAATAAACAATGAAACTTATAATGGGACAGAATGGAATAATTTTGTAAATTCAGCTGTTTCAACAGAAGTTAAAGGGGCAATTGAATTTATTAAATATGTATATGACCATGGTGGTGTTGTTATGTTTAACTCTAACAGACAACAAAAGAGCCATATCGAACCTTCTAAAACAAACTTAAATAAACTTGGTTTAGATAATGTTTACATGCCTGAATGAATTTGATGAATGAAAGGAACAAATGCTTCGGGTTCAGTTGCTAAACCATGAACAACTTCTAATGGAAAAAGTTCTAAAGAAGAAAGAATGAACTTTGTTAGCTCAAATAAATTAGAGATTGAAGAAGGAAAAAGTGTAAGTTTTAGAGTTGTTATGAAAGTTGGTGATGATATAAATGACTTTAATGATAACTTCACTAAGGGTGCCGGTGTAGTAAATGATTATAAAATAGTTAACGATTTAATTAGTAATTCTGAAGTAGGTAAACTTTACGGAAACTTAGATATTAATAATAAAGAGCAGTTTTATGATGTTCAAACAAAACAATGAGTTGCTAGAGATTGATCAGCCTCATACATCTTAATTCCCGGAAATGCTAGTTATGGTAGTTTTATTGAAAGAATTACTCAAAATAGAAATCCTAAAGCGGATTTATATGAGGGAATTTTAAGTAAATTTGCTGAATTTAATCATTAATTCTATTAGCTTTATTTCACAAAAGTAAAAAAGTGGTAATATATTAATTATGAAAAATGTAATACAAGTAAAAATTGAAATTCAAAAAAATTCAAATATTAAATATGAATACAACCGTAAAACAAATGAAATCGAAGTAGATAGAATTTTAAGAGGAGATTTTGTTTATCCATGTAACTATGGATTTGTTCCAGAAGCTCTTGATTGAGATGGCGATGAACTTGATGTTCTAGTTTATTCTCCTGAAGTGTTTGCTCCTGGTGTTAAATTAAATGCAAGAATTATCGGAGCTATGAAAATGATTGATGACGGTGAAACAGATACAAAATTAGTTGCTGTTCACCACGATGATTATCGTTTAGATAATATAAACTCAATTAAGGATTTACCAGAAGAATTTGTTAAATCAGTTGAGACTTTCTTCAGCACATACAAAAACTGAAAACGTCCAGGAATAACAAGTGTTGGTGGATTTGAAGATACTGAATGAGCATTAAATGAATATGAAGAATGCGTTCACTTAATGAATAAATATGGAAAATTAAGCAAGGATGATTTCTTAAAAGAAATGAAAGCCAAACATCCTGAGAAATATGTATAATAAAAAGCTCTTTTGAGCTTTTTATTATACATATACTTCATGATTTTCTTTTTCAAAAGATTTAATAAGAACTACTATTCCATAAATAAAGTTAGTTAATCCTCAAACAGTAGGAATAATTGAAAGAATCATTGATAAAACAGGTACAAAAATAAATATTGAAGGAATAATTATACAAATAATTGTAATACCGATTGAAGTGTAAAATAAATTATTCTTTTTAACATATCATCAATTAATACCAGTTCAACCTAAAAATAAAGTTAATAATCCAAAGATTAACCCGTTTGTTAGTCTTTTAACTTTTAATTCTTTAATTAAATCATTATAGAAATTTTTCATGCAAACCTCCGTGCCGCTTAAATTATATAACAATAAAATAAAAATTCTTTGTGTTATATTTTGGTTGAAAATTCACGAATAGATTTGACATTTTATACAATAAATAAAAGCCACAAAAAGTTTTATAAATTTATATTTTCATATATAATTAATACACATGGCGAATGTGGTGAAGCGGCTAACACAGCGGGTTGTGGTCCCGTCATTCGCGGGTTCGAATCCCGTCGTTCGCCCCATTTCATCAAAACAACCCTAAAGGTTGTTTTTTTGTTGAATTTAAAGGAGGAGTTGTGAAGAAAAAACCCAAGATTTGAGAAATGATACTTTTGATTATTAAAATGACTTTCATTGGCTTTGGTGGAGGTAATGCATTAATGCCAGTATTGAAAAACGAAGCGGTTGATAAAAAGAAATGAATGACTATTGAAGAATTTGACAAGATAGTTATCGTTTCAAATATGTTGCCTGGACCATCCGTAATTGAAGCTATTTCATATCTAGCTATAAAAGTTTTTGGATTTTGAAAAGGCTCATTGATTACTTTTTTTGCTATGTTGCCTCATATTTTATTAGCTTATTTATTCTATTTTTTAATTTATTTATTACCTCAGAATTACATTAGTGTAATTTCTGTCGGTGTTTTAACAGCGATTAGTGGTGTACTTTTAGCTTTTGGTTATGAATATATGAAATCTAGCAAAAAAGAGATGTCAATTCCGCTATGATTAGTCTTATTTTTATTTACGTTTGCGTTTTGTTTATTTATTCCTAGTCCATTTAATATTCCAATTGTTATTATGATAATAGTTTTTATTTTTTTTGGATTATTTCATTACATATCATACAGAAAAGGTATGAAAAATAAAAAAGGAGATAAATAATGTTTATTTTAGCTTTATTATTAACTTTTCTATTTCTTATTATTGCTTCATTGAGTGTTTTTGGTGGCGGACAAATTTTTATGCCTATTTTTAAGTGAATTTGATTATTTATTGCTAAAAATTTTAATATTGAAATTACTGAAACAATGATTAACAACGCTTTTACTGTTTCAAATTCAACTCCTGGTATTCTTTCAACTAAATTCGCCTTTTTTACAGGATATTTTATTGGTAATGGAAGTTGATATGGACATATTCTGACGATCATTACATACATTTTCTTTATTGCACCTGCAATTTTAATGATGTTTTACTGTATGAAATATATTAATAAATTTAATGATTCACCAGTTCTTAAACGCTTAATAGTAATTTTAAAACCTGTTGTGGCTGGAATAGTGATCTCTCTTGCAGTACAATTAATTACCAATGTTATTTTTCCTTATTTAATATTCAATGATTCAGCATCAGATTACTTTAAATTTGATTTTGGCAATTCTAAAGCTATATTTTTTAGTGGATGAAGATTAATAGTTCTATATATTTATGTTCCAATTTCATCAATTATTTCTTTTGTTCTTTACAGAAAGAAAGTGTCTTTGTTTTGATTAATAGTTGCTAATGTTGCAATTTGTTTAATTATTTTTGCACCTTGATTATAGGGTTAAATAAAAAACTGAATTACTTCAGTTTTTCTTTTAATTATTTCCCTAATGTTAATAAAGCTAAGAAACTTTCTGGTTCTAATGAAGCACCACCAACTAAGAATCCGTCAATACTTGGTTGATCATGTAGTTCTTTAATATTTTTAGGTGATACACTTCCTCCATATTGAACAATTAAATCTTTAGAAGTTTTTTCTTTAATAAATTTACATACATCTTCAGCAATTTCAGGTGTAGCAACTTTACCAGTTCCAATAGCTCAAATTGGCTCATAAGCCAAAACAATTTTACTCAAATCCAAATCTTTAAGAGAAAGAGCTAGTTGTTGCGCAACAACTTCTTTAGTTCTCCCGGCTTCATATTCTTCAAGTGTTTCACCAACACAAACAATAGGTGTTAATCCTTTAGCAATAGCTAGTTTAGCCTTTTTATTTACAACTTCATCTGTTTCACAGTGGTAACTTCTTATTTCTGAGTGTCCTAAAATTACATATTTTGCACCAAGATCAACAATCATATCTGAGGATACTTCGCTAGTATAAGCACCTTTTTCATGCAATGACATATCTTGGGCTCCAAAGTGTAATTCACTAACTTTATTTAATTTTGCCACTGCTAAACTTGTAAAAGGTACAGCAACCCCAAAAGTTAAGTTAGGAATGATTTTGTTTGAGTTTTGTTTGTATAATTTCTCAAAATCTTCAACATATTTAACTGATTCTGAATATGTTTTGTTCATTTTTCAGTTTCCAATAATAATTGTATTTTTCATAAGTCCTCCAATATTTAAATAATATATTATTTATTTACTTTTTATAATTTATTATTAAAATGAAATGAAATCTTTTTTATATTATTTTTTGTTCACTTTTTGTTTATCGATAATTTTGAAGACATATTATCTATGAGATGATATTACATAAAAATAGAGGTATGTTTTTAGAAACAGTATTAAATTTAACCTGCAACTTTTACATAAAAAACAATTTAGCTCACATAGAAAAGAAGAGTATTGAGTTAAAAAATACTAACAACAAAAATGTTGCAAAAGGAAAATCAACAGTAGACTATTGAGGTTGTTTAAAGGGTACTTTTATAGCTTTTGAGGCAAAAAGTACTCATGGAACACGGATAGAAAAGTCTAATTTTAAGCTTCATCAACTAGAATTTTTATTAAAAATAAAGAAATTTGGAGGCATTTCCTTTTATGTCCTATATTTTTTTGCTGAAAATAAATTTTTGATTGTAGAACCCGAAATAATTGAGAATTTTATGATAGAAGATATTTCAATAACTTATTTAAACATAAAAAAATATTCCAAAGAAGTTGAATTAACTTTCCCAGGAATATTAGATTTCATACCAATAATTAGCTAATTAAAAGTCTACTAATTCACGTAAATATTTAGATGGTTTGTATTTTACAACACGTTTTTCAGGCACGGTAATAACTTCTTTAGTAGGACTAAATGGATTTGTTGTTGTACGTCCACGTTTAATTTGTGTTGTAAATGTTCCTAAATCTGAAAGTTGAACTCTTTCTTCAGCAATTAATTCTTCTTTAAGAACAAAAACGAATGCATCGAAAAATTTATCTACTTCTTTTACCGGAACGTCGCATCTTTCAGCGATTTTGCTAATAAATTCTTTTTTTGTCATAAGTCCCCTTTTCATTATTATTTTACAAAATTTTTTCCTTTTTGTACTAAAAAATAGGTAAATTTAGAAAAAATACACAAAATTTAAGTAGTATTTTACTAAATTAACTCAAAATTTCCTAAAATGTGAAAAATTTAGCCCAGTTTTAAGCTATAAAATAATATATAATTAGTAAATAAAAAAGGTAAAACATGGATAAAAATAGCGTAATTGAAAAAATAATTAATGAATCCCTAGATAAAATAATGGCTGAGAGATTTGGAAGATATTCTAAATACATCATCCAGCAACGAGCTCTTCCTGATGTGAGAGACGGATTAAAACCAGTTCAAAGAAGAATATTATACTCAATGTATGAATTGGGGCTTTTTCATAATAAACCATTTAAAAAATCAGCTCGTGTTGTAGGGGATGTTATTGGTAGATTTCATCCCCATGGTGATAGTTCTGTCTATGAAGCTATGGTTAATATGGCTCAGTGGTGAAAAAATTCTATGCCCCTTGTAGATATGCATGGTAATGTGGGTTCGATCGATAATGACGGTGCAGCTGCAATGCGTTATACAGAAGCAAGAATGAGTAAAGTTGCTGAGTTAATTTTAGGTGAGTTAAAGAAAAATCCAGTAAATTTTGTTCCTAATTTTGACGACTCTGAACTAGAACCTGCTGTTTTACCTTCAATTTTTCCTAATTTACTTATTAATGGAACAACAGGTATTGCTATTGGAATGGCTACTGAAATGCCACCACACAACTTTGAAGAAATAATTGACGCAACTATTGCTAAATTACAAAATCCAAATTTATCATTTTCACAGTTATGTTCAATTGTTAAAGGTCCAGATTTTCCTACTGGAGGAACAATTTATGGCACCAAAGGCATTGAAGAATCTTTTGAAACCGGAAGAACTATTAAAAATAAAATCCAGTTATTTTCAAAATTCACAATAACAAGTGACAATAAAAATAAATATATAGAAATTACTGAAATTCCTTATGGTGTCATTAAATCTGATTTGATTTATTCAATAGACGTTTTAATTTCTCAAAATGAAATGGATGGTGTTTTGGAAATAAAAGATCAATCAGACCGCGAAGGTATAAAGATTGTAATCACATTGGAAAAAGATGCTAATGAGAAAAGTATAATGAGATATCTTTTTTCTAAAACTAAGTTACAAATTAATTATAGCTATAATAATATGGTTATAAAAAATAACTCCCCACAATTATTGAACTTAAATAATTTAATTACATCATATGTAGAACATATAAGCGATATTAAGACTAAAACTTTAACTTATGATGTTGAAAAACATAAACTAAGATTAGAAATTGTTTTGGGATTTCTTAAAGTTACTGAAATTACAGATGAGATAATTGAGGTTATCAGAAAAAGTGAAGGATCAAAAGCGGGTGTTATTCAAGATTTAATGAATATTTTTGGGTTCACGAAAAATCAGGCTACCGCCATTGCTGAATTAAGACTTTATAAACTTTCAAAAACTGATTACAACGAATTTAAAAATGAAAAAGATTATTTGGAAAATGAAATCAATTATATTAATTCTCTTTTAGATGATAAAGATAAGTTTACTTTCTATTTGATTAATTTACTAAAAGATCTAAGAAATGAATTTCCTTCCCCAAGAAGAACTCAAATTGTTGAAAGGGAATATAACTTTGACTATGATGAAAAAGATCTAATTAAAGAAGAAATTATAAATGTTGCAATCTCAAAATTCGGATATATAAAACGACTTAGTCAAAAAGTTATTGATTCTAATGATTTCTCAACATATGTTTTGAAAGATGAAGATTATTTAACCTTTTATAATCAAGTAAATACTATGGATACATTTTTAATTTTTACAAATTTTGGTAATTATGCAATAATACCAATTTATAAAATTGAAGAGTGTAAGTGAAAAGATAATGGAATTCACCTTTCAGATTTTGTAGATTTACAAAGTGGTGAAGTTGTGGTTAGTGTTATAGAAGTAAGCGATTGAAATAGTAATTTATTTGTTACTATCGCTACAAGAAATGGTATTGTAAAAAGAACCCCAATCAAAGATTTTGAAGTTTCAAGAACTGTTAAAACTTATACAGCTATCAGTATTTCAAATGATGATAGAGTTATAAATGCTTGTTTAAGTAATGGGGCAAAAGACATTATCTTAGTTTCAAGTTTTGGTTTATGCAATAAATACACTGAAAATGATATAAATATTTACGGAACTAAGGCAAAAGGAATTAAAGGTGCTAATTTAACAAATAATGATTATATTGTTGCTTTTACAGTCGCTCAAAATAATGATGTTTTAACCCTTCTGACTGACGATGGAATGATTAAGAAAATAAGAGCAAAAGACATTCTTTATGTTTCGAAAAATAACAAAGGAAAGCCATTATTTAAGAATAGAAAATTTGAACCTTATATCATAAATGAAATTTATTCAACCAGAGATAATGACCTTATTTTAGTTAGAGACAAAGATGGTTTATCGTTTTTGGATTCTATTAAACAATATTCATTTTCCAAAACTGATGATAGATTCTCGAAGATAAAAATAGAAAATTTTGCTAATGGTGTTATAAAGAAAACACAAAAAACCATTAAAGAGCAAATTAATTTTCAATCTGATAGTCAAAGTGAAGTAGAAATAATAGAAGATGTAAATAAAAAAATCGATATGTTAGATTCAAATATTGAAGAATTATTAGCTAAGATAGAAAAGACATTAAATGAAAAATAAATTAGAAGTAGGTTCAATCGTTGAATTAGAATGTGTTGAAATGACGTATGAAGGACTTGGTAAGTGTTTCTATCAGAATAAACCAATATTTGTTTTAGGATTATTTGTAAATGAAAAGGCGTTGGTAAAAATCACTAAAGTTCTTTCTAAATATTTTTTTGGATCTGTTCATAAGTATTTAATAACTTCAGAAAAGAGAGAAAAAATTGATTTATTTTACACAATTTCAGGTTCTGCTCCGCTATATGGGTTAGATTATGAAGAACAAGTTAAGTTAAAGACTGAATTGATTAATAAATTCTTTAATTGAAAATTTCCCAATTTATTAAATCAAAAAATTGAAATTGAAAAATCACTTAACATAACTCATTATCGTAATAAATCAAGATTTGTTGTAAAAAAAGTTAATAATAAAAATAATTTATTTAGTTATGAATTTAATACAAATAATCTAATAAAAATTAGTGATTGCCCAATAATCGACAATCAAAGCCTATTTAGAAAAATAAGTGATATTTTATCAAAGTTAGATAGCTATGAAAGATTAGATGTTTATGAAGTGATTGGAAGAATTTACGATCAAAATAATTATTTTATAAGGATAAATGTCAACAATGATAAAATTGACATTTCCAAGTTACAAAATCTTATCGAAGATAAAAATAATTTATTGAAATTAGAAATTAGAAGTAACAAAGATAATCTTTTATTTTCTAATGCAGATATTCAAACAAAACCAATTATAACTTTGTACAATAAGCCTTTTTATGTTGATATAAATTCTTTTTTTCAAATCGATACCAAGACTTTTTCTAAAATAATAGAAGATGTGAATAATTTTATTAATTTAAATAATAATCATTTAATTGATTTGTATTGTGGTGTGGGTACATTAGGAATTTGTTTGTACAATGAAAACTTTAGTATTTACGGTATTGAAATTGATAAAAAGGCAATTGAAACATCTAATCACAATCTAATAATAAATAACATTCCTAATAATAAATGTAAATATGTTGTTGGTGATGCAAAAAACATTAAAAAAGAAAATTTTGATTTTGCAAAAACTACCTTGATTTTAGACCCACCTAGATCAGGTATTGATAAAGAATTAATAAATAAAATTCTTGATTGAAAACCACAACAGTTAGTATACATTTCATGTGACTTTAAAACTCAATTGCGTGATTTAGAATTTTTATTGCATGAATATAAAATTGAATTTTATAAAGGATATGACATATTTGCACAAACAATGCATTTTGAAACAATTGCAATACTTAAACTAAAAGAATAAATAGGTCTTAAAAAGATCTATTTTTTGTTATTCAAGCAAAGGCAATAATATTACTGAATTTTGTAAATTGTGGTATAAATATTAAATATATGAAAACATTAGTTATAGTAGAGTCACCTAATAAGGTAAATACAATTAAAAAAATATTAGGTGAGGATTATGTTGTTGAAGCTAGTATTGGCCACATTGCTAAACTAAAAACTAGTGGGCAATATGGTTTAGGTATCGATATTGAAAATTGAGAACCATCATATACATTAGAAAAAGGCAAAAAAGAATTAATTAAAAAATTAAAATCAATTGCTAAAAAATGTGACAAAGTTTTTATTGCAACTGACCCGGATCGCGAGGGTGAAGCAATAGGAGAACACTTAGTTGAATACTTAGATGTTAAAGAAAAATACAACAGAATTAAGTATAATGAAATTACAAAAAATGCTATTTTAAAGGCTATCGATAAACCAGGATTAATTGATTATAATCTTGTTGAAGCGCAAAAAGCAAGAAGAATGTTAGATAGAATAATTGGTTTTAGACTTAGTTATTTAATTAATCAAAAAATTTCTAATTCACCAACTAAAGCCAGTGCAGGTCGTGTTCAATCAATTGCATTAAAATTGGTTGTTGATAGAGAAAGAGAAATAGAAGCTTTTGTACCTGAACAATACTATAAATTAGATGCATTGTGCGGTTCAAAAATCGTTGCTAGTTATATTAATTTAAATAATTCAAGCGATAAGAGAGATTGAATTTTACCTAACGAAATTGATTCAGTTAAAAAACATTTTGAAAACGCTAAAAAAATTATTAAAGTTACTGATATTAATGTTGTTGATAAAAAAATGTCTTCGGTAATACCATTAAAACAAGCAGCTTTATATAAAAAGAGTCCATATTCTGCTCAAGTAACACAATCTGCTGCACAAAAACTTTATGAAGGTTTTGGAGATGGAGGGCTTATTTCATATCCACGTACCGATTCTTCAAGATTAAGTCAAACATTTATCGATAGTGCTAAAGTTTATATTAATGATAAATTTGGTAAGGAGTATGTTGCTCTGGAAGTTAAGGGTTTCTCTGGTGATCAAGATGCTCACGAAGCTATTAGACCTACTGATGTTTCGTTAACTCCTGAAAATGCTTTAGCTTTATATCCTGAAATGAGTAAACAGGAATTTGCAATTTATAAATTAATTTATAGAGTAACAATGCAATCTCTAATGACTCAACCTATTAGAACTATCAAAACTTATACATATGAAAATGATGTGTATAAATTTAGAAATAGTTTTTCATCAATAAAATTTGATGGATACTATATACTAGATGATGAAAAAGAAGTTGAGTTGGGTGATCCAAATTATGAATTAAATCAAGAAGTTAAGGTAAAGGAATTCAAATTTAGTGATCACGAAACAAAACCTTCTCCTAGATATACAGATGGTTCTCTAATTGAAATGTTAGATAAAATTAAAGTTGGCCGTCCTTCTACATTTGCTACTACAGTTAAAATAATTAAAGATAGGGAATATGTTGTTTCAAAATCTTCTTCATTAGTTCCAACTCTTTTTGGCAAAAATGTTATTGATAAACTTACATCATCATTTAGCAATATAATAAATGAAGAATATACTGCTAAGGTAGAAGAAGAATTGGATTTAATAGCGGAAGAAAAAGTTTCTAAGAACATTGTAATGAATAATTTTTGAGAAAAATTTAACGACACTTTTGATAAGGCTAAAGATGTTATGGAAAAAACTGTTCTCACTCAGTTAGCTCTAGAAGAATCATGTCCTGAAGACTCTGGTGTTCTTGTTATTAGAAGAAATAAAAAGAAACAAAAATTTGTCGGATGTAAAAACTTTCCAAATTGCAAATACACGCGTAGTATATCAAATGAGGAACTTAAGAAGTTGGAAGAAAATATAAATGAAGAATAAAAACTATTATCATAAATTTAATTTTTGATTATATATTAATATTATTATTTCAATTTTGTTAATTCTCTTCGTTTGATTTGGCGCTTATAAATCTTTTTCAAGCCACAATTATTGAGTTCTATTTATTTCTTTAATTGCTTTAATTAGTTGAATTTGCATATTCTTGATATTTTTTTATACAAACAAGAAAATTTTTATAATTTGCTTTAATTATAAAATCATTATTAAAAAATCTAAATTTTTCAAGGGATTATTATTTATTTTCTTCGGTAAAAAAGCATTGTTGTTTATAAACGTTTTTAATAAACAGTTATTAAAAATTAGTGAAAATAATAAATTTATTAATTTAATTGAAGAAAATAAGCAAATTATTCATATTCTTTACAATGGAAAAAAAGATAACGATTCTAAGATTCTAGAATACTTTATTATCAATAATAATTTTAATTCAATATAAAAAAGTGGAATTTTTATGAAAAAATTCCTATTTTTTTATATTTATGGGCCTTTTGATAAATTAAAAGTATAATTAAAAAGAGGCTCTATGAATGAATTAAAAAAAATTATCGATAATGACAAAGTTAGATCAAGGGTTAATCCAAAAAATCATGTTAGATATTATGTAGTTGTAGATTTTATAAAAATGCTGATTGGTGAAAATGAGAATGCAGACATTCATTGACAAATGCTAAAAAAAAGATTAATTTATGAGGAAAGCAAGGTTTTTGATGAAATGGTCTTAATCAAAATAAATGAATTTACTGCCGGAAAATTAACTCCAACACCAAAAAAATACGAAGCTGCAAATATAAAAGCATTGATAAGAATTGTCATGAGTATGACAACTCATTTTCCTGAAAGAGTTAAAGAATGGATAGCAAATAGTGCCTTTTTATCATATAACAATGAATTAATTAAGAAAAATAGTTAAAAAAATCACCTTTTCAAAATTTGGTGATTTTATTTTATTTTACTATCTAATAGTTCATAGAGTTCTTTGATGGTGTAGTTTAATTGTCCCATTATTCCATCATTTAATTTCTTAGTTTCTTTATCGATATCAACTATAAAACTTAATAATTTTTCAAAAGGATATTTTCCTGAATTGTTTTTGTTGATTTCATCAATAGAATTATTTAACGACATCAAACTTGACTCAATAGCATCAAATAATTTTACTAATTCATTATTTGAATTAATGAAATTAAAAGTCTTAGAATTATTTCTTATCAAAGCGATTCATTGATTAAGTCTAAATCTTGCGTTTTTTTGACTATCTTCGTTTTCAACTGTAATAAATAATCATTCACGTATAATGTTAGCAAGTGCATGGGTATGAATTTTTAGTAGTTCTTGATAATCTTCTTTAGAAGTGTTTCCATTTTCAGAGTTGAATCCTAAATATGCTTTAATTAAGTTGTAGTTAATGTCAATAACACTTGAGTCATAATAGTTAGATTTGTAAAAAATGTTTTTACAATCACATTCTTCACCTAAAGGTAAGTGTAATACTGAATTTATTGAATTCTTAATACGGTTAATGGTATCTTTCTGACCTTGACCTGTAAAAAGACCTACAGAAAGGTTTTGTTCTAGGTCATTAATCAAAACTGAATAAGCATCATCACCATTTTTTGTTAATGTTTGTTTTTCTTCAACTAGTTTTTGAACGTCATTGTTGATAAAGTTTAATTTGTTGATTAAGTCAATTAATTTGATTTCATTATCTTCTTTCGAAGAGTCTAATAAAATGTTTAACTCCTCAAATTTATCAACTTCATCTTTGTTTTTAGATAATTCACTTATAAAATTGTTTAAGTGATTGGATAATTCGATTGCAATTTGATTTGGTTTTTTATAAAAGTCATCAATATTATTTAATGGAATTGTTAAATTGTTTTTGTTGTTTAAAAAATTTTTAAATTCGTTATTTTTACTTTTAATTTTGTTCAAATAATTTGTTATTTGAGTTTCAAATTCTTTGTTTTCTAAATCCGCCTGTCTATCAAAAGTTGAACTAAAGCAACTTTGAGACATTAAAATAAAAGGTGAAATAGAAGCAAAAAGTAAACTAAACTTTTTTAGTTTTTTCATTTTTAGCCTCCGTTAAAGCTTTTAACATTTTGACTTCTTTAAAATTTAGTTTTCTATATTCACCAACAGGAATTTTTTCACATGTTATTCCTGCGAATTCAACTCTTTTAAGATTAATGACTTTTCTTGAAACAGTTTCAAACAACTCTTTAACATGGTGGTATGTGCCAATAGAAAGTGAAACTAAATATGTTTTTGTATCAAGTTGTTCAACTTTTTGATAAGAAGGTTTGTTTTTTATTAAAACTGGCTTATTTAATAATTTTATTTGTTCATTAGTTAGCGGTTCATCTAATCTTGCACGATATTTTCTAAGTATTTGATATCTTGGATGAATCAATTTATTACATAAATCTCCATCATTTGTTAAAATTAAAACTCCCGTAGTATCATAATCTAATCTACCTACAGGAAAAATTTTTGCATCAGTATTAATTAAACTTGTAACTATTGTTCTATCAAAATTATCTTTTAATGTACATACAGTTTTAGGTGGCTTATTCAATACAAAATAAACTTTTTCTTCTCTTTTTATTGGTTTGTCATCAACTAATATATCGTCTCCAAAAGTAGCTTTATCACCTAAAGATGCAATTCGACCATTTAATTTAACTCTTCCATCTTTAATTAATTGTTCAGAGTTTCTTCTCGAAGCTATTCCGGCTTCAGAAAGTATTTTTTGTAATCTATGCTTCATAATTTTCTACCTCTTTAATATAATTTAGGTAAATTTGTTCTTGTCATTCAGAAAACTCTGTCCCCTTTTCTTTTTCAAACAAGTACGTTCTTTTAACAACTAATGAAAAACCTTTGTTTAAGTCTTTGTGAACAATTTCTCTTAATTTTTGAATACCTGGAAATTTTCTTCCCATACAAATTTTGTCTGAAATATAAAGGATTTTATCTAATGTATTTAATTCTGAAACACCGTTTTCATTCATTGTTGTATGAACCCTAATTGCATGAGCGATATCTTCGTCGTTAATTTTATAAACATATTTAACTCACAATGAACCAGCTACCTGATGTAGTTCATGTTTTAAGAAATTAACTGAATCACCTAAAATGCTTCTAATAAATTTTAGGGAGTTCTCAGGATCTCACTCTTTAGCGATGTCATGAAATAACCCTGCAAAATAAGCTTTTTTTGCATCATAACCACAACTTTTGGCAAGTGAGGCTGAAAATTCTGCAGTTGCAACTGAATGTTTTGCTCTTTTGGCACTTAACATATTATGAACCAATTCTTTGGAATACAATTTATTTTCACCAATATAATTTATTACTTTTTCATCAACACTATCTAAATAACCTTTTTTGAATTCTGTTGATGAATACTCATAAATAGGATTTTTTAGTAATAAACAATTATATTTTTTGATATTTGTTTTATTTATGATTTTTGTCCTTTTGAATACACAAATTTTTGTTAATGAAGCAATTTCTTCAATATCTTTTCATTTATGCAATAGGTTTATATTATCACTTCCAATGATTAAAAATAGTTCATCTTCCTTATATTTATTTTTCAAATATCTAACGGTATCTATGGTGTAACTTAAATTATTCCTCTTGATTTCAAAATCACAAATCTCCGTTTTATCTGGTTTTACCAAATTAATCATATTTATTCTATGTTCAGCAGAAACAATATTTTTACCAGTTTTAAAAGGTGAAATATATGCTGGGACAAATAATAATTTGTCCAAGTTTAATTCTTTTATTGCAATTTCAGCTATTTTTATGTGGCCCTTATGAATCGGGTCAAAACTACCGCCGTAAACACCTATTTTCATAATTTCTCCTTTTATATTTTACTTTATATTACCAAAATGTAATATTTATTCTTCTAAATCTTCACCGACAAACTCAAGTTGTTGTCTTTTTTTTCTTTTATTTTTAATTAATTCAGAAGCGGTAAATAAAAATTTCCCTTTTAGTTGATAATTTATATTATCAACTAACTTATCTATTTCCGATTTTTCTTTATAATCCATTTCAGTTTCGAATAAATTACTTTTTATAGAAACTTGAAAACAAGGTAATAAGTCATTTGCTCTTAGTCTAACACCGTAGACAACACTTTCTTCCTTAAAAATTTGATCCAATAAAATAAGTGCATTGTTAAATATTGTTATGTAATCATTTGTGTAATTAGATAATTTTAGTGATTTATTAAATCAAGTTTTATTTTCAAAACGTAGTCCAACAGTAATGTTGTTAGTGACTAAATTTCTATTTTGCATTTTTGAAGAAATTTTATTAGCAAAATAATCTAATTTATTTTCTAGAAGCGACTTATCATCTGTTGTTTCAGAAATATATCGTTCAAATCCAATTCCCTTAAATACTTTTTTAAAGTTTTCGATTTGATTATGTTCACTTCCTTTGATTGAACTTATCAATTTGAAACCATTCTGTCCAATTGTGGATTTTACAAATTGGTCTTGTTCATTTAATTCTGCTAAATCCTTAAATTTATTTATTCCCAAATTTTTGAGTTTTGTTTCAGTTTTCTTGCCTATTCCAAAAATTTCAGAAATATCTAAATCATAAAAGTGTTCTCTAACATCTTTTTCACCTGTAAATCCAACTCCGAATGGTTTAACAATGTTTGTGGTCATTTTCGCATAAAAACAAGTATGACTTATTCCTATTGAAATAGGAATTTTGAATTTATTCAAAATTTCCTTTTGAATGCTTTTTGCAAGATTTATAGCATTTATTTTGTTATTAACTAACTCAGTCATATCAAGATAAACTTCATCAATTGAACCAACATCCATTTTTTTAGTGTAATTATTGTACAAATGCCTAAATATTTCATTACTTAGAGCACTAAAAAAATCATATCTTGGTTCAATAATAACTGTTTTAGGTTCTTTTTTTAATGCTGATAAAACTGAATCCCCAGCCTTAATTCCTTTAGATCTTAATTCATATGAAGCCGAACTTATTATAGCCTTGCTTGACTTAGTAGCAATAGCAATAGGTTTATCTTTTAATTCTGGAAATATACTTCTTAATGCACTCACAAAATAAGAGTCAAAATCGATGTGAAAAATAAATTTATTTGAGTTCATTTAAAATATGTTTAGCTGTTAATGTAGCACAATCAACTCTGTTCAAATGAGTTTTGACATTATAAAATACTCAAAGATCATCGATCTCACCAATTTCTTGTTCATCTAATTCGATTTCATGATTAACGAATTTGATAAATTTTTCAATTAAATTTTTAGCTTCATTATTTTGCTTGCCTTTTAATATTTTTTTAAGAATATTTGTTGAAGCAACAAAAATTGCGCATCCATTAGCATTAGTATTGATGTTGGTTATTTTTTGATCTATGTCTAAATCGATTTCTAGTAAATCAGCACATGAAGTAGAGTAAACTTTTTTATGATTTTCACTTAAATTATCTTTATTATTATTTATATAGTTGGTCATAATAATTTCTCTTGCTTGGTTTTGGTTAAAATGCATAAAAATCACCCCCATTTTCTATTTCATTCACTAGTTTATCAATATCATCAAAATTATTATAAATTCCTAATGAAACCCTAATATAAGAGCGCTCACTTTTAATGTTTCTAACAAATGGAGCACAAAAAATACCTGCATTAACATAAATATTTTTAGAACCTAAATAGGTTGCAACATCTTGAGAGTTTATATTTTTTACATTAAATAATGTTATTATAGAACCTCTTTTACTATGAATTTCAATATTTTCCAACTTACTTAATTTGTCATATAAATAATTAGATAATTCTAAAAGTATTTTTTGAATGTTTTCATATCCTATTTTTTCAAAAAGGTCCAACGATTTATTAAACATATAAATTGCCGCAATATTTGGAGTACCAGGTTCAAAAGCTTGAATTGTTTCTTTAGGAATTCAATTTCCGTTTTTATCTATATCATGAACTGAACCACCACCAAAACGAGTTGGTTTAATTCTTTTTAATAAGTCTCTTTTGATTGCTAAGATACCTAAACCAGACGGACCTAATAGTTTGTTAGTACTAAAAGCAATAACATCAGCATAATTTTGGTCAACTTTTTCATGAGTTATTGATTGTGCAGCATCATTAAGCACTATAGCGCCGTATATTTTGGCTTTTTCGTAAATTTTTTTAATGTCATATTTAACATCAAAATTATTTGTGCTTTGCGATAAACAAATTAATTGGATATTTTCATCTATATTTTCATAAATTTCTTCACTTATTATAAATTCAACATTTCTTGATTTAGCTAGTTCAATTCAAGGAAGCATATTACTAGAGTGATTATAAGCTGAAATTAGGATTTTTTTATTTGGTTCAATAATTTGATTAAACATTAAAGCAAAAGTATTAAGTGAATCGGTAGTTCCACTTGTATAAATTATTTGTTCAGGATCTGAATTAATTAAAATTGCTATTTTTTCCTTGGTTTGTTTATAAATTTGGTTGATTTTGTTACCTAATGGTGTATCACCTGTTCGAACAGAAATAGATTCATAAGTATAGTAAGTATTGATAGCTTCAATTGCTGAAATTGGTTTTAAACTTTGAGCAGCATTATCTAAGTAAACAATGTTTTTAAGTATTGGGAATTCATTTCGAATTTCTTTTTTTAATTTTTCAAAATCACTCATATATACCTACTTAATTATTTTTAATAGATTTTGTATAAAAATATTATGTTCATCAAAATTTTCTAAAATCACTAAGAAATTAACATATTTATTTCTTTTGTATTCATTTAATTCAATAATCTTTTCTACAGTTAAATTGTTATAAGGATTTAATTGTCTTTTTATTTTTGTTTTTTTATAAAATCTTTCTAAAAGCGAAAATTCAATAAAATTTAAGACTAATTTATCTTCTCACTTATTTATAGTATCCAATTTAGAATTTGTTTGTTCAATAATTTCTCAAAATGTCATTTTGTAAACATTTTTGTCTATAAATTCAGCAATTTCGTTAATATCAATTATTTTTATGTTTTGTTTTTTACAGTAATTGTTAAATAAAGCAATTGCTTTGTTGAATTTATTTTTCTTCATCCGAGTTTTCCAATTTTCTGTTTCTTTTTTCAAGGATGACTAAAGCATTGAAGATACTTTGCAAACAAGCGTTTATAAATTTAAGATTTTTCTTAGCTTGAAAATCTTCAGTATCAAAAAACATTTTTCCAATCTCTAAAGCTTCATTAATAACAATAGCCTTATCTAAAACAAAAAGTTCGTAAGTCGCATTAATTAAAATAGCCTTAGTTATCGGATTAAGTCTCTCAAATGATCAATCAGCACTAAGGTTAATTTTGATCATTTTTTTAATAAATTCATAATTGTTTGCAATTTTTTCTAACTTTTCAAGTTGAGTTCTATTTAAAAAGTCAAATTCCTCAAAAGCAATAGCAGGATCAATTTCACGTTCCAAAATAATGAATTTATATAAAACTTGAACAACTTCAATTCTAGATTGTCTCATTGATTTTTGAGGATATTTTTTATTTTTAACTGTTTCTGACATATGTAATTCCTTTTAATATTGGTTCTGTTTATTTTGTAAAATATAGCGATTTCTTAAATATTCAAATGGTATTAAGGTCGGAAATAAAATTGATGTATAAATTGGAATACTAATCAATGATTTTAATGCAAATGCAGCCATCCAAATGGGATAAAATTCACTTAAATTTCTGTTTGGTGAATAATTTATATATTGCAAAAATACGAAATATGCATATGGACCATAAAATCATCTAAAAATAACTAGTACTATAGACACAATTCCAAAGGCAATTGAAAATTGAGCTAATTTCTGGTTTTTCTTAACAATTGAAATAATCGTTGTGATTGCACAAATTAATTGAAAAATCACCATTAATCCAATCAGTGCATAAATAACGCCAACACTGATTTGAGTAATACCAAAGACTCTACCAATTTTTAAATAGTCAGCATTTATAGTGTTATTAATTTGTCAAAAACAAATAATAATTAAACTTACATTTGTAATGGTTATAAAAATGTTTGGTACTAATAACTTATAATGATTTAATTTTCTAAGCACATTGAAGTATAGGAATGATACTGCTGTAATTAATAAAGGTGTTACCGCATACACTGGATGTCAAAATCCAATATTACCAGAAATAAATAATGTAATCGTGTCTCCGATTAATGCAACAACAAGTGCAGGAAACAAACTAACAAAAAATCCCAATAGTATGTAAAATAAATACTCAAAATTTAAATTTATTACTTTTAAAGCGGTGTACTTTGTTAGAAAAGTTATAATTATTAAAAGTGCTACCAAAAACGCTGATATGTTTAAATCAATAATTTTAAATCTAAAGAAGGTGGAGATTAAAAATCGTCATTTCGAAGTTTGTTTTTTATTCATTTTTACCTCCCTTAATTAAAATTATTTATATTTTACCATTTTTGATATTTTGATTTAAACAATATAGACAAGAAATTAATTTTTGGGTAATATACTTTATTTAATATAATTTTAATATGGAAAAATTTTTAGATTTTGGAACCGCTGGTATCAGAGGAATAATTGGTGAGGGTCCGAGTAAACTAAATTATGGTTATGTTGAACAAATTGCTAATGGAATTGTTCAATACCTAAAAAATCAGAGTGATAATGAAAAATGAATTGTCATTGGTAGAGACAATAGAATAATGTCTTATGAATTTAGCGTTTATTTTGCTAATTTTTTAACAAAAAATAAAATAAATGTTCTTTTTAACGAAGAAATTTCTCCAACACCATTTGTCAGTTATCTAATTTTAAAACATAATGCAGATTTAGGTATTAATATCACTGCAAGTCATAATCCAGCCGAATACAATGGAATTAAACTTTATAATAACAAAGCTAATCAATTGCTTCCTGATGAAGTGTTTGAACTAAAAAAATATTTTGTTGAATATTGTGAGATTAAAAATGCAAATGATATTAAACTAAATAAAAACTCGTATTTACATTTAGTTTCAGAAAAAGACAAAGATGATTATATTGAAAAAGTAATCGATATTGCTAAATTAAATAATAAAAGTGGAAAAATATCGAACTTAAAAATTGTATATAGTCCACTTCATGGAACTGGAATTTACTTTGTTCCAACAATTTTCAATAAAATTTTTAGCGAAGATAGTTGTTTTTTTGTGGAAAAACATATGGTAAAGGACTCAAATTTTACTTATGCTAAAAAACCCAATCCTGAACTAAAGGAAGTTTTTGATGAACTAATTAAAACTGCAAAAAATAAAAATATTGATCTTTTATTAGTTACAGACCCAGATTCAGACAGAGTTGGTGTTGCAGTAAAACATAATAATGATTTTAGATTATTAAATGGAAATGAAACTGCATTAATTATTTTTAATTACTTAATTGAAAATAAGTTTTATATGAAAAATTCTTCACTTGTATATTCTTATGTTTCAAGTCCACTTTTAGCAAAAATTTCTAAATTAAACAATATTAATGTTTATGAAGTACCAACAGGATTTAAATGAATAGGTGATGTAATTAATAAGAATAAATTAGGTTCTGTTTTCGCTTTCGAGGAGAGTTACGGTTCACTTATAGAACCTTCATTAGCTAGAGATAAAGATGCAATTCAATCAGTTGTTGCGCTTAGTTTTATAGCTAGTGAACTAAAAAAACAAAATATGAATCTAGTTGAATATCTTGAGAAAATTTATCAAAAGTATGGATACATTCAAAGCGAAACGGTTTCATATGAGTTTAGTGAAATTGAAAAAATAAATTTAATAAGAACTAATTTTACTAAACTAGAATTCTATGAAGATACTTATGAAGTAAAAGATTATAAATATGAAGAAATTTCTTCGGATATGATCAAAATTACTTTAAAAGATAAATCAACTATTTCTTATCGTCCTTCAGGAACTGAACCAAAAATTAAGTTTTATATTTATACATATGGTACAAGCGAAAAAGAAGCATTGGCTAAAATAGAAAACATTAAATTAGTATTAAACAATTTTGTTAGTAAGTACAAGTAGTCATTGACTACTTTTATTTTATAAATTACCATTTAATAATATAATTGAAATATGTTAAATGTAGTATTATATCAACCAGAAATCTGCCCTAATACAGGCAATATTATTCGTACATGTTACGCTTTAGGTGCGAAATTGCATATTATCAAACCAATAGCATTTGATTTACATCCAAAATATTTACGTCGTTATGGTGCAGGGAGAATGCTTAGCGATATTCAACATGAAGTTCATGACTCATATGAAGAATTTAGTAAAAAATATGGTAATAAAAATATTTTTTATATCACTAGATATGGACTTAAAACTTATGATGAAGTTGATTATCAAGACGATTTTGATAAAAACAAAGAAATTTGAGTCATGTTTGGTAGAGAATCAACAGGCATTGACATGTCAATATTAAAAAACAATGTTGATAATTGTTTAAGAATTCCGATGATGTCAGAGATGCGTTCAATTAATTTAGCTAATTGCGTTGCAATTGTAGGATTTGAAATTATGAGACAACTTAAATGAAAAGATTTAAGTTTGTTTGAAGTACAGAAAGGTAAAAACTTCATTTTAGAATGAGACAAAAAATAGATAGTGTTAATAATCCTAAAATTAAGCACATAATTAAATTAAAAAACAAAAAATATCGTGAAAAATTCAAAATGTTTATTGTCGAAGGTGAACATTTAGTTAATGAAGCTGTAGTTGCTAAAATGAATATCGATATTTATGAATACAGTCCAAACCAAAATTTTCTTTACAAAAGTAGCACTGAAGTTTCAAAAGAAATTATTGAATCTGTTTCAGATGTAGTAACCCCACAAAATATTTTTGGTATTGTTAAATATAATCCTAAAGACTGAGAAGTGAACATTGATTTAAATAGTATTAGAAATATTGCTTATTTAGAAAAAGTTCAGGATCCAGGTAATATCGGTACAATCATTAGATTATGTCGTTCGTTTGATATTGATCTTTTGGTAGTTCAAAATTTTGATATTTACAACCCAAAAGTAATTAGAGCATCGCAAGGATCGTTTTTTAAACAGAAAATGATTAATGTAAAGGACTATAATTTCCTTGAAAAAGTAGTTAACTCAAGAAAATTCAACATTTTAGCAACAACATTAAAATCAAATTCAATTAAGTTGAATGAAGTAAAATTTACTGAAAGAAACTTAATTATTTTTGGTAATGAAGGAAATGGGATTACTGTTGAAATTGAGAAATACGTAAATCAATTTATTTATATTCCAATTTCGTTCGAAAGTCTTAATGTAGCAACCGCAGCTGCTATTGTTCTAAATAAAGTAAGAAATGGATAAAAATGAAATTAACTGAATTATTAAAAAATATAGAAAATAAGAATTTTACACTTGAACTAAATGGTTATTCTCCAACTGAAGTGGATGTTTTTCTTAATTTAATTTCAACTACTTTATATAATTTCACTATAAATGAGGAATCTAAACAAGATAATAAGCAAAAGATTTTAGATGAGAATAAGCAACTAAAAAAACAATTGGATGAACTAAAATTTGAAAATAAACGTTTGAATGAACTATTAAAAGAGGCAACGAAATATGGAAACTAAAGATTTACAAAATCTAATTCAGTGATATCCAGGTCATATGGCAAAGGCAATGAGAAATATTAAAGAAAATGCGAATATTTGTGATTTGTTTATTGTTGTATTAGATGCTCGCTCACCAATTAGCACCTATAATGAAGATTTTGATTCGATTTCACCTCAAAAACCAAGACTTTTTATTATTACTAAAGAAGATATGATGGATTCATCTAAAAAAGAATTAATAAATAAACGTTTTGGAACCGAAAATGTATTATGAACTGATTTAAGAAAGAAGTCTTCTAAAAAAATCATTTTAAACAAAATCAATCAAATAATGAAACCAATGGTTGATAAGAAAAAAGAAAAAGGATTTCTAAATCCTAAAATTAAAGTTATGGTTGTTGGTGTACCAAATGCAGGGAAAAGCACATTAATTAATTTAATGACAAATCAAAATAATCTTAAAGTTGCTGACTATCCTGGTGTAACTACTGTAGTTAAATGAGTTTCAGTTGATAATTTCTATTTTATGGATACTCCTGGCATTTTAATGCCTAAAATTGATGATCTTGAAGTAGCTATAAAATTAAGTGTTATTGATTCAATTAAGAATTCTATTTTTCCAGTAGATTTAATTTCTTATGCAGGTTATTGTTTAGTTTCAAGATATTATCCAAATATTATTAAAGATTTAGGTGTGGAACCATCTGAAGAAAGAGTTTTTGTTTATAGTCAATTTTTCAAGTTGGCACTAATTAAGAAATTTTTAACAAAAGACGGAAAACCCGATGAATTAAGAACTCAAAAATGATTTTTACAATTTCTCAAAAATCTTCGCGGCGTAACTTATGATTAATGTATAATAATTAATGAGCCGACGTCGTAGATGTCAAAATAAGCCTAAAGAAATTTAGGTTTTTTAATTTATAAATTTATGAAATATAAGACTTTCCAAGAAAGAAACAAAAAGTCAATTTTTAAGTTAATTATTGTAATATTTGATGTTTTTTTGAAAATTTACATAAGAATTTCCATTATTATATCCTACCTTCCCAGTTAGTAACATAATAATATTTAAATAAGTGTTTGCAAAACACAAATGTAAAAAAACACTTATTTTTTTCTAACTCTTAACTTTATAAGAATAATTTAAAAAGTTGTTCTTTAACTAAATATGTTTAAAATCTTTCGCTTTTATAGAATTTACATAAGATTTTTTATTGTTCTATCCTACTTTCCCACTTAGTAGCATAATATTTTTATTAGTAAAAAAGCATTAATAAAATATAATTAATTTAACAATTGGGGAGTTATGAGTAAAATTTGAGATTTGATTAAAAATGAAAAAGTTGAGTGAAAAACTATTGGTGAAGTTTTTGAAATAAGAAATGGTTATACCCCTTACAAAAATAACCCAGATTATTGAAAAGATGGTGTTTACAATTGATTTAGGTTAGATGATTTAAAAGAGCAGGGAAGTATATTAAAGAAATCAAAGCTAAAGATAACTTGAGAGGCTGTAAAAGGTAGTGGATTATTTAAAAAAAACTCATTTCTACTTTCCACTACTGCTACTATTGGGCAATTTGGATTATTATATGAAGATTCATTAGCAAATCAACAATTCACAAACTTAAGCGTGAAAAAAGAATATGAAAATACAATATCAGTAAAATTTTTACTTCATTATTTTTATGAGATATCCGAATGGTGTATAAATAATTCAAATTTATCTACATTTAAAAAAGTCAATATAAATGAATTAAAAGAACTAAAAATTCCAATTCCTTCTATAGATACACAAAACAAAATCGTAAAAATACTTGATAAATTCAACATTTATGTTAAAGAGTTGGAGCGCGAGTTGGAGCGCCGGAATAAACAATATCAACACTACTTAAATACATTATTGAGCTTCGATGAATCTGTAAAAAAATTTAAGTTAAACCAAATATCTGAAATTTATGACGGTACACATCAAACACCAAAATATACTAAAGTCGGAGTTCCTTTTATTAGTGCTCAAAATATAACTAACATTAACCAAACAGATAAGTACATTTCAATCGATGAATTTAAAAAATACAAAATTAAACCAATTAAAGATGACTTATTTTTCACAAGAATAGGTTCGATAGGAAAAGTTGCTATAGTTCAAAATGATAATCCTTTAGCATATTATGTTACATTAGCATTAATAAGAGCAAATAAAAAATTAATATGTACTAAATTCTTAAAATATAGCTTATTATCTAGTTATGGAAAAAAAGAAATTAATAAAAGAAAATTGGTTAAAGCAATTCCACCTAAGATTAATTTAGTAGACTTAGGACAAATAGAAATTAGTCTTCCGGATTTAATAACTCAACAAAAAATCATTCAGATATTAGATAAATTCGATGATATTAGCAACAATATTTTAATCGGTCTCCCTAAAGAAATTAAACTTAGAAAACAACAATATGAATACTATAGAAATAAATTGTTAGATTTCCCTAAGAATTAACCACCAATTGGTGGTTTTATTTATACTACTAAGTGGGAAAGTTTAATAAAACCTAAAAATTCTTATGTAAATTTTTCAAAAAGTTTTATTTATACACAAATTTTCGCTAAAAATAATCTTTTTGCTTTTATCTTGGAAAGTTGAAATATTTCATATATAAAAAATAAGTGTTTTTTCCACATTTGTGTTTTCTAAACACTTATTTTAAATTCATAGTCAAACTTAAACAAAAAACGTTGAAATTAATCAACGTTCTAAAATTATTTATCTAATTTAATTTTAACACTTGGTCCCATTGAAGCTGAAACTGTTAAGTTTAACATGTATGTTCCTTTAACAGCAGCTGGTTTTAATTTTCTAATTAAAGAAATTAAAACTTTAGCATTTTCAACTAAGTGTTCTGTAGGCATACTTGATTTACCAATTAATGAGTGAACAATACCTGCTTTATCTGTACGATAGTTAGCTTTACCTTTTTTAAGTTCTTCAACTGTTTTTTCAGGTGTAGGTGTAACTGTTCCTGTTTTAGGGTTAGGCATTAAACCTTTAGGTCCAAGTTTTTTCCCGTATTTACCTAAAATAGGCATCATAGCTGGGTCAGCAACCATAACTTCGAAATCAAAGTCATCTTCTTTAATTTTTTGTTCTAAAGCTGGTCCATCTAAAACGATGTCTGCTCCAGCTTCTTTAGCTGCTTTTTGTTTTTCCACGTTGTTTGTAACAACTAATACACGAACATTTTTACCTGTTCCAAATGGTAATAAAACAGCTCCACGTAGTTGTTGTTCAGCTTTACGAACATCAAGGTTTAAGTTAAATGCAAGGTCGATAGAAGAATCAAATTTTGTATAAGAAGTTTTTTTAGCGATTTCAATAGCTTGTTCTAAATCGTAAGCAATTGTTCTGTCAAAGCTATCTCTAGCAGCTTGTAATTTTTTAGAAACTTTTCTAGCCATTATTCTTCTCCTTTTTCTTCTTCACCAATTACATTAACATTGATTGATTGACCTTTTGAGTCAACTAATTCTTGTGATGCTTTAGCAAGTGATTCTTCTCTTGCTTTATTTAAAGCTTGTTCTCTTGCAGCAGCTTTAGCAGCAGCTTTTGCTTGAGCAATATCGTCAAATCCTTCAACTAAGATTCCCATGTTTTTAGCTGTACCAGCAATTGTTGCCATAGCAGCTTCAACATCATCAGTATTTAAATCTGGTAATTTGTATTCAGCAATACTTCTAAGTTGATCAACTGAAATTGTTCCAGCGATTGTTGTTTTTGAATTTTGTGAACCTTTAGATAATTTAGCAGCTTGTAAAAGTTTAAATGAAGCTGGTGATGTAAATAATTTAAAATCAAATGATTTATCTTTATATACAGTAATTTCTACAGGAACTGGTTCATTTCCTCTTTCTCTAGTTGCGTCGTTAAATGCTCTTGTGAATTCAGGCATGTTAATTCCAACTCCAGCAAGAGCTGGACCTGGTTTAGCTTGACCGGCGTTGAATTGCAATTTAGCAACACGAACTACTTCTTTTTTAGCCATGTTTGTATCCTTTCGATATATGTGGTACTAGCGATCTTCTTAAATAAATCTCCCACTAGCTAGAGGCAAATTAATATGTATATATTAAATGCTTACTTATTATATATTAAAAGTTAAATTTTTAAAATGATTTTTTGGTCAAAAATAATAAAAAAACCAAAGTTTTTTACTCTTTTGGTTTCTCTAATTCTTCAATTCTTCTTTTAACTGTTTTATACAATTCAATTAATTGTTTTTCATTTTCTTCATAACTTAGAGTAGGTATAAATGTATAAGTTCTTGAAAGCTGGATAAAAATTGGATCACTTTTCATCTCTTTAGTAATGTTAGTTTTTCTACCGATTGAGCTTCTAAATACTGAAAGCATAACTTCATAAGCGATATTTTCTAGCATTGCTTCAAATTTTCTTGTACCCTCTTCAGTGTAAGTTTGATATGGATTTTTTTGCGCATACTGAACTAAGTTAGTGTTTGAACGAAGTTTATCCATTATATTAATATGATTTTGTCATTTATCATCAAGAATTCTTAAAATAATTTGACGAAGTTGTTCATTGATGTATTCTGAATCATAATTTATTAAAGCATTTTCTTTTCAAATTTGATAAAGCTCAATAATTTTCTTAGAAATATATTCAGGCAGATCTTGCTCATGAATCATTTTAACTTCATCAAGAGAAAATTGATATTTAATAACCTCACCAATATTTTTATTTAGGAAATTAACTAAACTTTGGTAATCGAAATTACCGTTGTGTAGTTTATATTCTTCATTATTAGTGATTGATTTAATGCTAAATTTAATCATTCTTTCAACAATAAATGAAGCATCTTCGGTAAGCAAAATTAAATCTCTTTGTGAATAAATCAAGTCACGTTGTTGACGTATAACATCATCGTAATTAAGAACAGATTTACGTGAATCATAGTTAAATCCTTCAATTTTCTTTTGAGCATGATTAAATCCAAAATTAAGATTTTTGTTTGTGATTTCTTTATCTCCAGAATCTCTGTATGCTTCTTGAAAACTTTCATAACTACTAAAACGTTTCATTAATTGATCTTCAAGCGAAAGAAAGAATTTACTTGTACCAACATCTCCTTGACGACCTGAACGACCTTTAAGCTGATTGTCAATTCTTCTAGCTTCAGCTTTATCAGTTCCTAAAACATAAAGCCCCCCAAGTTCAAGTGCTTCTTTAGCAAGTTTAATGTCAGTTCCACGACCAGCCATATTTGTTGCGATTGTTACTGCACCAACTTCACCAGCTTTAGCAATAATTTCAGCTTCAGCAGCATTTTGCTTAGCATTAAGAACTTGATGAGGAATTCCCTTTCTTGAAAGTAGTTCATGAACTATTTCAGAATCTTCAATTTGAGCTGTACCAACAAGTACTGGTTGTCTCTTTTTGTAAAGCTCTTCAATTTTTTCAACAACAGCTTTTCATTTTGCATTTGCTGTAGCAAAAATTGCATCAGGTTCATCAACACGAGCAATAGGTAAGTTAGTAGGAACGACATTTACACGCATATTATAGATATCGATGAATTCTTGTTCTTCAGTTTTACCTGTACCAGTCATTCCACAAAGTTTATCAAACATACGGAAAAAGTTTTGATAAGTAATGGTTGCTAAAGTTTTGGTTTCTGGTTCGATTTCAACCATTTCTTTAGCTTGTAATGCTTGTTGAAGACCTTCAGAATAACTACGACCATCCATGATCCGTCCAGTAAAAGCATCTACTAATTCAATTTTTCCTTCTCTTACAATATATTCAACATTGTTTTTCATAATTTTATGAGCTCTAAGAGAGTTAGCAATTCTGTGCACTATTTCACTATTTTCAATGTCATAAAGTGAATTTATTTTGTAGAATTTATTAGCTTTTTCAATTCCTGAGTTAGTTAAGTTAATTGCTTTTGATTCATCATCAATAACATAGTCATCTTCATTAAGTGTTCTAACAAATTGATCAGCAGCAAAATAAAGTTGAGTATCCTCTCCTTCACCACCAGAGATGATGAGCGGTGTTTTTGCTTCATCAATTAAAATTGAGTCAACCTCGTCAATTAAGCAAAAATGTAATCCACGTTGAACTTTTTCAGACATATTTGAGACCATATTATCTCTAAGATAGTCAAATCCCATTTCAGCATGAACTGAATAAGTAATGTCTGCAGCGTAAGCGGCACGTTTAGCATCTTGGGACATTTGTGCTTTATTTAAACCAACAGTTAAACCTAAAAAATTAAAAACTTGACCCATCTCTTGAGCATCACGTTCAGAAAGATATTCGTTAACTGTTGAAACAATTGCTCCCTTACCTTCAAGAGCATTTAAATACACTGGAGCAATCGAAGTAATTGTTTTACCTTCACCAGTTTTCATTTCAGCAACTGAACCTAGATCAAGTAAAATTCCACCAAGCATTTGTACATCGTATGGACGTTTACCTAAAATTCTTTTTGTAGCTTCACGACAAACAGCAAAAACTTCTACTCTAAGATCATCGGTAGTTTCACCATTAATTAATCTATTTTTAAACTCAATTGTTTTTTCTTGTAATTCTTGATTAGATAACTTTGAAATTTCTGGTTCAAGTTTATTGATTTGAACTAGATTTTTTTCAGCAAGACGCATTTCGCTTGATTTAAAAATTTCTCTCAATTTTTTCATAGTTATATTTTACCAATATATTTTTATATGCTAGATAGTTATTTATATTATTTAATTTACTATAATTAATCAATAAGGATTAAAAATGAGTGTTGAACAAAGAATAGATAATTTAGTTAATCAACCTGGTGTATATATCTGAAAAGATTATTCGGGAAATGTTTTATATGTTGGTAAAGCAAAACGTCTTAAACATAGAATGAAACAGTATTTTGAAGGCAGATTAAATTCTTATAAAACTAACACTTTAGTTGAAAATATCGAAGATTTTGAAGTTTTTTTAACTAAAACAGAACAAGAAGCATTAATTCTTGAAAAAAACTTAATTGAGAAGTATCACCCGCCTTTTAACATTCTTTTAATTGATGATAAACGTTATCCATATTTAAAAATCTGAGTTGAAAATAAACTTAAATTCAAGTTAGAAAGAAATTTATTAAAACTTAAAGATGATTCAGTTTTTTATTTTGGTCCATTCCCTTCGGGTTTGAACGCGTCAAATTTGGTTAAGATCATGGAGCGCGAATTTTTGTATGAAAATGGACTTCCGATTAAAAATAAAAATATAAATTATTGAAGTGAAAAATTTACTGAAGCCAAAACAGTTTTAAACTTAAAAAATTCTAGATTTGTGAACGAATTAACTTCTAAAATGCATGAAGCCGCGCAAATTTGAAATTTCGAATTAGCTAATGATTATAAAAGTGCAATTACAACACTTAAAAAAATGAGAGATTCGCAGATTGTAGAGCTCGAAACTCAAAAAAATATCGATGTTTTTGCATTTAAAGTTACTGATAACAAAATTTACATTACAGTGCTATTTTATAGATATGGAATTCTTTTGAATAAGGAATTTGATGTAATTGAAATTATCACATCTATTAATAGTGATCTTCAAAATTATTTTGAGCAATTTTATAATAATCATGAAACTTGCGATAGTGCGATTTTCAATTCTAAAGATGAAGAGTTAATAAACGATTTGATGTTGTTTTTTAATATAAAATTCCCTAAAAAAGGAATTCTTAAAGAAATTCAAGATCTTTGTGAAGCTCAAAATGAAATAAACATTAAAGACAATGTTCTAAAAGTCGACAATTCTCGTGAAACAAAACATTTACAAGCATTTTTTGAGCTTAAAAAAATACTTGAATTACCAAAAATCCAAAATCTAATTGTTTTTGATAACTCAACATTACAAAATTTTGAACCAGTTGGTGCAGTAGTTTATTTTAATGGAATTCAAAGTGTAAAAAGTAATTATAAAAAATTTAATCATTCTAACTATTTAACTAAAAATGATCGTAAAGCTGATATTCAGTATATGTATTTAACAGTGAAAAGATATTTTGCTCAAAATAGTTTTAATCCAGAAAGCGATTTGATTGTTATTGACGGAGCTGAAGAACAATTATATGAAGCTAAGCGAGCTCTTAAGGAATTAAACATTGAAAAATTTAATATTATTTCACTAGTAAAAAATAGTAAACATGAAACTAAAGCAATAATAAATAGTGATTATATTCATGTAAATAAATTCTCAAGCAATCTACTTAATTTCTTAAGATATGTTCAATTTGAAGTTGACCGTTTTGCAAAAACTCACTTCAGAAAAAGACATCTTACCTCAACTCTTGAAGGAAGAATTTCTAAGATAAAAGGTGTAGGTCCAGCAATTGAAAAAAGACTACTTGAGCACTTTGGAACATACTCAAATATTTACAATGCACCACTAGAAGAATTGTGCAAAATTGTTCCACAAAAATTAGCAATTTCAATACAGAAAATTAAAGATGAAAATTAAAAGTGCCTATAAATCAGGCTTTTTTATATTTTTAGTGGATTTGTTTCCATATTATGATTTTTATAACTTGCTTATAAAATTTAAGTCAATTAAATGTCTTATAATATAAATGTTGTATATATAAAATTACTATATATAGAACTAAAAATTAATTAAATTTTAGATAGGAAGGGTAATATGAAAAACTATAAATATGTAGTTGTTGATGGGAAAATCAACGTTATGGACGATCCTAATGTAATGGTTCGTCATCTAGATATTGATGGTAATCTTATTGACAAAAAATTCAAACCTGAATTATCGCCTGAGAGATTACTAGAAGCATACAAATGAATGGTTTTATCAAGACAACAAGACCTTTACATGCTTCAATTACAAAGACAAGGACGTATGCTAACTTTTGCTCCTAACCTTGGTGAAGAAGCTCTTCAAGTAGCAACAGCTTTTGCTATGGACAAACAAAAAGACTGATTCTTGCCAGCCTTTCGTTCAAATGCTGCCATGTTAGCATTAGGTGTTCCTGTTTTAAATCAAATGTTATATTGAAATGGAAATGAAAATGGAGCTAAAACTCCTACAGAAAGCAATGTTGTACCAGTTAACATCGTTATTGCTAGTCAAATTTCACACTGTGCTGGTGTAGCTTATGGATTAAAACAACAAAAAACTGGTGGTGCCGCAGTTACATTTATTGGTAATGGTGGAACAACTGAAGGTGAATTTGCTGAAGGTGTTAACTTTGCAGCTGTTCAAGAATGACCAGCGGTATTCTGTGTTAACAACAACCAATGAGCTATTTCAACACCAAATCATTTAGAAACAATTTCACCAACAATTTCAGGAAAAGCGCATGCATTTGGTTGTGCTGGTGTGCGTGTAGATGGAAATGACTTTTTAGCTAGTTATGAAGTTATTAAAGAAGCTATTGATTATGCTAAAAATGAATCTAAGCCAGTTATTGTTGAATTCATAACATGAAGACAAGGTCCTCATACAACTTCAGATAACCCAAGAATTTATAGAACTGAAGAACAAGAAAAAGAACAAGAAAAATGAGAACCAATGCACCGTTTTGAAAAATATCTTAAAGATATTAAAGTACTTACAGATGAACAAAAAGAACAAATTTGAGAAGAATCACTTGCTAAAGTAAAACAAACATATGAAGAACACCTTAAACTTGTAAACACAGATATTAATGATATTTTTGATTACACATACGCTACTTTAACACCTGATCTTAAAGAACAAAAAGAAGAAGCCATCAAATTTTGAAGCAATAAAGGAGGGAAATAATCATGGCAGATAAATTAATATTAAATAATATCCAAGCTTTAACTCATGCAATGGATCTTGCTATGGAAAATGATCCTAAGGTTGTTGTTTTTGGTGAAGATGCTGGTTTTGAAGGTGGAGTTTTCAGAGCTACTGAAGGTCTTCAAAAGAAATATGGTGATAAAAGGGTATTTGATACACCTATTTCTGAAGCAGCTATTGCAGGGGTAGCTTTTGGAGCAGCATTAACAGGTATGAAACCTATTGGTGAAATTCAATTCTCAGGTTTCTCATATCCAGCTATGCAACAAATTTTCACACAAGCTGCTAGAATTAGAAACCGTTCAAGAGGAAGATTTACATGTCCTATGGTTATTAGAATGCCTATGGGTGGAGGAATTAGAGCTCTTGAACACCACTCTGAAGCTCTTGAAGCTATTTACGCTCATGTACCGGGAGTAAAAGTGGTAATGCCTGCCTTTCCTTATGATACAAAAGGATTATTGCTTGCAGCAATTAACGATCCAGATCCTGTTGTATTCTTAGAACCTAAGAAAATTTACCGTGCTGGAAAACAAGAAATTCCTGCTGGAATGTACCAAGTTGAAATTGGTAAAGCTAATGTTTTAATTCCAGGTAATGATCTTACAATTGTTACTTATGGTGCTCAAGTTCATGATTGTTTAAATGCTATTAAGAAACTTAATGAACAAAAAGCTGGTTATTCAATTGAACTCATTGACTTAAGAACAATTAAACCTTGAGATAAAGAAACTGTTATTAACTCAGTTAAGAAAACCGGACGTTTATTAGTTGTACATGAAGCTGTCAAGTCATTCTCAGTATCAGCTGAAATTATGGCTAGTGTAAATGAAAAAGCATTTGAATTCCTTAAAGCTCCTATGGCTAGAGTTACTGGATATGATATCACAGTTCCCCTAGCTAAAGGTGAAGGATTCCACGCAATCAATGATGACAAAATTATTGAAAAAGTTAAAGAATTGATGACATTCAAATTTTAGAAAGTAGGAGGAGAAAATATGACTGTTAAATCAACACCTATTGCTAGAGCTCTTGCTGCTAAAATGGGTATTAATATAGAGGAAGTAAAAGGAAGTGGAATTGGTGGAAGAATTTTAATGGATGACATTAAAAACTTCAAGACCGCACCAGCTGCTGCAGTTTCTCAACCTGCTCAAGCACCAGCTGCCCCAACCACTCCAATCAAACCAACATTTGAAGCTCATTCAGAACCGGTTTCACCAATGAGAAAAGCTATTGCTAAAGCAATGACAAACTCATGAGATAATGTTGCTTATACAAACTTAGTGCACAAAGTTGATATGACTAGATTGTGAAACTTACGTGCTTCAATTAAAGATTTAGTTTTTGAAAAAGAAAATGTTAAATTAACTTTCTTACCATATATTGTTAAAGCAGTTGCTATTGCACTTAAAGAATTCCCTAAATTCGCTGCTAAATACAATGAAAAAGAAAATACATTAGATTATCCAGGTTCAGTAAATGTTGGTATTGCTGTTGATACTGAAGCTGGATTAATGGTACCTGTAATTAATGATGCTAATAGATTAAGCATTCTTGATATAGCTTCTGAAGTTTCAAGATTAGCTTCAGCAGCTAGAAAAAGAACAATCAAACCTAATGAAATGAAAGGTGCAGGATTCACAATTACAAACTACGGTTCAGTAGGTTCATTATTTGGAGTTCCAGTTATTAACTATCCAGAATTAGCTATTTGTGGAGTTGGTGCAATTATTGATGAACCAGTAATTCAAAATGGACAAATTGTACCTGGAAAAGTTATGTATGTTACTGTAGCGGCTGACCACCGTTGAATCGATGGTGCTGAAGTTGGACGTTTTGCATCTAGAGTAAAAGAATTACTTGAAAAACCAGAAGTGTTAGGAGTATATTAATAATGTATAAATTTAAATTTGCAGATATTGGTGAAGGTTTACATGAAGGAGTTGTTGCTGAAATCTTCTTCAAAGAAGGTGATTCAGTTAAAGAAGGCGACTCACTTTTCTCAGTAGAAACAGATAAAGTAACTTCAGACATTCCTTCTCCAGTTAGTGGAACAATTAAAAAAATTATGATGAATAAAGGTGACACAATTCACGTTTCTACATGAAGGAGTTGTTGCTGAAATCTTCTTCAAAGAAGGCGATTCAGTTAAAGAAGGTGACTCACTTTTCTCAGTAGAAACAGATAAAGTAACTTCAGACATTCCTTCTCCAGTTAGTGGAACAATTAAAAAAATTATGATGAACAAAGGTGATACAATTCACGTTGGTCAAGATATTTTCTTAATTGATGATGGTAAAGTTCACAATAATGCACCTGTTGAAACCAAAGCTGACAATGAAGGTGGAGCTAGTGTTGTTGGAGAAGTTACAGTTGACAATAGTTTAATTGACTTTTCAAGTTTTTCACAACCAAGTGCACCAGTTTCAGAAGTTAAAAAAGAAGAAAAAGTCGAATCAGAAGATCAATTAGAAGAAGGCAAAGCTTACAATGGAGCTATCGAAGAAGAATTTGATGTTATTGTTGTAGGTTCAGGTCCTGGTGGATATTTAGCAGCTGAGGAGGCTGGTAAATCAGGACTTAAAACTTTAATTGTTGAAAAATGAGCATGAGGTGGAGTTTGTTTAAATACTGGATGTATTCCAACAAAAGCATTATTAAAATCTACTGAAATGATTTATGAAGTTAAAACTGCTTCAAAATATGGTTTAGTTGCTAACTTTGACAAAATTAAATTTGATGAAGAAAAAACATGAAAAGAAATGCACCTTAGAAAAGAAGGTGTTGTAAATAAAGTTTCTGGAAGTGTTAGAAACTTAATGCTTGGTTCAAAATGTAAAATTTTAGAAGCTGAAGCTAAATTTGTAGGAGCTCGTGAAATTGAAGTAAACGGAAAAGTTTATAGAGCTAAAAATTTAATTTTAGCAACTGGTTCAAGACCTAAAAAACTTGATATGATTCCAGGATTCAAAGAAGGATATGAACAAGGTAAAATTGTTACTTCGCGTGAAGCAATTAATTACAAAGAAAAATTACCTAAATCTCTTGTAATTATCGGTGGTGGAGTAATTGGTGTTGAATTTGCTCAAGTATTTTCATTAAGTGGAACTAAAGTTACATTATTGCAAAATACAGATAGATTACTTCCAGGTTCAGATGCTGAGGTTGGTAAAGCAGCTGCTAAAGCATTAAAAGACATGGGAGTTGAAGTATTATTCAATGTACAAACCAATAAATTTGAAAATGGTAAATTATATTACACATTAGATTCTAAAGAGGTTGCTGTTGAAGCTGAATTAATTTTAACAGCTACAGGTAGAGCACCAGTCTCTGAAGGTCTTGCTGAAGTTGGAATCAAATTAGGAAAAATTAATGAAGTTCTTGTTGACAAACACCAAAGAACAAATGTTAGAGGCGTTTATGCAATTGGTGATGTGACAGCTCAAAACATGTTAGCTCACGTCGCTTATGCGCATGCTCTTGTAGCTGTTCAACATATTTTAGGAAATAAAGAAAAATCTACATACCATGGAAAAGCAGTGCCTGGATGTATTTATATAACTCCTGAAATTTCATTTATTGGTATGACTGAAGAAGAAGCTAAAAAAGCCGGAAGAAATGTATTCAGTTCAAAATACTTATTTGAATATTTAGGAAAAGGAATTGCTACAGTACAAACTGAAGGATTTGTAAAATTAGTTGTAGATAAAGAATTCGGTGAAATTCTTGGTGCAAGTATTGTCGGTGCAAACTCAACAGATTACATTGCTGAAATCGCTTTAGCAATGGAACAAGAAGTTACAGTTCACGAATTAGCTCACACAATTCATCCACACCCAACTTTCAACGAAATTGTTTGAGAAGCAGCTCGTAGTGCAGCTCTAAAATTAGATAAAGAAAATGCTAAAAAATAATTTTTAATAAAAAATGAGTCAATTACTAAACGACTCATTTTTTATTAAACAAAAATTGTCTTTTCAAAAGAAATGTCATCTTTATCAGCGTTGGTAATTAAAGTTACATCATCTTTATTTGAAGCAAAGCTAAATTTATAATTCATATTTAGTTTACTTTCGTCTAGCAAAATAAATTTTTCTTTACTTTTATTTAATGCAGCTTTCTTGAATAAACATTCTTGTAGTTCTGGAGTTGTAAAACCTACACTTTTTTCATATCCATTAGCTCCAAAAAAACCCGCATCAAAGTTAAACATACTTAGATTATCAATTGCAAGAGAACCGATTACGTTAGATGTTGTTTTTTTAACATTACCACCAATTAAAATTATTTCGATTTCACTTTTATTTCTTAGAGTGTTAGCTATACTGAAAGAATTAGTTACAACACAAATTTTAGAATTAGGTAAAAGTTTGGCTAACTCATTTGTGGTAGTACCAGCATCAATGAAAATCAAACTCTTGTTTTTTATAAATTCAAGTGCTTTTTGTGCAATATTCATTTTTGCGTCTTGCTCGAGTTGTTCTCTTGATTCAAGTCAAATATCTAAGTTTAAAGCCTTATTATCTCTAGTATAAGCACCACCATGAACTCTTTTAATTGCCTTTTTTTGGTCAAGTTCAATTACATCTTGTCTTACTGTTGACTCTGAAACTTTCATTAATTTTGATAACTCTTTTAATGTTGCCGCACCCTTTGAGTTAACTTCGTTTATTATTATTTCATGTCTTTGTTTCTTTAACATTTTTACCTCTTAATATATTTAAAATATATCATAATTGTACTTTTTGAATTATAAAATGTGAAAATTATTTCCAGTTTTTTGTAGATTTTTGTAATTTTAGTGCAGTTTTTAAAGAATTTTGTAGAATTTTGTAGAATTATAAATGAAGGGAGAAAATTAATGATTTATACAGTTACATTATCACCAGCACTAGATTATCAAGTTAGATTATCAGATAATTTCAAAGAAAATGAAATTAATAGATCGGTACAAGAAAACTACCAAGTTGGTGGAAAAGGAATTAATGTATCTATACTATTAAATAATTTAAACACTAAATCTATTGCTTTAGGTTTTGTTGGTGGTTTTGTTGGAGAATTTGTTAAGTCTAGTTTAAATGAGTTAAACATAGAACACAAATTTGTTGAAGTGGATGGAATCACTAGAATTAATGTAAAGATCAATGATAAAGATAGTGAAAGTGCTATTAATGCAAATGGTCCAGTTATTAGTGAGGACAACCTAAGAAGTTTATATGACATGCTTTCTAATTTAAAAGATGACGATATTTTAGTTTTATCAGGTAATATACCAAGTTCAATTAGTAATACTATTTATGAAAATATCTTTAAGTTAGTTTCAAATAAAAAAATTAAAGTATTCTTAGATACTACTAAAAACTATTTATTATCTTGTTTAAAATACAATCCATTTCTTATTAAACCTAATTTAGACGAACTTGAAGAAATATTTGGAACTAAATTAAAAAGTAATGAAGAAATTGTAGAAAAAGCAAGTCAATTAATTAACTTAGGAGCTAGAAATGTTTTAGTTTCCTTGGGTGTTAAAGGTGCAATCTTAGTTACAAATGATAAAAAAGTTTATCATGAACACACATATAAAGGAAATGTAGAAAACACAGTTGGTGCAGGAGATAGTATGCTTGCTGGATTTATCTATGAATATGATAAATCAAGAGACTTTCAAAGTGCGTTATCTTTCTCAATTGCTTGTGGTGCAGCTACAGCATTTAATAAAGGTATCGCAACAAAAAACGAAATTGAAGAACTCATTAAAGGAGGTAAAAAATGAGAATAAAAGATCTCTTATCAGAATCGACGATTAATGTTCTTTCTAAAGCTCAGAATAAATCTGAAGTAATCGATGAAGCTGTTAATTTATTATTCAAAAATGATATTTTAACTGATAAAGATGATTTTGCTAAAGCTGTTTGGGACAGAGAAAAGCAATCTACAACTGGTCTTGGTGATGGTTTAGCAATTCCTCACGGTAGAGGAAAATTTGTTAAAAAACCTGCATTAGCAGCTTTAGTAATTAAAAATGGTGTGGATTATGAATCACTAGATGGACAAGATGTTAAATTAGTATTTTTAATTGCAGCACCAGAAACTAAAGGTGAAGAAAACTTACATTTAGAAGTACTTGCAAAATTAAGCAAAATGCTTCTAGATAAAGAGTTTATTAACAAATTAGTAAATACTAAATCAGCAAAAGAATTACTTAACTTAATTGAAGCTAAAGAAGATGAAATAAATGCTAGAGAAGTAGCACAAGTAAATTCAGATAAAGTATTTTTAGTTGGAATTACTTCTTGTCCAACTGGTATAGCACATACATATATGGCTCAAGAAGCATTAGAAAATGCAGCAAAAAAACTAAATGTTGATATTAAAATTGAAACACAAGGTTCAGGTGGAGCTAAAAATATTTTAACTGACTCTGAAATTGAAAAAGCAGCTGGAGTAATTATTGCAGCTGATACTAATGTTGAATTAGATCGTTTTGTTGGTAAAAAACTTTTACAAGCTTCTGTTACTCAAGGAATTAAAGAACCTGAAAACTTAATTAATAAGGTATTGAAGGAAAATGTAGAAATTTATTCACCTAAAGATGTTGAGAAAAAAACAACTCAGACAACTAAACCTACATTTATTCAAACTGTTTATAAACATGTAATGAGTGGGGTTTCACATATGCTTCCATTCGTTATAGGTGGTGGAATTTTAATTGCATTATCATTCCTTATCGACTCTTTCTATGGAACTGATGCTGTTGGTGGAAATTTTGGTTCATACTCAGTCGTAGCTAAATTCTTTATGGATTCAGGACAATTTGCTTTTGGATTCATGTTAGCAGTTTTAGCTGGATATATTGCTTACTCAATTGCAGGTCGTCCTGGTTTAGCAGTTGGTATGGCTGCTGGAGCTATAGCAGCAAGCTCAAGCTTCATGGTTTCTCAAACTGGTTCGAATGCTGGATTCCTCGGTGCCTTAATTGGAGGATTCTTAGCAGGTTATGTAGTAGTTTTACTTGGTAAAGCCTTTACTTGACTTCCTAAATCGATGGATGGAATCAAACCTATGCTTATCTACCCATTATTAGGATTATTAATTGTTGCTCTTATTATGTTCTTTGTAGTTAATACACCATTAGCTTACTTAAATAAATACATTAATTTAGGTCTTGAATACATTGTTGGTAAAAATGCAAGTGTATCAATTGGATTTAAAATTGGTGTTGGTGCTTTACTTGCTGGTATGATGGCAGTTGATATGGGTGGTCCAATCAACAAAGTTGCTTACACTATCGGTGTAGCATCATTAGATCCAAATGGAATCAATCAACCATGAATTATGGCAGCTGTTATGGTTGGTGGTATGGTTCCACCACTTCTTATTGCTTTAGCAGCAGATTTATTCCCACAAAAATTCACTAAAAAAGAAAGAAATGATTCAAAAATTAACTATTTAATGGGAATTTCATTTATTACTGAAGGTGCAATTCCTTATGCAGCAGCTGACCCACTAAGAGTTATCCTTTCATCAATTATTGCTTCAGCTATTGCAGGTGCTTTATCAGCAGGTTTAGGAGCATCAATTCCTGCTCCTCACGGGGGGGTATTCGTATTTATCGTTGCTCAAAAATGATACTGATACATCTTCTCACTTGTTGTTGGTACTGTTATTGGTGCTTTTGTTCTTGGAGCACTCAAGAGAAATGTTGAAAACCCAGAACTTGGAAAATGAAAAGGAATTCCTATTGGAAATGGAATTTCATTCAAAATTAACGCTAGAAAAGCGAAAAGATAGTAAGAATGATAAAACACAAACCGAATAATAGGTTTGTGTTTTTAATTAAAAAAACTTTACACAAAATAAAATTTGATTATTTTTGAATTTTTATGTATAATAATTACGTTGAGTTCATTAATTGAACTATTGTTGCAAAGGCAACTTCTGGAGTCTAGCGCTCACTGTCCTGAAATAATAAAAAAATATTTCAAGAAGTCTTTTTTGAAGCCTTATGGCTTTTTTTATTTCTTGAAATACTTATTCATCAATACTTTCATGTATTTTCTTTAGTTTTATTTTAGCTTTTTTGATTGAATCTTGTGCAGCTGCTCTAGTTGTAGCACTTATTTTAGCAATCTCAGCATATGAAAGATCTTCGAAGTAATATAAATAGAAATTTTGACTTTGAGTTTGAGTTAAAAAATTCTTATATTTTTCATAGAGACTTACATAATACTCATTTTCATCAATAATTATTTCTTTACTCATTAATTAATTCCTTAGTCATTTCGTAAATGAATAATTCAAGGTCAAATTCTTGTAAATCGTCAAGTTTTTCTCCCATACCAACATATTTAACATTTAAATCAAATTCATTTTTGATTGAAAGGATTATTCCACCTTTACTTGTTCCATCTAATTTAGTCAAAATAATTCCAGTTAAATTAGATACCTCTTTGAATACTTTGGCTTGACTTAAACCATTTTGACCAGTTGTAGCGTCCATAACTAAAAGTGACTCATGTGGAGCATCATTTTGAAATTTTTTAATAACTCCTACCATTTTATTTAACTCATTCATTAAATTAACTTTATTTTGTAGTCTTCCAGCAGTATCAATAATTAACAAGTCATAATTATTACTTTTTGCATAATCCATTGCTTTATAAACTACTGAAGAAGGATCTTGATTTGGTTTATCAGGTTTTATAATGTCAACATCAACTCTTTTAGCTCATTCACTGAGTTGTTCAACTGCCGCAGCTCTAAAAGTATCAGCAGCTGCAATTAAAACTTTCTTGCCTTCATTTTTAAATTTATTTGCTAATTTAGCAATACTTGTTGTTTTACCTGAACCATTTACACCAACCATAATAAAAACATTTAAACGATCATCTTTAACATTTAAATTAGTATTAACAACTGTGTTATTTGTATAAGCCTTAAAAATACCATCAGCTACAATCTCACCAATTAATTTAGGGTCAGTGATTTTATTAGCTTTAACTTCACCTTTAATTAATTCAATAATTTGGTCTACTAAATTGTAGTTAATATCCGACATTATCAAAATTTCTTCAAGTTCCTCAAAATACTCTTCATCAATTTTTACGTGTTTATTTTGCAATTCACGAATTTTAGCACCAAAAGAACTAGTGTTAGCTAAACCTTTATCATAATGTGATATTTTTTCAAGTTGTTCTCTAGTTTGATCTTTACTAAAGAAATCTTTTAATTTTTTAAAAAGTTTCATACTTATATTTTATAAAATTTAAGCAAAATAAGTAAAATATTGATATGATAAAAAATAAAACTGTAATTAGTGAAACTAAAGATTTGTATGATTTAGAACTACTTTACAAACTAAGTTTAAAAAATAATTCTGAAGTTGAAAAAGATTATAAAAAAGTTAAAAAAATTTTTAAAAATTTAGATCCTAAAATTGATTTTAAGTTAAATTTAACTAATGAAAATTTACCTAAAAAATCAATTAGTCCTGAGATGAGTAAATTTATTGAAGTCAATTCAAAATTAGAGTTATTAGATAATGTTTTTACTGAGTTATTTTCACAAATTTATGACAGTAGTTTTATGGAAAATTATTCTTTTGAAAGTAATGATGTTAAATATCTTTGTGGCTTATTAGATTTGAATACTCAGGAAAAAGATGACGACGATTCGATTATTGATTTAACCAAAACCACAAGAGTTATTGTTAACCAAGTTAAAATTTAAAAAATTATGGTATATTAATAAGATAATAATTTAATGAGGATTTTATGAAGAAAGTTAATGTTGCTATTGATGGACCAAGTGGAGCAGGTAAAAGTAGTGTAAGTAAAGAGATTTCTAATTTATTATCTTACACTCCAATAAACAGTGGAAGTCTCTATCGTGCTATTGCTCTTAATGCTTTAAGATTAGGAGTTGATTTAGTTGACAAATTTGCAGTACTAAACACTTTAGTTGAAGGTATGATTGAATTAAAAGAAGATGAAAGTGTTTATTTAAATGGTGAAAATGTTTCAACTCAAATTAGAGCTGAACATGTTTCTAAAGCTGCCGCTGTAGTTGCTAAGTATCAAGAAGTAAGAAATTTTGTTGTGGATTACGTTCAAAAAATGACTAAAACCAATAAAGGTTTTATTGTTGATGGTCGCGATACAACATTTAAATTAATGCCACATGCTGAAGTTAAAATTTTCTTATGAGCAGAACCGGAAGAAAGAGCAAAACGTAGATGCGAGCAAAATCTGTCACTTGGTTATAGTAGCAATTATGAAGAAGTGCTTTATGATGTTAAAATGCGTGATGCTCAAGATATGAATCGTGAAGTTGATCCATTGCATAAAACAGAAGATGCTATTTTAGTTGATTGCACCAATATGACTTTTGATGAAGTTGTTCAACATATTATAAATATAATAAAAAATAAAGCTGAGGAATTAGATGCGTAATACAGTAGCAATAATAGGAAAACCCAATGTCGGTAAAAGCACATTGTTTAACCGACTTGTTGGTAGAAGATCGTCAATAGTTTATGATGAACCAGGTGTCACAAGAGATAGATTGTATGAAACTATCACTTGAACCGGTAAAAATATAAAAATAATCGATACTGGTGGAATTGAAATAGAAAACAAACCATTTCAGGAACAAATTCAAATTCAAGCAAAAATAGCAATTGAAGAAGCTGATGTAATTGTTTTTATAATTGATGGAACAATGGAATTAACTAATGATGATGCATTTATTATGAATATTTTAAGAAAGTCTAATAAACCAATTATTATTGGAGCAAATAAATTAGAATCTAATCAAGATTTTGATTATTCACTTTACAAACTAGGTGGTGAAATTTTTAGAATTAGTGCACTTCATGGCGAAGGTGTTGGTGAATTGCTTGATGAAGTTGTTAAAAACCTAGATTTTAGTGAAGAACAAGAGGAAGAATTATTTAAACTATCAATTATAGGTAAACCTAATGCTGGAAAAAGCTCATTACTGAATAATTTAGCTAAAGAAGAACGTTCAATTGTTTCTGATATAGCAGGTACCACTAGAGATAGTGTTAAAACTAAGGTAAAAATTGGTGATAAATTTTACAATGTTATTGATACAGCTGGAATTATGCGTAAAAGTAAACTAGTTGAATCAGTTGATCATTATGCTTTAATGAGAGCTATGAATTCCTTAAGTGAATCTGATTTATCATTAATTTTAATTGATGCTACAACTGAACTTTCACACTTTGATGCAAGAATTATTGGTTATGCACTAGAAAACGATAAACCGATTATTGTGGTAGTTAATAAGTGAGATCTTGTTGAAAAAGAAACTAATACGATGGCTCAATTTGAGAAAAAAATGAGAAATACTTTGCATTTCGTCCCATGAGTTCCTTTTGTATTTATTTCTGCAAAATACAATCAAAGATTAAATAAATTAACAGAAACATTAAATGAAGTTAGAGAAAATCTTGAGAGAGATATCAAACCTTCTTTATTATCGAATTTTATTATGGAAACACAAATGATTCAACCCGCAGCACCATATAATGGTGGAAAATTAAATATATACTTTGTAAGAAAAACTTTAGATAAAATACCTACATTTAATTTCTATGTTAATGATAAGAAATTTCTTCATTTCTCATATCAAAGATTTTTAGAAAACCAACTTAGAAGTACATTTAATTTCAAAGGTTGTCCAATAAAAATGAACTTTAAGAATAAACAAGGGTTAGAATAATATTAAGTCACATTGTGACTTTTTATTTAATTAAAAAAGCAATCACATAGATTGCTCCTTTTTTAAACCTTGAAGTGCAAACGCTTCTCTTAACAATATTTTACATTAAAATTGGCAGATTTTTTGAGAAAAGAAGCCTTGCGGCGCTTGAGCAGATCAGTCCGTTAGGACGCTTCCCTATAAATTTTTAAAAAGAAAAGCCAGAGTGGCGACTGAGCGTAGAGAAAAAGAACCACATTAGAAGTGTGGTTTAATAACGGAAAAAATCAAAAGCCTCTCCACGGCGTTTGAGTGGAAAGTTTATCAACAAAATAATTATGTAAAACGTATTGTGGTTGAAATTGGGATATATGTGGTCAAAGACCACATTTTATTATTCAAGATTAGGTAATAGATCTAGCAAAATCATTTCTATATTTAACTCTTGTTCAGCCATTTCTCTAGAAGATTTAAAACCAAAAATTTTTCTTGGCATATTGTTTATTTCATCTTGAAGTTCTTGAACTTCTTCGTCATTCAGTTCTGTAAAATCAAATCCTTTTTTGAATTTTCTACGAATTAGTCCATTTAAATGTTCATTCGAACCTCTTTGAAATGAACAATATGGTTGTGCTTTATAAATTAATAAGTCATTTTTATAGGCTACTAATCCCAAGGCTTGGAATTCAAATCCATTATCAGAAGTTATTGATAAAAATGGGAATGGATAATCCTTAATTATTTCATTCAGCACCTTGTTTATCTCAAATCAAAATTTGCTAGTGACCTTTTTTATAATGGTAAAACGTGTTTTTCTTTCTGTTAAAGTTAGTAAGTTGTGATATCCCTTTCCCTTTCTTCCAATAACTAAGTCAATTTCTCAATGACCCCATTTTTTTCTAGTTTCTATACTTTTAGGCCGCATAGGTATAGGGAAAACAAACTTGTTACCATGAGTTAATCTAATCTTATAATCAGTCTTTCTTTTACCATTCTTAACATAACCTTTTCTTAAACGATTTTTCATTTTCAGGACTCAAATATTTAATTTAATTCACTTGTAAATAGTTCTGATAGAATAACCTTTTTTACCTGTTTTTTCCTGATAAAGTTTAAGAGTAGCTTCAACTCCATGGTAATTTTTTTCATAGTGTGCTGCAAAGAAATCATTAAATTCTTTGTCTGCAAAAGCATTATGATTCCTTGAATAGCATTTTCGAATTTTAGTTTTTTTATTAGCGTATGCAGCATCATATTCTCCATAGATATTCGAATTTCGTTTAACTTCTCTAGAGATTGTACTTACAGATCTTTTTAACATTTCTGCAATTTCTTTTAATGTTTTGGAACTGTAGTTGATTTCAATAATTAATCTTTCTTCTGGTTTTAATTGTGTATAATTCATATGACCTCATTTCAAATTTAAGGGTTAAAAGAGAAACGTTGTTTGGTTTTAGTTGGTTTCTCTTTTTTTATTTTAAACTAATTTAAACTAAAAAGCACAAACACAAATATGTTTGCACTTGAAAGTATAATCAAGGGCAATCACATAGATTGCTTAGTCCTTAAAGTTTAACTTCAGTAATAGTATTAGTTATTTTACGAATAAATGTTTCTAAATCGTCGTCATTGGCAAATTTACCTTGGATATTTTCGATATGGTTATTAAAAATACCATCTTCTAAAACATAAATTTCATTAGCTAGTTTTCTTATTTCATTAGCATTATGACTAATTAAAATTAAAGTTGCTTGATATTTATCAATGTAATTCTCAACTACTTCTCTAATTTTTACTCTAGTATCAGTATCTAAACCAGAGGTAAATTCATCTAATATAACAATTTTAGGTTTATTATATAAAGTAAAGAACAAGTCAACTTTTTTACGTTCACCACCACTAAGACGATCATATCTACGTTTCATAAGTTTATTTATCATTAAAATTTCATCAAGTTTATTAACAAATTCCATATCTAGGAATTTTTTAAATCCTAAAATTAAATCTTTATATATATTTTTAACGTATGGTCTATAAAAATCTATTTCACTTTGAAATTGTAATGCTATCTTTTCCTTTGGAGAGATTTCAAAATCATAATTGTATAAAACCTCACCAGAAGTTTGTTGAGTAAAACCAGCAATGATTTTAGCTAAGGTAGTTTTACCTGAACCATTTTTACCAACGATTGCTATTTTTTGGTGTTCGCTCACTGTTAGATTAATACCTTTTAATACTTCAAGTTTCTTAAATGAAATATGTCTACTTTTAAAACTCTTTTTAATATCTTTAACTTCTAAAATTACATTACTCATATTTTCCCCTATTTGCTACAAAATGATATATAGTGTATAAGAACCCTAAAGAAGAATAAATTATTCTAAGTATATAACGAATGTGTTCATGATTTTCTAATGAGTAACTTTCGATAAATTCTTTCATAGTAGCTATATAAAATAAATATCATTCATCAAAAGGATTTAATAACAATGTCACAAAATGAATAGTTTTATTAGTTTCATTTGAAGAATCGATTGGTCTTATACTTGAGTTTACTATTCATAATATAGCAGGTAAAACTATAACTATCAGTGAGATTAAAGATACAATTTTAAGAGTGATAAATTTTGAAACTCCGAATTTGAAAATATCAATAAACAAGTAAACTAAGCCTATAATAAATATATAATGAAGAAATAATTTAAGTACGACATAAAATTCATCTATTCAAAATTTACTTAAATCAAGATAAAATATATCTTTTTGAACGTTTAAAACGTTTTTGTAATAACACACATCATAAATTAATATTGAACCAATTGTAAAAATAAATAATAATAATGAAAAAATTAATGGAATAAACTTTATATTTTTAGCTTTAATTAAAGAATTTAGTTTCTTTATTTGAAATACATTTTTAAGTCTGAAATTATATTTAACTATATAAATTATATTTATAAATGTTAAATAACCTAAAACAAAGAAATTTGTATTTATGAATTGAAGCGATCCTTTTTCGAAATACAAGTGAAAAATCATCCGAGCAAAATCATCAAAGCGACTTTGTTCCGGCCCGCGTCCGATATTATATGTTTTATCCTGCTTTAACGCTCAAGGAATTGTTAAAGAAATAAAACTAAAAATTATTACTAATCCTATTAAAACTGATAGTATCCATCAAAAATTTTGTTTAAGTATTAATTTTATAAAGATAAATTTTTTGTATATTTTTTTATTCATATTTACCATCTACACTTCAACTTAAAGCTAATTCAATATTATTATTTTTATATGGATCGAATCGCGAATTTGTTATTTTAATTTTGTATTTTGTTTTTTCATTGGTTTTGAATCTTAAATATTCAATATTATTTTTTTCAGTAACTGATTTAGCAATTATTTTATTATCTTCATCTATTATATATAAATCAAAGTCATTTAAATCCGGCTTGGTTTCATCTTTTTCATAAAATGTTTCAGCATTAAATTCTCAAGCTAAAGACATTCTTATATTTGAATTTGGCTTAAATTCAAGGTCATCAATTATAATTTCGTTTTTGGTTGTTTTTGGATTATTTTTGTTATTTATAGTGCTTTTTTCTCTATCTCATCTAATATATTTAAGATTACTAAAAGCTTGATCTAACTTAGAATAATTAAATACACCAGAACCAAATTTATCATCTAATCCAGATTGAAAATCTTTGCCTTTTTGTGAGAATTCTAATGATGTAGAGGACGATAAAACGGCCATTGCTATAATATTGTTTTTACCATAGTCATATTTGTCGGCATATTCTATTAAAGTGTTACCTAATACTCCGGAAATGAACGGTGCCGAATAACTAGTTCCCTTTGAATTTGGTTTTTGCTTAAAATCGTAATTTTCACCATTAGCTAATAATAAAACTTTCTTTCCAGAATTCGATCCATATGAAGAGAAATCACTAGTTTCTCTATTAGCATTATTTGATCCTACAATAATAGAATTATACGAAAGCTGCGGACCGGATAATTTTCTTTTTTCAATCGAAACTTCATCACCATTATTTCCGGCAGCAAAGACAAACAATATTTCGGGATTTTTTCTAGCAACTTCATCAAAATAATGTGAATATGAATTGTATTTTCTTAAATTTTCGTCATTTGTTATTAAACCTCATGATGAATTTACTATCTTCAAATCTTTTTGTTTAATTAAATATAGGACTTCATCTTCTAATGCTTTATATACATTATTTTTGTCATTTAATAAATTCAATTTAACACCATATAATTTTAAGTATGGATTTACTCCATTTTTTCCAGCTATAATAGAAGCTACATGTGTTGCATGTTTTCCGTATTGAGGTTTAATATTTCAAAAAGGAGGTACATAAAATTTAGATCAATCGTTTATTATAATATGCCCTGTTTCTTTTGATGTATCAAAGTAGTAATCTTCAACATTTTCAATTAAAGCGTTATGGTTGAATCAATCAGTTTTATCTCCTACTTCTAAAACACCCACACCTATTCTATCATCATTGTTTTTATTTATGTAATCTCTGAATTTATCAATGATGTCATCTCTAAAATCAACAGTATATTTATTGACTTTGAAATTTTTCATATATAAAGTTTCAAATTTATATTCTTGGGCTTTTGCCTCGGTGTGATAAATGCTTGTGTCTATAAATTCGCTTTCAACATTCACGTATACCACATTAATAAATTTATTTTTTTCTAAAAAATCAAATAATAATTTATTATCATTCTCTTTTAAATCAACAGAACCTATTAAAAAATTATTTAATAATTTACTTTCCTCTATTCCTATACTACATTTAAAATTACTAAATTTTTCAATTATTTTGCTTACTTCATCTTTGGATATATTTTCTTTTAAAACTATAAGTAACGATAATTTGGAATTATCTATTTTTTCACTTTCTTGATCGATGTCATGAATTGATAAATTATTAAAGTTTTGTAAACCTTCAATAATTATTTTAGATTTTTCTATTTCTTTTTCATTTGATTTTATACTGATAAGTGATGTTGATGTTGTAACAATGGCACCAGTTAATAATAGTGAATAAAATTTTTTGCTTTTTTTCATAAATACCTCTTTTTAATACTTTAAAATTATATCATTAATGTTATCGTTTCCACATTTGATGAAATACATTCATTCATACTATAAAATAGAAAACAAATTTAACGATACTTTTTTATTTAAAAAAAGCAATCAAGTTGATTGCTTAGTCCTTAAAGTTTAACTTCAGTAATAGTATTAGTTATTTGACGAATAAATGTTTCTAAATCATCGTCATTGGCAAATTTACCTTGGATATTTTCGATATGGTTATTAAAAACACCATCTTCTAAAACATAAATTTCATTAGCCAGTTTTCTTATTTCATTAGCATTATGACTGATTAAAATTAAAGTTGCTTGATATTTATCAATGTAATTCTCAACTACTTCTCTAATTTTTACTCTAGTATCAGTATCTAAACCAGAGGTAAATTCATCTAATATAACAATTTTAGGTTTATTATATAAAGTAAAGAATAAATCAACTTTTTTACGTTCACCGCCACTAAGACGATCATATCTACGTTTCATGAGTTTATTTATCATTAAAATTTCATCAAGTTTATTAACAAATTCCATATCTAGGAATTTTTTAAATCCTAAAATTAAATCTTTATATATATTTTTAACGTATGGTCTATAAAAATCTATTTCACTTTGAAATTGTAATGCTATCTTTTCCTTTGGAGAGATTTCAAAATCATAATTGTATAAAACCTCACCAGAAGTTTGTTGAGTAAAACCAGCAATGATTTTAGCTAAGGTAGTTTTACCTGAACCATTTTTACCAACGATTGCTATTTTTTGTTGTTCTTTTACTTCTAAATTAATCCCTTTTAGTACCTCAAGTATTTTCGAAGAAATGTGTCTACTTTTAAAACTTTTTTTAATGTCTTTGACTTCTAAAATTACATTACTCATATTTACCTCTGTTTGCTTTAAAATGATATATTATGTATGATAAAGCAACTAAAGAGTAAATTATTCTTAAAACTTGATAAATTTGTTCTATGTTTTCAAAAGAAAAATTTCTCATATATTCTTTAGCACTACCTATATAAAATAAATATCATTCATCAAATGGATTTAGAATAAATCTAAATAAATCCAAAATTTTATTTAAAAAGCTTCCGTTTGAATCAACCAACGATTGGTTTATTGTGTTTAAAATGAAAGGTATGATTAATATTATTGACAAAATAATGAAAATTAATTTTAATGATACAAATTTAGAAATTCTATATTTTGCTAAATCAATAATTAAATAACAAATTCCTAACACAAAAATATAATGTAATATACTGTTTAATAAATTTTTTACTTCTTGTAATCATAATTTATTTATTTGTAAACTTAAATAGTCTTTTTTTTGTGCCACAATGATATTAATGAAAAATATATCGAATACTAAAAAGCTAAGAAGAGTTACTAAGAATAATGATCCAGAAACTATTAATGGAATATAATTTAGTTTATTAGAACTTATAAGGTTATTAAGTCTTTTAATTTGATAAATATTTTTTAATTTGAAATTATATTTGATTACAAATATAGAATTAATAATTGTAAAATAGCCTAAAGTTAATAAATTTTCAGTTATAAAATTAAATGTACCTTTCTTAAAATAATAAGAAAAAACAACGTTTGCATATTTATCGTATGCGCTATATTCTCAATCTATTGTCGATTCTAACGATGAACTAGGTAATTTTACAACAAAAGGTACAGCGGATAAGCAGAATCCTAGAACTATAACTATTCCTATTATTGTTGCTGATACTCAACGAATATTTTGTTTAAATAAAATCTTTAATAGTAATATTTTTTTCATAAGTTATCCAATAGTTCAAGTCAATGCAAGTTCTCATTCTTGTTCATTATAAGGATCGTATGAGGAATCATAAATTTTAATTTTATAATTTCCAGTTTCAGTAGTTTTAAATTTAATGAATTCTATATTATGCCTTTCATCCTTAGATGATGCTAGCAATTTATCGTTTTCATCATAAAGATATAAGTCAAAATCTTTTACATTAGGTTTTGTTTTATCACTATTATAAAATGTTTTTCCATCAAATTCTCAAGCTAATGATATTCGTATTGTTTTACCTTTTTCAATTGTAATATTATTGATAGATACTTCTTTTTTATCTGTATTTTTGTTAGGTGTATTATTCACCTTGCTTTTGTCTTTTAATCATTTTATATATTTTAAATTGTTAAAAGCTTGGTCTAATTTAGAATAATCTAATATTCCAGCACCAACTCTTGGATTTAGTTTTGATTGACTGTGTGAATTGTAGTTTCTTTCGTTAGATGTAGATGCTGCCAATGTAGCCATTGCAATAATGTTATTTTTTCCGTAGTCATATTTATCTTCATATTTAACCAAAGTGTTTCCTAAAACACCTGATATAAATGGTGCAGCATAACTTGTACCTGATTCATAACCATCTTTAAATTTATAATTTGTACCATTCGCCAATAATAAAACACTTTTACCTGTATCAGAATTATATGATGAAAAACCTGATACGCTCCCTATACTATTATTCGATCCGACCATTATCGAATTATAAGATAGTTTCTCAGCATTTAGCTTTCTTTTTTGTTCGTTCTCTTCGCCTCCGTTATTACCTGCTGAAAATACGAAAATTATCTCTGGAAATTTTTTAGCTACTTCGTCAAAATATCTTGAATACGAGTTATATTTATACAATTTATTTGATGGATTTTTTTCACCTCAAGAATTATTGATTACTTTTACATCTTTTTGTCTTGTTAAATAACTAATTTCATCATCTAGAGATTTATAAACATCGTCATTATTTAATGTGTTCAATTTAACGCCGTATAGTTTTAATAATGGATTAACACCGTTTTTTCCACCAATTATAGATGCTACTTGTGTAGAATGTATACCATATTGTGGTTTTATATTTCAAAAAGGAGGTACATAAAATGTTGATTGGTCATTAACGATTATTTGTTTGGTATCTTTTGATATGTCGAAATAAAACTCATCTTTTTCATTTATTAATGCATTGTGATTTCACCATTTAGTTTCATCACCTACCTCTAATACACCAATACCAATTCGCTTGTTGTCATATCACATATAATCCTTGAATTTATCAATAATTTCATCTCTGAACTCTTTAGTGTAATTATTTGATATGAAATTATTCAAATAACCATCATAAGATTTATATGATTCAAATTTTACATCATCGTTTGGAGTTGACTCTACTATCAAATTAGAACTATAATTTATGTATACATTGGATATGTACTGATTATTTTCGAAAAATTCAAATATTTTTTTAAGTTTGGTTTTATCATTTTTTAGCGAACCCATTAAATAATTATCTAAAACTTTACTTCTTGAAATTTTGATAATTGAATCAAAATTTCTTATTTTTTCCATCATATCCGATAACTCATCATTAGACATATTTTCATTTAGAATTAACATGAATGGTAATTTACTTTTTTCATTTTTATTATCAAATTGTTCAAATTCTTTAACACTTTGAACCTCAAATCCCTCGAATCCTTCAAAAACTATCTTTGAGCTCTTGTTAATTGTAGTATTTGTATTATAACTAATTAAAGGTGATGCTATCAATGAAACACTACTAACAAGTAAAAAAGACATTTTTTTATTTCTTTTCATAAATCCTCCATCTACCATATTTAAATTATATCAATAACAATATTTTTTTATTTTTTTCATCATAAATTTCAATATTTTCATAGTTTCAATTAGATATAAATGCTATTCTTTTACATATTAAACTAAACAAAATATAAAATTTATTCATGTTTTCTATTTTTGAAAATGAAGTGAAATATAACATAAATTATTGCGAAAGCTACATAAATTCCTTTTATAATTCACTTAATATTTTCAATATTAGCAATTATTAACTTTTGTGTTTCTTCTGATTCTAAAAAAAACACTTCACTAAACAATGGATACGCTCCGATAAAACTACTGTCAAAAGGATTTGATATAATAACTATTCATTGAATAATTTTCAATGGTATCTGATTAGGATATACATTAAAAATTATTCTTCAAAGCATTATTAAAACAAACGGAATAACTACTGAGAAAATTAGAATTAATAAACTAATTTTTACTCAGGTAGTATTACTTATTTTATATCTGTAAAAATCAATTATTAAATAAATTAATCCTACTAAAAAAATGTAATGAACGGTTTGTTCAACTATAACTATAAATTCACTTTTTCAAAAATTAATATTAAAATTTTGAAAAGCAAAATTAGCACCATTAATCAATTGATTTCTTACGTCCTTTAATACAGCAAAAATTACAAGATCAACAATTATAAAAGTAAGAAAAGTATATAAACATAACGAAATTGATGAAATGAGCGGGATATATTTAATGTTTTTTTCTTCAGTTAGTTGCATTGCATGCTTTTTGAAATAAATACTATTGACTTTGTATTCTAAAATTATGAAAAATACAACAATTAAAATTGTTAAAAAACTATTTGAACTAAAAGAGTAATTACTAAAACTAAATATTCCATTTTTGAATATTGAACTTACTCAAACAGAATATCATCCATAAGAATTGTTATATATATTTCATGTAATATTATCTCTATGATTAACAATTCAAGGTATTGTTGATAAAATCATAAGCAAAGATATTGCTACTAAAATTGAAATTGTAATAAACCAAGGGAAATTAATTCTAAATAAACTTTTTATTAATATTTTCTTCTTATCATTAATTTTTTTAATCATACACTAATTATACTTTTTAAATTTAAAATGTTGTAAAAACAACAGTCATGTAACTATTGTTGCACTTGATAGTATGATCAAGAATGTGAAAAATATTTCATGTGACTTTTCTGTTTTTACGTTTTATATTTTTGCATAATCACCAGACTATTGCAGTTATGTTTATGAATTGTTGAAATTTCTCCAAAGAATTAAAATGTCATTATAAAACTAAAAATTAAAAGATCGAGATTCCCAATATTTATCGAATTGTTTTTAATTTTATTTACGAAAAATGTGAATGTCTATAGTGCAAATTATGAAATATTTTCATATATCAAACATTGTAAATTGTTTTTTTTTTTTTTTTATAAGCAGGGTAGAATTATAGTTAGAAAGGAATTAATGAGTGAATCAAAAAAACAAATAGACTATAAAAATAATACTTTAGAACCTATAGAAAATATATATGAAAAAAATAAGTCATCTATTAATGAAATATTAAAAAATTATTTTAGTTATCATGATAATGAAAATATTGAATACAGAAATGAAGTAAATAGTTTAACTGATTCATGTAACGATATATCTAAGAATATAAAAGATAGGAAAAAGAAAGACAAAATAATTCTAAGAAAAATTACAAATTTTTTCATTTTTATTTCTTTCTTTGTGATTGTAGGATTATTCTTTATAAAATTTTATAAAGAGAATAGTAAAATTATCTCTAGCTTTAAAGCTTTTAAACTTGAAAATTTAAAAGTAATTAGTAATCAAAAAAATAGAATTCAGTGACTTAAAACAGGTTATTTTTCAAATATTGACAATAGTACTGTTGTTGATTATGTTATGAAAAATTTTGGATTTAATCTTGAATATAGTTTTGATTTTAATTTATTAAATGAGTTATTTATTGATACGAGAAATAATATTTTTCCAAAGAATGTTATAGGTATAAAATCATTTTTAAAAATTAGGTATAAAAATACGCCTATATATAAAGTTTCACTTAGTGATTTATACTTTAAAATTATTACTACTTCCAACTCCGAAAGCTTTCCTTACAAAGCTAGAGTTAATGGCAAAATTGTTACAAAATACGAAAGATTAACTGCTTATCATAATGAAGATACACCTTTTATAGATAATAATGATTACATATTGCTTAAAACTAATTTTTCCAAAGAATTAGAATTTGACAATATTGGTGCTGATTTTAATTATAAATTTGAAAACAAAGACTTTAATAAATTTATCCAAATTACACCAAGAAGTAATTCAAAAAACTCTGAAGTTGATTTATTACAGTTTTTCACTATAAAAACACAAGAAGATTATGTAAATTGGTATAAATACTTAAAAAATACTAAGCCAATTTTTTCAAAAAAAGGTAAATTTTGAATTGTAAAAAGCAATAATGCGAATTACTCGTCATTACTAATAAATAATGAAACTAGTTCATTTAATTTTGAAGATACTATAGATTATAAGTCTTCGAAAGTTCAACAGGATGTATCTACTTATGTACAAAATGTTCTAAAGGATTTAACAACTTTATTAATTCCACCCGTTATAAGCAGAGAACTATATGAAGAGGATGGTAATTATAAAACATCTAATATATATGAAGTAGAAAAAGAAAAAGAAACTAGAAAAATAGATAACACACATTTATTAACCGTTTTAAATAGTGACAAATATTTCACATTTAAAGGACATAAACCTTCATTAAGTACTTGATTGTCGTTCGTAAGTTCTGAGGTTTATGATGAAGAAAACGGTTGCATGCTTTATAATATTAAAAATAATTCATTTTATCATAAAGATCTTATTGATAACGTTGTCGTTGTTGGTAGACATGTTGGTGCTAAAGTAATTCCAGTCAAGTATCGAAGATTTTATGATATGAGCGAATCTAAGTCAGTGTTTTTTATTGAAAATACTAAAGGTATTTTACTTCATGAATTTTCAATAATTTTGTCTCAAAAAGATATTAAGTATTTTAATGAAGCAATTTCAAAAATAGAAGCTGATGGCTATAAAGGGATTAAGTATCCTGATAAGGATGAAATTTGAACACTAATTAGATTATGATTTGGGAAAAGCATTTTTAATCGTAAAAAAGAACAGTCATACAACAATTGTTGCATGACTGTTTTATATTCTTGGTCCTTTTAGTAAAATTATAGTGCAAAAAAATAAGAAAGGAACCAATATGATTATAGCAAATATTAAAAATTCTCTTGAAAAAGTTGTGTGTATTAAAACTAAAGAAAAACATTTACCAAACAATCACTATTTAATCAAAAATTCTGAAGAAGAAATCAGAATTCTTCATTCAAAAGTTATAAATAACAGATTACTCAAAGCGAATCAAATGAACATTCTTCATTTAAATGAATGCCTAAGATTATTCAAAGAAGGAAAGAATTTTTCTAAAGTTTCAGAAGTGATTGGATTTCAAACACACACCATTAAAAAGTTATTGAAAATTTCAACAACAAATCAAGGTGATTTTGTCAAAAAATATAAAAAAGTTTGTCGCAACTGTGATCAATATATTAATTATGTAAACTATATTGATTTCCAATTAATTGCCGAACATCTTATGCTTTATAAGTCCAAAAGAACAAGACTTCATTCAAAGACTATTAAAAATAAATGAAGAGATTTTATTAGATTTTGAAAATCTGAAGTTAGTTATTATAGGAAAAATAGATTCAATAAAGATTTTACAAAAAGAGCAATCAAAGTTTCAGCTAAAGCTCTTGTTAATAAATTTAAGAAGATGTTTCCTAACAGTTTCTGCCCTACTCCTAGCACTGTATACAAGTGCTTAAAGTCAAATGAGTTTAATTTATCTATAGATATTTTGCTCTTTCTTTCTGTAGGAAAATATCACAAGAAAACTAGAAAAGTTCAAAAAAGTTCTCTTAAAAATGCTGTTAGTATTCATCAAAGGCCTGATGAGGCCAACCATAGATTAAAGGAAGGTCATTTTGAACTTGATACTGTGATTGGACAAAGCAAGGATAAGAATTGTTTGGTAACTTTATTAGATAGAAAAACTAGAAAACTTTATGTAATATTATCACGCAAAACTTCTGAGGCAGTGAAAGATGCTTTACTTGAAATGATTAAAGTTAATTCCATAAAAATAACAACATTAACGGTTGATAACGGCTCCGAGAACGTGCGCTTGCACGAAGTTATTTCTAATAACAATTTGTTTAAATGTGATGCATATTGTTCATACCAAAAAGGTTCAATAGAAAATATCCACAGACACATTAGAAGATTTATTCCTAAGGGTGTGTCTATGGATAAATTCACAAATAAACAAATTTATGTGATGAGCAAAAGAATTAATGAATATTTAACACTTATCAATCAATAATTTTACTAAAAATTTTAAAATCGGTCATGACCGATTCTTTTGGTGTGCTTTTTTATATAAAAAAGCATTATAATTATATAAATCGTAGCACTAACGTACTTCAAGGACTTTGATTAAAATGCATTGTTAAATGACTTTTCTATTTCATAAAGCATTTTTAATAATAAATTAAGTGTAAAAGAAAATGAAATTTTATCTATAATTAAAGAAATGTGCAAAATATTACCTGATGATTTTGCAATTCACTGTAATCAGGTCGGGATATCAATTTGTGTAAATAATCAAAATTGAAGTAGTAGAACAAATGTGATAAATCAATTGATTAAACTATCAAAAAAATTATTTGAAATACAAAAATAGGAGATTTTTATGTTAATAGACACTAGAATAGAACAAAGTGAACAACCTGAAATTAATGTTCAAAACCAGATTATTTCGCCTAAGGCAACAACTTCACAAAAAATTCTTTTTGCTTTAATGATTTTCTTTAGCTGCATTTTAATTTTTGGTTTAATTTACTGACCATATAAATGAATTTCATCATGACCAAATAAGTTAAATAGATTACAACTTGAAGTTAATGACGCAGCGTCATTAATCGATGTTAATTTACAAAAAAGAAAAGATACATTAGTAAAATTATTTGAAGAAACAAAAGCATATTTAAAATTTGAAAACGAAACTTTCACAAATGTTGCAAAATTGAGAAGTCTTAAGAGTGAAGGGATGAGTGAAGATGCTAAAACAACCCAAGAAATGAACACTTTGATGGAAAATATCTCAAGAGATATTAATATTTCGGTTGAAGCATATCCAGAATTAAAAGCTTCAAAAATTGTTTCTGAATTAATGAGTTCGAGTGAATATATTGAATCAGAGATTGCAGCAAGTAGAAGATTATACAATAAAAGAGTAAGTGAATTCAACACGGAAATTTTCACTTTCCCAATCTTGATTAAAGCTCAAAAGATGAAGTTGCATTCAATGTCTTTATTTGCTGCAAGTAAAGAATCTAAAAAAGATGTTGATATGTCTGGTCTTTCAAACATTTAAGAATTTTAGTTAGAATTTATCATGAATATAAAAAGTTGACATTTATTTGTCAACTTATTTTTTACTAATTCTCTATATTTAATATAAAATCATCATCCGTTGAGAAATCAACATTCTTATCAATCCACTCTCTTCTAGCTTGGACATTATCTCCCATTAACATAGTAACCCTTCTTTCGGCTAGTGAAGCATCTTTTATATCTACTTTAATTATTGTTCTAGTTTTTGGATTCATTGTAGTGTCTCAAATTTGATCAGCATTCATTTCTCCAAGACCTTTATAACGTTGAATTTCATAACTTGTTAATTTTTCAAGTACTTCTTTAAGTTCATCATCATCTCATGCATAAATGATTTCATTTTTATTTTTACCTTTTGATGTTACTTTATATAGTGGTGGACGAGCAATAAATACTCTACCATGTTCTATTAATGGACGCATATATCTATATAAGAATGTTAAAAGTAAAATTTGAATGTGAGCACCATCGGTATCCGCGTCAGTCATAATAACTATTTTTCCATATTGGGCTCTTGTAATGTCGAAATCTTTTCCATAACCAGCTCCAATAGTATTTATAATTGTGTTGATTTCAACATTTTTTAATATTTCAAGAAGCTTAGATTTTTCAGTGTTTAACACCTTACCTCTAAGTGGTAAAATTGCCTGATATCTACGATCTCTTCCGGTCTTTGCTGTTCCACCAGCAGAATCACCTTCGACTAAGAATAATTCTTTTTCTTCAACTTTTTTAGATTGAGCAGGAGTTAATTTATCAGAAAGAATTTGCTTAGTTTTAAGAATGTTCTTAGTTTGTCTCAATTCATTCTTTCTTTTGCGCTCATCATTTCTAATTTCATAAGCACGTTTTATTTTTTCAAGAACTTTTCTTGCGATTTGTTTATTTTCTGTGATTCATTGCTTCATGAATTTAGTTACGATATCCTCAACAATACCTTTAGCTTCAGGAGTACCTAATTTATCTTTAGTTTGGCCTACAAACTCCAAGATGTTTTCCGGAACTTTAAGAGAAATAATAGCAGTAAGTCCTTCACGTACATCACTTCCATCAAGTGTATTTTTCCCCTTGATAACTTTTTCTTCTTCAGCAAAAGCGTTAAAAACTTTAGTTAATGCACTTTTAAAACCAGTTTCATGTGTTCCGCCATCACGAGTTTTAACATTATTAACAAAACTTAAAATAAGTTCATTATATGTGTCAGTATATTGAAAACCAAATTCAACTTCAACTCCATTTTTTTCATCTTTGAATGAAAAAGGTTCAATTATAGGCGTTTTAGAATCATTTATAAAATTAACAAATTCTTTAATTCCATTTTCATATTTGAATGTTTCGCTTGTTTCATTAATTTCATCATTTAATACTATTTCTAAACTAGAAATTAAAAAGGAACTTTCTTTAAGTCTTTCACTTATAATGTCAGTGTTTAACTTGGCTTTCTTAAAGAATGAGTAGTCAGGCATAAAGTGGACTATTGTTCCATTTTTATTTGTTTTACCTATTGAACTAGTTCTTTTTATAATTTTTTCTTGCTCAAATTCAGTGTATCAAATTTGCCCGTCTCTAAAAACAGTTACATCTAATTTAGATGAGAGAGCGTTAACTACACTTGAACCAACTCCGTGAAGTCCTCCACTACTTTTATATGCGCCTTCATTAAATTTACCACCAGCATGTAATTCAGTAAAAACAAGTTCAACAGCGCTACGTCCATCTTCGGTTTTACCAACTGGTATTCCACGTCCATTATCTTCAATAGAAACCGAACTATCTTTGTTTATAGTTACGATAATTTTATTTGCATATCCAGCAAGAGCTTCATCAATTGAGTTATCTACTATTTCTCAAACCAAATGGTGCAAACCATTTACATCAGTTCCACCAATGTACATACCTGGTCTTTTTCTTACTGCTTCAAGACCATTTAATTTCTTTATATCTTTTTCTGTATAACTGTTTTGTTGCATAGTTTTATTATATTAAATTAATTATCTTTATTTTTAATATTATTTAATTAATATATAATTTTTGTATGAATGAATTAAGTTATGGAATTACAAAGAAAAAAACCAAAAGTTCTTATTTATCTCTGACCTTAATTTTTGTAGGTATAGGTTTATTTGTTTTTGGAGCACTAGTTTTAGGTTTAGGAATTTTTTCAAAAAATGTAGAGAGATTCATTGCAAGCAACTTTACTAATGATAGTTTTTACATTACTTATCTAGTTTCAACAATAGTATTTATTGTATGACTATTTTTATTTTCTTATCTACACAAAAAAATGCCTTTTCCAGTTTTAGTTGTTGGATATATATTTACAGTTATTTACATGGCACTTGTAACATTTATTTCAATGTATGCTAATAATATTTCAACCAATAATCTTTGATTGATTGCCTTAATATTTTTAATTAGTGTTCTATTAACTATGGCTTGTGGAATTATAGGTTATTTTGAGTTAATAAAAGTAAAGGTTATGTGAGTTTTATCAATAGTTTTACTTGTTGGATTTGTTGTATTGTTTATCACAAGTATATTTGTGTTTAACAGTACAATTGAGATGATTTATTCACTAGTTGGACTTGCGATATCAGGAATTAATATTTTCTTCTCATTCTACATTATTAGTAAGAAAAATAATGAATTTGCATTTAATTCAACTAAGGAAATGCTTAAAGAGTCTATAAGTGATGCAATATTTATTTTTATTAACATAGTTTATATGATTTGATATTTATTAAGACTTTTTGGTTCTAGAGATTAAGCCCATGGGGCTTTTTATTTTGCAAAAATAAAACTAGGATTAAATCCTAGTTAAACTGAGTAAACATTATTTTTGTACACGAACACGAACGATTGTGTATGGTAATAATGCAACAAATCTAGCTCTTTTAATTGCGTTTGATACGCTTCTTTGGTGTTTTGCACATGTTCCTGACATTGATGATGATTTAATTTGACCTGTACCACTAATGTATTTTTTAAGTAATTCTAAATTTTTGTAATCAACATAATTCATGTTTTGTTCACAGAATTCACAAACTTTTCTTCTTGAACTAAAACCTTTTTTATTTTTCTTAAAGTTCATTTTTTCTCCTATTTATTTTCTATTAATCGAAATCTAAACTATGATTAGGGTTGAAAATATCATCTTCTAATTCATCATCACTATCTAATTCAAATAAACTTGTGTCATTTTTATTAGACGAGTTTTGATCATCGAATAAAGAACTATTAAAACTATATTCATCATCTTCATCATCAAGATTACTTAAGAAATCTTGATTTTTAGAATTTTGGTTATTTGATAGGTTTAATTCATTTAGTTTTTCAGTTGGTGTAAAACTCATTTTTGTATTACCCATCTCACTTTGTGTAGAAGGTCTTGAAAAAGTTTCGTCAACTGTAAAACCAGCAAAACTATTGTTTGATGTATTGCTATATAATGATTGGTTTGAAATGTTATCATCAAATCTATGCACTTGTTGATTTGGGACACTTTGAATGCGTTCGCTAAAATCTCTTGAAGGCATATCTGCAACAAATTTATTATTAACATTTTGATTTGATGAATTAATTCTAGATTGAACAACTGATTTGGGTTCCAAAATACTAATATTATCAACATTTACTTCAAATGAAGTCACATTTGCTCCGTCTCTTTGATAAGAACTCATGTAAATTGAACCTTCCACTGCTATTAAAGTTCCTTTGAATACATTTGAAGCCATAAAATCAGCATTTGCTCTTCATACAACTAATGGAATAAAATCTGTTACATCTGTTGTTCCACGACGATTAATTGCTAATCTCACTCTAGCATATCTTATTCCACTTTGAGTTTGAAATATCCTTATATCAGATGAAACTCTACCAATCAAAAGTACTTTATTCATATTAACCCCTTATCTTAAAATCAACTATTAATTATTCTTCAGTCTTAGATGCGACTTTTCTAGGTGTTGATTTACGAACTACTTTTTTTGTAGCTTTTTTAGTGTTTGCAGGTTTTAAACCGCTTTCTGTATCAAGATTGATAACTAATTGTCTTCAAACTTGTTTTACAATGTTAGATTTACGTACAAATTCAGAAATTAATTCAGGTTTTGATTCAACTTCTGCATTTACATATTGAGCATGTTTTGATTTGTTAATTGAGTATGATAATTCGTTGATAGCTAATTTTTCAGCTTTTTTAACACCGTTTCCAAATACTTCTTTAAGTAAATCGAAAGCAACGTTAACGTCAGCTTTAGGATCAACAATCATCATGATTTCGTATTTAGCCATATTAAGCCTCCTTTTGGACATTCAGGGTTATTAAAAACCAAGGAGTAAAATTACTCTTTTATATTATATAGATTTACTATTTTTTAAAGACTTATTTTCTGAATTTTTTGGTCAATTTTTTGCAAAAAAAGACCTCATAATGAGATCTCTATTTTTTAGGACCTAAATATCCTTTTTCCAAGGCTTCTCAAAGCACTTGTTCTTTAGTTTTATTAGAATTATGTCTGTCATTTCCATTTTTTATATAGTAAATGTAAGCGAGAAGTTGATCTGGATCATAATTATTGTTGTTCGTTCAGTTCGAACGACTACCAAAAACAAATTCTTTATTAAATCCACCATTGATGAATCCTATTTTTCTATATGTAGTTTCATCACGTAAGACGTCGATTGGTTTTTTATAGATTGGGATATATAAATCATCTCACATAGCCTTTTCATGAGCAAGATTTACGATTCCTTCAAGTGTAGTTGCTCTAAGCAAGTTTGTATTTCAATATGTTACTCCACTTGGATTGTTATTTCATAAGAATCAAAGAACAATTTCAGTAACTCTAAATAAGTTTTTATATTCAACAGTGTCTTGTTTAAATGTTGGTAGAGAGTGATTAATAGCTTTTTTGAATAACTCTTCATAGAAAGGTTTAAATATCTGTGCTAAGAAGTTCTTTGCTTTATCAGGAATTGAAAGTAAGTTTAATGTTCCTATTTCAACTTTAGTACTTGTGCTTGAAGATGTGCTTCCGGGACTAAGTATAGGCTTAAGTATTGCATAAATACCAGTGTTTTTAGTTAAACTACTTGATTCAAAAATTCTATCAATTAATTTAACAAAATCTTCTGAACCAATTTGATTTATGATTTTTCCGATCAATTCAGATTTATCAAGGATCTTAACTACCTGAATTGCTGATCCATCATCATTTGAAATAATACTTAAAACACCTTTCATAACAGCTTGAGATATTTTTTCTGAAGTAATTGGATTTGCTGAACTAGGTTTTAAATTCTTGATATTATCATAAATTTTATTGATTATCTGATCAAATTCATTTGTATTAACAATTGCTTTAAGAGCATTTTTCATTACTCTACCAAATAAATTCTTATCATCCTCAATTAAATTAAATCCACTTTTTCTTAACAATTCAACAACTAATTCACCAATACCCTTTTCAAAGTCAACATCGTTACTATTTACTGTGTCGATCAGTCATTTTTTAATTGAGTTTTTAATATCATTTGATTTTGAACTATTAAGTAATTTATTAATCAATTCTCATCAAGTACTTAATTTAGCATACTCTAAATTATTATTAATCACTTCTTCAACTAAAATTGTTAACAGTTTTTTAAGGTCTTGGTTATTCAATATTTTTATAATAAAGTTATTGATTTTGTTTTTATCAAGCGTTGAAGTTTCATCTAGGAGTAATGATGGAATATCTAGTTTTTCCAATATTCTTCTTACTTTAGTTTCGTCAGAAGTTAATTTATTAATAATATGATTAATTATTTTGATAATTGTTTGTTTATTTTGTGTTACTAAATTATCTTTTAAGAATTTACTAAAAGTTGAGTATTCGGTGATTTTTAGATTGTCAAAAATTTGTGAAGAGATTGAAGTAAATAAACTAATTATGTCATTCGATGAACTAATTTGTTCAACAAGCGGATCAACCAAATTATCAATTAAATCTAATCTACTTAATAAATTGTATAAACCATCGACAATTTTATTCATAAATGTGTCAGCTTCAGGTATATTTGTTGAATTTATTTCTATAAAATCAAAGAAGTGCTTTACAACATTTTTAAGAATTTTCTTAATTGTTGGGTCTGTGAAAATATCTCTTAAAAGCAGTTTTAGCTCTTCTTTAATTGTGTTTTTTACTAAAGAATCGTCTAATGAAATTTGCACAATTTGAGTTAAATTGCTTGCTTGTGAAATTTTGTTAACTTTTGTTTTAACTGAATCTAAGATTGTGAAAATACTGTTTCTTAAATGTTGATTATCAAAAATTATAGTTATTGCAGTTTTTAATGAAGTTTCATCAGTATATTTGTAAATTTCAGTTGCAGTTGATGAACTTAAAGAATTTATAAAACTATTAGAAATAATTTGATTTCTATTTAGATATTCTAAAAGATTTGTTAAAACAACTTTTAGATCAGCATAATTTGTTGAATTTCTAAAAATGTTAGTTCCTGCAATAATTTTAATTAATTCAGTAACTTTTTGATCTAGATTATTTTCAAATTCACTTGTTAAACCATTTGAAATTGAGTTTATAACATTATTGAAGTTTACTTCAAGTCCATTAACTTTTAATTCATTAACAAGTGAGTTAATCAATTTATCAGTCAAATGTAAAGTGTTGTTAATTGAATTTGCAATTGTTAACAATTCAGATAATAGCGATTTAGAATTTATAGTATTTTTTAACAATCAGTTATTTTCAAGTTTCGTAAGTAATGTAGTAAGCGGATCTACGATAATATTTCTTACTTCATTATCATTCAATAGTTCTTTAATTACAGAGCTAAAGTTGGTTTTAAATGAATTTTGGATTTGTGGTTTATTGAAAACTTTTTTAATTAATTCATTGTAATTTTTACTTGTTGAATATTCAGATGAATTATCAATTATGTTGTAAATAATATCTCTTATTAAGTTAATGCTATTGGTATTGTTCAATATTTTTATACTTAAAGTATTAACTTGTTCACTAGTTACATTAAATTTTTCAAGTAATTTGTCCAACCCTATTGTTTTAATGAAGTTTTTAATATTTTCGACATTGTTTGATTTACTTAATATTTCATTAGTAATAGCTTTTAAAGTTGTTTTGTTTTTTGGATCATTAAATATTCTTGAAGCTAATAATTTTTGAATTATTTGAAAATTATTTTCTAGTAATTTGTTTTTAAGTTTATCAACCAATTCTTTGATTGTAGTTGTAATATTTTCTGGGTCTTTAACAATATTTAATACATCAGAAATTAATTCTTCATAGAGGTTTAATTCTTTTAGAATAGGGATTATTGTATCTAAAGTTGAACTGATTAACTCATTAATTCCATTTATATTTAGGTTAATTTCACTTTGTTTAGAAATGTATATTAATGATTTTGTCGTAATAGACTTAAATTGAACGCTTGTAATTATTTTTTCAATTAAATTATTGATATTTAATTTATTTTCATCAATAATTCCATTAATTTTAAATATTGATTTTATTAGTTCGTTAATATTATTTAAGTTTTTGAGTCATTCACGATTATTCAATAATTTAGGAACCACATTTTTTATAACACTTTGAAAATCAATGTCTTTTAAAATAAATCTAATTAACTCTACTAAATCATTTTTATTAGAATAATTAAATAATTCATTAGAAGGGTCAACTGAGTTAATTTGTTTAATTAATATATTTTCAGCAGTTCCGTTATTTATTAAGAAAATTATAACTTCTTGAACTGTTCTAGTTAAGGTGTCAAAATTATTTTTTATTGATTTATGTTCAATTACTCCATTAACAAATTCATACGGATTATCAATTATTTTTTTAGAAATAATTTGTGAAATTTCCGATGGAATTTGAACCAAGAATGAATTAGGGTCATTACTATTTTTGGCTGAATTAAGTAGTTCGACAGTTTTATCAATAATTGGATCTAATAATTCTAGATCTTTAACTAAAACATCGATTTCAGAAATTATTTCAGAAATTAATAATTCTAATTTAGTGTCATTTGTAGCACCATAACTAATTAATGTTTGTTTTAGAACTTTCTTTAGAATTTCTTTAATATTTTGATTTGTTAGTAAATCATTAATTAAGCCTTTTATATTATCTTTTAGGTTATCAAGATTTATTAACGATAACATCTTAGTTATAAATTCATCGAAGTTAGTTGCTTGTTTTAAGGCATTTACATTATTTAGCAAATCTTGAGTGATAACATTAATTATTTGAGTAAAGTTAGTATTGGTTGCTATAAATCTAATTATTTGAATTAATTCATCTTTTCCTGCATATTTAAATAATTGGTTTTTGATTGAATCTGAAAGACTATCGATTAATCGAAAAATTGTTTGTTCGTTTGAAAGTAGTTTTATTAAATTGTTAATTATTTTAATTAAGTCTTCCTTGTTTTCGTTTATTAGTTTAGAATCTAAAATAACTTTAATTAATTTAAATCCAGTTTCTTTACTATTTTCTGAATTAAAATTATTTTCTTTAATTTTGTTGAAAATGTTAGAAATTATAGAACTAATCGAAACACTAAGTCCATTTAATTTTATCTCTTCAGTAACTGAACCTACTACACTCTTAGTTAAATTTATAACTGAATCAATGTCATTATAAACGCTAATTATGTTCGAAATAAGGTTTTCCTTATTTGAAACACCTTCGAGAATTAAATCTACAGTAGGTCCACTTAATTCTTTAACTAAAATTTTCTTAATTATATCTTTTACATTAGGTTTGTTAATAAATTCTTTAATAATTAAGCTTAATGAATTTTCAATTTTTGCTCTAGTTTGGTTATTTCATAATAAAGTTTGAATAAATTCTTCTATGTTATTTGTATTTTTATAAATATTCTCTCTATTTGAAATATCATCAATAACTACATCTGTTATATCAATGATATTAGTTGAGTTAAATAGATCAATTAAAGCTTTTTTAATTTCTGATTGATTAAATTCATATTTTGATGCATATTCTGTTAAATCAATTTTATCAACTCAGTTTTCTACATTATTTGGAACAAAATTCTTTAATAATCTGTAAATAAATGATTTAACTTCATCTTTGTTTTTTGAAATTACTTTTGAATCAAAGATATTTTTAATTATTTTGTAGTGATCTTGTTTAATTAAGTCAAATAATTCAGATTTCATTTGACTAAATAATTCTTCAAATGTTGAACTTGAACTTATTTTATTATTAGCAATTTCTAAAATTTTATTTAATGAACTAAATGAATCATTTGAAATTAAAGAACTATATAAAGAATTGGTTAAAGTAATAGAAAGCTTTTCTGTTTCGCTAATTATCTTATTTTCAATTAATAAATTATTAATAATTTTGTTGAATGTTTTTGCTAAAGAATTGTTATTTAATCTTGACTTTAAAATTTCAATTATGTCTTGGTTATTATCTAACAATTGACTTTGTTTTAAAGCTGAAAGAATAATTTCTTGAGTAGTGTTTTGATTAATTCACTTATTTGATTTTAAAAGATTTGTAGCGGTATTTTTAATTAGTTGGATAAATTTATTATCACTAATTAATTCATTAATCAAGTTACTAATTTCATTTCTATCAACTCATTTATCATCGATTGAATTTGATAGATTAGTGATTTGTTGTTTGATTTTAGGTATATTAATAATATTTTCTAAACCGTTTTGTATTATGTAATTTATTCCTTGATAATTGTTTGAAATTATAGGGCTGTTAAAGATAAATTTAGCAAAATCAAGAGGATCTGATACAACTTTTTTTACTGTATCTAGTATTGAATTAGGAATTTGTGAAATTATTTGTTCAAAATTACCATTATTTTTTAATTTATCTAACTCATCAAATATCGAATCAATAATTTTGTTTAGTAATTCATTATACTCAAGAACCGTGTGTAAGTTAGTTGCGATATCTTGAGAAAGTTTTCTAACAGAATTATCTTGAGGAACTTTTGTAAATTTATAGATAATTTTTTCAATAATCAAGGAAATGTTAATTTGAATATCATGATTGTTTAATAGATTATTCACAAGGTTTTTAATATCTGTTTTTATAACATTAAAATCGATATTTTTTAATAATTCCGAAGTTAATTGACTGTAAGTTGTTACATTTTCAAGATTGATATTGTTTGTATTTAAACTATCTATTATTTTATTGATGATATTTTTGAATTCTTTTGTTCCTGTTGTGATTTCAGTAATGCTTTTTAATGATTGAATGTCTAAATATTCATCATTTTTTATTAGTAGATCTAATAATGAATTAATATTTATTACTTTAGACAAATCAGAATTAATTATATTTTTGACTATCTGTAATATATTTTGTTTATCTTCAATTCATATTTTTTCATTAAATACATATTTGATAAATTCAATTACATCTATTTCATTACTTAAATACTTGTTTTTAAAATCACTGAAAATACTTAATAAAAACTCATTTATAGAAAAGTTTTCTTTAGTAATTTCTTTTGTTAGATTATCTAGAATTAAGTTGGATAAATTAAATTTGGTGTTAGCTGAATTAATTAATTCAACAATATTTCTTGCAAATCTTGAACTATTTGTTATTCCACTAAAAACTTCTTTTAAGTCGATATTATTGAATAATTTTTGTTCAATTATTATTGATATCAACTCTTTTAGTTCTTGATTACTTAATAGTTTATCAATTATTTTCTTAATTTGTTCTGAATTTTTACTCAAGTTTTCTTGATTTTTAACAACTAAAGTAATTAATTCAGTATAACTATTAGCATTTTTGTATTTATCTATATTAGTAATTGCATCTTTTAATATTTTCTTTAATATGTTTTTGAAGTCATCGTCATTTTCTAACATATTAGTTATAGATATGAAGTTAGAATTAATTTTGCTGTTATTAATATTTAATTGTGATGCAAGATCAATATTTTTGATTTTTTCAAATATATTGATTTCATTAAAAATCTTATTGTATAAATAGTCAAAATTTTCAGATATAAATTGTTTTAATGGTGAAATAAAGTCACTGTTTAAAATTTGTTTTACAAATTCATAGTTATTTACATTTATTATTTCTAACAATTCTTTTTGAATATTTTTGATAAATTGGTCAATATCATTTGAATTTTTAATAGATTTACTAAATGCAATTGAAATTTTATTTATATTTAATTTAGATTGATCATTTTTTAAGTAATCGATAAATGATGTGGTAAATAATTTAATTTGTTCATTTGAGTAAATTAAATTATTATCTATGCAGAATCTTTCAACAATTTTATTGATGGTTTTTTCCAATTCTGCAATATCAAATTTTTGTAAAACATTTTGAGTTAATGAGGCAAGAATGTTTTTAGTTTGAGACTCATTGCTGAATATTAAAGAATTAATGATTTCTTTTCCATCATTTGATATTAAAATATCTGGATTATCTATTATTTTTTTAGTTAAGTTAAGAACTAATTTATCAAAATTAGGATCTAATTTAATTAGATTTAGTAAGCCATAAATTTCGTTTTTATCTACCAAAAGCTCAACACTTTTATCTTGTTGATATTTTATTTCAAGTAGTTTTTCGTATAACGATTCATTAATAATTTTATCTTTTATAGTAGGTAAATAAACAGTAATTAAACTTATTAATTCTTCTCTATTTGATTGAATTGAATTTAATTTCAATAACTTGTTTAATTTATTCTTAAAATCAAAACTTAAGTCTGAAGATATTTTCTTAATAATAACATCAAGTATTTGTTTGAATTCAATTAGTTTATTATTCTTATTTAAGTTATCTAATTCCTCAGCTATACTTGAAAATAAATTATTTTTGATACCTAAAATCTTAAATATTTCAGGAATATCATTAGCTAAATCACTTGATAATTTTAAGATTTGAGATTCAGTTAATTCGGTTTTGGCTGAGACTAATTGATTTTTTATAATGTTTGTTAAAAGTTTTTTAATAGATTCCGAGTTTATTAAATCATTAAATAAATTATCAAGATTTTGTCCCAATTCTTTAAATTTAAAGTTTGCGAAAAGAATCTTAAATAGGTCTTCAAAACTTGAAGCATTACCCAATTTTTCAACATTGTTAAAGAATAAATCAATGATTTGATTTAGTAATGGATTAAAGTTATTGTTGTTGAATATTTCTCTAATTAAGTCTTCAAAATCACTTTGTTGTGTAAAGATAGAGTTTGATTCAACTGATTCAAATAGTTTTGTAGTAATTGAATTCAAGAATTTAGAATCATTTTTAACTCTACTGAATAAATTGTTTATTATTGTTTTTAAGTCTGATGTTAATTTATTTATTTCTTCGTCACTAGCTAAATAATTAATAAATTCAACAATTGTTTTTTCAGTTTTTTCACTTCCAAAGTTAAATAGAGAGCTGAAAGTTAACAATATATCGTTAAGATTTAGTTGAGTTCCTTTTGATGAAAGTTGGGATAAAAGAGTTTGTATTATTTTTTGTGTTAATTCTAGTTTATCATTACTTTTAGCCAATAATTTAATTAATTTATAAATAACAAATTCGGGATTTTGTACATTTTCAAAAATTCACCCATAATCTAATTTTTGAATGGTTTTCATTAATGATTTTGTCATTAATTCTTGAACTGCTTCATTGTTTATTGCTTTTACTAATTTATTATTGATGATACTAATTAATTCTTGATCGATATTATTCGATGAAAAAGTTTGTTTTATTAATTCATCAATAATGTTTTCTGAATATATATTTGTTTTTTGAATTCCATCAACAAAGGAAACTGATATTTTGTTAATAATTTTATTAAATTCTTCATCTGTTAATTCACTTAAAATAAATCTTTTAAGTTCGCTATATTTACTTAAATCAAACTTAGTTTCAATTTCGGTTTTATCTAGCAATTTAATAATATTTTCTTGATTAATTAATAATTTAATGATATTTTGTATGAATTGAGAAGTTTTTACTGGCGAATCAGCATCTTTTATAGATTTAATTATTGAAGGTAAAAAACTTTTAAGTAAATCAATTGAATTTTTACTTATTTCACTCTTGATATTATTCAAAAATTGTTCTAAAGTTACGCTGTTTTCGAATGTATTTATAATTAAATCTAAAACATTGTTAACTTCAGATTTTTTTAATAAATTATTAATTAAATTTTCTAAGATATTTGAAACAAATTCTTCATAATTAAAAATTTCCTTATTTAATCCTAATTCTTTAGTTTTATCAATTACTAACTCAATAATTGAGGATTTGACTTTAGGTAATTTTAGTAATGAAATAATTGTTTCCTTATTATTTTTAACTTCGTTAATTATAGTTTTGTCTTTTAATGAATTATAAATAAGGGACGGAAGATCTTGATTTTTTAATTTACTTACTCAATCACCAGAAAGCAAATTATCAATAAATTGATTAATTATTACCTTAAATGAATGACCTTTTAAGTTTTTTGAAATTGTTGATATGAATTGATTATTTAAATTATTATTGTCGCCAAAAAGTAAAGTGAGCAACATATCTAAATATTTATTATCATCCTCAAGTAAATAGTTAACGGCAGCTTTAACCAAATCTCTAATAGCATTTTGGTTTTTATTTACTAAATCAGAATAAATAAGTTTATTCAAAATCTCATTGAAATTAAATTCATTTAAATTTAATAAGTTCTTTATATAAGAAATTAATAAATTATGCGTATTGTCTTTTAGCGATACGAAATTATCTGAGTTTTTTATAGCATAAAGTAAATTATCTATTAAAGTTTCGAAATTTTTATCATCTTTAATGAATGCTTCAAATATTAAAGTGGTATCATCAATTAATTTACTATTTTGTGGAGTTGTATGATCTAATTTAATAATTTCATAGAATTTTTCAAGTATTTTTCTAATAGATTTTTCAATTTCTAGTTCATCTTTTATGTATTTAATAAACTCTAGAATATTTTTTCTCTCGTTTTGAGAAAATCCCTTTGCAAGAAAGAATAGAACATCATTTATATCATTTATTTGGGTTTTTGATTTTGATTTTTCTTTTATTGCATTAATTACTGTTTTAACTAAAATGTCTTTATTGTTTTTATTATCAAGTATTTTTGATAATTTATTTTTGAGTTCTTGTGTGTTGGCAAAATCGTCAATTAATTGTTTGATATTTCCTGGAATTATTGAAAATATCAAATCACTATGGTTAATTTTTTCGCTTTCAAGAAAGTTGTACAACATCTTTTCAATAATATCGATGTTATTGTCAAGAATCTTAGAGTTTAATATTTCAAAAACAGGAATTAATAGTTGTGCAAAATCTGAGTTTGTTGATGAATTGAAGTTTAATGTTGATTTTACAGCATCGATTAGTATTTTTGAAATTTCATTATAGTTTTGATAATTATTTTTTACAAAATTAATTATTGTTTCTGTTGACACGTTAACTAAACTATTTGCTAAGTCTTTGATTGACTCGTTGTTAAGAAGTGATTGTAATAATAAATTAAATCTTTTTTCATCTACATTTATCAAAATGTCATATTGATTTAATATTTCTTTAACTTTACTAGATATAAAGTTAATTACTTCTTTATCAGAAAGTAAAATTTGAATTACTTTAGTTATTGGGTTTTTAAGTGATTTAACAGTTTTTCCATTAGAAATTATTTTTACAAATAAATCATAAAATGAATTTACTTCATCCATTTCATCTGCAGTATCCAAAAAGTCGTTAATTAGTGCAATGATTGCATTTTCTAAATCTTCTTGCTGAATAGATTTATCAATTAATTCATAAATTTTTTCTTGAGAAAAATTAGGATTATCAATTAATTTAGTTATATAAGGTGAAATAAATGTTTTAAGTTTTGAAAATAATATTTCCATTAACTTAGAGTTTTTTAAGTTAGTCGAAATTTCCCTAATTTCATTTTTATTTTGTTGTATAAAATCACTTTTAGCAAGAGTTTTCAATAAATTAATGATTGAATTCTCATTAGTTAAACTATTTATTAGAATTTTTGAAATAACACCATTGTCAAATATCGATGCTTCGGGGTTTTCTTCAACTAATTTTGTTATTTCATTTTGCAAATTACTAATTAAGTCTGATAAATAATTTGAGTTCAATAACCATTCTATAATTTGTTCAGACCTTTTGAAATCATTTTCTGTTAAGAATTTTTGAAGTATTCCATTAGGATCTACTATTTTAATGTAATCCGATTGCACTAAAGTAGAAATTAAACCTTGGGTAATTTTTTTAAAACTACCACTAACTCTTAGCATTCTTTTACCAAAATTATCTGTTGAACGTTGTGAATCTATTTGAAGTTCAAAATCATCTTTTTTGTTTATAAATTCTCAGTCACTTGTTCCTATGATTTTTTTTATAACTTCTGAGTAATTATCAATTTCAATCTGATATGATGCTGTTTGATAATCACTTTTTAAGAATTCATTTGAAAAACTAAAACTCCCCAGTTTTTCATAATCTTTAAGATTTAGGCTTGGGTTGGTGAGTTTAATAAATAAATCAACAGCTATTTTTTTATATCCATTTGTATTTGGGTGAATGTCAAATCAAATTGAACTCATTTTTTGTGCATTTTCATTTCAAAAATTATTATTTATTGGATCGATGTAGTTAATAGTTGTTTTACTTGCTGTTAATTTGATTGTATTATTTAATATATCCGTAAAAAAGTCTGTTAAACTAAAGTTTTTAGCAATATCGCCGGCAAATTCTTTGGTAAAGTCATCAATCATGTATTTCAATTTTAAGAAAGGATTTGGGTATGAAATAAAGTTAATATTTGCTTGTGGAGATATACTTTTAATTTGTGAAGCAAAAATTTGAAGTCTTCTTGAAACTTCTTTTATTGAATTGTCTAAAATTTTTTTAACATCTTCAATCAAAGGTCCGAACGTAGGATTGTCATTAAGTATTAGTTGAATACTTTGTGTAATATTACTTCCTTTTATTGCATCTATAAAAGTGTGTATAAAATCATTTGCACCAATTGATAGTGTAATTAAATTAGAGTTTCTTAATTGTTCAACTATTTCATTAGCTAACAATTTGTAATTATTACCAAAACGACTTATTAATTTAGTTTCATCAACTAGATTTTTTGAATTGGTACCAATTTGCAATAAATCTATTCATTCACTAATAGTCGAACCAGTAACTGAGTGATTATCGAAACTGTCAAGTCTATTTATTTCATTGAATAATCTCGATAAGTAAGAAGGATAACTTAGCCCTGTTACAACTCCATTTTCATAGCTACCTTTATAATCTTGATCTAATGTTCCATCAAAACCAGCTGTAATAGAATCTCCAATTGCAACATATCTAATTTTTGTATCTTTTGAAATTAGATTACTTGATTTAATTCTTTGTTCAGGTAGATCAATGTTAGGATTGTCTTTGACAACGTTATCAAAGTCAATAGTATTGTCATCAGAAGGATTTATAATTTCGAATTTTTTATCTTCATCATCTTTTTCTTTATCTACAGGATTCCCGCCACGATCAACTTGTCTTGGTTTGTGTGTAGCAATTCATGTTGAAACACCCCCGATAACACCTATTCCAATCATTGCAGAAATTGAACTAACAATAATTAATTTTTTCTTTTTCTTCTTCATTTCAACTCCTTATTAATATGTAATATTAATATGTGAAATTATACAAGATTATTAATTAATTTAATTTGTGCGATTTTGTAAAATATGCACTTTTATTAAGAAAATTTTATGTTATTAAATGTTTTGTAACATTTTTAAATAAAGACAATATATAAAGCATCATTTTTTGCAAATTAAAAACAATAGGATTATACTTCCTATTGTCTATAATTGATTGTTTATTTGTATGAAAATTCAACATTAAAATCATCATCAATTGTGTATTTGCCATCATTTTTTATTGAATCCAGTTCCAATTTATATTCAAAATCAGAAATGTTATTTGTTATTGTTCTAAAAATTTCCATTATTAATTCATACACCATTATCATTGCAACTACGTCATTTTCGCAATATTCTTTTAGATTTTCTGTTATATCTTGTCATGCAAATTCACCAGTTATACCAGCATGTCTTTTAATTGCTTCATTCATAGCCATTGTGCCATTTTGAATCTCTAAAGTTTTATAAGGTTTTATACGAGTTTTTAATTGTAGGTCATTTGAAGTTATGAAGTTTTCTATTTTTTTAATAGAGTATTTATTTTTTAGATAATTTGTAAACACAAAAGCTAATTTTGCGTAACATTCTTCAGTGTTATTTAAACTATTTTTATTTAGAAGCTTGATTTTTTCTTTGATATCCTTAAATGAATATTTTTTCATGTATTCAGGTTTATGAATGCGTTTATTTTTAGTAATAAACTCAAAATAATCAGTTTTTTGAATTGATTTGTTAATTGAACTATTGTATTTAAAAACATCTGCTAAATCAACGGTATTGTCAATTATATGATCAATGAGTTTATTGAATTTTAAATAGTCTGCATTATTATCTTTATCAACATAACCTTTTTTAATAAATTCTTCTACAAATTCAATATCATCTTTTAAATTGTATTTTTCGTAAAATTTATGTCTTCTAGAATCTTCTATTTCACATAAATATTCATATCTTTCCACTTTTTGTATAGCTTGAATAACAAGTTTTAAAATTTCTTTATTTCTAGTGTTTTCATATGTTTTGTTAAAAACTACATATGCGTTTGAGTTTTCATCATATATATTTTCAATAAGTTCAACTAAATCTATTAATTTAATCTTTTTGGTGTCAATTACTATATTTGTGTTTCAAACTCTACGCCCATTAACCGTTTTGATAACAGAAACCTGATTAGGAACTTGCATATTTGGTCCCACTCCATTGATTAAAGGGATTATAGAACTAAATCCTTCATAATCATACCAGACCGTAACACCGTCCTTTATATGAATATTTTTAATAATATTTAGCGCTTCTGTTGCGGCAAAATAAGGCAATTTAGAGAAATTATCATCAATTTTTTTTACACTATAAATATTAAATTTATTTTTTTTTCCATATAAATTAAATCCATTTTGATGATGAATTTCACCCATCAAAATAAGGCAAATAGAATTTATCTCTTCAGGCCTTAATCACTTCAATTCAGTGATTTTTTCGTAGAAATTTAATTCATCTATTTTTTCTGAATGTATTTTATTTTTTAATTCATCAACACCTGTGTATAGAAAATGATTTATTAATTCATCAACTAATAATTGATAATTATTGATATATTTTTCATTTTCAATTATGTTTTCTATAATCGTATTGAAAGGTTCGTCAATGATATTAATAGCATCTGAAATTATTTTTTCAAAATTTACAATATAACTTGCTTGATCATCCCCTAAAATTCTAAATGTTGAAACATTAGGGATTAAGTTTCTTTCTAATCAAAATATTAGAGGTAAGTCGAATTTTGATCCAAATTGTGAAGCTTTTTCATAGATATAACCGTTAATTTTAAGATTGAATTTCTCAATATCATTTTTATTATCTAATTTTGGTTTATCTTTTGCATGTCAAATACCTCTAACTTCAACAAAATTAACTTTATCTTTTACGATATTATTATATTTATATTTCATTCCATCAACACAAATAACCGAAACATCTTTAATATCCAAACCAGCTCTTTTATAGATAGAATAGTCATATAAACCTCTTAAATAAAATTCTTGAGATGTACCCTTTGAATATTTTATATATACAATTTTTTTTGTGGTTTTATCATACCCAAAAACTGAACTTGAAATTAAATAATCATAATTTTCTTTGCTTATAATGTGTCCTAATATAGGTTTGAAAATAAACTTAATATCAGGATTGTTTATATGTTCAATAGTTTGGTTTATTTTTTCTTCTTGTGACAAACTTGAACTTATATATCCAATTTCATTTTTATAGTCAATGCCATTTTTTAACAAATAAAATTCAAGAGCAGAATTGGTATATTTATCGAAATTCTTGTTTTGAATGTCAATATTAGCATCAGATATCACTTCATCGTCAAAACTTAAATCTTTGTGCAATTCATTAGTTTCTTCTTCATCATCTATGTTATTTATGAATTCCAATAACTCTTCTGAATTTGCGTTATTATCCCAAATAAGTTTATATAATTCGATTGATTTTTCTTCAAAATTACTAAAACACGAAAGCATTTTTAGACCACTGTTGTAAAGTCTAAAGTTATTAAAGTTTATTTTTTTTAATTCTCTAGTCATATATAACTCCCTTATTTTGAATTATATATGAAATTTTAATCTAAATTTTTTAAGAATGAATCTATTAATTTATCTAAGTTAGATTTAGTATTTTTAACGTTTTCGATTATTCTGTTTACTGAATCAACATTGACCTCATCAATCCTTTTTCTTTCATAATATCCTTCTCAATGTGTATAAACATTGATATTGAAGTTAGTCATAAACTCAGTCATGCTTTTAATTTTAGCTAGAAGTTCTTTTATAGATGTTACAATTTCTCTAACTTTATTATTAAGAAAATCAATGTCAGTTTTATAAGCGTTGATAGTTGCCATAAATTTAGCTTCGTTAGATATTAATTCTCTAATTTTTATTTCAGCTTCAGCTAATTCACTGCTTAATTGTTCATTTCTTTTAATTAATTCTTCATTCTCCTTTCTTAATATATTTAATTGATCGTTAAATTCATTATTTTTGTTATTGAATTCATTTATCTTATCGTTTAATTCATCTATCTTTGAATTCAATTCTTCATTGGCAATCTTTAATTTGGTATTTTCAACCTTTGCTAAAAGAAGAAGATTTAAGTTATTTTTATATTTTTTATTTAGTTCATTAAGTTCAGCGTCTTTTGATGCTAACTCATCTTTTAGTCTTGTGATTGTAGAGTTTAATATAGCGATTTTTGATTCAAGATATTGTTTATTTTTCAATTCTTCGATTAATCTTAAATTAGCTTGTTCAAGTTGCTCTTTTAAATTATTTCTTTCATTAACAAGTCCATTTATTTTCTCATTATTTTCACTAATAATGTTTCTTAGATTATTAATTTCTTCGTCCTTTTGGGATATTTTTAGTTTAATATTTTCAAGTTCTGCTCTAAGATTTTCATTTTGTGTATTGGAAATTATTAATTCACCCTCGATTTCTTTAACTCTTGAAACTAGAATATTTTTGTCATTTGTTAATGAAGTTATAATATTAAGATTTCTTTCATTAGTTATTGTTAAGTCTTCAATATTTGATTCTAATCTCGAATTTTCTAAACTTAATTTGTTGTTTTCCTTACTTACTATTAAAAACTTTTCGTTGTTTTGGTTATTTAATAAATAATATTGAGTCAATATGTCAATCATTATTTTGCTCAATTTAAGATTTATTTCAGTTATAAGATTGTTAGCTACGCTAAAATCTTCTAAAACATAAATTGTTTTATTGTTGTTGAAAGTTATTAAATTAGCATTTCCGGTTTCATAATTAAAAATAAATTGTTTCAATGTGATTGAATATTCATCAATTAATTGGTTAATCATATTTTCTATTTTAGAGTTAGGCGTATTGATTTTATATTGTGTAATATATTCTTCAATAACTTTATAGTTATTTATGGTTTCATTAAGAGTTAAAGATTCAGCAACTCTTAAATTGTCAATTATTTTGATTTTTTCACTCAAGGAAATTTCATTATCATTTAACGATATTTTAAGCTCTTCAATCTTGTTTTTTTGAAGTTCATTTAGGTTGTTTAATTTTGCAATTTCTTTATCACTCGTATCTATTATTTTATTTAAGTCTTCAATGCTAGTTTTATAACCTTTTATTAAATCTTTTTGATTTTGGATTATTTGCATCAACTCAGTTAGCAATATCTCTTTTTTCTTATTAATAATTGAAATATTAGCTTCCAAATCATAGTAAAATGAACTCATTAAATCATTAAGAATTTTTGAATTTTCAAAATTGATTTGGACGGAATTAATTTTCTCTAAATATGAATTTGTAAATTCATAAAGTTGATCATGCAATGAAATTATTTCGTTATATATATTTGTTCTTTCACTATTGATACTAGTCAAGTGTTTAAAGTGACTTCTACTTGAATTTATAGCTACTAATAAATTATTTATGTATTTTAAAGTTTTATCTTTAAAAATTGATATTTGATTTAAAAGAGATTGCTTTTGAGTCTCTGATAATTCAATATTAGAAATTGCTTTATTTAACAATATTTCTTTATCTTTCAAGTTTGAATTAAGCAATTGGATAGTGTTAGTGGCTTGTAATTTTTCTTTCGATAATTCATTGTTAGCCAAAATATATTCGTTTTTTATTTTTTCTGTCTCATTTAGAATATTTATACTATTTTCTAATTCAATATTAGTTGTATTTAATTTATTTTCTATTTCATTTTTTTGTTTATTTAATTCTTCGATTTGTTTAGTTAGAACTTGATTATTTTTAATTAGGTTTTTATTTATTTTTTCTTCATCATAATAACGATGCATATAATCTATTTGCAATGCTTTTGTTCTTTTAGTGAGAACCGCTTGTGTTGTTATTCCTATCACGCTGGCGGATAATGTTACTCCTAATATAATTGGAATTAAATGTTTCTTTTGTATTTTTAATTTCATATTCTCCTTTCATACTATAAATGTTCCAAAAATTAAATATTAAATAAAAAAGGAAAATAAAAAACCAAGGCTGTACAGTACCTTGATTCATTAATAATTACATTTGGACATAGTAAATAACCAAGAAAATTAATACGAAAATTAATATGAAAAGTAAAACTGATGATAATGTAGCAAATAATTTTAATAATTTTGAAGGTTTTTCACAATCTTCATGCGATACTTCACTTGTTAGAACTTTTTCTGTAACAACTTCTTTAACTGTTTCTTTTAACAACTCGATTGCAACATTGTTTCTAGAAATTTTTGTTAAAGCAGGTACTGAATATGTGTATTTATCTTTTGTTGTGAATGCAACATGAAGCATGTTGTATAAAACATAAGATGTACCGTGAGCAACTTTATTATTAAATCCTGATTCATCATCATAGTAGTATGTTGCAGATGAAGGAGTATCCTTAGCATCGCTATTTACTTCGAATGATTTTACTAATTCAATAGCTGAATTTTTCACATGTTCTAAAAGAAGCGATATAACTGTTCTTTGACTTTCTGATAAGTTTTTATCTTCTTTAAGCAATTTTGAGTAAATTTGGTTTACTTTTTCTATATTTGACTTTATTTCATTGACATCAGATGTAGATCCAACATTATTTTGTAAGTTTTGTCTAATTTTGTTTAGCTTATCTTTATAAATTACAAGAACTTTCATTTTATCTTCAGTAGAAAGTTCACATGCACAAACAAATTTTGTTAAGTAAGATTTATCTTTTTCGACAACTTTTTCTTGAACAACAACATCTTTTTGTTTTTCTTCTTCATCAGCACGTTTTTGTAATTCGATAATACGTTCAAGTAATTCTGTTTTATCTGATGATGAGTTGTTCAATTCTTCTTTTAATGATTCGATTTCTTTTGAGTAATCTTTTGAAGAATTTGCTAATTGAATTAATAAAAGTTCAATTCTTTTTCTCAATTCTTCAATTTCAACATCTTTTCTACTTTTACGTGCTGGTCTTTTGATATCTTCTGCTGGGAAGTAAGTTTTTGGATCGCTTATTAATTTGAAATCCGTAATATTTCTCAAACGTTGTTCAGCTTCTTTTTCGTTTCTTCTTCATGTTGATAAGTTAATGTGATTTTCTCTACCAACACTTTCCGTTGTTGAACCACCATCAAAGTTATCAACAACAATTTCATGCTCAAATATTCCATCAGATTCTATTCCGGAAATAATTTGTCCAGCTCAAATTCCACGATCATTTTGGAATCAGTAAACACATTCTTCTTTAAGTGAAAAATATCATTCAGTTGCTTCTTGACGAGTTTTGAATAAAGCTAATGCTGCATTAACTTTTGGGTGTTTTAGCATTCAAGGGTATTCTTGATTTTGCTCTGGTCTATATAAACATTGTAAACGTTTCATAATTCTCCTTATTTCTATGTGTTTTAATTATATACTAATTTTTAATAAAATACTTTTTTACATAATTTTATATGGATTTATGTTATAAAATTTCAATTTTAAAAATAAAAATAGCAAATTGTTGCTATTTATCATAAATTGATTATTTTCTTGTGATTTCTTTAAGACGTGCACCTTTTCCGCTACGGTTTCTCATGTAGTAAAGTTTTTGTCTTCTAGTTTTGTTTGAACGAACTACTTCAATAGCAGCAATAAGTGGTGAGTGTAATGGGAAAGTTCTTTCAACACCAATTCCGTAAGAAATTTTTCTAACTGTAAAAGTTTCTCTTGTTCCTGATTCTTTTTTAGAAATAACTAATCCTTCGAATACTTGAATACGGATTTTTTCCCCTTCACGAATACGAACGTGAACTTTAACGTTATCACCAGTTTGGAATTGTGGTAAGTCAGTACGTAATTGAGGTTCTTCAACTAACTGTAATAATCTATTTTGCATGATTTTTCATCCTTTCTATAATATCAGGGCGATTTTTTAGTGTTTTTTCATATCTTGCTTTTTCTTTTCATTCTTGAATTTGCTTATGATTTCCATTTACAAGTACTTCCGGGACTTCCATTCCATTATAAATTCTAGGTCTGGTGTATTGTGGATAATCTAATAAACCATCATTTTGAAATGAGTCGTAAACATGCGATTCTTCACGAATAACTCCTGGAACCAGTCTAATAATCGAATCGGCCATTACCATAGAAGGCAATTCTCCTCCGGTTAAGACATAATCACCAATTGAAATTTCTTCATCAACTAGATTTACAACTCTTTCATCAAAACCTTCATATCTACCTGAAATAAAGGTTATTTGATCTTTTTTAGCAAGATCATTTGCCATTTCTTGTGTGAACTTTTTTCCTTGTGGAGAAACTAGAATTTTATATCCACCGTTATTTTCTAGTGATTTTAAAGCTAAATCTATTGGTTCAATCTGCAATAGTAAACCATGCCCTCCGCCGTAAATTTCATCATCAACTTTTCGATGTTTGCTACGACTAAAATCTCTAAAATCAATTATATTAATATCTATCAATCCTTTTTTAATGGCTTTATTAATAATACTTTCATCAACAAATGGATTGAAATAACTAGGAAATAAAGTCAAAAAATTAATTTTCATTATTTACCAGGCATTAATTTTTCAGTAAGTTTCTTAGCTCTAAATAAGTTTGAAACTGTAACAGTTGGTTGAGCACCATTTGCTAATCATTTTGATGTAGCTTCTTCATTTAAAACTAATTCTTTTGTATGTGGGTTGTAGTGTCCTAAAGCTTCGATGAATTTTCCATCACGTGGAGCTCTAGAATCAGCAGCAACAACTTTATAAAAAGCATTAAACTTGCTTCCCATACGTTTTAGTCTAATTTTAACCATTTTTCCTCCTTATGCTGTAAAGCACTTTTGCTTTACATGTAAATTAGTTGAATATATTATAATATAAAAATTAAATTTAGTTAGTTTTTATTTATAAATTTATTTAAATTTTAAAAAAGTATATAAAAAGACTAGGATAAGCCTAGCCCTCATTAAACTTCGCTCTTTTGATATAGGTGGCGTACACCTCACTTAATACTTCGCTCTTTTGATATAGGTGGCGTACACCTCACTTAATACTTCGCTCTTTTGATATAGGTGGCGTACACCTCACTTAATACTTCGCTCTTTTGATATAGGTGGCGTACACCTCACTTTATATTTATATTATATATTATTACTAATTAATATTAAATTTTTCCATTAGCTTTATATCTTCTAATATATTTGTTGAACCATATACAGTACCGTTATTTATCTTCTTGTTATAGAATGAGTTAATCTTTGACAAAACAACTTCTTTCTCCTTACTAATAAATATTAATTGTTCACTCAATAAAAGGTGATATTTATTGCCATTTTCAAAAGTAATTTTTTTAATCAAATTTAAGCTGATAGGAATCATTTTCTTGATAAGTAATATACCTGTTAATTCATTGTTTTTATTATAAATTTTATGATATTCAAACACATTTTTCTTAATTTTTTTGTATTTTTCTTTTGGTGAAGTTAAAGGTATTAAAAATCTCTGGTTATCTTCAACAACAACTATACCTAAATGAGGTTTGATTTTTTCTTTATATTCAGGATTATATTGAACCTCATGATCATAGTTATGGAGATATTCTAAATAGTCTATGTTAATGATGTAAAAACCTAATCTATTTTCAAATCTTATTTTATTCTCACTCATAAAATAATTATATTGGAGTAAATTAAAAGTGTTTAAAATATTTTTTTCATATACTCTGTTCAACTAGTTGTAAATAAAAACGTCATAACTAAGATTATGACGCACATTTATTATTTAGCTTTTAATTGATTTTTCATTTTTTTCATTTTAATCAAAGTAAATCCAAGAATTCCAGCAAGGATTAAAGCGATTATTAAGAAAATAATTCAAATTACATTTTTAGTTGTGTTTGCTTTAATTAATTCTTGATTTTGAGCATTGGCTCTATCTAATCTATTTTGGTTATCAATTAACTGATTTTCTTTTTCTTTAACTGTTTCAGCATTCTTTTGATTTTCTGCTTTTAGAGCACTATTTTCAGTAGTTAAAGTGTTGTTGATGTTTTTTAATGTTTCGTTTTCATCTGAAAGTCTGTTGTTTTCTTTTCTTATTTCAATAAGAGTATTTGTCAAGTCTTTATTTTGGTTTTCTTTAGCTGCTAATTGGTTGTTCTTGCTTGTAAGTTCATGATTTAATTTATCATTTAACTCTTGTAAGCTGTCTTTGTAATCTTCTAATTTATCTGTGTATGCTTTAAGTTCTTCATATTTTTCTTTATAGTCATCGGCATTTAATGTCATTTTTCACACTAATTCACTGTTAGCGATTGTAAATGCAAGTGAACTTGTTTTGTATGTGTCTAACAATTCTGATTCAGAGAATTTACCATGTGGGTATAAAGAACTTAGATCAATGTTTCCGAAAATTTTGTTCAATAATGCTTTATCTAATTCATTGATTTTAGAGGTGTATGTGCTTAAATCATCACTAACAAATTTTTGAGCTTCAATAGCTTTTTCAGGTGTTGTATCATCAGTTATTTTTAAAATGAATTTATTTAAATTAGATTGCGCATTTTTTATTTTTTCTAATTTTTTTGAATCATTAGCATATGTTTCCTTTAATTGCTCAAATGTTCCATTTCCCATTTCTTTATCATTAATAGTAAATAAATTATCTTTTAAATATGTTTCTAAATCAGTTGATAATTTTTCATTTTCATTAGCTCTAGCGAGACTTTTATCAATAAAATCTAAGTAAAATGCATGTTCTAAAACTGGACTTATTTTTGATAAGCTGTAAACTGAGTATCTAATTTTTTCTAAAATTTGTTCAGGTGATGATGAAGTATTTTCGATGTTGTTTAGACCAGTAAAAGTGATAAATTGAGTTTCATTGTTTGAGTTTTTATATTCTAATTTAATTGATTCATCATTATTGATTGAATTGTAGAATCTTAAGTAACCATTTAAGTTATAAATTTGTGCAATTTCACTTAATGACTTAACCCTTTTACGTGATTCATTAAATAATTGTGTTGCTCCATTTTTAGTAATTTTCACAACATGTTCTTTAAATCTAGTTAATGCATCATTATAATCAGTATTACTAAAATTACGAGCTTGAATTTTTTGTCAAATGTCTTGATTTTGGTTTAAGAAACTCAAAACAAATGTTTGAACTTTTTGATTTGATGAACTTGTATTACCAAAATCAACACTTAATTCAATTAAGTCCATGTAGTATGCAGACATAAGTGTAGAACTATTAATGAAATTTTGAATATTTTGATTCGAATCTTCTTGATTATTTGTTGTAGCTGATAAAGCAATAACTGGAACAACTGGCATTGATACAATTGCTCCAGTTTTTAAAATTAATTTGTTAATTTTTTTCATGTTAACCCTTCTTTGTAAATTTTTAATTTTGTTGTATTTTTCTATTTTTTAATTATTTTACAATTAATATTAAACTTTTGTTAGTCAAATACATAAAAAATAATATTACTTATAAGTCTATTTTATAGGGTTTTTAGACTACTCTTTCTAAAAAAAAAAAAAAAAGCATTTCGAAAATTTAAAAATGCCTTAAAAATATTTTTTCGTAATAATATCACTTGATTATTTACATTTTTTAAGATTAAAACTAGTTTTATCTCTGATAATTCATTTATCTTGTTCTAGAATGTAAATATTGCTTGCTGATCCGGTTGATTGACCAAAATCATAGATATTTTTAACCATTGGAAAAACTTTTTTTGATTCACTCAATTTTATAACATCTTGTGAGGAAATATTGGCACTAGACATATAGTAAGGACCATTTTTTTCTAGAAATTCTAGTAATTTTTTATTATTTGGCATTCTAAAACCTTGATCGTTTACCACAATACTAAAGGCACCAGGTCAATATTTTTTTGCTCATTCACTAGCTTGTTCATTTCATTGACTAAATTTTTTTGCTTGTTCAATTGAACTGACTAAAATCATAATTTTTTTGTCAATCGGTCTTTTTTTTAGAAAATAAATTTTTTCTAAAACTAAATCATTTACTGGACCACCAATTCCATTGACTGTGTCAGTTGAACAAATTATAATATCATCAAAATTATTGTACATAAAATTAATTTTATACCATTTTAACTCTTTTAAAATATAATATTATATATGCCAGAATATCCAGAAGTTACTATAGTTAGAAAAGGTCTAGAAAGTATTATAAATAACAAGACAATAACAGATGTTATTGTTATTTCAAATAAATTTATAAAAAACACTACTGAGGAGAATTTTGTAAATTTTTTAGTTAATAAAACTATTACTAAAGTTAATAATATTGGTAAATTTATAGAATTTGTTTTTGATGATAATTCTAGAATGATTTCACATTTAAGAATGGAAGGAAAATATTATACTAGAGATATAAATTTAATTAAAGATGGAATAAGGGAAAAGCATGATTACATCATTTTTATTTTAGATAAAAATGTCGCACTAGCATACAATGATACTAGAATGTTCGGTTCATTTGAAATAGTTGAAAAAAATGATCAGAGAAGTTTGTATGAAATTAAAAATTTGGCTCAATTACCTGGTGATGTAAATGTTGATGAATTATTTAATAAACTTAAAAGAAGAACTAAAAGTATTAAGTCGATCTTGCTTGATCAGTCTTTAGTATTAGGAATCGGAAATATTTATGCTGACGAAACACTTCACAGAGAAAAAGTATTTCCGATGACTAAATGTAATTTAATTTCCAAAAATAAATTGCAAAAAATTCTTAATACTGCTCAAGAAATAATGGATCAAAGTATTCAAGCTGGTGGTTCATCAGTAAATACTTATAAAGGTGTAAATGGTAAAATTGGTACCTTTCAAAATAAATTATTTGTCTATGGACGTGCTAATTCAGTTTGTTTACAGTGCAATAAAGAAAATTTAGTTAAAGTTAAATTAGATTTTAAGGATAACGGACGTGGAACTACATATTGTCCAAGATGTCAGAAAGAGGAAAATGTTAAATAAGATTTTTGTTGTTGATATGGTTAATGGTTTTGCTTTAAACGGTAATTTATATTCTAAAAATATTCAAAATATTATTGAACCAATTGCAAACTTTTTAGAAAAAAATAATGGTAGCTCAATCACTTTTCTTTGTGATTCACATGAACAAGATGATATTGAAATGAATGAGTATCCACTTCACTGTTTAAAAGATACAACTGAAAGTGAAGTTGTAAATAAATTGACTAAATATGCAAAAAATATTGTTTATAAAAATTGCACTAATTCATTCTTTTTTATAAATAAGGAAGAGTTACATAATTTTGAAAAAATTGAGCTTGTAGGCTGCTGCACCGATATTTGTGTTTTACAATTAGCTCTAACTCTTAAGACATATTTCAATTCTTTAAAAATTAATAAAGATATAATTGTATACAGTGATTTAGTAGCAACTTTTGATAATGAAAATCACAACGCTGAAGAGTTTAATGATTTTGCGTTAAAATTAATGAAAAATGCTGGAATAAAGGTTAAAAAATGATCGAAATAGATTTACACGGTTACACAATTGAAGAAGCTCAATCAGAAATTTGAGACCCATTTTCAAGGCTTGAAAAAGGAGAAATTTCTAAATTATTAGTAATTACCGGTATTGGTACTGGTGCACTTAAGTATTTTGTTGAAAAAACTGCAGAGGATTTTAATTTTAATTGAGAGTTAACAAATAAAAATGGTGCATATTTAATTACAAGAAAAGTTGAAAATGATAATTTCTATCAAGAAGACGAAGATGAATTTGAAGATGATATTGATGAAATTTTCAACCAATATAAAAATTAATATTGTATATATGGAGTCAAAATGAACAGAGAAGAATTTAAAAATAGATTAATTCAGTACATGGAAATTGAAGGAATGTCTCGTTTTGAGGAACCTGTTGCACAAGCTTTAAAAAACAACACTTTTAGTCAAAATTTTGAATACACTCGTGATGGTTTTGGTTCACTAATTATTCATAAAAAGTCTAAAAAAGTTAATGCACCTAAAGTTATGGTTGCTGCTCACATGGATGAAGTTGGTTATTTAGTAAGATTAATTGATCCTAAAGGACAATTATCACTCTCACCGGTTGGTGGAATTTGACCTACAGTAGTTGTTGGTACTAAAGCTAAATTAGTAACAAGTAAAAATGAGGAGTTTCTTGGTGTCTTTGGTCACACTTCAATTCACATTATGGAAAATGAGAAAGTGTCTAAATCAATAACAAATAAAGAAATTTATGCTGATTTTGGATTTACTTCAGACACTGATGCAAAAGAAAATGGTGTTGAAATAGGTGACAGAGTTTATCTAAGTGGAGAAACAATCAAGTTCAAAAATGAAGACTTAATTGGTGGAAAAGCGATGGATAACCGTGCTGGCGTTACTGTGCTTGATTATATTGCAAATCAAATCAAGGATCTTGAACTAGATGTTGACTTATATCTTGTTGGAACAGTACAAGAAGAAGTTGGAACTCGTGGTGCCAAAACTTCAGTTTCTTTAATCAATCCAGATGTAGCTATTGCTTTAGATACTACTAGTTCACACGATACAATTGGAACAATCCCAGGTACAACTAGATTATTTGGTGGTGCTGCTTTAAGAATTCATGATGGCGGAACTATGATGGACCCAAAATTAGTTAAATATCTTTATGATTTATCTAAAGAAAAAGATATTAAAGCATACAAATTTATTGCTGCTGGTGGAGGAACTGATGCTGCTCAATTACAATATGGTCGTGGTGGAGTTGCAACAATAACTATTTCTCTTCCACAAAGATATCTTCATTCACCAATTGGAGTTTGTTCAATTTCTGATTTAATTAGTTCAGGTAATTTAATTATTGAATTTATTAAAAGTTTTAACGAAGAAAAATTTAATGAGATGAAATACAAATAAAAACACAAGGTTAATAAAACTTTGTGTTTTTATTCAACGGTTATTAGGTGTTTTAATTTTGCTATTTGATCTATAAATAAGTTTGAATCGTTGCTTTTAGTTAAATAACTTCACTGTTTAAAAGCGATATTTAAGTACATAGTATAAACTTCGTGATGATTTTTTGTATCTACATATTTATGAAGATTTAAGCACTCTGGAGTGTAAAAAACTAGAATTCTAAATATTTTAAGGGCTAAGTATTTTTTAGCGAAAATTTTTCATATTTTTGTAATTATACTTAAATCTTTTAATTTATATTTTCTACCCATTGTATTTCCGTAGATCAAATTAGTGTTGTTAAAGTCGCTAAAAATATTTTGTTTTACCAACATCTTTTTACTTAACTTAAATTCAGTAATTTTGATATTTTTAATCAATTTTTTATATTTTTTATCGAATATGAAAAGAACAATATTTGATAAAAATAACACAATAAAACAAAGCCAAACATTAAAGAAAAAATGTGAATGTTTTCAATATATATTATCAATGACAAATATGGTAACGATAATACTTAAAAATAGCACACCGAAGATAGCATAAAATATTATTATTGGTTTTAAGTAATCTGTTCGAAATTCATATTTAAAAAATATTTTTTTGTATTTTAGTTTTTTATTTAAATTAATCATTTTTGAATATGGAGTTAGAGCACAAGAAAAAATTATTACTATAAATAATGCTGTTATTATAGATGTAATTAATAAACCATAAAAGCTATTTAAATATAAATACATTTTTATCCTAAATTATCTGCCTTTGTTTTATTTGGCAGAGTTTTTATATATCATCCTTTTGTTTTATCATAAACTTTTGTAAGTCTAATTTTGTGAAGTTCATATTTGGTTTTTTCCATTACATCCTCCGCTTACCACGAATTGAATTATAGTTTTTTTAATTGAAAATCAATCAAGTTTCATAGAAATTTTTGATATATATTCTTCTATTTTTGAAATTTGATAGAGCAGTTCATATTTTTATTCAAATTGCATTATCTTAGTAAATTATTAGGTTGATATTAAATATAATCTTTGATTTTATTTGAATCTTTAATTGTAATGTTTGTGCATTAAGTTTTAGTAGCATTAACCAACCTATTAATCGTTTCATTTTGATTATATTCATTGTTTTTTGTACTTGATATTTCTCCTAAATTCAATCTTTTAACTAATTTAATTTTAATATTTTATTTATTATAAATCTATTAAAAATTTAGAGATGGTAAAAATTTCATATTACTAAATAACACATTTTTCATCAATATGAATTAGCATCTAGTTGACATTTTTTAATCTTAATTAAATTAACTTGTTAAACTCAATTATTTTTCAACTGTAAAGCACTTAAGATTTTAGATTTTAAGCTTATTTATTAAAATTGTTTTTGTGTAATTTGCTTAATATAAAGCTATTTAGAAGTCAAAAATATCAGATGGACTATAATTTAATAATGGGTGGTGGAAAAAATGTATGGAGAAATTATTCTCTACATTTTTGCCAGACCCAAATATTAACAATAAAACCTTAATATTTTTCCTGTTAGCTATAAATATATTAAGAAAACTAGTATAAATAAGTTATAATTAATATACATTCTAACAAAGAAAGGATATATATGGTACAGTTTGAAGTATGACAATTAGTGTTGATGATTGTTGGTACAATTATTGCAGCAGCCATCTTTACCGGAATAATAACATTTTTTGTTGTAAGACACATGTTTCAAAAACAAATTAAGGAAAACCCACCAATTACTGAAAAACAAATTAGAGTTATGTTTGCTCAAATGGGTAGAAAAGCATCTGAAGCACAAATTAGACAAGTGATGCGTTCAATGCAAAATGCTAAAGATTAACACAAAATAGGATTAATTCCTATTTTTATTTTATTTTTTCCTTTTTTAGTTCAACTAATTTTTTTATGACATAAATAAGTGTGAAACAAAAAATGAATATTTTTATAACTTTGATTTTTATTATTGTTAGTGGTGCGGTTGTCTACTATACTGTTTTTCCTAATTCTTTTATAGAAAGTAAAAAGACTGAAAATAAGCAAGAAATTTATACTTATAAACTTGAGGGGGCAGTTAAGTTTAATGAAATAAGTTCAGAAGTACAACTTACGTATAGAGAGTTATTTTTTAAGGCTAAAGTACTTTCTCAAGCAGATTTATCTAATATTAATTTAGAAGAAAAAGCACCAATAAATGTTTCTATTTTCATTCCATTTGAAAATTCAAAAATAACGTGAAATTCAATCAATAGTTTTCAAGATTTCTACTATCGTGGGATAACTAAAAAAATCTCAGAATTATTATGAGAATTTAAACAAAAAAATATTAATAAGAGGGTTTCTTGGGAAGATATCGCAAGTATAAGGGGTGTTGGGGTGACTACTTTGACAAAATTAAAAAAGTTTTTGATATTAGATTAAAAAGTTTGCTTTTAATAATTAACTTAATCATTTTCGTTAAGTTATTCTTTAGTTTTAACCTTTTATTATTATTCTGTATGGTTTTTATCTCTTTATTATTTATTAAAGAAAGAAAGTTATTTTTGGTTAATGTTATAAGTGTTTTATTATTATTTATATCACTATTAGTTTGAAAACATTTTGTGACAACCTATCAAAATGAGGTAGTTCAATCTGAAATAAAAATAATTTCTAAAAGTCAAAATTATTATTTAATTGAATATTCTAACAAGAGATATGTTCTTTTTAGAAATAGTTATGATTTTGATGTAGGAGATAAAATTTTATCTACATTTTCAATTAATAATTTTAATAATGAAAGTAAAAATTTTTGATATTCAAAATTTGTATTTGGATTTATAAAACTAAAAAATTATTCTAAAATTGAATTTGACTTAAGTTGAATTGAAAGATTTTTTAACTTAAATTTTTTCAACAGAGAATCATATAAAAACATGACCTTACCATTACTTTTTGGAAAATATGATAGTGATTCAAATATTTTAGATATTAGTCGAAGTTTAGGGATAGTACATTTGATAGTCATCAGTGGCTTCCATTTCAATATTATTTTTACTATCTTTAAAAAAATATTTGTAAGACTAAAATTCAATTTTGATGTTTATTTACCGCTGCTAATTTTAAGTATCTATTTTATTTTTGTTAACTTTTCTGTTTCGACTTTAAGAGCTTATATATACATAGTTTTAGTAAATTTTATTAACCTTGTGAAAATAAGAGAAAAAGATAAGTTCTATTTCGTTAATCAAAAATTATTTGTTGTTTTTATTACTTTATTAATTTCATTAATTATTAATCCGTTTTTTATTTTCACTATAAGTTTTTGATATTCGTATTTAATCACAATAGTGATTTTAGTTTTTAGAAGAATTGAAAAGACTAAGAAAAAGATTTTTTTGAATAAAATATCTATATTTTTCTATTGTTATTGTTTTTCATTATTAATTTCTTTAACTAATCAAAATAATTTTAATATTTTATCTATTTTGAATATTTTTATTTTTAGTTTTGTGATTGAATTTTCAATTATACTTAACTTAATATTTTGATTTATTCCGGACATTGTTGATTTTTACTATTTATTTTTTAAATTAATATTTAATTTTTTCAACATTGTTAATGTAACTTTGACTACGGATTTTCATTTAAACCTAAATTTAGTTTTATGTTTAATTTTTACTATTTTAATATCAAAATTAGTGATTAATAATTTGAATATAACCTAAAAAACTGTTGTTAAAATAAATTTTCAAATTTCTCTAAAGTCAAAATAAAAATTTATAATATAGATATGATTTATTGTATTTTTGGTGATGAGCCGTATTTTATAGAAAATGAATTAAACAAGTTAAAGAAGAAATTTTCTGATTCAAATATTTATAGATGAGACACTAATAATAGTTTTGAAGAATTATGTGAAATTCTTTCGTCTTTGAGTTTGTTTGAACAAAATAGATTGATAATTATCGAAGATTTTGAGGGTTTAGTATCAAAAAAAATTAGTAATGAAAAATTAGATTTAATTGTTGATTTATTGGATTCAAACCAAAATGATCAAATTATATTTGTAACAAATGATTCGAAATTAGAAAAAAATGTCTTAACCAATAAGATTCTTAATGAAGCGAAAATTATAGAGTCGAAAAAAATATCAAAAAAAGATTTACCAGGTTCAATTTTTAATTATATAAAACAAAAAGGTGGAACAATTTCTCAAGCTGATGCTGTAGTTTTGAGTGAGATATTACCTGACAATTTATCGATAATTATTAGTGAAATTGATAAGTTGCTTACAGAAAACAAAACTATAACCTCAGAAATGTTTAATTCAAGCATTCCAAAATACAATTTAAATAACATATTTGGATTTTCTAACTCATTAGAGTCATATAATTTCTCTGAAATTTGAAAAAATTATAAACAACAAATAGAAGAAGGTGTCGAACATTATACCCTTTTAATGCAAATAAATAGCATTTTTTCATTAGCTCATAAAGTTTACAGACTAAAGAAAATGGATTTCACAACAATGCAAATGTCCGGTTACTTGAAAATTCATGAATTTAGAATTAAAAAGGCCAACTCATTGTTCAATAAGTATGGATATAAAAAAACACTCAAAATAATTAAAGAAGTAGCAAAATTAGAAGAAAGAGTTATTTATAAAGGAGCGGAAATTGAAAAAGAATTTGAAACTTTCTTGATTAAACAGTTTGCAAAAATTGACTAACAAGAATAAAAAAACCGAATTTATTTCAAATCATAGAACATATATAGAACTAAACAAATTTATTTTTGATACATGTGACAAAAATATTATCAGAGAGTATTTAGTTTCATTTCTAAAAAATGTCAATATAATGGAAAATACTGCTTCGATTATTGTTTTCCCCAAATTAAATAATTTACTTAATTTTGAATATTCTAACAATCAAGAGCAAATTAAGAATAAAATTGAAATAATTAGAAATATAAAAATTTTTTGTAGAAAACTTATTTCTTCAGGATTAAAAGTTTATTTTAGTATTTCTGTCGATGAAATTTTTTCATTTGAAAAAAGAATATCTAGAATTTTAGAATATGCTGAATTAAATTCTAATTCAATCGATTCAAGTAATTTCTGATATCAAAAAAACAACTCAGAAACTAAAGAAAATTTAATTGATTTTATTAAAACACAAAGCTTCACACTTAAAATCTCTAAAAATGGACAAAGTTATTTTAAAGAATCACTAATAAAAATAGTAGGGTATTTAAAAACTTCTTTTATGGCAAGTGGTTTTGTAATAAATGATCTTTATAAGGTATTCAGCAAAAACACAGAACAAGAACCACATAGTTTTATTGAAGAAATAAACCATATTTTTGGTGTTATCAAACAAAAACACAACGTTAATTTTGTAATAAAGGATAATTTTAGCAATAAAGAGTTTTTTAACTTAATGTTAGATTTAACATATTTCGATGATTATTTTTATGATTTGTCAAACTTTGAAAAAGTTGAAGATCTTATGAATAATATTGAATCATTATATTTAAACAAAATATCATTTGTTTTAAATGATGACTTAATTAATAATCGATTTAATAATTTCTCAGATTCCAAGTTTTATAAGATAGAAATAATTAAGTGCTTTTTATCTCTTCAAGCATTGATGTCACAATCAATTTATAATGTTTATATCCCTAATCTAGAAAAATATAGTCAAAATTCATTAAAAGTTTTTGAAAAATTAAATATAAAAACTGATTCTTATCTGAATAATGTAGATTTAGAAAAAACATTCTTTACACAAATTTTAGTTTTAAGTAATTTTTATTTCAAATTAAAATTAATTATTTCAAGCGAAATAAAAATGAAAATCCAGTCTCCCATTACTGAAAAAGTCTTTATATATAAAATTACAACTGATGATGAAACCTACTATTTTGTTTTTAATCCATATATTTCGACTAAAAAATTTACAATTAAAGATGATTTAAAAATAATTTATACCAGTGGAATTTCATATTTTAGTGATGTAATAAGACCATTTCATTTTGAAATTTATGTAAAAAACAACCATAATTAAGAATAGTTAACTAACTTTAGATTTAAGAAAATTCAAGCTATAAAAAAGTTTGGGTTTTTTATATTTTATATTATAATAAATTAGCAATACATCAAGACAGTAACGGCATAGCTTAAAAATGTTACCGAGTGTATATCATTTATAATCTTTATCTTAATGTGTTGCTTATATATATTATGAAAGGAGATTGTATGGCTGAATCAAAATTAAGAATTGCAAAAAGACAAGTTGTTAACGAAATTAAAGATAAAATTAATGCATCTCAAGCAATTGCTTTTGCAGAATACCGTGGATTAACTGTTGAAGAACTTCTTAACCTAAGAAGAGAAGCTAAAAAAGTTGGTGTTGAAATTAAAGTTTACAAGAACCGTTTATTTAAATTGGCTGTTGAAGATTTAGGAATCAATGGACTTGAAAATCACCTTGTAGGACCAAACATTTTTGCTTTTTCACACAATGATGCTATGTCAGCAGCAAAATTATTAGTTAACTTTGCTAAAGATAACAAAATTATGGTTATCAAAGCTGGTACATACGAAGGTAAAGCTATTGATGCTAAAGGTGTTAATGATGTTGCTACATTACCAAGCTACGAAGAAGCACTCGGAATTCTTGCTCGTTCAATGATGGCACCATTACAACAAGTATCTCTTTCACTTAAATTAATTAGTGAAGGTAAATCAGAATAATAAAATAATTAAAATATTAAGAAAGGAAATAATATTATGGCTAAATTAACAAGAGAATCATTCATCGAATCATTAAAAGAAATGACAATTAAAGAAATTATGGAATTAGTAGACGCAATGAAAGAAGAATTTGGAATTGACCCAACTGCTGCTGTTGCTGTTGCTGCTGGTCCTGTTGCAGCTGCTGAAGAAGAAAAATCAGAAGTTACAGTTACATTAAAATCAGCTTCTAACAAAGTTGCTGTTATTAAAGTAGTTAAAGACCTTTTAGGAGTAGGATTAATGGATGCTAAAAAATTAGTAGACTCTGCTCCAGTTGCTATTAAAGAAAACATTAAACCAGAAGAAGCTGAACAAATTAAAGCTGCTTTAGTTGAAGCTGGTGCTGAAGTATCAATCGACTAATTATTGTCATAAAATGATTGAAAGCCTTAATGGCTTTTTTATTTATCTTTATAAGTTTTGTGTAATTATGTGTAAAATAAGAAAATCAATAACTAAATTTAAGATTAAAAATCAAAAGTTTTCAGAATTATTTTTCATTAAATCACTAACGAAATTGTTATTTTTAACAAAAAATAATGTTGAAAAACTACTTAAAAATAGGTAAAAACACAATAAATTTTTACTTTAAAAAAAATGCTTTTTTGGTATCATTTATATGCTTTATATGTATTTTAAAAATAAAGTATTTTTTAATACTTTTTTAATACATTTTGATTATAAGGAGCGAAGATGGATCAAAATTACAGAATTAGTACATTCGGAAAAAATACTCAAAGAAGAGATTACTCAGTAACTAAGCATTCTCTTCCAGTTTTTAATATCTTATCAACTAGCAAAGATAGTTTTGATAATTTCTTAAAAAATAACATCGAAGAGGCTTTATTAGAACATTATCCAATTGAAGCCGCTGACAAAAAAGTTAAACTTGATTATGTAAAGAAGAGTTTAAGAATTGCATATCCTTACAAAAAAATTACCAGTGAAGGTGAAGAAATTAGAAAATGTAAAGCTAAAGGGATAAATTTCTCTGCTAAAGTTTATGCAACTTTAAAGCGTGAAATTACAAGTACAGGAGAAGTTAAAGAAGATGAAGTTCTTCTTGGAGAAATCCCTTTAATGACAAGTGGCGGAAGCTTTATCATTAACGGTTCTGAGAAAGTTGTTGTTAGTCAGTTGATTAGATCGCCTGGTGCGTACTTCGGAAGAGGTGTTCGTAACAAGCAATCTGATGACCTTTTTAACAAATTAGAAATTTTACCTAGAATTGGATCATGAGTTGAAGTTTCGCACAAAATTACTTCATCTAATGTTGACACAGTAAAAATTAAAATAGACAAAAATAAAAACGTGGCTTTATCAACCTTCTTAGTGGCTTTAGGTATTATGCCTGAAACAATTAAAAAATTATTCGGAACAAGTGATGAATTGTTAGAAACACTTAACAGAGATAAGTTAATTAATACACCTGAAATCAGTGATGAAGAAATGATTGATATGTGTCAAGAAGAATTATTCAGATGATTAAGAAAAGGTGACCGTATTTCTGTTGATGCTAAAAAATCATTAATTCCAAACATTTTATTTGATAAGAAACGTTACAACCTTTCAGCAACAGGTCGTTATATGTTAAACAACAAATTGAGTGTTGTTGACCGTATTGTTGGAACATATTTAGCTGAAGATCTTAAAGCTAAAAGTGGTGAAGTGTTATTTACTAAGGGAACACTTATTACACATGAAATAGCTTTAGAAATTAATAAATCATTCAAAGAGAAAATTTTAGCTATGGATTATATTGAAAATGTTAATCCAGAATTGGTTTACTATAACTTAATCACTCCTCAAACTAAGAGTTTAGCTAAAAGAATCAAAATTTCTAAAGTAAAAGTATACCCAAATAGAAAAAGTTTAGAAGATGAAAGTATTGAACCAATTTTAGTTATTGGTAATGATCAACGTTCTGATGAACAACATTTATTAATTTCTGATATTGTTGCTGCCATCAGTTACTACTTTAACTTAATTGATGGAATAGGTACTGATGATGATCCTGATTCAATGGTAAACAAAAGAATTGTTTCTGTAGGAGAATTATTAGCTAATCAATTAAATGTAGCATTATCAAAATTAGAAAAAACTACGCGTGAAAGAATGGGAGCTAAAGAACCTGAAAAAGTAACGGCGAAAAATGTTACAAATAATAAATTGATCACAAATCAAATGAAAACATTCTTTAACTCATCAAAACTTTCTCAATTCATGGATCAAATTAACCCTCTAGCTGAAGTGTCAAATAAACGTCGTGTTACTTCTCTTGGGCCTGGTGGTCTTAACCGTGATACTGCTCAATTCGAAGTTCGTGACGTTCATTCAACTCACTATGGAAGAATTTGTCCTATCGAAACTCCAGAAGGACCAAACATTGGACTTATTTTAAACTACGCAACATATGCAAAAGTAAATGAAATGGGATTCTTACAAACTCCTTATTTTAAAGTTAATAATGGTGTTATTGATTATAATGATGTTAGATATTTAACAGCTTCTGAAGAAATTGGATATAAATTCTCTCAATCATCAGTAACTGTTGATGAAAACAACAGAATTGTTGATGAATTAATCACAATTAGACATAATTATAACTATGTTATTGATAAACCAAGTGAAGTAGATTTTATTGAGGTTTCGTCAAAACAAATGGTTTCGGTAGCTGCTGGTGCAATTCCTTTCTTAGAAAATGACGATGCTAACCGTGCTCTTATGGGTTCTAACATGCAACGTCAAGCAGTTCCCCTTCTTCAAGCTGAAGCTCCTTATGTTGCAACAGGTATTGAAGGAGATATTGCTAAATATTCAGCATACAACTTAGTGGCTAAAAATGCTGGTGAGGTTGTTTATGTTGACTCACAAAAAATTCACATTAAAAATGATAAAGGAACAACTGATAAATACGTTTTAAGAAACTTTGAAAGATCAAATCAAGGTACAGTTATTAACCAAATTCCAATTGTAAAACTTGGTGATAAAGTTGAAGAAGGTGAATTAATCGTTGATGGTTCATCGTTCAAAAACGGAGAATTAGCTTTAGGTAAAAACGTTTTAGTTGCTTTTACAACTTGAAACGGATATAACTACGAAGATGCTATCATCTTAAATGAAAAGCTTGTTAAGGATGATGTTTATACTTCTATTCATATTGAAGAACAAACAATTCAATTCAGAAATAGTAAAGCTGGTGATGATAAATTAACAGCTTCAATTCCAAACGTTTCAAAATATTCATTAAGAAACTTAGATGAAAATGGAATTGTTAGAGTTGGTTCTGAAGTAGTTCCTGGTGATGTTCTAGTAGGTCGTGTAAGCCCTAAAGGTGAAGAAAATCCAACTCAGGAAGAAAAATTATTGATGGCAATCCTACAACAAAGACCTTCAAGTGATAGAGACACATCACTAAAAGTTAAAAACGGTCACAATGGTACAGTTATAGGTGTTGAAGTATTAAGTAGAGAACTTGGTGATGTTCTTGAAGATGGTATTGACAAGATTGTTAAAGTTTCTATTGCTCAAAAGAGAAAAATTAAAGTTGGTGATAAGATGGCTGGACGTCATGGTAACAAAGGGGTTATCTCTATTGTTTTACCTGAAGAAGATATGCCACACCTTGAAGATGGTACACCAGTAGATATCATGCTTAACCCTCAAGGGGTGCCATCTCGTATGAATATTGGTCAAGTTCTTGAACTTCACCTTGGAATGGCTGCTCGTAAACTTGGTGTAAAATTCGTTACTCCTTCATTTGATGGTGTTAAAAAACAAGATATCGAAAACGCTCTTGAAGAAGCCGGACTTCCAAAAACAGGAAAACAAATTTTAATTGATCCAGTTACAGGTGAAAAATTTGACAACCCAGTTTCTGTTGGAGTTATGTACATGCTTAAACTTAACCACATGATCGACGATAAGATGCACGGTCGTAGTGTTGGTCCTTACTCATTAATTACACAACAACCACTTGGAGGAAAAAGTCAAAACGGGGGTCAAAGATTTGGAGAAATGGAAACATGAGCTATTGAAGCTTATGGTGCAACAAATGTTCTACAAGAAATCTTGACTTACAAATCTGATGATATTCAAGGAAGAAACTTACTTTATAGTGCTTTAGCTAGTGGTAGAGAATTACCTAAACCAGGTACACCTGAATCATTTAATGTTCTTAGCTATGAACTTAGAGGTTTAGGAATGAAATTAACTCTTAAAGAGAAAAATAACGAGGAAGAAGATGATGATATCTTCCAATACCTAGAATCAGGAGAGGTAGATAATGAATAATTTTGAAGAATCTAAAAAAATTGAAAAAATCATTCTTAGTCTTGCAACAGACGAAGATGTTTTAGAATGATCAAATGGTGAAGTTACTAAACCTGAAACAATTAACTATAAATCTTATAAACCTGAAAGAGATGGTCTTTTTGATGAATTAATTTTTGGTCCTACAACTGACTATAAATGTCCAATTTGTAATACTAAATATAAAAGAAGTGATGAAAATAGTGTTTGTTCAAAAACTACTGCATGTGAAAAATACAAACCAAAAATTATTCCAAAAATTACACGTAGAAGTAGAATGGGACACATTCACTTACACAATCCAGTTGTGCACTTTTGATTCTTCAAAATTGACCACTCAATCATTTCTAAATTATTAGGTCTTAAAGTAAGTGACACAAATAAAGTTGTTACTAAAGCAGATCTAGAAAAACTTATTTACTATAAATCACATATCGTTCTTGAAGACGGTGGGCTTAAAGCACTTAAGAAAAATACAATTATCGACATCAATGAGGCTGCAAGTATTTATGAATCTGTTCTTCATGAAATGCTTGATATGTATCCAAAAGATTCTGAAGAGTATGAAGATATCGCTCTTGCATTAAGCGAATTACGTCAATATGCTGCTTCACAAATGGGTAAAGATTATGGTATTGACTTCTACGAATACAATGATATTATTCATGAATATTCTAATGCTAAAATCGGTACAGGTTCTCAAGCTATTGAATATCTTTTAACTCACATTGACTTAGAAGAAGAAGCTAGAAAAGTAAGTGAAGAAATTGAATTAATTAACAACAGCATTCCAGCTGGTGAAAGTTTAACTGGAACTAAAGTTCAAGAAAGAACTAAGTTATATAAAAGACTTACAATCATCAATTCATTCATAAAATCAGGTCAAAAATTAACAAGTATGTTAATTTATAACTTACCAGTTATTCCTGCTGATTTACGTCCTCTTGTTCAACTTGATGGTGGACGTCATTCGACAAGTGATATTAATGAACTTTACCGTCGTATTATTATTAGAAATAATCGTTTAGAAAAATGAAATGCTTCTGATGCTCCTATGTTGATTAAACAAAATGAGTATCGTATGATTCAAGAAGCTGTTGATGCTTTAATTGACAACGCTAGAAAAAAACCTAGTCCTGTCGTTTCTAAAGATTCAAGACCTCTTAAATCTATTAGTGATGCCATTACAGGTAAAAAAGGTCGTTTCCGTCAAAACTTACTTGGAAAACGTGTTGACTACTCAGGACGTAGTGTTATCGTCGTTGGTCCTACTCTTAAAATGCACCAAGTTGGTATTCCTAGAGAAATGGCTGCTAAATTATTCGAACCATGAGTAATTAAAGAAATAATAAAATCTAATGAAGGAATTAACTCAATTAAAGCTGCTAAAAAGAAAGTTGAATCACTTGATCCAATGATTTGACCATATGTTGAAAGAGCTATTGAAGGTAGACCAGTTCTTCTTAACCGTGCTCCTACACTTCACCGTCTTTCAATTCAAGCTTTTGAACCAGTTTTAATTAGAGGAAAAGCTATAAGATTACACCCACTTGTAACTACAGCTTTCAACGCCGACTTCGACGGGGACCAAATGGCTGTTCACGTTCCTATTTCTGATGAAGCGGTTCGTGAAGCGCGTGAATTAATGCTTGCTTCAAAAAACATTCTTGGTCCTAAAGATGGTGAACCTATCATCAACCCATCTCAAGATATTATTCTTGGGTTGTACTACTTAACATTAGAAAAAGAAAACGCTAAGGGTGAAGGTACGTATTATTCATCAATGAACGATATGTTAAATGCTTATGAGCGTGGTTATATTACTCTACACACTAGGGTTGTTTTACCAATTAAGGAAGTCAATAAAGATCAATTACAACTTAATCCTAATAAAAAATATGTAATTTCTACACCAGGTAAATTCATTCTTAATAATGCTTTCCCATCAGATTTTGAATTTATTTTTGGTAAAAGAGTAACTAAAAAAGTTACAACAGATTCTAATGGTGAAGTTAAAGTATCTGAAAGTGAAAAGATTCACACAAGTTTAAATAATGTTGATGAATATACCTTACCTTACGAGGTGAATTTTGTTGAATACATCAAAAACTTACCAACTAATACCGCTTTATCTAAAAAGGATATTGCAAAAATTGTACGTAAAGTATATGAAAAATATGTTGCTATTGTAACAATGGAAGACATTGCAAGTGTAATTAATGAAGTAAATAGAGAAAATTACAAAGATTTATTTACTAAATGTGCTGAATTATATGACTATAAAAACGAAGCAATTAATCAAGTTCACGCAAATACAATTGCTAAGTTAATCAAAAAACATTTTGCAGAAATTGATGTTATTACAACTAGAAAAAATAAAGGTCAACTTAAAGAATGAACGGTGTCTAATTATACTGAATTGCTTGAAAAAGTTTGATTTGATTACACAAATAAAGTAGCTAAAATTCTTGATAAAATTAAAGATTTAGGTTTCTTCTACTCAACTAAATCTGGTACAACAATTTCAATGAACGACGTTACAACAGTACCATCAACAAAGGAAAAAATAAAAGATGGTGAAATTTATGCTAACCAACTTAAAGAGTACTTTGAAAAAGGATACTTAACTGATGATGAACGTTATACTTTAACAATTCAAAAATGATCTGAAGTTAAAGAAAGTATTGAAGCAGACTTAAAGGTAGTTACTAAGTCAGATATGAGTAACCCACTTTTCACAATGTTCCTTTCTGGAGCTCGTGGAAATATCTCTAACTTTGTTCAACTTGCTGGTATGCGTGGACTTATGAGTAACAATACCAAAGTTCTTAAAGCCGATGCTGCAAACGATCGTGTGGTACGTAGTACTATTGAAATTCCTGTTAAGTCAAGTTTCCTTGACGGTCTTACTGGTTATGAATTCTTCTCATCAACCCACGGGGCTCGTAAAGGACTTACCGATACTGCTCTTAACACTGCTAAATCTGGATACTTAACTCGTCGTTTAGTTGATGTTGCGCAAGGTATTGTTGTTAGAGAAGATGATTGTGGTTCGGACTTTGGTTTTGTTGTAAAGGACATAAAAGACACAAAAACTGATACAGTTATCGAATCTCTTACAGAAAGAATTGAAGGAAGATTCACTAACCGTTCAATTTATGATGAAAATGGTGAATTGATTATTGCTGCAAATACATTAATTACTCCAGAATTAGCCGAAAGAATTATTAATGATGCTAAAGTTACTGAAGTTGAAATTCGTTCTGTACTTTCATGTCATACACGTAATGGAGTATGTAAAAAATGTTTTGGTAAAGATATGGCTACAAATAGAATAGTAAATATTGGTGAAGCTGTTGGTGTTGTGGCTGCTCAAAGTATTGGTGAACCTGGTACACAACTTACTATGCGTACATTCCATACTGGAGGGGTTGCTGGGGTTGAAGATATTACTGGTGGATTTGGTCGTTTAATCGAATTAATCGATGCCTATGATTCACCTTGAGGTAGACCGGCGGTGATTTCAAAACACAATGGAATCGTAACTGGAATTAGTATTGCTAAAGATAAAGATGGTAGAGATACTGATGCATTATTAATTACTGTTGCACACAGAAATGGACACGAAACAATCAAAGAAACATATAATGCTAAAGTTTCACAAAAACTTAGAGTTGCTGTTGGAGATAGTGTTATTCCAGGCCAAAAACTTGTTGAAGGTCCAATTGTTTTAACAGAATTACTTGAAACTGTTGACACTAGAGCTGTTCAAAACTACTTACTTAAAGAAGTTCAAAGACTTTATAGACTTCAAGGTATTTCTATTTCAGATAAGTATATCGAAATCATTATTCGTCAAATGCTTTCTAAAGTTATGATCACTGACCCAGGAGATTCAAGCTTCTTTACAGGAAGTTTAATTGATACATTTGTATATCAAAGAGAAAATGGTCGTTTAATTTCTCAAGGTAAAAAACCAGCTTATGGTGAAGTTAAAATTCGCGGAGCAAAACAAACTCCTCTTCTTAGTGAATCTTTCTTAGCTGCTGCATCATACCAAGAAACAGCTAAAATCTTAGTTAACTCATCAATTTCACAAAGAGTTGATAACTTAGAAGGTCTTAAGGAAAATATTATTCTTGGACATAAAATTCCTGCGGGTACAAATATTAATTATGAAGCTAAAGGAAAATATGACATCCGTGATCCTAGATCATACTTCAAAGGAAAATATGATCCTACTAATGAAGATTTTAATGGTGTTGATATTGATGAAGATTTTGAAGATTTTGAAAACTTCAGTCCATACGATTCATCAGAAAATGATGAATATACAATTTCACTTGATGAAATTTATGACAATAATTCTGATGATGAAAATGAATACAATGATGATTATTAATAGAAAAATCAATCAATAATTGAGTCAACTTAGGTTGACTTTTTTATTTACTCATAATCAAATTATTTTTTAAAAAAGTAATAAAAACCATAAAAAATCATTAAAAAACTAATTTTTTTATAAAAAAATATATTATAATTATTTTGAAAGGGGATTATAAATAATCAATTATTTATAAGTTATATTATGAATTGTAAATGTGTTAAAGAAAATTCATCAAATGAATGCAAATCAACTTGCTCACAAAAAGGAACTTGTAGTAAAGAAAAAACATGTGCTAAATCAACAGAATTAAAATGTAAAGATGACTCATGTAAAAACAAAAAAGTTGAATGCTCATCAAAAAGTGATTGCAATATAAATTGTGATTTAAAAGAATGCTGTGACCCAAATCAAAATTGCAAATCATGTGATGAAAAATGCAAAGAAAAATGTGATTCTTTAAAAGATTGTGAAACTAATAAAGAATGTAAATGTAGTTACTGTGAATGTGATTCAACTAAAAGTTGCTTAAAATAGTAATAAATTATAAATTAAATTGAGTTTATGGTCATATCATAGACTCTTTTTTATTTAATGAATAATTTAATTTAAAACTTTAATAAATATGCTAATTACATATAATTATAAAAAGGATAAAGATATGAATAAATACTTACAAATACAAAAAGAATTTCAAAATGAAATTACAAAAATTATTAAAGAAATTTTTGATAATTACGATAATGTTTTAGAGTTAAAAATCGAAGAAGTCAATTTATTGCAAAGAGAAGATAATTGTGTTGAATCATCAACTGCATTAGGATTTTTAATAGAGGAATTTTTGGTAAACAAATTAATTACCAAAACAAAAGTTAATGAAGGTAATTATAATAAAATATTGGTTAAAAGGGATAGTCTTAAAAAGACTCAAAATTCTTCTTTTGATTTTTATTCTTATTTTAATCATCATTTATTTTTAGTAAACATAAAGTCAGTTCTTAAAAATAACGATGCTGTTGCTTCGATTAATCAACTACATAAGGATTATGTATTGAATTATAACGAAAACACAAAACATTTTATGTTATTAAAAATATTTTATACTATTCAAAAATCTAAAATTAAAATAAATAATATAAAATCTTTTTTTCTAGAAGAAGTAGATTTTTCTAAAGGTTATATGTCTTATGAAATAGAAAAGTCATTTAACAATGCATTTTAATCAAAGTCCTTGAAGTACGTTAGTGCTACGATTTATATAATTATAATGCTTTTTTATATAAAAAAGCACACCAAAAGAATCGGTCATGACCGATTTTAAAATTTTTAGTAAAATTATTGATTGATAAGTGTTAAATATTCATTAATTCTTTTGCTCATCACATAAATTTGTTTATTTGTGAATTTATCCATAGACACACCCTTAGGAATAAATCTTCTAATGTGTCTGTGGATATTTTCTATTGAACCTTTTTGGTATGAACAATATGCATCACATTTAAACAAATTGTTATTAGAAATAACTTCGTGCAAGCGCACGTTCTCGGAGCCGTTATCAACCGTTAATGTTGTTATTTTTATGGAATTAACTTTAATCATTTCAAGTAAAGCATCTTTCACTGCCTCAGAAGTTTTGCGTGATAATATTACATAAAGTTTTCTAGTTTTTCTATCTAATAAAGTTACCAAACAATTCTTATCCTTGCTTTGTCCAATCACAGTATCAAGTTCAAAATGACCTTCCTTTAATCTATGGTTGGCCTCATCAGGCCTTTGATGAATACTAACAGCATTTTTAAGAGAACTTTTTTGAACTTTTCTAGTTTTCTTGTGATATTTTCCTACAGAAAGAAAGAGCAAAATATCTATAGATAAATTAAACTCATTTGACTTTAAGCACTTGTATACAGTGCTAGGAGTAGGGCAGAAACTGTTAGGAAACATCTTCTTAAATTTATTAACAAGAGCTTTAGCTGAAACTTTGATTGCTCTTTTTGTAAAATCTTTATTGAATCTATTTTTCCTATAATAACTAACTTCAGATTTTCAAAATCTAATAAAATCTCTTCATTTATTTTTAATAGTCTTTGAATGAAGTCTTGTTCTTTTGGACTTATAAAGCATAAGATGTTCGGCAATTAATTGGAAATCAATATAGTTTACATAATTAATATATTGATCACAGTTGCGACAAACTTTTTTATATTTTTTGACAAAATCACCTTGATTTGTTGTTGAAATTTTCAATAACTTTTTAATGGTGTGTGTTTGAAATCCAATCACTTCTGAAACTTTAGAAAAATTCTTTCCTTCTTTGAATAATCTTAGGCATTCATTTAAATGAAGAATGTTCATTTGATTCGCTTTGAGTAATCTGTTATTTATAACTTTTGAATGAAGAATTCTGATTTCTTCTTCAGAATTTTTGATTAAATAGTGATTGTTTGGTAAATGTTTTTCTTTAGTTTTAATACACACAACTTTTTCAAGAGAATTTTTAATATTTGCTATAATCATATTGGTTCCTTTCTTATTTTTTTGCACTATAATTTTACTAAAAGGACCAAGAATATAAAACAGTCATGCAACAATTGTTGTATGACTGTTCTTTTTTACGAGGTTATATGTCTGATAATAGAAATTGGTCTGAAACATTTAACATAAATTCAGGAAGATTAAAAGTTTCTGAAAAATTTCTATTAGAAAATAAAACTCCAGATAATTTAATTTCCGAAGAAAGAACAAAACAATTGTTAGAAAATATTTATAAAAATATAATTGAAAAAATAAAAAAATAAGTTAAAAGAAATGTTTTTTAACTATTTTTGCTATTTCGAGAGAAAGTTTACAAGGAACAGCATTACCTATTTGTTTTAAAATTTCTGATTTGTTACCATAAAACAAAAAATCATCAGGGAAACTTTGTAATCTTGCTAGTTCTCTAGGGGTTAAAACTCTTGGTAATTCTGGATGTAAATGAACTCCACCATGATTTTCTTTAACTGTGAAAGATGGTTTCTCATAATCGAGTTTTCTTCATGCATCCGAAAAGTTTTTCATCGCACTTTTACCAATTTCAGTATTCCTTATCTTATCAATCATTTCTGGTGAATGTTTTGTAAAAATATGACTAAACACTTTATCTTCATCTTTATCTTTTAGATCGTATATTGCATCTCTAACAGTTACAATTTTTTCTTTGTAGTTAGACAAAGCATCAATTATTTTGTTTACTTTATCTTTATCTTTTAATTTTGCACCTACAAATATAACTCTTTCTCTTTTTTGTGGAACACCAAAATTAGAAGCGTCTAATAAAATATACTTTGAATAGTATCCTATATCCTCAAGTCTTTTTTTTATTTTCTCAATTACTTTAACACCGTCAATTTCTTTAAAAGATAGTATTCCCTTTACGTTTTCTAAACAAAAACATTTTGGTTGAACTTTATCTATAACATCTATTGTGTATTTATATAGTTGATTTCTAGGGTCTTCTTTATCTCTTTTACCTGCCATTGAAAAACCTTGACATGGGAAACCTCCTATAACAATATCTGTTAAGTTCCTTCATTTATTGTATAAATGATTTCTAACATTATCATCAGTAATGTCCAAAGGTTTTACATCAGTTTTGAAATTAATATTATATGTCTTGGTAGCGGGCTCTCAAAATTCTATTGTTTCAATTGGGTTGAATTCATTTTTGTAAAATCCATATGTTAAACCACCAGCACCAGCAAAAAGATCAATCATTTTTAATTTATCATTATTTTTATTCATAATCACCTCAATTTTTATTTTTCTTTATAGTATTCTCATAATATTGTATCTACAATTTTTGATTTTGTGATATTGTATTTTTTTGAATCATTTTCAATTTTTTTAACCAATGAACCCCTTATAGAGAAATGTACTGAAACTGTTAAGTCCTTTTCTTGCTTTTTGAATAAATTTTTCTTCATAATACCCTTTAGAATAATTATAGCATAATTATGCTATATTATATAAATTTAAACCTATTTATTCATAATAAGATTTATTTTTTGTAAATTACAAATAATTTGCATAACTTAAAAAATTATTAAATTACATAATTAATAATTCTTAAACTTTAGGTATTTACAGTCGTATAACTTATTCATACTTTATTTATTTTGTGTATAATTAGTTCATGAATTTTAGTGATATATTTAATAAGCAATTGGAATTAGACAAAAAGTTAACTTTAAAAGCTTTTGAATTAAACCCTAATTTTAGTAAAGTTGATCTTGAAAAAAGAAAATTAATTGCTTTGCATGTTGAACTAGGTGAGTTTGCTAACGAAATTGAAACATTTAAATATTGAAAGAAAACAAGAAATTTAAATATAGATTTCATTTATGAGGAATTTGCAGATTTAATACATTTTTTAGTTTCGTTTGGTAATGATTATAACTTACCTACTTCGATTAACCCAATAGTCATTAGTGACGATATAAATGAACAATTAATAGCAACTTTCAATGCTATTTCTGATGCTACAAAACAGTTAGATAAGGAAAAAATATTGATTATATTCGAATTAGTTTTGGGTCTTGCAAAACTTTATGGTTTAGAAGAAGATGAAATAGTTAAATGATATGAGATTAAAAATGAAAAAAACCATCAAAGAATAAAATCGAATTATTAGTGTATAATAATACAAATGCCTAAGTGGTGGAATGGTAGACGCTGTGGACTCAAAATCCACTGGAGAAATCCGTGCAGGTTCAAGTCCTGTCTTAGGCACCAGAAACGCAATTGCGTTTTTTATTTTTAAATTTCAAACAATGAAAAAATTTTTTTATTACTATGCATATATAGTTTTTTTACTATAATTTAAAATAAAATACTTAAATAAAAGTAAAAAGAGAAGGAAATATATGAGTAAAAGAAGAAAAACTATTTCATTAAAGAAAAAAATTCTAACCTCATTTGGAGTTTTATTTGCTGGTTCAGCAATTGCTATTTCTGGTATGTTCATTTATGCCAATAATTCTGATGAAGTTAACGGAACTTATTCAAGCATACCTAAGAATAAATTAATCAATGATTATTCATCATTCAGGGTTAATGGAGAGTTAAAACCCGAGTTAGCTATACTTGACCCGCTTAAAGAAAAGGTGGTTGCTAGAATAAGTGAAGATTATAACGAATTTTGATTTGAATCTAATGTTGACAAGAAATATACTTTTAATGAATTTTTCAATGTTTACTATCAGATTTACAATGAAAGTTTTACATTAGAAGTTAAATATGGAAGTTTTAGTTTTTACGATGAGTATGTTTTAGCGGTAAACCCAAAGCAATTTATTGAATTTACTAAATGATTTATTGACAATGTTTCATGAGGTCCTGACTTATTAACTCTAGATTCTTTTAGAATTGTTCCTGGTGTTGAACAAAACGGTAATGCTATAACACTTGGTTCACATTCAACACTTCATAAAGAATCGAGTGAAATTAAATTCTTCCCTGATGCTTTCTTTGGTTCGATGCCAATATATTCAATTCTTAGTGGTTCGGGAAATGCTAATGATTCTTTAACTTACTCAACTTTTAGTAACCCAGAATCTTTGGATAAAGTAAACGAATTTTTATCAAATATTCCCTTAGCTACTTCAATTAAAAATGCAAGAGAAGGACTAATAAATAGTTCTTCGTATTTAGGTGTAACCATTCCAGAAAGATTAATTGGTAAAGAATTTTTAGTAATGCCTTCTAAAAACTCAAAACCTAATGACTTTGACAATGTTAAATCATTGAGCGATTTTATTGTTATTGATTCAAATATTTCTGAACAAGAATTCAAAGATATGATTATTAAATTAGAACAGACTGATTCAACTGTTTCAAATATCACTAAAGAAAATTTCAAATTAATGACTGTTAAAGAAGTTTCAGTCGTTAATGATAAAGTTGAAGCATTAAACATAATTTTTGAAGACAAAAGTATTACTGATTCAAAGAGATTTTATCAATATACTCTTAAACCAGGTGTTTCGAATGACAAAAATATAATCTCTTATAATACTTTTAGAGATGTGGTTAATAACACTATTGAACATTTCTATGATTTTTATGATGTTCATGAATTTGAAAAAGAAACATTAACTATTTACACACCAATTGAAAATGGAGCAAAACTACAATTCTTTAGAAATAGAATTGAAGCCATTAATGCTTTAAAAGAATTTGCTGATTATAATAATTTGGATAGTGATTTTAAAAATAGAATTCAAAACTATAAACTTGAAGAAATAAGAATTGACAGAGATAGCAATAATTCAGCGCAAAAAATTAACTTTAAATTAATTTCAAATGATAATGAAACACGTTGAGTTATTTTTGATATTAATGATATTCAATCTAACAAAAGTGTTAAAGAACAATTTGACCAAATTAAATCCGCAATTGGTTATAACGGTTCAATTAATCCAATTGCTATAACTGCTTCTTCAGAAGATACCACTTTAGTTGATGAGAACGGAAATCCAGTTAAAGGTTTAGCAGCGAGAAAATTTCAAATCTACAATGAAGCTTATGCAGGACTTTTTGATGTCGTTGTCAAAAAATATCCACATTTATTGAAAGAAAAAAGTGGTCCACATGTTGTAAGAAAATTAAATGACAAAGGATATTTTGAATATACTATCAAGGATGGCATTTACAAAGGTTTTAGTGATCAAGATAGAATCGGTCTTCCATTACTTTTATCTGCTTCAATTCCTAATTATGAAGGAATTTCAACAGATTTCCTAAAATATGTTGCAACTCATGAATATGGACATCACTACACTCTTGAAAAAGGTCAAGCATGAGATACACCAAATAACGCTGTTTTAATTGGTGGTCTTTCAACTCGTGGAGGTGCTTCAGATTCTTCGTATTATTCAGCTATAGCTCTTAGAAATTACTTATATGCTAGAACAAATCTTGATTTTGATAGAATCAACACTTCTGGTATAGTGAGTGAAGCAGGAGAATTCACAAGATTCAAATTCATCAAATCTGATGGAACTGTTGCTATTGAAAGTTACGCAGACGTTTGAGGAACGAATAAACAAAATGATGAAGTAGGCAATGTAATTGATAATCCTGAAAGACGTTTTTTACAAACTTTTGATGGAATGAAAAAAGCTGCTGAATTAAGAGGTGTTAGTTTAGGTGATTTATTTATCGCTAATTCTTTTGACTCAGACTCCGGTACATTAAACCCTTATATCGAAGGTGAAGCTAAAGTTTTTGTTAAAGAAATTGATGAGAATGGTAATGCCATTTTAAAAGCAGGTAGTGTTCAAGCTTCAAATATTGCTAAATATATTACTGATGGTATGGGAAATTCACTTGAAAATGTTCTTGAAGTTGATGAAAAGAATAATACAATTTCAATTAAAGTTGTTGATTGATTAAATAATGATCCTAAAACTAAAATTATTACAAAAGTTAACTTACTTAATTCCGATAAAACACCTGCTATTTCAGTTCCTTTAAATGAAGAATTAACTAGTGATGAAGTTGCTGAAGTGAATGCTTTAATTTCTGAAATTACAAAAATTTTCCAACAATTAATTTACACAAGATACTATGAAAGTGGATGAAATAATGCAAATACTTCTCTTGGTGGAAAAACTGAAGTTTCGCTTAGAACTTTAAGTGGTGAATTTTCAAGCCCGGTTTACAAGAGAAACTTAGTTTACAGAAATCAATCATATGAATATGACCCAAGTACAAACTTCCTCGAACAAACTAATCAAGGTATAACAAGAAACACTTATCATAATTTAGCACTTAGTGGTGATATCTTTGAAGAAGCTATGAATATTTTCAAAAGTAGTAGAGAATCATCTCAATGAGGAAGTATTCACGAATCTTCAGGTGTTGGGGTTCGTTTAGCATTTGTTGAAAATTCAGGAAGTACATACAAAGTGAAATCTAAATATACAACTCCTTATGCTTCGGATTCAGAGTTTCTTAAAAGTTCATATGATGCAAATGCAAATATTTTAAATAATTTAAAAGATTTTGCTCAACGTACACCATATGGTAAATTTAGTTATTCTCTTCAAAGTAATTTAGCAAACTATTTTGGATTTAATGATAAATCAATTTTAACTAATAATCCAAATGCATTTGTTTCGTCAAAATTACTTTCTTATGTTGATTCTAATGGATATTTAGTTGCTGGAATTGACTATGAAGATATTTTTGCAAATAATCAAAGTAGTAAGTTACAAAATGTTGTAATTAATCCATTTAGTCGTGCATACTCAGGAATTATTGATAATCTTTTTGAATCATTCAATAAGCGTTATGTTAAAGAAGTTAAAAATAATAAAACTGAAAATAAAACTAAAAAGGCACTTACCTTTGATTCACTTGAAGAATTATTTGCCTTTGCTTCAATAGATTATAAAAAAGCTGTTAAAGTAATCAACGAAGATAAGAGTGTTTCGTATAACTGAGATATTAATTATGTAAAAACAAAATTTGACTTTGATATTTTTAAAAATGGATTACTCTCAACAAAAAATGAAAATAATGATCAAAAAATTGAAACAATTTTAAGTAGTGAACAAAATATTGCAAATGAATTAATGTATCGTTTTAGACACAGTAATTTATTCTTAAGTGTTGTTGATTTTAACCCTGCCACTGATTTAGTATCTCATGAAGCAATTTTTTCTAAAGAATATGGAATTGAAATTCTTGAACCTCAATTCATTGAAGGTTATGTAGAAAATAAAGAATTAATTGACGAAAAAACTAAATATAAATTTGATGTAGAAACTCTTCAAAAAGCTATTGCAGATTACATTACTAAAGTAACTGAGGATGCAAAATATTTAGTTAATGCTGATACTTGAGATTTATACACTTTTATTGGTAATAATATTTTCTTCAAAGATCTGGGAGTAGGTAATATTACTTATGATTCAATAGTAATGACTAGTTTTACTAATGGTACTCCAACAGTTGATGTAACTCAATATAATGCAACAAGAATTGAACCTTTATTAAATGACAAATTTACTGATTATATCTACTCATTAGCTGAAACTCTTACCCGTGATTATGTACAAACTACTTATATAACAAACACGAATAATTTTGGAAACTTACCAAGTTTCTTAAATGGAATTAATGAAGCTACCACTGGACTTGATTATGTTGTTGATGCAACTAAATTAAGTTTTTGAAATGATCGTCTTTTAGATCATGCTAAAACTAATAGAGCAATTTATGACGCGCTTATTTCTTCAAAACTTGATGATTATTACAACAATGAATTAGTAATCAAGATCTTTACAGAATATAATGCTAAATATTTAGAATATAAAGCTGAATGAGAACGCCTTAAAGAAGAAATAGCTAAATTCGAAAAAGAACATGAAGGACAATCATATTCAAGAGATCCTAAATATAAAGAGTTGAATAATCTTAAAGATGAATATGCATTTAAAATGGTTGCTATAATTGGAGAAAAATTTGAAAAAACTCAAGCTGTTCGTGATGAAATTATCAAAGATTTTAAAAATCCTGAAATTTTTAGTGGGCAAAAAATGTCTAGTGTTGAATCAAGAGAATCATCATATTTTGGTAACTTTATAAGTAAATCAAATGGTTTCTTTAAAGATAGATGACAAAAAGAAAAAATCGGAATGGAACTTTACGATGAAAATCTTGATGAAGTTATCGATGAAACAATTAGATTAAAAGACTTTAATGGTGAAAAAATTACAAGTAGACCTAAAGCTTTCTTTGTTTCACAATTAATGAACTATGGAGTTGGAAACAGAAATATCGCAGGTGTATTTAGAAATAAAGATTATGATGCAGTTGCTATGTATGGATTTATTGAAAATAAATATGCTGAAAAAATTAAGAAGATTAAATTCACTGATGTAAGCACTAAAGAAGTTAAATATGTTAATGTAAATATTAATTCGACAAACAATATTTTCTATTTACAAAAACAAAATGACGCTTCTTCAAAAGTAACTTTACATGATTTGGGTTACTCTTCGTGAATAACAGATTATGCAATTATGGCTAAATATAGAGATACATTATTATTACCAAAACACTCATATTACATGGAATTTGTGGATGAAAATAATGAAGTAGTATCTCAACTAAATCTTGGTGATATCAAAAGCTTATCTGAAAATGGTAAAGACTCTTCTCAAGCTCCAATTTACATTACAAACGAATTAAACAAAGATAAACAAAAAACAGGAAAAGTTGTGATTTCTGTAAATCACCAATTTAACATATAGGAGGACTGAAATGAAAAAATTAAACAAATGAAAATTACCATTACTAGCTATTTCAAGTGTTACTGCATTTAGTTCTCTTGCTGTATTAGTTTCGTGTAATGATAATAAAAAAACTGAGTTAGAAAAACTAAAAGAAATTTATGGAATAGATACTTCCAAAAATTCTTCATTCATAAAATATGATTTTGGTTTAGCTACTGAACCAATTAATAATTTGAACTATATTCGTTATAAATCAATGGATAAAGTACTTCCATCACTAGTGGATTCATATTTAAAATCTGGACCAAATACTCAACTTAAAAGTGTTATTCCAACAAATCAATTTAACTTTGTAATGATGGATGTTGTTGAAGCTGATCAATCATCAAATTTTGATAATTACTACAATAAACTTTCTTCTAAACTTGAATCAGAAGAAGGGTATGGTAACGTACTTGGTCAATGATATGCTGTAGATAATTTTTCAATTGTTGGGGGTTTAGGAGCACCGACAATCGGTTCAGATGTTAAAAAGAGCGCTTCAATGTATGCATTTAGAAATCCAAAAAATCAAAACAACTATATGGCTATAACTGGAAATCTTAATGAATACAAAAATAAATGAAGTAACGGTGATTATGTTAGTGCAACTGATTTAAGAGATTATCTTGAATATATTTTGGACTTAAATACTGGTTCGCAAAAGTTAGATACTATAGTTAAATATAGTTTTAGAGCTGCCGATGAATTTCTTGCTGCTCAAAGAGAATATAGTAAATTATTTAACACTTCATATAAAAATCCATGAGGTCGTAGAAAATACATTTACAATTCTGAATTAGGAAGATACATTCAAGATCCTAATGATATCCCATGACAAAGTCAAGTTAGTGATGCTAATGGAAATCCAATTGACTTAGATGCAATTGAAAAAATTAGACAAGCAGCATTAAAATTTGGATTCTATACTGGACAATATTTCTTAGATTTTAGTAATGAAGAAATTGCTAAATCACTACACTTAAATACAAGTTTTAACCCAAATGCTGAAGTTCAAGATTTTACTTTATTAACTAAAGATAATAGACAAGTTAAAATTCAACTTGTAAGAAATCAATATGTTAATCCATATCAAAAATTTGACTTCAGTAATGAAAAAATTGAAGGTAAAATAAAGACTTTAAGTTACAATCAATTTGGATTTACAGCGATTTTTGATGAAAATAAAACTCCTGATCTTTCTTATTTATTATTTACAATTTTTTCAAATCTTTACCCAATAAATCGTGCTTACGTTGAAACTGATGGTGAAGGAATTGAAAAATACGGTTCTGATCCTAAGAAATTTTTAACTACTGGACCATTTTTAATCAATGATATTGTTCTTGGTCCACAAGGATACATTGATTTAGTTAAAGATAAAGATTATTTTGATGCTTCAAATACAATTTCAAACAAAATTAAGATTCTATTTTCAACAGATAAAAACATTAATGCAACTTTCTTTGAAGATGGAATAATTTCACAGACTTTTATTCCTGCTAATAAAATTACTGGATATTGATCTGATCCATTATTTAAACAATACTTAAACAAAAACCAAGGTTATGGAACAATCGCTTATGGATTTAACTTAGATAATGAAACAAATACAAACGGTTATGTACAAGATCAAGATTTACGTAATGCAATTTACTTTGCTATTGATCGTGAAGATATCTTAAAATATGTAGGATGAGATTTTTCATTCCCAGTTAATACTTGAACTGCATATGGACAATATAAATCTTTTGATGGTAAAAACCTTGAAATGTTCTTTAATGGTTTAACATCAAACACAAAAAACAATAAAACTTTTGATTTACAAAATTATGAATATGTAATTCACCTTTCAAAAGCATTTAATTTTGAAAAAACAGAACGTAAAGATATTGCTTATGATTTAGAAACAGCTAAATATTATCTTGAAAGATTTAAGGCTAAACACCCAGAGTTAAAAAGTATTTCATTAACATTCTTGAATAACTCAACAGATGAGCAGAAAAAAGCTGGACAATTCTTAAAAGAAAAATTAAACGCTGCTTTTAATGGTTATATAAATATAGAACTAAAAAGCTTACCTGAAAATACTTTTGTTAGTTTTATTGAAACTGGTAAATATGACATTATCTACCAAAACTACGACAGAATAGGTGGTAATGGACCTTCAGATTACATAGGTGCATTCTTCAAACGTGATGAAATTGACTCATTAGGGCAAAAAAATATTGCATTTAAAGATAACCCAGTTGGTTCATTTATTTACGCTGATTATATTTCTAACTTAGTTTTAGAAAAATTAGTAAACACAGAAAATGGAAAAACATTAACTAAAACAGAAGTTTTATCAAAAGATATTAACCGTATTCGTGAAATAATCGAATCAAATTTAGAAATGTTAGAATTAATTAAAAAACCAGGAAGAAGTAAAAATAAACTTCTTTTAACTGAATTTGCTCAAACTAAAACAAATGAAATTATTCAAATTCTTAAAGAGAGATATTCTGATGATTCAGAATTATTTACAAGTGAATATGTATCTAATCTAATTTTATATATTTCAATTAACTTAAATAAAAATGAACTTAATCTTGATGATATTCCAGGTTTAAGAAGTTTAAAAATAACTAAAGCTTTTAATGAATATATCTTTAATAAATTTGGCCTTGATAAAATAGTTGAATTAACTACTGACACTAGAGATAGATTAAACTTTAATCAAGTTAAACAATCGGTTTCAGGAAAACAAATTCCTGATTATTGAAGAAAATTTATTGATTTGAGTTACCAAAGAAGTGATGAAACTTTATCAGATTACACTTCTAGATTAAATGCCTTTTTCTCAGGTAATTTAACAGATGAAGAAAATAATGAAGGTTGAGATCAAGCGCAAATTTATACATTTATCGGTTCGGTTGAAAAAATTGTTCGTGATGCTGCACCAGTTATTCCACTTATGGAAGTTGATACAAATTGAGAAATAACTAAAGTTGGTGGTGTTGATTCACTCTACCGTTTTGCACTCCAATATGCTTATGATTATACTAATCCACCACGTAGTGGATTACCAAGAAGAAAGGATGGTTAATAAATGAAACAAAATAAAAGAAATAAAATTGACCAAAATCTAGTTTTCTTCACTAATAAAAGAACTGAAGAACTTAGTTTAAAACAAAAATTACTAGCAATTGACTCACCACTATTAAACATTTTATTTAAGTTTATTAAAATCATCGTTGAATTCTTCATTATTGGAGTTATAGTTGTTTCTATCACATTCTTTTTAATAAATGCAGTTCCTGGTTCAAATACCATTACAGCAGGTTTAGATCAAGAAGCTAAAGAAGCTATTGAAGCTAAATATGGATTAAATTTACCAATTATCGAACGTTACTTTATGTATTTATCTAATTTATTCAAAGGGGATTTTGGAGTTTCTCTTTCACTTTTCCCAGCTAGAGAGATTAATGATTTTATTTGAGAAAGATTTTATAAATCATTCTTAGTTGGAATTTGATCGGTATTTTTAACAGTTGTAATAGGTATTAGTATTGGTATTTGAGTTGGAAAAAACCCCAATGGTATTGTTGATAGAGTATCAACAGTTCTAGTTTCAATTTTCTCTTCAGTTCCTTCGATTATTTTTGCTTTAGTGCTTGTTTTTGTTGGTAGACTTGTTGGATTGCCATACATTTTTAATGATAAGGACTTTATGACATATATCCTTCCTGGATTTGCACTTTCACTCGGAAGTATTATTGTTTATATTAAATATATTAGAACCGAATTAAATCGTGAATTAAATTCAGTACATGCAAAATTTGCTTATTTAAAAGGTTTAAGTAAAAATCGTTTTGTATGAAAACATGCTCTTAAACCTTCACTTTTCCCAATCGCTACTTTCTTCCCTGCTGTTATATTTGGTTCATTTATCGGAAGTATTTTTATTGAACAAATCTTCTTTATCTCTGGTTCAGGTGCTACTTTATTACAAGCTATTCAAACTAAAGACTATAATGTTATTTTATTCTTAATTGTTATGTTCGCAATTCTTACAATTCTTTCATATGCTACTCGTGATATTCTTTATGAAGTTATTGACCCAAGAATTAGAAGAAGAGGTAAATAGTTATGGCAAATAAAAGATTTGATAAATGATTTGAAAAAATAAAACATCGTCAAGATCTTGGTCCTACTAATACCATGAACAAAGATCTTGCTCCTAATCCAATAACTAAACCATTTGAATATCAAGCATGAAAAATAATAGGAAAAACTTTTGATTATCATAATGATTTACATCTTGGAGCTCAAACAAAAATTTTTAAGGAATTCATTTACCGTTTTGCACATGGTTTTGGCGGAATTTTTGCTGTTATTACTATTTTTATGATGATTTTATTATCATTAATAATCCCATTTACAACTCAAGATCCTAATGCTTCATACACTGATGCTAAAAACTTAATTTTTAATCAAACTGATGATCACGGAATTTACCATATTTTAGGAACTGACGATATCGGAAGAGATTATTGAGCTAGACTTTGATGAGGTCTTCGTTATTCACTTGCTCTTGCAATTGTATGTACTTTTATAGAAGTAGCTATTGGTTTAACAATCGGAATTATGATGGGTCAATTTGAATTATTCGACAAAATAATGACCTTTATAATTAAAATTATTTCAGTTGTTCCTACAATTATTATTCTTATTTTAATGACAATTATTGTTTCACCAAGTTTCTGAGTTATTGTATTTTCACTTTCATTAACATCCTGAAGTGGAATGGCTAACCAAATCAGAGCACAAGTTAAAAGAGCAAAATATTTTGAATGAGTAAGTGCATCTAAAGTTCTTGGTACACCTACTTATAAAATACTTAAAAATTACATTCCTGTTATTTTACCTATTTTAATCACTCAACTTGTTTTCTCAATCCCTGGAGTTATTCTTTCTGAAACCAGTTTAGCTTTCATTGGTTTAGCAATTGATGACGTTCCTACTTTAGGAAACTTGATTTCTGAAGGGCAAAAAGTTTTCCCTACATATTTAAGATATGTTTTTGTTCCATCTTCATTCTTAATTTTAATCACAACCTGTGTTCAATTAATAGGTTCAAATATTCAAGATGCTCTTAGAAGACAAAGATAGGTTTTTATGAATAAAAAAATAATTAATAAAATTCAAGAATTAAAAAATAATTTAACTGTTAAAAACTTAAAAAACTTCAGAAATAGTAAAAATATTAATCTTGAAGAATTTTATAGTCAAGCAGAGTATCAAGAATTTAGTGATGGAACAAAATTAAAAATAGCAGCTGAAATTAAAGATATTCATCTCTCTTTCCTTAATCCAGCTCGTCCAGGAGAAAAAAACAAAGTTTTACGTGGACCTTCCCTTAAAATTTATGAAGGAAAAGTTCATGCAATTATTGGTGAATCTGGTTCGGGTAAATCAGTTATTACAAGTTTACTTTATGGTCTTACTGGTGATAATGCGGTAATCGATTCTGGTGAAGTAAAACTTTACAATCATAATGTTGAAAAATTCACTCCAAAACAATGAGAACGTTCACATTATCGTGGAACAGTTGTTTCTGCTGTATTCCAAAATCCAATGTCAACATTAAATCCTACTATGAAAGTAGGTGAACAAATCATGGAAGGGATGCTACTTAATAAGGTAGTAAAAAACCGTAAAGAAGCTTACCAACGTGCAGTTGAATTTCTAAGAATGACTAAAATTAATGATCCAGAGGCAGTTATGAAACTTTACCCTCATGAAATGAGTGGTGGAATGATTCAAAGAGTTGTTATAGCAGCTATAGTTGCACTTGAACCTAAAATTTTAGTTATGGATGAACCTACAACTGCTCTTGATCCAACCGTCCAAGCTTTAGTGTTAGATATTATTAAAGAATTACAAAATAAACTTAAACTTTCAATAGTCTTTATTACTCACGATATTGGTGTTGTCGCTTCAATGGCTGACTACATTTCTATTATGTATGCAGGTCAAATCATCGAAGAAGGTACAGCTAGAGAGATTTTAGAATATCCGCAACACCCATATACTTGAGGACTTATTTTAAGTATGCCAGATATTAATAAAGAAAAAAGGCTTTCAACAATTCGTGGTAGTGTTCCTTCAAACTTAAACAATATTGTAGGTGAAGCTTTTGCAGTTAGAAATGATTATGCTTTAGGAATTGACTTTATTGAAGAATCAAAATTTTATTACAAATCTGAAACACATAGAGTTAAATCAGCCTTACTTGATGAACGTGCTGAAAGTTACCAACCACCAAAATTAATTCAACAAATGTGAACTAATTATCTAAATAAAAAGGATAAATAATTATGAGTAATGTTTATGAAGAAAAAGTAAAGAAATTTGGTTTAATCACTTATACAACAACTCGTCAACAAACTAAAGGTGTTGAAGAGATGTTAAAAAACAATTCAAACCAAGAAGAGTTAGTTACATTAAGAAACGTTGATATTACTTATGGACGTGGTTCAAAAGCTTTTAGAGCTGTGGTAGATTTAAACTTAAATATTTATAAAGGTGAAGTTTTAGGTTTAGTTGGTGAATCTGGTTCGGGTAAAAGTACAATCGGTAAAGCACTTGTAGGATTAGTTCCTTACAGTTTTGGTGAAATTAAATTATTAGGTAGAAAAATTCCTAATAAATTAACTAGAGGACTTAAATTCGGTAAAAAACTTAAAGAGTATAATGAAGTTGTTAACTTTTTGGTGAATAAAGTTCAAATGATTTTTCAAGATCCTGCTAACAGTTTAAATCCACATATTAATGTTGAAAGTGTGGTTTCTGAGGGACTTACAAATACAAAAAATTCTAAAGAAATATATTTATATAATAAAGATCAAGAATTTCAAAAGCAAGTTTATGATTTAATTAACGAAAAAAAATATCCACAATTTTATGGTGAATATTTAGATAAATTAAACAATAAAATTGCTACAAATGAAAATGTTGCTTTTGATGCATTTTATGTCGATTTCTTAGATGATATTTCTAATACTAAAGGCTTAGAAAAAGCTGTTGAAACTCTTAAAGAGTTAAAAACCCAAAGAGAAGAACTTTCAAAATTAACCGAAAATCAATGTAAAAGAATTTTGGTTGTTGAAATTCTTAAATCTGTTGGTCTTGACGAATCGGTTTTACCACGTTATCCATTAGAATTTTCTGGTGGACAGCAACAAAGAATTGGAATTTCTAGAGCTGTAGTTCTTAGACCACAATTGCTTGTTGCCGATGAACCTATTTCTGCTCTTGACGTTTCAATTCAAGCACAAGTTGTTAATATCTTTAATGATCTTAAAGATAAATACAACTTAACAATTCTTTTTATCGCTCATGACTTAAGAATGGTTGAATATATTTCTGACAGAATTGCAGTTATGAATAAGGGAAGAATTTTAGAAGTTGGTAAAACTAGTGAGATTATGAACAATCCACTTCATCCATATACTAAATCTCTTCTTGAAGCAGTACCTTCAATTCATGGTGATAAAGGTAGTTTATTAGGATATCAGTATGATATCAACATTCATAATTATAGTGAAACTAATCAACCTGAATGATTAAAGGTTAATGATGATCACTTTATTTTAGCAACAAATCAAGAGTTAAATAATTGAAAAAAAGGAAAATACGAATAAATTTGAGAGTTTTCTCTCATTTTTTATTTAAATTTATTTGAATATAGTATATAATAAGTCCATTAATTAAAGATGTTATAGAGGAGCTTTTAACAATAGTAGATAGCCCAGCAGGCATGCAAAGACGCTATCAAAAGGGTATAAAAGCCGAAATGATTCTAGTGGCAATTAGAGTTGTTGATAAAAAAGCATAAAAGATTTTTATTCTTTGGTAAATCCATTGGTGCTATAACTTCGTTAAACATATGAAATATATAATTAATATTCATAAGTTTTACGGAGATATAATAACCGTAAAACTTTTTTATTATTTATAACAAAAGAGAGGTGAAATGAAAATTAAATCAAAAATTAAATTAATTAGTATTTTTAGTATACCGGTAGCAACATTATCATTAACTTCAATTGCTGCTTCATGTACTAACGAAAATAAAGATAAAACTAAACCTGAAACACCTGAAAATCCTAACGATGGAACTCAAGTAACACCAGAAACACCTGAAAATCCCGAAACGAATAAACCAGTAACACCTTCAAAGCCTAATGATGAAAGTAATAAAAACGAAACATCAAATACAGATGAAGAAGTTGCTATAGTTATTAAGACATTAAAAGGATTAAGAAGTACACCAACAACAACATTTGAAAATTCAAACAATACTGAAGAGTTGAATAGTTATAGAGTTATTACATATGCAAAAGAGAATAAAGATGGTCGAAATGTTAATGTTCAATATTTAGTGAATTCAGTTGCTGAAAATGTTAATTATCTTGAAAAATTAAGTGATCAACAATTGTATGTTTATGAAGAACTTTTAAAAGAGAGAAAAAGTCTTATAGATTTAGCTTATAAATCACCTGAAAAAATACAATTTCAGGATTACAATGCATATCAATTTAAAAATAAATTAACTGAAGATGACAGTCTTATTTACCCTATATTTGTTTCTAAATTCATTTATACAATTGATTTCATGTTAAAAGACCCTGGATATTTAACTAAAGAAAACTTAGAATTTATTATAGGTGATAGAAATAAAAAACCGGGGATATTTTCTGAATTAAATAGTATATCTGTGCTAGAATCAAGAATAAGAGATTTATTGAAATAAATTAAGGAGAAAAAATGAAAAGAGTAAGAAATAAATTATTATTAATCGGTTCTGTATTATCTTCTACAGCACTTTTTGCAATGTCTGCTTCTTGTGCTAACAATAAAGAAGAGATTAAATCTGAACAGCCAAAAGATGAAACACCAAACAATGGTGAAACCACTACACCAGAAACCCCTGGTGATAATACAAATCAACCAGAAACACCTTCTAATCCTGTGGAAAATCAAAATCCTTCTGACGGTTCTAATGTTGATTCAAATCCTCAGACTCCACCTTCTAATCAACCTGAAAAACCTGAAGTAGATAATACAACAGGAAGTGTTGATACACCAAATCAACCAGAAACACCTGCTGAAGGTACAGATTCAAATAGTAGTAATGAAGAAACCACTTCAAATCCTTCTGAAAATAACAATAATGATTCAACCCAAGAACAACCGGTTGCTCCAGAAGTTCCAAATCAACCTGAAAATTCAGATTCAAGTAGTGAAAATGAAGAAACAAAAGAGCAAAAACAAACTGATCTAAATTACATTTATAATGGTGAAGCGATTTATTCATTAACATTTTTAATGTCAGATGATCAAATTATTACTTTTAATAATGTTCCAGCTGGTTATGAATTAGTTGAAAAAGAACCAAAAGTAATTGCGGGTCAAACAAATAATTTCCAAGTAGTTAAAACTAAAGTTAAAGTTTCAACCCTTAAAAAATCACCTGTGGTTAATATAGTAACTTCAGAGGATTCTTATTTAGGACTTTCGTATGTAAAAAATAAAGTTGAGACATTAGCATTTATTAATCCTAAAGCCAATCCAGTTAACCATAAATCTTTAAGTCAAAATGATAAATTATTAATTAATAAACTCATTGAGTCACGTGATATGCTTTTAAAAGATTATTTTGTTGCAAATGATGATGTTTTTGCTAATAGAAATAATTTGACTTTTATCACAAAATTAAGAGATGAAAACCAAAAAGTTAATAGATACAATCTTTCAAGTTACATTTATACAATCGATTTTCTTCTTTCGGATGAAAAATATTTAACAGATGCTAATGTTGAATTCGTATTAGGAAATAAAGACAAAGTTGCTGCTATGAAAGATATTCAAGTTCAATTTTCAACAGATTCTAATGTTGAAATATTTAATAGAAAAATGAAAATAGCTGGAATAAAATAGTTAAACTATAACAAAAAAAGAATTTTGAAATTATAAAAAAACATTTATAATACTTACGTTATGAAATTTATGATGAATCGGATTATTAACAAGATTAAAATTTCAAATAAGTTTATTTGAATTTAGTTTTGTGTCTGATTTGTTTAATAAAATAAAAAATATTTGCAACAGACACACAATTATTAAATGTGTCTGTGATTGAGTTATAGAGGAGCCTCTAGCAATAGTATATAGTGGAGCAGGCGTGCTAAGAAACTATAGAAAGGGTATAAAGGCCGAAACTCTCTTGATGGCAATCAAGACTGTTGATAAAAAAGCATAAAAGATTTTTATTCTTTGGTTAACCATTGGTGCTATAACTTCGACAATTCTTATGATATTATAATTTATATATCAAAAGTTTTGCGAAGTTAAAGTTCGCAAAACTTTTTTATTTCAATAATTGTGTATTTTCATAACAATTTAATTAAGGAGAAATAATGAAAAAAAGACTACTTTTAACTTCTGCTACAATAGCAGTAGGACCATTAGCCTTTCTTTCGGCTAGTTGTTCAAACCCAAGTTCCAATACACCAAGCAAACCAGTTTTAACTGATAAAAATATTGAAGGTTCATTACAAATCGGTGATAAAGGTTGAACAAATGAATTAGATGCAGATAAAATTACTGATTCTTTATCAAGCAATCTAAAAGACAAATTACAAAGTTCTGCAAAAAATGGAATTTATACTCAATTCTTTAACTCTACTTACACTGAAGGAGCATATCCATTTGAATCTTCAATGGTTTCAGGAACTCTTAGTGGTACACTTTCAGAGTTAACATATGGAAAACTTTTTGAATATGAATATGTTGGAAAACCATTATATAAAACTAAAACTGTAGTTACAGGGCTTAAAACCGAGGAAGTTATTACAGTTTTAAGACCATCAGTAAAGAAAATGTCATTTGACTTAGCTGATCAAATCATTTTAACAGTTGATGGAGTAGAGAAAGTATATGACAGTGATGATATTGATTCAGTTGAAGATAAATTAGACAAAGTAGATCCAAATAAAGGTTGAACAACATCAGTTGTAAAAGGATTCAGTTCAAATCCTCGTTCAATTAACTCTGCACAATTTGCAGCTGATTTAGAAAAATCAACAAAATTAAGTTTTAGAATTAGACCAAATCAATATTGAGTTGATAAAAATGGTGAAAAAACTAAATATAAAGTTGTTGCTGATGACTTTAGAATAAGTGCACTCAGAACTTTAGTTTATGCTGACGCTACATTTAGACGTTCAAACGGTAGTTCTCTCGAAACAGATAAATTAATTTCTAATCAATTTGATCGTTCACCATCAACATTTACATCTGAAAAACCTACAGGATTCAATAATAAATACTTATTTACATTATTTAACGTTTCTTTTGATGACTTAATTGATCCTTCAAAATCTCTAAGTGCTGATGCTAGTGGAAATACATATTTCACATTTAATATGTTAGACTCAAATTCACAATCTAGATTTGCTGAATATTTACCAAAACTTTTAACAGATTCAACATTTTTAGCAGCTCCAAGTGAATATATTAAAGAAAATTCTGCTAAAAAAGATTTATTTTATGTTCAATCATCAAAAGCTGATGCAAATTTAATTAAGGATACAATCGCTAATTTACCTGATGGTGCTGTTAGAGAATCAGGAATATTCTGATATGGAACAAATGTTAACAATACATTATTCTCATCAAGATATTACACTTCAGGATATAATGCTAACTCTTACGCAACAAATTACAAAGTAAATACACATTACCATGATCAAGAATGAGTAAACAATAGTTCTACTATTAAAACTTTTACTGAACAATACGCTCAAGCACCTGATGAACCAAATCTTTGAATTGATAAAATTTCAAACCAATTCCTTAGTGGAATGTCTCCAAACATTAGAACAAATGAATTAAATAGTGATGCTAAAGCAGCAGCAACAGAAATTGGATTTAGCTATGCTCAATCAGGTAATAAAGATCAAATCGCAAGAAGAAACTTCTGAAACTTTGCACCTTTACCTGGAAGTGATAATTCATGATTAGCTTACATGAATGGTGATTCAGTATTCTATGATGTTTTATATGGATATAGCGTTCAAGAACTTAATAGTTCTAAATCACTCATTGAAAGTAATGGAGCTTCTAAAAATTATTTAACTATCGGTGAAGTATTAAAACAATCTACAACTGGTGCAGGAATGGAATTTAGAACAATTTTACTTTCAGCCCTTAACTTAAGTGCTGTTTCTAACACAATTAACCCAAATAACGAAGTTAGACCATGAAACAACTCTTTTGCTTATGCATCGCCAATTAGTAGTAATACAACAAATACTTTAGTTGATTTCTATGATGAAGTTACTCAAACATTCGTTGTTAACTCACTTACAGGAGAAAGATATACATTTGAAATTAATGGTGAAAACACCAAATTTATGAATGTAAAAGACAACTCAACATTTGGTGTTGAAAGCGACAAAAAATTCCAATCAATTATTTTTGATCAATTAAGCGAGAAAATGACTGCTCTATTAGACAGAATTTACCAAGAAAAAGGATTTAGCGAAAGCACAAAAGTTCAAATTAGAATTCCATGAAGATATTCAAATATGCTTGATGCTTATAACCAAGCTCACAATGGAATTGTTGATACATGAACAAGATTAGACAAAAAAGGACGTTTACAAATTGAATATGAACAAAAAAGATTAAGTGATGAAGAATTAACAGACAAGTTATATAAATTCTTTGCTGGATTCTCATCAATTACACCATTAACTTATAGTGGTTGAACTTATGACTATGAAAATATTGGTTCAGGTCTTGATGGATACAATAACGCCCTTAACTTACACCTTATTTTTGCACTAGTTGCAACAGACAATGAATATAAAGAAAAATTAGAAAAATCTTATCCAGAATTAGTAAGAGCTGGTTTAGCATTTGTTGAATTTGCAAAAACAAAAAGAGTTTCAATTCCAGTTGAATTATGACCAAGTTTAACTCTTGAAGATGCAAACAACTTAAGTTCTTACTTAGGACAATACACATATAACAAAGATACTAAAGAATTTAAATTAATACCAGATTCAGAAACCTCAAATTACGACTCATTAAATACAATTACAGCTGAATTCTGATTGGATTATCAAACTAAGAGTTTAACTGATGAACAAGCAGTTGCTCTTGTTAGAGAAATTGGTAATACTCAATTAATTCCATTTGATGGTCAAGGTTCAATTTCTGCTTCTAAATTTGTTAAACAAATTGTTAACCCATACTATACAATTCCAGCAAGTGATGGGCCAATGAATGTTTGAAATATAACAACAAACCTTAAATAAATAATGTTTTAAACAATTAGCAAGTGCTAATTGTTTATTGTATTTAAATAAGAAAGGAAAAAATGACAAAATACATCCTACAGCGTTTAGGTTTTGCGATTTTAACGTTATTGATTATCATTTTTGTTGTTTATCTAACTGTAGATATCTTCAGTGATAACCCTTATGTTAAAGAATTCCAAAATGCAATAACTTCTGGGGGTGGTGAAAATGGTGGTAGTCATGATAAAGGAAATATTTATGATATTGCCAAACCACTTTTTGAAAAATCTGTTAAATATCATTTAATTCCTTATGATATTTCAGATTGAAATGATCCATGAGTTAAAGAACATTGAGTTGATAACAAAATGAATCCATTATTGAGATTTGGTTACTGATTAAGTGATTTATTTGACAGAGAAAGACCTTTTGGTTTACCATATGATGAAGGAATTTTCAAATCTTCAAATGCAAATACAATACCTGAATATTACTTCAAGTATATTAAATTTAGTTTAATAATCAGTTTACCTTCATTCATAATTAGTGCTTTAATTGGTGTAGTTTTAGGAATTTTTGCTGGATATAAAAGAGGAACTTTATTTGACTCATTTATTAATGCATTTACTTTAATTTTCGTTGCATTACCTTCATTCATAATTGCTCCAATTGTAATTAGTTTAATGCTAAAATATTTTGGAATAGCACCACAATTCTTAAACCCAGAAAACTCAAACCATGTTCAAATTTATACTATAAAAGATTTTATTCTTTCATGAATTCCGCCAATTTTAGTTATTGTACTTGGTTCTCTTTCTGGATATATATCATTTACACGTAACCAAATTATTACTGTTTTAACATCTAATTATGTGTTGATCGCGAAAACAAAAGGTATTGGAAATATTGAAATATTCTTTAAATATGTATTAAGAAATATTTCAATACCTCTCGCAGCCGTATTTATTCCATCGTACATTGGATTACTTAGTGGAAGTTTCATTGTGGAAAAATATTGATCTGTACCTGGTGTTTCGCAAGCGCTTATTCAAGCGTTCCCTAAAGGTGAAATCAACTTAATTATGTTCAGTACAGTGGTATTTACTGCATTAGGATTATTTACCTCAATTATTGTTGACGTTTCATATACATTCTTAGATCCAAGAATTAAATATGGTTCTTCAGCAGGATTTGACTTTATTACAAAACTTAAAATTAAACACAATAGAAATAAAATGTACAAAGGTAAGGAGGAATTATAATGAACTCTAATGAATTTAATAATAAATATAAATTAAATCCATCATTAACACAAGCATTAGTAAGACATAATAATTCTTCTAATTCCGGAAATAATATTGCTGGTAAGCCAAAAAAATTAATTAACGAAATATTTAAGCGTTTTTGTACTAACTGATTAGCAGTAGTTTTATTGGTCTTATTCATTTCCATTCTTTTAATAAGTATTATTGTTAATGCTACTTCAATATTTCCTGAAAATAGCACAATTGAAAAAAATATATTTATAAACATTGTTGATGAAAATGGTAAAGTGATTAATACACTTAGCGGAACTTCTGCTGTTAAAAACTTATCTCCTTCAATATATTCATGAGATTCACAATATATCAGTATTGAAAGATCCCATCTTTCAGCGGCTGAATTCAACAAATTGGTTAATACACTTGAAAAAAATGAACCAGGATTTAAACAACTTCTTGCCATTTTATCTCAAGAATTAGCTTATAGCGATCCAAATAAACAACTTAGTTCTAACTTAGTTGAATTTATGGGTCCAAGTGGTAATGGAATTGTAAAATTTGTTACTGAAGGCGAAAACACAAAAATATTAATTAATCCAAATTCATATGCTGCTTTTGACTCGTTATTAATAGCCGTTAAAAATCAAAGCAAACTTCTTAAAACTATGAATAATGATCAAATCATTGATTGAATTTCAAAAACTCTTCAAGCTAATAATAATTTCAAAATTCAAACTCTTTTAGGAACAGATAATGTCGGAATTGATATTTGAACAAGTAGCTGAATTGGTACTTGAAAAGCTATAAGATTAGCGATTGTTGTTGCTACAATTCAAACCTTTATTGGTGTTGCGATCGGTTCATATTTAGGTTTCCATGCAGGGAGTTTAATTGACACAATTATTATGCGTCTAATTGAAATTTTCTCAGCTCCTCCTTCATTAATTTGACTTTTAACATTCGTATCAGTTTTTGGAACAAGTGATTTAGTTTTAGGTTTCTCATTGATCTTTACTGGTTGAACCGGTTCAGTTGGTGGGGCTAGAATGTATATAATCACCGTTAAAGATGAAGAGTATATTACAGCAAGTAAATCTATAGGAGCTAAAAAACCTAGATTAATTTACTCACATGCTTTACCTGCTATTATTGGAAAAATAGCTACATCATTTGTTTCAGCAATTCCTTCAATTATTCTTTCAGTTTCTTCTCTTGCTTTCTTAGGATTCTTCCAAGGAAATGAAGCAAACTTAGGTTCTATTCTTTCTAATGCTGTTTCAAAAGCTGGAGAAAATATTTGAATCTTACTTCTCCCATCACTTATTTTATTAGGTATATCAGTTTCACTTTACTTCATTGCTCTTGGAGTGCATGATGCACTTGATCCAAAAGTTATTAAAGGTAAAAGTTAGGAGTATAACATGGACAAAAATCAAGAAACTTTATTAAAGGTTAAAAACTTAAAAGTAAGTTTTAAACTTAAAAGAGATAAATTTATTACTATTGTTCGTGGTGTAGACTTAAACATTAAAAAAGGACAAATTGTTGGACTTGTAGGTGAATCTGGTTCAGGTAAAAGTGTTACATCTAAATCATTAATTAATGTGAATGAAAACACCTTTACTAGTGCTGATATTATGCAAATCGATAATGTGGATTTAAGTAAAATAAAAAAAGAGAGAGACTGAAGAAAAATTCGTGGAAGTAAAATTGGATATATTCCTCAAGATCCGCTTACTTCGTTAAACCCAACACGTAAAATCGGTAAACAACTTCTTGATGCATTAAATTACAATGAAGATTGAAAACATAAAAGTAAAGCAGAAAAAATTGAATATTTAATCGGATTACTTAAGCAATTTGGAATTATGCAAGCTGAGCAAGTGTTCTACATGTATCCTCATACACTTAGTGGTGGTATGAAACAAAGGGTTGTTATTACAATGGTTGTAGCCTTAAAACCGATGTTAATTATCGCTGATGAACCTACAACGGCATTAGACCCCACTGTTCAAGCTAGTGTTCTTGCTCTTTTTGAAGATATTCGTCAAAAAATGAATATTTCAATTATTTTAATTAGTCATAACATTTCAGTAGTTGCAAAATTCTGTGACTATATCTATGTTATGTATGCTGGTAAAATTGTTGAAAGAGGTACCAAAAAAGATATCTTTACTGAACCAGCGCACCCATATACTTGAGCACTAATTTCTGCTATTCCTGAAAATAAGGAAGATAGACTTTATTCAATTAAAGGAACGCCTCCAGATATGAATAATTTACCTCTTGGTGATCCTTTTGCACCCAGAAATGACTATGCTTTAGAAATTGATTTTATTAAAGAACCACCACTTATTAAAATAAGTGAAACTCATGCAGCAGCAACTTGATTATTACACCCAGATGCACCAAAAGTAGAACTAAGTAACGAATTGCAAATTCGTTTAAGAAAATTCAGAGAGGTTTTTAAAGATGAATAATAAAAAAGTAGTTTTAGAAATTGAAAATCTAAAAAAATATTTCATTAACAAAAACCACATTAACCGTGCGGTTGATGGTGTTTCATTCAAGGTTCATGAAGGTGAAGTTGTTGGTTTAATTGGTGAGTCAGGTTCGGGTAAAACAACTGTTGGTCGTTCATTACTTAGACTTTATGACGATTTTAATGGTTATGTTTCTCTAGATGATAAAATCATCTCTGGTAAAAAAATAAGTCGTAAAAGAAATAAAATGATGCGTAAAAATATTCAAATGATCTTTCAAGATCCTCACGCATCATTGAATGGTCAAAAAACTATTTTCTCAATTCTTAAGGAACCACTTATTGTTAATGGAATTATCAACGATGAAATTAAAGACCTTTCAAAAGATTGAAATAACATTAAGGATAATTTCCACTACTCATTTATCGAAAGAGCTAAAGATCTTGAATTAAAATCATATGAATTAGCAAATGCTAATTTAGTACCGTTTCATAATCTTTGAAATGAAAAATTAAATAATTACAAATATGATGATGCTCTTTCTGCTGAAGATAATTTCAATAATCTTTTTAGTTTTATTGAAGAAAGAAATAAAATTAACTCAATCATTATTACTAACCTACATAAAGTTAATGATGAATTGCTATTAATCTACAATCAAAAGAAGGAAAATTTCAGAAATAATGAACTTGATTTTGATGAGGTAGATTTACAAAATGCAAAAAATGCATATAACAATGTTTTACAATTATCAAAAATTTCTGAAGAAGAATTGGAAATTGAGAGAAAAATTTCTGAATTAAAACTAAATCTAAAAGAAGCAAAAAATGAACAATATGAAATTATGTCTATTGCTCAAAACTCATTTAACAATTTTTTAGATGAGTTAAATAATGAAGTGAAATTCCAAAGAAATAATTCTGATTATACTTTTGATAAGGAATTTTACATTCACTCAGTAAAATTAAGTGAAATTAACAAGGTTGTAAGAAAAATTTTAAAAGCTAAAATAGGTTCGAGAATTAACTTGTTTAGTAATACACCTTTATGCCCTGTTTACAGAATAAGAAATAAAGTTGTAACTTCAAAAACTAAAGAAGTTAAAAATAGTTTATATTACTTATCCATAACTGAGACTAGAGAAATGTTTAAAGAAATTAATGAAAAAATTAAGAATATTTATGATGAAGTTTCTCTAGATTCAAAATTAAATGAATTAACTAAATCTGTCAAAGTATTTAGTAAAGAATATAAAATTAGCTTATCCAAATTCATTGTTTCTTCAAGTCATCTTAACTTAGATAAGTGAATTAATCTTTCAACTCAAAGAGCAATAGATTTTGCTAATAGATTTGAAAATTTAATTTCTGAAATATCAAGTTTAGAAAATAAATTAGCTACAGTTAAAAAAACAGCACAACCAAAATATAATTCAAACGATTTAGAAAGTTACAAAAAAACTCTAGATAAAGCAGTTGAAATTCATGAGGAAGAATTAAGAAAATACATTAATGATTTTAATGTTAGATTAGAAAAGTTAAATCAACAAATCGCTATTGGAAAAGAAAAATACTTATCTCTAAAAGTTGAATACAAAAATCAACTTAAATTATTTGATAAAGCATTCAAAATCTTTGTTGATAGATTTAATTGAGATATCAAACAACAAAGAAAAAATCTTAGCAAAAAAGAATCTAAAAAACTTATTGTTGAATTGAATGTCTATAAAGCAACGGTTTCAAAACGTATTGAAGGTCTTAAGGCTTATGATATTGAAATGAAATATTTAGATAGAGATTTATTTAATATTTACAAGCTTCTTGGGATTCATGAATTAGACAATAAAGTTGCTAAAATCAAATCTAATATAGTTAAAAATGCTGTTTCAAAAGTTAAGGACCACCTATTCAAAAGAGATATTAAGAAATTGTTTATAAAAGAAAAAATTTATAAATCTCTTGAAAGTGTTGGTCTTCTCAAACAATTTGCTTATCGTTATCCTCATGAATTTAGTGGTGGACAACGTCAACGTATTGTTATCGCTCGTGCCTTAATTACAGAACCAAAAGTTATTGTTGCTGATGAACCAATCGCTTCATTAGATATCTCAATTCAAGCTCAAGTTGTTAACTTACTTAAAGATTTATGTAAAAACAAAAACATTGCAATGATCTTTATTGCGCATGACTTAAGTATGATTGAATATGTTGCTGACAATGTTCAAATTATGCACTTAGGTAAAATTGTTGAATCTGGAAAAACTGAAAAAATTTATGAAAATCCAGTTCACCCATATACAAACAATTTATTCAAAGCAATTCCGAAAATTTCAAATGCAAATGAAAAATTCCAAAATATTTCATTTGAACTTCAATACTTAAAAGAGCAACAATTCCCTAACATTCCTACTCTTCATAAAGTGGAAGATGAGCATTATATTTATTCTACAGATGAGCAATTTGAAAAATGAATTAAGGAAGAACATTATAAAGCAAGTACATTAAAGTAAAATGAAAATAGTTTATTGAATAAAAGATTATCTCTTAAGATCATTAAAAAATAAATGAACTTACATTCATTTTGCAATTATTGAAGTAATTTCATTAGCATTAATCATTTATGCATTAGTTGTTGGAAAACAAAAAGTAATTCAAATGCTAAACATAATTTTTCTTATTACAGCATTAATAGGATTATTATGCATTGTTGCCGCAAAAGGTTTTATTGGTTCATCTCTTAAAAGATATCAATCAGGTCGTCAAGATCGGATTGAATACAAACAAAAGAGACAAATGGAAAAAATGAACAACAACGAAAAAATTGCATACCAAAGAATGTTGGAAAATAAAAAATCAATGGAAAAAGAAAGAGAAATTAAAAAATCTCAAAGAACTTCATTTGGTTTTATATTTTCTATATTCCTTAATTTAATTATATTTTTCATAACATTACCTTTCTCATTGTAATCAATCGATCACTACCAAAAGTAGTGATTTTTTGTTTTTTGATAAAATACTAAAATAGGTAAAGAGGTATAAATGAAAATAAAAACAAAGATCTTATTAGCCACTCCATTGGTGGCTGTCCCATTGGTAACAACACTATCTATTGTTGGAAGAAAAGATTTCGTTACTACAAAAAATGAAATTTACAATGCAATTGAAAATTATAATCAAGTTTATACGTTGGTTTCAAATTTTGATGAAGAAAAAGGTAAGGAAATATTAGAAAGTTTTAGAAGTGATTCGAATATTTTGGATTTTATTTACAATATAAATCAATACCAAAATATTGATGACTTAGTTGATAAAATATACGATTTAAAATTAACAAAGAATCAGATGCTCTTTTTAGTTTACAAGATAAATTGATATTTTTCCTCATCAAAAAACTCAACAACTAAGACTGGTGTAATTATTCATGAAAAGAAAACTAAAGAAGAAGGATATCTATCTATAGGATTTAATAATGGAAAAAGCGGTTCTGAAAAGAGTGATACTAAATTTAAATTAGAAGACAAAAATGGAAATTTTATTAAAATAAGTGGATATACCCATAGCTATAGTATTGATAATTTTTTCGCTGAAGATGTTTCATACATACATTGATCAAATCAATATATTTTTAACTACTTTTTTACTAAGATTTTAGGAGATCAATCAAAAAGTAATAAATTTTTTGATGATTTTTTAGATCAAATTGTTAAAGCTGAAATAAATGAAAATGAATTAATTGAGTCAGCAAATAAATTAGCTAGTTCTTACGTTAATGTTGAAAAATTAGAGATTAGATTAAGTGATTTAAATGAAAAAAATCCCGCAATTGTATTATTCAGTAGTGTAGGCAAAATCATTAACTCAATAATAAAATTTCACAATAAATCTAGACCATTATATCAACAACCCAATAGAATTATTGATATAATAAGCTCTTTAGTTGATGATCCTAAGAATGCTAAATTAGTTCGTGAAAAGTTAACTGAAATGTTAAATGATGTTGATAAAAATGTGTTAAACAGAAATAATACATTAAATTTAAATAATTATAAAATTTTATGAAAATCTGCAATTAGTATATATCAAGCATATTTACTAGCAGATAGTATTAATCTAGCAGTTAAAGAAGGTTATTTAAGTTCGAAAGCGGCTGTTGAAATATTAGGAAATGCTTTGAGATTGGCAAGTACTCTGATGTCAACTACACCAGCTGATCCATTTTTTATGTTTGCATCTGGGATTTATGATTTAACAGTATGATTTCTTAAAATAATACCTACCGGTAATGGATATACAGTTTATGAGAATTTTAATGATTGTGGATTAAATGATTGAAATTTTCAATTAAAAAACAATGCAGATACAATTTATAAAACAGCACTAAATTTTTCAAATCAATTGCATAATGGTGTAGTTTGAAAAGTAACTGATGGATGATTTAGCTATCCAGAATTATATATTGCAAAAACCAATGAATATAATTCGGAAGTTAATAATGAACCGAATGATTCCGAATTTCAACACCTAACCCCTGGAACATCTTTTAATTTTGGTAATTTCGTTGAAGAGGGATTTCCGAACAAGAAATAATTTTCTATGAAGAAATTTAATAAAAATAATATGAAATATGCGGCATTAGGTGGTGGAATTTTATTCTTTGAATTCATACTTATGGTTGCGGAAATTGCTAGTGGAGGTCTTCCGGACAAAAGATCTTTAATATTAGCATCTGCAAGAAAATATAGAGGAAATTATGAAACAACTTCTAATATAGCAAAATTATTTATTGAAAAAGACATAAGTTACACATTAGACAATCAATATGGAAAATATCTATCTGAAATTGGTTTTGAAATAGATTATAACAAAGTCAAAGAAATTAATGTAAATGACGTTAATTTGGAAAATATTAATGAATTTATATCTTTTAAGTACCCTGAAACAGAATTTAGAGTTAAAGAAATCCAAAAATTTGAAAAATTAGGTAGAGTTATTGCTTGAGTTTATCCATCAAATATAATTACTGATTTTTCTTATTTCAAACCTGTATTTATTATTATAGATGGATTTATGACTAATAAAGATTTTAAGTATATAAACAATGATAATTTACTAAAAAATCTTAACTCATTCAAAATTACTAATAACGAATTGAATCAGAGTTCCTTTGCAAATGGGATTTTTATAGATTATGAAATAAATAATGATGGATATCCTACAAAATGGTATTTTCTAACAAATATTCATCCACTTAATATTTTTAGCAACAAAAATAATTATGAATTAACTAATCAATATTTGAATGAAAATTTTGAATATGATTCTGAATTTTATTTATCAAATAATGGTGAGTTTCACAGAATTGAAAATCCTAGAATAGTTTTTATGGGATTTGATGTTTTTAAAAGCGATTTAAGTTATTTGAGTTTTGAAAAAAACCAAGAAATTGAAGATATGTTAGATGTTTGTGTTTTCGAAGTGGATTTTAAAAATCAAGAAGAAGCAAGAAAATTCACTTCAATTTCAGAATTAGATAAATATAGATGATTTTCAAATAGTAATCTTAATTTCAAAGCTTTTGAAGAAATGAATACTCAAACAGATTTATTTAACTTAGAAGAAAATACTATTGTAAAAGTATCTGAAAAAACTAATGTCCATATTTTGCAAAATAAAGAGAATTTAAGCACTAATTTAATGGTGTACAATAATCTAATTAGTAAAAATCAAGTTTTAAATGTTAATAATAAAAAATACTTAGATATTACAACTTCTCTTGGGTTTTCACAAACTAGTTACGGATTAGGGAGTTCTGGTTCTGTAATATATAAAGATAATTTTGTTGCTCTTAAAACAGGTGATTACCGAAATTCTGAAATCGGTTTGTACACACCACTTCAATGAGATAACATTCAAGAATTTAAAAATAATATTGTAGATAAATTATCTAATCTAAAAATATTCAATTTACTCAATTTAGAGTCATATGATTTAATTTATGGTAATAAACAAACTCAAAAAAATTGATATTTAAAATCATTAAAACAAATAAAACCAAATATTAAAACGTATTTGAGTATGAAAGAAGATAAAAATGATTAAAAAATTTTTTAGTAACCTGAGAAACAAAATGAAGGATAAGAAGTTTAGAAATTATTTTGCTATTAATACTATTATTTATACTTTATCAGTTGGTTTTATAGTATCACTTTTTTCAGTTCTTGTATTACAAGAACATCGAGATCCCTCAACTAATATTAGATATTTATGAGCGGATCCACAAAAAGATCATGAACTAGATAATAGAAAACTTGAATTCAGTGACAAATTTGAAGATAAAGCTTTATGAGATTATGGTCTCAAATATAAAATAAAAGAAAATTCAGATTGAAATAAGAAAGAAATTTTACCATCACAATTAACTTTAGATGAAATTAAAAGAAATATAAAGTTAAAGGCATGAGTTGATACTGAACTAGTTTCATTTGTGCCTTTTGATGACTTAGGTTCAGTATTTTTAATTTATAAATATCAAGAAAAAAATATTTTTATATATGTCATTGGATTTAAAAAACAAGATGACTTAAGTTTATTAGAAACTAGTGAATTTGAAAATAATAATAACATATTAATAGAAACTAAAAATAGTGAATTGGAAATAACTTATTTTAATGGATTTTTTCTTGATTATGAAGTTAGTGAAAATTACCCAACAAAGTGATTTTTATTAGTTCCGCAATCTAAATTAGTTAACTTTTACACCTTAAATACAGACTCAAGAACTAGCGAACCATTAAAATTAAATAATGTTATTACCTTATTAAATAAAGATAAAAAGATAAAAATTTCTCAACCTAATGTAATTTTATTAGGTACAGAAATGTTCGAAAATAGAATGATAGATTTAGCAATTTTAGAGATAAATTTTGACTCAAGCGAAGAAGCTAAATTATTCACAAATGCAGAATTGGATGATTTATCTGAAAAACTGCAAAAACCATCCTTTATGTCATATAATGGTGAGAATGTTATTTTAAAAAGCTATGTTAATGATGAAAAAATTGATTTTCTTGTGAAACCTGAGTGAATGCATGATTTTGATTATAATTACGGCGCCAAAATAAATTATTGAGAAAAATTTCTTGGTAAATATAAAGATCAAATTTATTATGATTTAAGATACGCAAACTTTCATAAATATGATGAATCCTTTGGAGCTACCGTGAGCAACTTAAATAGGTTATGAATACTTAATAATAATTATGATCCTAGAGATATCAATAACAAAGAGTCGATGTATACTCCATTAGCTTATAATGCTGGGGATTGATTTGAAACCAATCCAAAAGATAGTACTGGTGCATGAGACTATTTTAAGCAAAGAAGTTATGCAATATTTCATAACTTAGGAAAAGATACAAGTTTTTATAACTTTGACGCAATCTATGGCACTAATAATAAAAATCAAAGAAATTGATATTTGAAGGCACTTATTGATTTTTATCCAAATATTCAAACTAAATTAATAAATGAATTAAGAAATAATGATAAATATTATTACATAGGTAAATAAGATAAAAATAAACTTTATATATTAGAATTTGAACATTCAAAAAATAACGACTACATAAAAGTTTTTTACTTTTTAACCTAAAATATAGTATTAAAAAATGTTTTGCTTTTAAATATAAATAAATATAATAAATATATGAAAAAATTAGGTTTTATAATTGATTCTTTTAGTTCTTTGACTAAAGAACAAGCCAATTCATTAGGTTTTGGATTTCTTTCGCTACAATCAGAAATTGACGGTGAAATTTTTCAAGATGGACTTCAAGAACCTGAAATTTTATTAAATAAAATTGATAAAGCGAGCAATATTCTAACCTCACTTCCTAGATTGGACTTACTTGAAGCAGAAATCGAAAGAATGTCGAAAAGTTTTGATGATGTGATTATTTTAATTCTTCATGAAAGTCTTAGTAGTTCTTCAAGATATTGCAAAACAATTTCACAAGAATATCAAAATGTTCATGTTGTAAGTAATTTCTTTAGTGGAGATCAATTTGTTGATGTAGCCTTAAATGCTCAAAGAAGTTATGAACAAAACCAAGACATAAACAAAGTTATTGAAGAAATTAATGAAATTAATGAAAAATCACAAACCTATATCTTACCTGTAAACCTCGATTACATAATTAAAGGTGGAAGATTAACTGGAGCTAAAAAATTCATTATGACTAAAATTCAAATGATTCCTTTACTTAAATATAGAGAATCAGTTACTGTTTCAACATTAAAGAGAACTACAAGTTCATTAATTAGTAAAACATTTGAAAAACTAGTTAAAATAATCGGTGGAGTAGAAAAAGTTAATGAATTTTCTTTTAGACTAATTAGAGGACTTGATCATAAAGTTGTAGATGTTGTTAAAGAAGTGGCGGGTGAATTTGGCATTGTATTAGATTCAATTCAATCAACTTCTGGTGCTGTCGCAATTCATTGCGGTCCTTCAGCTTTTAGTATTTCAGTTATGCCTAAGTTGAACAATAAGTAGAAAGAAATCTTATGACTATTAAAGAACTTTTAAATCCTAAATCAATTTTTATTGATATTGATGTTAATGATCATAATCATGCGTTAGAAATAATTGCTGAAAAGCTATGTGAATCAAAATTCATTGAGGATAAAGAAAGATTTCTTAATGCACTAAATTATAGAGAAAATTTAATGTCAACAGCATTAAATGATGGGATTGCAATTCCACATGGTATCTCTTCAACTGTAATTAAACCAACAATTTCCTTAGCGATACTAAAAAACGGAATTGACTGAGATGCTGAAGATAATGTAAAAGTTGATTTGATTTTTACGATCGTGCTAAGCAAGGAAGATCGTGAAATTCAACTTGATTCTATCCAAGTTATTGCTGATTATTCTTTAGATGATCAGTTCCATGTTGAAATCATGAGTGCTAAGACTCAAGAACAGGCTTATGAAGTGCTTCTAAAATATTTTCCATTATAAATTGTAAGCTTAGCTTACTTTTTTATTGTTTAGAATTTTTCTAACCTATTTAAAAACATAGTATTTGGTATAATAATAAATATATTTAATATAATGGAGAAATATGAACAAAAAACAGCAGTTTTATTTGTGAATAATCATAGCGATTGCTTCGCTAGTTTTAGTTATTGTATCACTAGTTTTAGGTATAAATAATCATGACATTTTAATGGAATGGATAGCAATTATCGCATTGTTATTTGCTTTAGTTATATTCATATTAAGTTCATATTTTGCTATTTCTAACTTTATAAAAAGTAGAGAATTAGTTAAAAAATCATTCAGTTCATATATTGACGAAATTATCACAAATAATAATTTCGGAATCATTGTTTATGATAATAATGATGAAAGAATAACTTGAGCAAGTACTTTTATCAAAAATAGATTTGACAGAAATGTTATTGGTTTATCATTAAAGGACTTTTTTGTTAAATATTATAATAAATCAAAAGAATTTCCTAGACTTAATACTTTTAATATTTCACACAACAATTTTGAGTATGAAGTTAAAGTTTGGTCGCTAAAAAACATTATATCTATTAAAGATATAACCAACGAAGTAAGCATAGTTCGTGAATTCAAAGATCAAAAAGTTGTTTTAGGTGAAATTGAAATTGATAACTATCAATTGTACCAATCAATCTTGAGTGAAGAACAATTATTTAATATTAATAAGTCAATTGTTGATAATTTTGAAAAATATGTAAAAAATCCCGAATATAACTTCATTTACAGACAGTACACTAATGGTAAATTTGTTATCGTTTGTAATGAAAAAACTCTTGATCTATTAGAAAAAGAATCATTTACAAACTTTTTAACATTTAAAAATTTTTCAGAAATCGGTGTTTCTGAACGTATAAGTGTTTCTGTTGGATTTGCTAAAGGTTGACCTAGTCTTGATATGAAAATAGAGCAGGCTAAAAAAGCTTTATTACAATCAAAAAATCGTGGTGGTGACCAAGTAACAATTTTTTCAAATATTTCAACTCCAGTTTATTATGGTTCAAGTAGTGAAATTTTACCTGACAACAGTAGAACAAATATTAAATTGATTTCAAATAAACTTGAACAAAAACTAAAATCAAAAAATATTAAAAACGTTATTATTTATGGACATAAATTTGCAGACTTAGATGCTATAGGTAGTGCATATGGTATTTATAAGTTAGCAAAAAATTTTGGTAAAGACGCTTATATCTGCAACACTACTTTTGATTCAACAGCATTAAAAGTTATAAAAAAACATAACCTAAAAGATGAAGGGGTATTCATTAAACCTACCGAAGCAAATTCATTAACGAATTCTTCAACGATAGTTATTTTAGTCGATAACTCTGTATTAAATAGAACCGATAATCCTAGTGCTATAGTAAATGCAAAAATAGATAATATATTTATTTTTGACCACCACAGAGTTGGACCGAGTGTTGATTTCTGTTTAAGAGAAAACCGTTATATTGATCCTAATGCTTCAAGTGCATCAGAAATTGTTAGTGAAATTATAATGTTTACTCAAGAAAATAATGCTATTGATGCACTTACAGCTCAATTATTGTTAAATGGAATTTATTTAGATACAGCACAATTTACTAAATCTATAACTCCTAGAGCATTTAGTGCTGCTTCATATTTAGAAAGTTTAGGAGCAAAAGGAACGATTAGTAATGAAATTTTAAAAATTGATGAAAAAACATACAAAATTGTAAGTGAGCTTCTTGAAAATATTCAAGAAGTTAAGCCTGGATATTATTTAGCTTACAAAGACATTGAAGTAAGTAATGATATTATCAGTATTGCAAGTAATGAAATATTAAAAATTAGTGGACGTGTAGCAAGTTTTGTTGTTGCTAAGCAAGAAAATACTAATTTATATAAATTGAGCGCTCGCGGAATAAACACTAACGTTCAAATTATTTGTGAAGACGTAGGTGGTGGAGGCCACTTTGGAACAGCTGCCGCTGTAACTGACGAACCACTTGATGTGTTTATAGACAATATTATCCAAGCTATTGTAGGAGGTAAAACAAATGAAAGTGATATTAATTAAAGATTGTAAAGATGGTAAGGCTAACACAGTTATTGAAGTATCTGATGGATATGCAAAAAACTTTTTAATTCGTCAAGGTTATGCATTACCTTACAATGAAAGTACAAAGAGAACATTAGAAAGAAAATTAGATCAACTTAGTGCTAAAGAACATGAAAAAAGACAAGAGGCACTAAAAATCAAAGAAGAATTAGAAAATGTTAGATTAGTTTACGAACTTGAAGCTAATATTGATGCTAATTTCAATTTAAATGTTCATGGTTCGATTTCAACAAAACAAATTGAAAAAGATTTAAGAAATCTTGGTTTTAAATTAGATAAACACTCTCTTGAAAAAATTCACTTAGTTTCAAATGGAACTCATGAAATAAAAGTAAAAGTATACAATGACATTGTTGCAAAAGTTTATATTGAAATTAAAATCAAGGAAGTAAAATAAGGATGCATATAGGCATTAAAAATAATCAAATTGAAAATAATAATTCAACCATTCACTTTGATGAATTTTGCGAAAAGAAAGTTTTAGGAATGCTTTTGGTTTCAAAAGAGAAAAAATATTTCGAAGAAGCTAAAAACTTCCTTAGTGAAAAATGTTTTTATAGATATGCAAATAAAACTGTTTATAATGCATTGATGAATTATTATGAAGCAAATCAAGACTTAGGTATTTTAGAATATCAAGAATTAGTTGATTATATTCTCTCATTTGTTAGTTCTAATAGTGAAATAAACATGGATTATATCCATGATTTAGTTATAAATGCATCATTAGTTGTAAATAGAGTTCAATATTTTCAACAACTTAATCGTTTAAGTGCACTCAGAGACGTTGAAAACACATTAGAATCAATGCTATATAAAGTTAAAACTGATCCAGATACAAATTTAGAAACTTTTGTTCCTTTACTTGAAATGAAAATTTCTGAAGCATCTGAAATAGCTAGAATTAATGATTTTAAGTCTGCTCGAGAAATTTCTGATGAATATTTTATGGATCTTAATAAGAGAAGAAATGCAAGCATAGATGAACTTTTTGGTGTTCCAACAGGTTTTAGTGACTTGGATAAAGCGATTCAAGGTTTTAAAGGTGGTGAATTAATTATAATTGCAGCACGTCCTGCTATGGGTAAAACTGCTTTTGCTTTAAATATTGCTACAAATGCAGCTAGAGTAGGAAAAAAAGTCGCTTTTTTCAGTTTAGAGATGTCTGATTTGCAACTTATGTCCAGAATATACGCCTCTTTAGCTGAAATAGATGGAAACAAATTAAAAAAACCTCAATTTATCACACCTGAAGAGTGAAATATAATTTCTACAGCTAAATATAGCACTATCGATCCACTTCCACTTTATATAGATGAGTCAACTACATCTGCATTAGGCGAAATAATGTGAAAGACTCGAAAGTTAAAGAGAACTATTGGATTGGATTTGATTGTTATTGACTACCTTCAACTTTTATCTATCGAAGGTAATAATAGAGATAATAGACAAAATGAAGTTTCAAAAATCTCTAGATCACTTAAGCAATTATCACGTGAATTAAATGTTCCAGTTATAGCTCTCTCACAACTTTCTCGTTCAGTTGAAAATAGAGAAGATAAACGACCGCTATTGAGTGATTTACGTGAAAGTGGTGCAATTGAACAAGATGCTGATATGATATTCTTCTTGTATAGAGATGATTATTACAATAGGAATAAAAAGAATAACTCTTTTTTAACTAAAGAACAAGAACAAGCGGCCGGATCAGAGGTTGAGATTATTATTGCTAAATATCGTTCTGGTGCTACAGACACAAAGAAATTAAGATTTCAAATGAATATTAGTCGTTTCAGCGAAATGATAAAAAAAGAAAATAATTAAGGAGTAATCATGGGTGAATCCCCCTGTTATCATAGTTTTTTAATAAATGAAATTAGTTTTAAAGTTTTTGATATGGAGGTAAGAAATGCCTAACTATGTCAAAATAATTTTATTAATAGTTTTAATTATGCTATTTATTTTAAGTAGTATTTTCAGTGGAGCAGAGACAGCTTATACATCAATTTCTGCTGCTAAAGTTATGCAAATGGTTGAAAACAAGGAACGTGGAGCTAAATTAGTTCAAAGACATCTGAAGAAATACAATCAGGTTTTAAGTACAGTATTGATTGGTAATAATATTGTTAATATTAGTTCTTCAACTTTAACTTCTCTATTACTGAGTCAAATTATTTTAAATGATCAAGGGCTTGTTGCGATTGTTGCAACTTTAGTTGTTACTCCGATTATTGTTTTAATTGGTGAAATCATGCCAAAAATGATTGCTAAAGCAAATCCATTTTTCTATTTAAAAAACTTTTCGTGATTAATTGAATTTTTCAATTGAGTTTTCTTTATAATTGCCTATCCCATTAGTAAATTGGGTAAAAAAGTTTATATCACTAACTCTGAAGATGAGCTTAAAACAATGATAGATATAGCTAAAGAAGAAGGAGTTCTTCAAAAAGGTGAAAGTTTGCTAGCTCAAAATGCATTAGATTTAGACTCAATTAAAGTTATCCAACACTATGTAAAACTTAAAGAAGTTGTAACAATTAAATATAATAGTTCGATTGAAGATGCTCTTGAAGTATTCAAAGATTCTAATTATTCTAGATTACCAGTAGAAAGCAAAGATGGAAAACTTATTGGTATTGTAATATTAAAAGATATTTACCACCTTAAAAAAGGTAAAGTTATTGATTTTATTAAATCAGTACCATATATTTCAGCTAATTCAATTCTTTCGAGTGCACTAGAAAAAATGAGATATGCTAAAGCACAAATGGCATTTGTTGTTGAAAACAATAGTTCAACAGATGTTATTGGAATTATCACAATTGAAGATATTATTGAAGAGTTAGTTGGAGAAATTTATGATGAAACTGATGAAGTTGAAGATATTTATGAAATAAGTCTAGAAAAATCAAGAGTTAAATCAAATGTTTTAATGAAAGATATTTTCAAGCAACTTGAATTAGATATTGATAAACTTGACGAAGATGAGTTGAATTTAACATTGTCAGAATGAATGTTAAATCGTTCTAAAAGAGTTAGATTGATTAAAAACTTAAAATATAGCTTTGAAGATGTAGCTACATTTAAAGTTATTGAAACAAAAAATAAGAATAATAAATATGCCGTTATTGAAGTAAATCGCTTATAGATAAAATAAAAAAGCCGAAGTTTATTTTTCCTTTGGCTTTTATTTTATCTCATGATTTAGATCATGTTCAGAATAAAAGGAGTTAATACCTAGTTTTTCTACGTGATAATTATCAAAATTTAATGATTCGATTTCATAAATCAATTTAGCATCAATTGATTTAGAAACTTCGTATATGTTCATGCAATCAAAAAACACTTTTTGCTGATTGATTTTAGTTGTTATATTTTTACCAATAATTATAGGGTTTACGAATTTATTATTCATTAAATTCATTAATTGACCTGTTATCTTATTGATATAAATAGCACATTCCATATCCCTACTTCTAAATTCATCAAATTTAAATAATAATTTTGTGTAATCAAAACTGTTATCAAATGAGTAAATCATTAAAATAACATTTTTTGGAACTATTTCGGCAGAAATGTTAAGAAAATTTTGCTCAGAGATTGGGATGATTATTTTCTTATTTTGCTTGTTTTGGTTATATTCATTAAATTCATTATTTCTAAAGTAATTTTCAATTTGTAAATCTTCAAATTTGTATCTAATGTAAGGTATTTTATTAAAAAAATGAATTGTGTTTTTATCAACAGAAGGATACTCAAAATTTACAACTTCATATTTAGTTTTTTGTAAACTTTTGTAACTTAATATAGGTAATTTTTTGATTTTGTATTTTAGATTTTTATTTAATTCCAATAAATTATTGTACTCATTACTAAACTTATCGAATCCTTCCTTATAATCACTTAAAATTTGATAAACAGAGAACTGTTCAGGATCATTTCGATTTTTAAGATTATATAAGCAGTATCTAGATTTATTTAATAAAACTTCAAATTCATAATTATCAATAATCTTCTTAAATTCTTGAATTGATATGACATCAATTATTTTTTTAAATAATGTTGATTGATTTAAACTTTTTATAGATTTAATTAAAGCATCATATTTTTGTTTCTTTGGTATTTTGACAATAAACATCAGTAATTCTTCAGTCTCATGAACTGAAACATAATGTACTTTAAGCTTTAATTTTTTAATAATTTTGATTTTTTCGTTTTTTGTAACTTTATTAATAAAATAGTAAGGTTTTTTTAATATCGAGATACATAAAAAAGGACCTTTTACATATTTAACAAATTCATTTTTTTCATTTTTGTACAGAGTTTTTGATTTGGAAATTTCATTTAAGAATCAATTTATACTGCAATAATAGCTTCCATCATCTAGAGGTACAATATTCAAGTTGTAAAGGATATTTTCATTTCTTCTTGTTTTTTTATCGATCTTAGTTATAAGAGATTCCAAGAACGTTTTTTTAATTTTTATATTGTTATTTAATTGAGCTGTTATAAAAACTCTTCTCTGAAGATTATTATCTAGAACATCTTTAATCAACGAAGTAGTTTGATGATCAAAAAACTCTAAAAAATCATTCAACGGAAGATAGTTGTATATTTCAAATTTTCCTTTTTTATAGTCTAAAGGTGTAGGTAATAATTTTTCAGTTTCACTAAATCTTAGAACACGTTTGTTTATTGAATCAATTTTAAATAGTATCAGTCCACTATTAGAACGTCCATTAACATAATGAAATATTAGTATTGATATTATTCCGCTGACAACAAGTAATATAAACAAAATTAAAATTATTAAGATAAAAATTCAAATGTACATAATTATTTTCTGATTAATTTAATAGCAGGGTGGTTTTTTCTAAGTGTTCTAGTTTTATTATCAACAACAAATGAAACGATAATGTCTGAGTTATTAACTTCTAAAACTTCACCTTCACCAAAGATATTATGAGAAATGAAGTCACCTACAATAATTTTGTCATTTTGATGTTCATCATCAACAGAATCTGTATCAAAACTTAAATGATCATCTTGAACTAAAATGAATTTTTCAATATCAATACCCATTTCCTTGATAAATCTTGAAGGTGATTTATCAATTCTTGTACCAAGAACTATTCCTCGCGAATCTGAAATAAATAATCTTTTTCTAGCTCTAGTAACAGCGACATAAGCTAGTCTTCTTTCTTCTTCAACCAGTTCAGGGTTTAAGTCATTAACAGATCTTACTGATGGAAATATATTTTCACTCATTCCAACTATAAATACATTATCAAATTCAAGTCCTTTTGCTGAGTGGATGGTCATTAACGAAACATAATTAGTTCCAGTATCAAATTCATCAGATGAACTAAGAAGAGAAACCATTTCAAGATATTCCTTAACACCTTTATCAGGATTTTGCTCTTCTCAGTTTTTAATTGATTCAATTAATTCGTTAACATTATCTACCGCAGAACCCCTTAGGTTTGAAATATTTTCAATTGACTTAAGATATCCAATATCTTCTAAGAATAATCTTAACACTTCGGAAATTTTAATTTTATGTTTTTCAGACTTTAACAATACGCTATGTTTTTTAATACTATAAAGGAATGGGTAAAGTTTTTCTCTTATGATATTTGGTCTAATTGGTAAAGTCTTATAATCTTGCATGAAGGTGTTGAATAATGTTTTTTTATTATTTTTAGCAATCTCAATACATCTTTCCAGAGTGGTTTCACCAATTCCTCTAGTTGGAATATTCACAACCCTTTCAAAAGCTAAATCTGAACCATCATAAAGAATTCTTAAGAATGCTATTGAGTTTTTAATTTCTTCTCTTTGGAAGAATTTAACACCATTAAATATTTTGTGATTAATATTTTCTTTAATCAAAGCTTCTTCAAAAGGTCTTGAATAAAAGTTTGAACGATAAAGAATTGCGATATTTTTAAGTTGAATTTTGTTTTTCTTAAGTTCATTTATTTTTTGTACAACTCATCTAGCTTCTGCTTCCATGTTAAAAGCATGAAAGAATTCAATATCAGTACCAATTTCATTATCAGTTATTAAATCTTTTACATATCTTTTTTTATTGTGGACAATTAATTGATTAGCTGCATTTACAATTTTCTTTGTTGAACGATAGTTCGTTTGAAGAACGATAGTTTTAGTATCGCTAAAATCTTTGTGAAAGTCTAAAATTAAACTAACATCAGCCCCACGTCAATTATATATAGTTTGATCTGGATCACCAACAATTGTAATGTGTGTATCCTTGTTTATTAACTTTTTAACAATATTATATTGTGAAACTGAGGTGTCTTGAAATTCATCAACTAAAATAAACGAAAATTTTTCTGATCATTTTTTAGCTATTTCAGGATGCTTATCAAATAGAGTTTCAACACGAATGATTAAATCATCAAAGTCGACCATTCTTTTTGATGCCAATTCATGTTCATAGCTTTTAATTGCAAGAATAATTGGATCATCAATTGGGATTTCCATTTCTTTAGCTAATTCATCTAATGTGATCTTGGTATTTTTATATCATGATATTTTTTGAATCATATTTGAAAAAGTTATTTGACTTTTACTAATATTTAATTCTTTGTAAATATTTGAAAGAATATCCTTTTTGTCAATTTCATCGATTATTAAGAAATCACTTTTTAATTCTGCACTTAAATACTCAATTCTAAGAATTTTTGCACATAAAGCATGAAAAGTGCTAATGTTTAGTTTATCTGTGTCAGCATCGCAATATTGTCTAATTCTTTCTGACATCTCGTTTGCAGCTTTATTTGTAAAGGTAACAGCTAATATTTTATTTGGAGTAATCCCTAAATCATTAATTAAGTAAGCTACTTTTCTAGTCAAAACTTTAGTTTTACCGCTTCCTGGTCCAGCAATTATTCTAAGTGAACTATTAAAAAATTGAACAGCTTCTTTTTGTTGTTCGTTCAAGTCGTTTAACAATGACATATTATTTATTTTCATAATAACACCTCCTTAATCATTGGTGATAATAATTATTTCTCTTTCTTCAATTTGCACAGGCATTAATTTAATATTTTGATTTTGTTGAACATAAATCATTTTTTTATTTACAACTCTAGTATTACTCACATATTCAATTGCTGAAAGTTTTTTCTTGTTTAGAAGTAAAATAACAAAATTTAGAAATGATATAAACATAAAAACAGTGGTAAAAGCATAGGTAAAATTTATTTTTGCTTTATTTCAAAATGAAAGGTTTTTAATTTGTTCATCACTTAGCTTAAAATCCTTAATACTTTGATTATCAAAAAAAACTATAATATAAATTAAATTTAAGAGTATGATGTACAATAAAAAATTTCTTTTTAATAAATCTAATAATGTTATTTTTTTATCTTTATTTTCACAAATCATTTTCATTTTGAAAATATGCATCGCTAATGTTGAGCCTTTTCAAAAATATGGAATAAAGATGTAATAAAAAACTAAGAAAATAATTGCTAGAATAAATGTTGAATAATATTGAAGCTTATTAAATTCAACATTTCTTAAATCGCTAAAATTAGCAATTAAAAAAAATAAAAAAATACAAACAATTATACAAATCACAGCATCTAAGATTGAACTGAAAAATCTCCTAAAAAAACTTGAATTTTGATATAAATGCATTTTACTCTTCTAATTCATTAAGAATAGTACGTCATTTTGAAATTGGAACGTTATTTTTAATAAGATCTGTTTCAGTGTTTTTTAACAACATATAATTGTTAGTATCCATGAATTTTTTAAATTCTGGTGATTTTTGTAATTTATCAATGTAAAGTTTTAATTCATCAATGAATTTCTTACTTCTTTTTTCATTTAATTCCTTATAGTGAATTAAATTTCTAACGCTAATAAGTGAGATATCAGTAATTAAACCTGGCAAAAAAACTTTTAAGAAATAATTTTTCGCATATTCATATTCATGCATAATTTTACTTTCGTAATTCATAAACATTTTTTCAATATCTTTGAAATTATTTATGTAAGTTTTTGGGTTAATTCATGTTTCTAGATCGAAATAATCTCTTTTAATCCTTGAATCAACATACATATATGTTCTAGAAAGGAGCATTAATTGATAGTTTAAACTAACCGCTAATTTATCATCAGCACTTTGTTTAGGTCAATTCTTTTCATACTTTTGAATGACGCTTTTTTTGAAAATTTTATTTAATATAAAAGGAAAAGTGTAAGCGAAAACATCAGGTCTATTAGAAATTTTTACTGGTTCTTTAGTTTCTATTCTAGCTTTAGGTTTTCAACGTGTTGAACCGATTAATCTAGGTTTAAATTCAAGTACATCAACATCATACTTAACTGCATGTTCAATCATTTTTAGTAAGTAATATTTTCTAAGTGAAGTATCACTATTAATGATTGTTACATAATTTCCTTTAGCTATTCTAAAAGCACTAGTTATGTTGTAATTAACTGATTGATTTTTGTAATTTCATATCACCTTAAGGCGTGAACCAAAGAACTTACCATACTCAGAAATAAGTGAAAAAATTTTTTTAGTACTGCTTGATTTATTTAAGCACAAAATAACTTCAAAATCCTGAGTATCTTGCTCAGTTAAATCTTTTAAAAAACTGCTTGTATCACGTTCATTTTCAGTAATTGACGATATGATTGTTAGTTTCATTTTACTCCTTAATTTTATACTTATAATTTTACCACATTTATAAGTTATGATATTTTAGATAAAATGTGTAATTTAAAATATTTTTAAAAAATCAATGTAAAATTGCAATAGAAAAGGAAAACTATGAATCATTGAATTTATCTTTTTGGCCTAGTTATTTGCGTTATTTTAGGTATTGTTTGTTTATTGATTTACCCAATTTGTATGAAAAAAATGAGAAATTATAAACAAGCTCAAATGAATGAGTACAAAAAAAATCATCCAAAGAGTAATATTACTGACTATAAATCAACAGGAATGTATGTTCCTTCAAGTCTTAGAGCACTCTATAATTCACCATTAATTCTTTCTATAGTTTTTTTTATAATAGCATTCGGTTTCTTATTTAAATTAATTTCATAATTTTCATTGTAAAAAGCAATTAAAACTGTATTTATCCTTTAAAATATTACTGCTACAGTTGTAGCGACAATATGAAAGGAATTATGCAATTAACAAAAATTTTAAAAGGCAAAAAAGAAAAGCCTAAAAAATCTCTTGATAATAGTGATAGCGGAAAAGCTAGAAAAATTTTGTCTAAAGTTTCTGGTGCGTTTATGCTACCTATTTCAGTTATGGCTATTGCTGGATTGTTTCTTGGTGTTGGTTCAACAATTGGGACAATCGGTTCTGATGCAAATATTTTTGCACTTCAAGCCATTGGTGATCTAATAAAACAATTTGGTGATCCAGTTTTTAGTGCTTTACCATTATTATTTGCTGCAGCGTTTGTTATCTCCTTCACAGATGAAGCTGGAGTAGGAGTTTTTGCTGCTGTTATTGGTTATTTAGTTTTCAACGCTGTTCAATCAGTATTTATTTGAGAAACTAATATTGACCAATATATGGTTATGAAAGGTAATGGAAGTGAACTTGCTAACAAATGAGTTTCATTTTCACCGGAAAATAACTTACTAATTAATGGAAAAGAAATCTTATATAACAGTGGTACACTTACTATTGATGGTACTACTGTGATAACCAACGGTGGATTAGTTTTTGATGCTAACAATAACAAAGTTACCGTTGAAGGTTTAAGTATTTTACTTGATGGAGATAAAATTACAATTTCTTCAAGTGTTTCAAATGAAATTATTCTAATTCAAAAACAATTCGTTGGATATAAAATTTTATTTGAGGGACTTGGAAGAAACCCTGAAGCTTTGGCTAATGTGGTTGGAACCACTATTGGTACAAAATCATTACAAACTTCAGCTTTTGGTGGTATTGCTGTTGGTCTTCTTGTTCAATATCTATACAACAGATTCTATACTATTCAACTTCCATCTGTTTTATCATTCTTTGGTGGTAAAAGATTTGTTTCGATTATCACAATACCCGCTAGTGCCTTATTAGCTTTATTATTCTTATTTGTTTGGCCATGAATAGGAGTAGCACTAAACTGATTTGGGAATTTTTTAGGTAAAGTACCATATGGATTTGAATCTTTTATCTTCGGATACTTAGAGAGAGCACTTGTGCCATTTGGTCTTCACCACGCTTTCTATGCTCCATTATGATATACTAATGCTGGTGGTGAAATAAATGGACCATTACAAGCATTTGCAAGTCAAGAAGGATTAGTTGCAGGAGAAAGTTTACGCGAACTAATTAAAGTAGTACAAAACGAACCAAATAAATATGTTGGTGATTCAACCGCTGCTCTCTCACTAGTTGGTTTTAAATACAACACAATTGATTATGTACTAAATGGAAAAGCATTTTCTATTCCACTTTATGACTTTATAAGTAATGAATTAGGAATGAAAATAGGTCGTTTCCTTGACGGAAAATTCTCATTTATGATTTTTGGACTTCCAGCAGCAGCATTTGCTATGGTAATGGCTGCGCCAAAAGAAAACAGAAAAGTTACTCTTGGTACAGTCATCCCTGCTGGAGTTACAGCTTTAGTTACTGGAGTTACTGAACCTATTGAATTTACTTTCCTATTTTTAGCTCCATATTTATTCTGAGGATTCCACGCGTTCTTCTGTGCTCTATCATTCATGATTGCAAATCTTTTGGGAGTTCACGTTGGAATGGCATTCTCTGGTGGATTATTAGACTTATTAATTTATGGAATTATCCCTGTTGCTAAAGGAACTCATTTCTGATGAACTTTAGTAGTTGGTTTATTCTATGTTCCAATTTACTTCTTTGGTTTCTTATTCTTTATTAAGAAATTTAATATAGAAACTCCTGGTAGAGGTTCAAATACAAAATTATTTACAAAAGCAGATTTTATAAACAAAAAAGATGCTAAAAATATCGATCCTGTTGCTTTAGCAGTTGTAGCTGCTTATGGCGGAATCGATAATATTACAGCATTTAATAACTGTGCTTCTCGTTTACGTTATGATGTTGTTGATGCTTCAAAAGTTAATCAAGAAGCACTTAAGGCTGCTGGTGCTGCTGGAGTAAAAGTGGAAGGAAACAACCACGTGCAAGCAATTTTCGGACCTAAAGCAGAGCAGTTAAACGCTTTAATTAAATCTCAAAGAGAAAAAATTAAAGACTACTTAGAAAAAAATAAAGATGTTAAACCAATTAATGTCGAAAAAGAAAAGAATGCAACATCATTAGAAACGGAAATTACCGAAGTGTTCGCTCCTGCTATTGGAGAAATTAAAGAATTATCTACTTTAAATGATGGTGTCTTTAGTGAAAAATTAAGTGGAGATGGTTTTGTTGTAGAATTCAGCGCTAAAGAAAATGCGACTATATTCGCTCCATTTGATGGTGAGGTTGCAATGGTGTTTGGTACAAAACATGCTTATGTAGTCAAAAGCGATGATAATGTTTGTGCTTTATTGCACATTGGGATTGATACTGTTAAACTTAATGGTGAAGGTTTTGAAAGTTTTGTTCAAGTTGGTGATAAAGTTAAAGCTGGTGATAAATTAGCTAAAGTAAACTTAAATCTAATTAGAAGTCAAAACCTAAAAAGTGACTTAGTAATGGTTATTTTACCTGAATCAAGTAAAACAAATGTTGAGACTAAATTTGGTCTTAAAGTGTCAACTTCAAACACAAAAGTTGCAACTGTAAAATAATAAAAGGTGCAAATGTTTAACATTTGCATTTTATATTATCTTCAAAGTATTAAAACATATTCAAATACACTTAAATAAATGGTAAAATATATAAACATAGGTATTAAAATGAAAAAAGAAGGTAAAAAAGAAGAAATTTCAACTGAAAAAATCAACCAAATGAGAGAAGAAAATCAAAAAATAATCACTAAACTAGGTATTGAAAAGAAATCATATTTAATTAATGTGAAAAGAAACATTTTTGGTTGACTAGCTTTGATGTTTGTTTTGATTATTTTTATAATATTGATAATTTTTATGGTTTTTATAGCGATAAAATAGTGAATTATAAGCAAACTTTAGCGAACAATAGATTTACAAAAAGTAAATTTTTTTATGTTTTTTAGATTAAAAATTAATTTTTTAAAAATTATTATTCAAATTTAAAATAAATTATAAAATATAAGAATATAAGGGGTTGGACATTGAAAAAAATCATAATTTTTAGAATTGCGATATTGAGCATATTCTTAGCTTTAGTTTTGATTTTTGATTTTATATCAAAATTTCTAAAAATAAGTTTTTTCACAGTTGAATTAACTACAATCTTTATATTTATTTTCTTTGTTAACATAAATATTGTTGATGGGTTTGTATTAATTTTTTTAAGGTTCTTGCTGAAGGTTTTTGTAACTGGTGATACAGATTTACTCACCAATCTAATTGGCAATGTGATTCTATTGATTTCTAATTTAACATTTATATTTACTTATTTATTATTTATGAAAATCTTTAGAAAAAGGGATATTAATTTTGTACTTAAAACGATTATAAGTTTTGTTTTTTCAATACTTATCACTTCATTAGTGATGAGTTTATTGAACACATTTATTTTTAACTCATTATACTTTTATAGTTTTAAGTTATTAGAAAGACCAAGTTTAAGTTTATTGCTTGAGAACTATCAAAGCAAATTTAAAGGTTATTTCCTAGGTATAAATAATTATTTCTTAGGATCCTTGGCTATATATTTAAGTTTTAACTTATTTAATGGCTTAATAATTTTTATCATTTCTTTACCAGTTATAATTTGAGAACATAAAACTGGATTTATAAAGAATTTCATAAAATTACACAAAGAAACAAAGTATTAGGAGCATTATGCAAAACGAATATAACTTTGAATTAATTGAAAAAAAATGACAAGATAGATGGGAAAAAAACAAAAATTTTGAACCTAAAAATGACTTTAAATTACCTAAAAAGTACATTTTAAGTATGTTTCCTTACCCTAGCGGCAATTTACATATGGGGCACGTTAGAAACTATTCCCTTGGTGATGTAATTGCTAGATATTACAGAAGAAAAGGTTTTAATGTTCTCCACCCATTTGGTTGAGACGCTTTTGGTTTACCTGCAGAAAATGCAGCTATCAAACATCAAATTCATCCTAGAAATTGAACCTATCAAAATATTGAATCAATGGATAATCAAATTAAAAAGTTAGGAATGTCTTTTGCTTGAGACTATGAATGTATAACTGCTGATGAGATTTATACTAAATGAGAACAAAATATTTTTATAAAACTTTGAGAAAAAGGATTAATTTATAAAAAGAAAACACTCTTAAATTACTGTGAAGTGGATAATACGGTTTTAGCAAATGAACAAGTTATTAATAATCAATGTTGACGTTGTGATTCAGTTGTAAGTAAAAAAGAAATGGAACAATATTACTTAAAAATAACTGATTATGCTGAAGAACTTCTAAATGATCTTGACTTGCTAGAAGGCAGATGACCTAAACAAGTAATTGCAATGCAAAAAAATTGAATTGGTAAGAAAATAGGATATGAATTAGTGTTTGAATTCACCGAAGAATCTAAGAAAATAGTGAATTATGAATTTGAAAAAATATCTCTTTTTGAAGAAAAAGAATTAATTATTAATAATGCGTCATTTATTTCGCTTAATGTTAATTCTGCACTTGCGAAGAAATTAATTTTAATAAATTATTTTAGCGATGATGAAAAATTGTTATGCGACAGAATTATCTCAAATGTAAATACAAAAACATTTGGTGAAAATATTTTAGTTGATACTAAACTTTTTGCAATACATCCAATTAGTGGTGTTATCCTGCCAATTTATATTACTGATTTTGCTTCATTTAATGTCGAAGAGGAAGCTGTTCTAAGTTCATTTACTGTTGAAAGAGATCAAAAATTTATAATATCTAACAATCTGAAGATTGACTTAGGAAAAGAAGTTATTTCTCAGCAAATTAATTATCCAAAAACAACTAGATATAATTTAAGAGACTGAGGAATTTCAAGGCAAAGATATTGAGGAACCCCTATTCCGCTTGTCAAATGTGCTGAATGTAGTGTAAATCCAGTTAAAATTGAACATTTACCAATAACACTACCATATGATGTTAAATTTACAGGTAATGGTAATCCACTTGAAACTAATCAATCATGAATTGAAACAAAATGTCCTAAATGTGGTAAAAATGCACATAGAGAAACAGATACTTTAGATACTTTCTTTGAATCTAGTTGATACTTTTTAAGATACACAACACCGCCTCACTTAAGAGATGAAAAAATGTTTGATGAACAATCAATTAAATACTGAAATAGTGTTGACCAATATATAGGTGGTATTGAACATGCTATTTTACACTTGCTTTATGCTAGATTTTTTGCTAAAGCACTTAGAGATTTAGGCTTGATTGATTTCGCAGAGCCTTTTGATAATCTTTTAACTCAAGGGATGGTATTAAAAGATGGTTCGAAAATGTCTAAATCTAAGGGTAATACAGTAGATCCAAATGAAATGATTCAAAAATTTGGTGCTGATACCACTAGATTGTTTATACTTTTTGCAGCTCCTCCTCAAAAAGAACTTGAATGACTTGATAGTGGAGTTGTAGGTTGTTTTAAATTTATTCGTAAGTTGTATGAAAGAAGTTTTGAAATAAACAAAACTGACGACATAAAAGATATAAATACAACTAAATTAACTAGAGAAGAAAAACAAGCTAGAAGAAAACTTTATGAAGGTTTAAAGAAAAGTAAAGAAATTTTTGAAGAACCTAAAAATGAATTTGCTTTCAATACTTTGATTTCTTGAGCGATGGAAACATTTAATTCTTACTCTAACGTTTCAAATCCATTATTGATTAAAGAATATTTCTATGTAACATTAAATATTCTAGAACCTTTCATCCCTCATTTAGCATGAGAACTTTCAAATGAATTTTTTGAATTAAAAAATTTATATGATTTTAATATAGATAAAAAAGCACTTGAAACCGATGAAGTAAGCTATGGAATTACAATAAACGGTAAAGCAAGAGCTGAAATAACGGTAGATAAAAATCTTTCAAAAGAAGAAATTATTAAATTAGCTAAATTAGAAGTTGCAAAATGACTTGAGGACAAAGAAATTGTTAAAGAAATTTTTGTACCAAATAAATTAGTTAACTTTGTAATCAAATAAATAGAATGGAGTAAATTAATATGAATATACTGAAATATTTTGTCACATTCGAAGATGAAGTTACACTTCCTGGTGTAGTAAGCATGATTGAAGTTGACGAAGATAATTTAGATGCACTAAAAACTTTGAGTGCTGAAAAAAATAATAGAATTGCAATAATTTATAGATATAAAGGAGAAGAAAATTACAATATCGCTCCTTATTGTTTATATGCTAAATTTATCAGAACTTTTGAAGAAAATGGTAAACACTACTTAGTTTTTAGAGGTATAAGAAAAGCAAGAGCACACTCATTCTGCTCAAGCAATAAAAAAAGTTTTGAAAAACAACTAGAACTTTTATCCAGTTCATATACTGAAGAAATGAAAAAAGAACTTCTTGAAAACACCGCACCATCAGAAAGAGAAGATTATCTTTTAGTTGTATTTTCTGATGAAGATGAAAACTTAACTAATAGTAATTATTCTGAATTAGACTACAGTAATAGTAGTATTTTAAGTGGAACATTAGCATTTGAAAAAATGGGTGAATCAATTTTTATGAAAAATCCATTAACTAAAAAAACTTTTACTTATGATGAAATCATTAAATTGCAAGCGGAAGACGGGCTTAGTGAAAAAAGTATTAAAGAAAATAAAGGAATGATTTCTTTAATCTTTAGTTTTACAAAAGAGAAGTTTGGAACATTTAAAAAGATGGATTACTTCATGTCTTTTGATGTTTCTTCTAAAATCAACAATATTGGTAATTTTTTAACTTCAATGGCCAAAAACCTTGAATTAGAAAATGAAATTAATGAAAAAATTAATTTATCTCTTAGTCAACACCAAAAAGAGTACATGTTAAGAGAGAAAATGAAAATTATTAAAGGTACACTTGATGAAATTGACGGAACCGAGAACTTTGATAAATTTTCAAAAGATCTTGAAGATAAAAAATTAAGAAAAATTTATCCTGAATCTGTTATTAAGATCATAAAATATGAAGAAAATAGATATTCTCAAATGATGCCAGCAAGCCCAGATGCGAATATTTCAAAAACATACATTGAAACTCTTAAACAATTGCCTTGAAGAAGAGTTGAGAAAGACGTTTTAGACATTAATAGAGCAAGAAAAGTTTTAGATAAATATCACTATGGTCTTAAAGAAGTTAAGGAAAGAATAGTTGAATATCTTGCTGTTATGATCAATAACAGAAATAATAATCCTGCTAAAAAAGGAACAATGATTGATTTAGATGATAATCAACAAATTGATTTAAATTTATTCAAAGAAAAAAATGAATCAAATAGAAAAGAAGAAAACAAAACATTTAATAATGTTCCAATACTTACTTTAGTTGGTCCACCAGGTACAGGTAAAACATCATTGGCAAAAGCAATTAGTGAAGCTTTAGTTAAGAAATTTGTAAAAATTTCTCTTGGTGGTGTTCATGATGAAAGTGAAATTAGAGGTCATAGAAGAACATATGTTGGAGCTATGCCTGGTAAGATTATTAAAGGTATTTCGAAATCTGGTGTTTCTAATCCATTAGTTTTACTTGATGAAATCGATAAAATGGCTTCGGATATGAAAGGTGATCCAGCAAGTGCAATGCTTGAAGTTCTTGATCCAGAACAAAACACAAACTTTCAAGATCACTATTTAGAACATGAATATGACTTATCTAAAGTTATTTTTATAGCAACTGCAAATTATTACGAAGATATTCCAGCACCACTTTTAGATCGTGTTGAAATAATTGAATTGAGTCCATATACAATCAATGAAAAAATTCAAATTGCCAAAAATCACTTGATTCCTAAAGTTATCGAACAAGCTTCATTAACCAAAGATCAATTTATAATTAGTGATGAAAACTTAAGATACATAATTAAACATTATACAATTGAAGCCGGGGTAAGAGGTCTAAAGAGAATTTTAGACAAATTAGCTCGAAAAATTGTTGTTAAAGTTCTTGATGATCCTAAATTGACTAAATTTAATATCACAACAAAAGAAATCACTGAAATGTTAGGTGTTATTAAATTTAAAGATGAAGAAGTTGAAACAAATGAAGTGGCTGGAATTGTAAATGGTTTAGCATATACTTCATATGGTGGTTCGACTTTACAAATAGAAGTGACTACCTATCCAGGAAAAGGTGAAATTAAGCTAACTGGTCAACTTAAAGATGTTATGCAAGAATCAGCACAAATAGCTCTTACATATGTTAGAGCAAATGCTGAAAAATTTAATATTAATGATTTTGATTTTGAAAATAATACAATTCACATCCATGTTCCAGAAGGTGCAGTTCCTAAGGATGGACCAAGTGCAGGGGTTACATTTACAACTGCTATAATATCTGCTTTATCTAAGAGATCGGTTCCTACAGATTATGGAATGACTGGTGAAATTACTTTAAGAGGTAAAGTTCTTGAAATTGGTGGTTTAAAAGAAAAATCATTTGCAGCTACACAAAGAAAAATCAAAAACATATTTATACCAGATGCTAATGTAAAAAATCTTCAAGATATTCCTGATGAAATTAAGTCAGAAATCAATTATATTCCTGTTAAAAATTATGAAGAAATTTATGAAGTAATTTTTATGGGTAAAGAACCAAAAATACATAAAGAAAATTCAAAAAATAAAAATTAATATTTTTTGTTTTTGATTTATAAAATAGTTCAATTTAGATTAAATTTTATATATTTATGCTAAAATTATATAAGACTAACTAGTTAATATTTCTTATATCAATTATTAGTAAAATAAGTTGGAGGTGAAAATGAAAGAATTTACATGTACAATTGCAGATCCTATTGGATTACACGCTAGACCTGCAACAATTCTTGTAGGTACTGCATCTAAATTTAAATCAGATTCAAAACTTTTAGTTGGTGGACGTGAAGCAAACTTAAAATCAATAATGAATATTATGGCTTTAGGTGTTAAATTTGGTGCACAAGTTACTTTTAAAGTATCTGGTGAAGACGAAAACGACGCAATTGCCGCAATTGAAAATGCATTAAAAACAAACAATTTAATTTAATTTGTTCATGTCGCTATTTTAGCGACTTTTTTTAAAAAATAAAAGGAATATGTGAAGGTAATTAAGGAACTAATTCTAAAAGTATTTATTTTTATATTGCTTGTATTTATAATCTTAAATATTTTTTATTTATTCATTACATTAATTTCACCAAATAATTCTTCAGAAACATCTGAGGATTTTTCTCTTTTAAATCAGCTAATAAATTATTGATGTGATATTTTAACATTTAAGTTTGGATCAATAAAAAATGAAATACTAAATAACGAATACAAAAATGTTCCAAATTTATTTTTCTATTATTTTTCATGAACTTCCATTATTGTTTTTGTTAGTTTCATCTTAGGTTTATTTTTAGGTTATTTCATTGGTGTTTATATGGCCTACAATAATAGTAAATTCCATGAGATTGTTACACAAATAATTCTTTTTATAATCTCATCTATACCTATTTTTATAATAATTCCCTTTATAATCAATTTCATCGAATCAATTGATGCACCAACGATATTTATAGAGCCATCATTAATTAATTCTACAATAACTCTCACTTCATTAATTACACCAATTATCGTTCTAACAGTCTTAACTACAAGTGTTATAGCTTTACCAACCAAAACAGTAGTTTTAGATCTTATTTATAAAGATTTTATAACAAATGCTAGAACATGTGGATTAAGTAAAACAAAAATATTTTTAAGTTATATTTTTAAAAATTCATTTATTAATTTAGTAGACTTTATAGTTCCATCTTTAACTGTAAATATTGCTTTTTCATTGATTATTGAAAGATTGTTTCAAATTCCTGGACAGTCACTAATACTACTGAATGGTTTTAGAATGAGTGAGATTGATTTAATAATGTTTTTAATTTTCTTTACAACATTGATTATATTTTCACTGCAATTTATTTTAGATTTATTAATCCAATTTTTAAACCCTTTTTCTAAAAGCTTAAAATCATTTAAGATAATAAAAAAGAATTTTTTCATTAATAAAATTGGAGGTAACTATGAATAACCTATTTAAGTTGTCCTCAAATAAAGAAGAATTAAAAAACATAATAAATCAAGATAATAGTAGATTTTTTGTTAGGTTTTTTTCAAAGAAAATAAACTTAATTTTCACTATTTTATTAACTTTATTTTTTATTTGGTTGATATTAAGTTTACTTTTTTATCCATACAAATATAATCAGGTAATTTTAAATAGTCATCTTTCTTATAATTTACCAAATGTTTTCAATCCCTATATAACAAAAAGTTTTAATTATGATAGTGAATATCAATTAATTTTAAAACTAGCTTCAGAAAATAAAGTAGAAATTGTAAATACAATTTACGCTGAAAATTTAGTTTCATTAACATATAATCCATATAAAGTCATTAATGCACTTTCGATAGAAAATAATAATTTTGAAATAATTAAGTTCATTCCATGATTCGGAACTAATCAAGAAGGTTATGATAATTATTCAATTTTTATAAATAGCTTCGGTTTAACGATTTTGATTTCCTTAATTAGTTGTTTTATAGCACTTCTAATTGGGAATTCATTGGGAGTGTTTTTAGCATTTAAGTGTAATTTCAATGTATCGGTTGATAAATTATTTATTTCAACCATTTCTCTAATTCCATCAACATTGATTTCAATTATACTTTTTAATATTTTTGGTTATCAACATTGATTAGCAGTAGTTATATTAAGCATAATATTGATTCCTGTATTTTTCTTTAGTGCTTATCCAGATACTAAAGAACTGAAAAATAATCTTTTGATTGATGCATACAAAGTTAATGGTTATAGTGAATCGAAAATTATTTTTAATATTATATTACCGAGAGTTTTGAATAAATCTATTAGTTTGATTTGTGATCAATTTACTGTAGCGATATTAATTTTATCAAGCGTAAGTTTCTTTAATGTTCAAGGTATCAAAGAGAGTTTAAATATTGGTAATCTATTCAAGTATATTCTTGATAATTTTAATGATTATTATTTAACAACTTTAGTAATTTTCGGTGTTTGTTTTTATATAGTTGTTCTTAAAATATTAACTATAAATTTATATATTTGTTCAAAAGTAGTTATAAGATAGGAGAATATGAAATTAAAAAAATACTTATTTTTTTCACCACTTTTAGTCTCTTCCATTCCATTTGTTTCATGTCAATATATTGGTGAAATTAAAGACAAAAGCATCTATATAAAAAGTTTCAATAAGGAAAACTATTTTTTAACATCAAAATTAGAGTTAAATACTTTCAATAAAATCGATAACGATACTGAGTCGCTACTTTTTGCACCCATAATTTCATATAACTACTATGATAAAATGATTTATGACAATGTTAATAATGAGGTTAAACAATCCACTAAAAAATATTTAAAACTTAATCTAATTGATGCCTTGATCTTGGAATTTGATGATGATACAACACAAGTTTATAATAACAGTTATTACAGCGACTTTAATCAATCAAATAAAAATGAACCGATCATAAAATTAACAAGTAGCGACATTTTTTCTATTAATAATGAAAAATTTATTTCGAACTTAAATAAAGCAAAAAAAATTAAATTCATAATCAAAGACATTAATTACGTTGATAAATCAGGAAACAAAACAAACTACAAATTAAGGGCAGAAGACTTTATTATAAATTTCAGTAAAGAAGCTAATAAAAAAGAAATAAATAAATTACTTGAAGAATATGCTATTTCATTTGAAATTGAGAATGAAATGTTAGTTCTGAATTCTAAAAATAATTTAGCTGGAAATTTTATATTTGAGCAAATGATAAAGAATATGATTTTTAATCCCGTTTCAACATCGATGCTAAAAGATAAAAATATTGTAATTGATCAGTTTAATCCAAATTTAGATGAAATGTTATTTTTAAGTAGTTATATATTGAACAAAAACACTATAGAACAACAAATTTTTATCAAAAATTTTAATTCTCCAGATCAAGAATTTAACGATTCAAAAAATACCCTAACTAAAATATTGTTAAATTTTAAATCAACACCACTAGATGATGAAACTTTTAGATTGCAAACTTTTAAAAGTTTTAGACAAGCATTGGTTAGTGAAGCTAACTTAAATATTTTTAATAGTTCTCAAATAGAAAATATTAAAAACAACAGTTCTATTTATGGTCTTCAACCTAAACTAAATGATATTTCTAATTCAAACATTAATAAACTAGTATTGAATTATGAATTCGATTCTAATAAAAAGTTTGATTTTAATAATGCTTTTTCAAAACTTGTTTATGGAAGTGAAATCGAAAAATTAATAGAACATAATATTAAGAATTTTGTTTTTAGTGATACAAAATCGATTTTATTTAGAAATTATTTAATTAATTCAATTAATGTCCAACAGTTTATAAAACTAGCAACAAACAATGATTATTGATTAAGTCAATCTAATCCATCTACAGATATTTCTGAAGGTAATTCTTCATATAAAAAACTTTCAGATGCATATACTTGAGTAAATCAACAATATATTTTCAGCAGAAATTTAAAAGAAGTTATAACAGCGAATCCTATAGATTACAAATATTACGATAATTCAGATTTACTTATTGATTATGAACAATTATTAAAATCACCTAATTATGATTTTATAAAAACTGAGATAAATAAATTGATAGATGAAGTCAATTTACAGTTTGATGAAAAGATCTCATTTACAATTCCGTATTTAAGAACTAATTCATCTATAATTAAGAAAATTTATAAAAATATTGAACAAAATATCAATAATCTAAATAAGCGCCTTGATGTCAAATTTGTTGAAGTTGAAGAAACATATTTTAAACAATATAATTCATTTATAAAATTCTTAAATATTGAATACATTAATGATTCTTATGGTGAATTAATAAAAAATTATGATCTTGATGCAATTAAAATATTTGTCCAAAGATCAGATATAAGTTCAAAATGTGAAATACTATCTCACTTTAACAAATTTATTCAAGACAAACAAGAGAATTTTAATGAATTGCTTTTTGAATTTATAAAAACTCTTAGTTCACTAGAAAAGGCAAAATTAATAAGTGAATTAGATATGATTTTTAACTCCTTTATTAATCCAACTTGCTCGACAAACATAAATAATTTTTCATATGAAATAGTCCAAAATGATTATATTAAACCAGTTAATGATTTGGGTTATGAACATTTTCAATCAATTCGAATAAGATAAATTATCTTGTTATTATTACCATAATAGTTTTCCAATAGATAAAACTTCAGACTTATATTCAATGAAAACTATATAATATCTATGTATAAATCTATACAAATAAATATATTTATTAAATTAGAAAGGTATATCCAATGAAAAAAATTGCAATTAACGGATTCGGAAGAATTGGAAGATTAGTTTTACGTCGTTTAGTTGAATTAAACAACAAGGATTTAGTAGTTGTTGCTGTTAACGACTTAACAGATGCTAAAACATTAGCACACTTATTAAAATTCGATACAGCTTTTGGTGAATTAAAAGCTGATGTTAAAGTTGAAGGAGATTCATTATTCTTAAACGGAAACGAAATTAAAGTTTTCGCTGAAAAAGATCCTGAAAACTTACCATGAGGTGAATTAGGAATCGACCTTGTTTTAGAATGTACAGGAAGATTCGTAAAACGTGAAGGAGCTTCAAAACACTTAAAAGCTGGTGCTAAAAAAGTTGTTATTTCAGCTCCAGCTGGAAGCGATGTTAAAACAATCGTTTACAACGTAAACCACGAAACATTAACAGCACAAGATGACATTATCTCAGGTGCTTCATGTACAACAAACTGTTTAGCTCCAGTTGTTAAAGTTTTAGTAGACAACTTTGGAATTAAATCAGGATTTATGACAACAATTCACTCATATACAGGAGACCAAAATATTCAAGATGCTCCTCACCGTGACTTACGTAGAGCTAGAGCTGCTGCTCAAAACATGGTTCCTACAACAACAGGTGCTGCTAAAGCTATTGGTCTTGTAGTTCCTGAAGCTGCTGGAATTCTTGATGGTTCAGCTGTTCGTGTTCCTACAATTACAGGATCACTTGTTGACTTAACATTAGTATTAGACAAACAACCAACAGTTGAAGAAATCAACGCTGCTTTTGCTAAAGCTGCTAACGAAACATTAAAATACGAAACAAACCCAATCGTTTCATCAGACGTTATCGGTTCAACATACGGTTCAATCTTTGACCCAGAATTAACATCAGTTAAATCTACAAAAGACGGAAACTTATACAAATTATTCTCATGATATGACAACGAAATGTCATACGTATGTCAATTAGTAAGAACAGTTGATTACTTTGCTAAATTAAAATAATAATTCAATAAACAAGACTACGGTCTTGTTTTTCTTTTATTTACTATTATAAAAACTAAAAAGTGCTATAATTAATTTGCAAATTTATTGGCGCGAGTGGTGAAATTGGCAGACACGCTAGATTTAGGCTCTAGTGCTTAACGGCTTGAGGGTTCGAGTCCCTCCTCGCGCACCATTAATTCTTATTGCGTAGGTTTAATACGAAGTCTCGTATTAAACTTTTTTATTTTAAATAAATAAAAAAGAGTTATTACTTAACTCTTCTCTTGTGCTTGATCTCTAATAACAAAATTCCTAAACCTAATAAAATTGTAAAAATTGAAGCATATATTGTGAACAATTTATAATCAAAATATGTTCCGAATAAATTACCTTTAATACTAAATAAGTTTACAAATACTTGTGAATTATTAAAATTGTTATTTGTTAATTCGTTCAACTTGTTAATAATTTCATTGAAGGAATCATTCATTATAATATTTCTCATTGATATAGATAATCCAGAAGCTGGAATTAAATTAAAAATTGATTCTATAAAATCTGGAAAAAGTGAAACTGGCATATATGCTCCAATAGCAAAACCAGAAATTACTGAAATAGGCATTAAAACAGCCGAATACACTCAATCCTTCTTAACATTTCAAAAGATATTAACCGCTAATAAAGATGAAGATATAACTCCAAGAAGTGAAATTAAATATACAATAAATAGTTTAATAGGTTTTATAAATAAAATAGAATTTGTTGCACTTATATAAATTACTGCAATTATGAAAATAAAAGTTGTAATCATTCAATTAGCCAAAATGTTAAAGATAATATACGAATATCTTATCTTTCAACTTTTAATTGGTGTAGAGATAAAATCATTAATGATTTCCTTATCTTTGTCATCAATCATTGTTTTACACAAACTAAACGCAATTGTAAAACTAGTTGTCGCAAGAAGTCCACAGATAAAGAATTGATCGGCCATTGAATACATTCTATCTTTAATAAAACTTAATGAAGAATCATCAATCGGCATATTATATGTTAGTTTAGTTAAAAAATCATCAGTGTTTTTATTAAAGTTACTTTTAAGAACTAAAATATAGACAAATATTATGATTAATGGAGTTAATAGTGTGAATATAACAGATAATTTTCTTTTGAAGAAAATCTTAAATAATCTACTTAATAAAGCGCTCATTTATACCTCACTAACTTTCTTATTTGTTACATTTAAGAAAACTTGATCCATATTACCTTTTATAACTTCGTACGACGAAAGTTCATTAACATTAGATAATAAAAAGTTGTTTGCTTCTTCAAAAGTTTTGAATTTGATAACAATTGTGTCATTAAATTTATCGTATTGTTGTTTAATTTTTCCTATAAAACTGTCAATATTTTTTGGAGTTAGTTTTAGAAGTGTTCTAGAATATGATTTTTTTAGTTCAGCAGGAGTACCTTTAACTTTAATCACACCATTATCAATTATGCAAACATAATCTGACTCGTCAGCTTCTTCAAGATAATGAGTAGTTAAAAAGATAGTCATATTATTTTCAACTTGTTGTTTCTTAATAACATCTCATACTAAAATTCTAGTAATTGGATCAAGTCCTGTTGTTGGCTCATCGAGAATTAAAATTTTCGGTTTGTGAATCATTGCTCTAGCAATGTCGACTCTACGTTTCTGACCACCCGAAAGCTTATTGTATTGTCTTTTTGTGATACTTGTAAGTTCAAATTGTTCTATTACACTATTTATTCTTTCTTTAAGAATTTTTTTGTCATTAAAATATAACTTACCTCTTAAATATAGATTTTCATAAACTGTTAATTCACCATCTAAAACAGATTTTTGAAATACCATTCCGATATATTCATTTGTTTTATCGGGATATTGATCTATATCATAACCATTAATAATAACTTTACCACTTGTTTTCTTAAGAATTCCAGCAATTATATTAATAGTTGTACTTTTTCCAGCTCCATTTAAACCCAAAAAACTAAAAAGAGTTCCTTCCTTAACTTCGAAATCAATATTATCAACTGCTCTAACTTTTTTATCATAAATTTTAGTTAAACCTTTAATTTCAATAATATTACTCATTGGAAACCTCCATTTTTTTATATGACTTAAATTCTTCAATTATTTTTATCGCTTCATTAAATACTTCTTCTTCGTTTTTATTATTTGTATTTATTATTTTGCAATTTAATTTGTATTTTTCAATTAATTTAAGAAACATTGTTTTATAAGTAGCATGTAATTCTTTGAAATATTCTTTGTTAATTTCAAAATTATTGATTTCAACTCTTCTACCACGTTGCATAATTCTTTGCTTAAATATTTCGAAATCTATATCTAAATAAATAACTAATTCAGGTAGTTGCTCTTTAGATACCATTACTTCAAAAGCTTTTTGGTAAGCTAATCATACTTTTTGTTGGCTAGTTTTCAAATTAACTAAAGCAAAAATATAATGTTCTAAGCAAAAACGATCTAAAAAGATAAATTCATTATTTTGATCCATTCCAAGTAAATTGAATCTATAATTTATTCCATCTACACGTGCAAGATGGTTTTCTACAACATATGTTTGAAAACCAAGTCCAATGTTATTTTTTCTGTCATATAGTCATTTTAAAAAGGTGTTAAATACTTCATCATCGTGTTCGTATTCATTTAAAAATAAGCAGTGCTCAGCATAAAAATCCACTAACTTATGCGTTAATGTGCTTTTACCACTACTTATCATTCCACTAATTCCGATTAACATAATATCCTATTGTTGTTCGATTTTTAAGATTTGAACAGAATATTTAACAGGAGCATCAACCTCAACTACATCACCCATTTTGTGATCAAGTAACGCTTCTGCTAAAGGACTTTCGTTTGAAATTTTACCTTCAAATGGATTAGCATCATGAGAACCCATGATTGTTACTGTAACTTGCTCTTCGTCATTCAAGTTTTTGAATGTAACTGTTGTACCAATTCCGACTTTTCCTTTTAAGTTATTTTCAATAATAACTGCACGGTCAATAATACTTTCAAGTTCACTAATTCTTGATTCAACCATAGCTTGACGATCTCTAGCTGCATCATATTCAGCGTTTTCAGAAAGGTCACCTTGGGCTCTAGCTTCTTTAAGAGCTTCTTGAACTAAAGGACGTTCAACATTTACTAAATTCTCATATTCTTTTTTATATTTTTCAAGTGTTTCTAATGCTATATATATTTTTTGATCATTTTGGTTTTGTGCTGCCATTTTAGCCTCCTAATTAATATTATTTTACCATTAACTTTTATATGTTTTTAATCTTTTCTGATGAATAAATATTTTGTTTTTATAAATGAATATTCATGTGGAATTTTATTATTTTCTAATTCACTTTTTAATAGAACAAACCCTTGTTTGTTTGCTTTAGAGTATTTGATAATTATCATTCCATTTTTATTTAATTTCGGATACATTTTTTTGTAAATTGAAAATGGATCGATATCTTTGAAAACTATCACAGAATCTAAATTTTCTTCATTATATTCAATTGGTTTGTAATTAATGATGTTGTTTCCAGTTTTATTAGCCACTTCATTTCATTTTTCAGCATCAAAAAATTCAGGAATGTAATAAAGTGATTTTTTAGCAACTTCTTGTGCAGTTGCAAATGAATATAACTCATCACTAACAATTAAGTTTTTTTCGTAATTATTTCTACAGATTGTTTGAATCATGAACTCAATGTCTAAAGTATTAATTTTACAAGGGAATAGTTCAGAGAATGAAGCTGGTAATTCACCATATTTTTCTCTAACTTTAACTATTTCATCTTGCATTTTTGAGTCGTAATCACTGATTAATTTCTTTTGCATTTTTTTTGCTTTAAGAATTAAAAACATTCCTATAGATAAACCGACTACAAATACAACTATAGCACTAATAATTAATCCTAATTTCATAAAACTCCTAATTTAAATATCTTTCCAAAATAATTACAGCAGCTAATTTATCCTTATGTTTTTTTCTCTTTTGACGAGATAAACCAGCTTGAATCATGATATTTTCAGCATCTTTTGTTGAACCATATTCATTAATAAATTTGATAGGTAGTTTTTTATTTATTTCAATTAGTTTTGATTCAAGTTTGTTTTTGAAGTTTTCTACCATTATTGTTCGTTCACTCTTGGAACCATTTGAACGAAGTGGTAAACCTAAAATTATTTCATCAACATTTTTATATGATTCAAGATAATTAATTGTTTTTGAAATTGCTGAATCAAAGTCATTTTCATCAAATCTAAAATTTTCAAGCGGACTTGCAATTATAGCTAATTCATCAGATATAGCAAAACCGCAAGTTCTAGTACCTAAATCTAAAGCTAACTTACGCATTTTTTGTAAAAAGTTCAGCTATATTGAATTTTTTATTAATTCTTCCCATTGATAAGATTTGATTTCCACCACCTCTTCCATCAAATTTTTCTCAAATTAGTTTAGCAAATTGATTTGAATCATATTTTTTAGACGCGATAGAAATAACTGATGGTAAAGTATCTTTTAGATAAACTATTATTAACTTATCAGGATTTTCTTCTCTTAATGTTGAAGAAAGATTTTTTACAATATTTGAGTTTTCTGTGGTAACGACAAGGAAACTAGTACCATTTATTTCTAAGTCAATTTCAACATTGTAATCATTACTTGAAATGTTAGACAATTTCTTTTGGATTGCTTTTGAATCCTCTTTTACTTGTTCAACTAAATTATTTAAATAGTCAATGTATTCTTCTTTATCAGCAAAAACTTCTTTTATCTCAAGATTGTAAGATGAATCTAATTCTTTAATTTTAGCTACTGAAGAATTTAATAATTCAAGAATTTCATCAATTTGCGAATCTAAGTATTGATCAACTAATTTGTTTGATGAAATAGCTCTTATTCTATAAATTCTTGCACCTTTTTTATCGACATTTGTAATTTTAAAGTTTTCTAGTTTACCACTATTACTTAAGTGAGTTCCACCGCAAAGGTCAGCAGTTATTCCTTCAAACTGAACAATTCTGACGTTTTTAGGGTCCATATATTCACCTTCTTCAAGTGTCATAATAGCACCCATTTTTTTAGCTTCATCAGTTGTCATTTGTAAATAATTTCTCTTTACATCACGTTTAATATAACTTCTAACTAATTTTTCGATTTCTCTAATTTGTTTATCTGTTGGTTTCTCATCAGCAGGCATATCGAAAGTAAGACGTTCTTCGTTATTGTCTGAACCAAGTTGAACAATTTGGTTTCCTAAAACATTTCTTAATGCACAGAATAATAAGTGAGTACCGGAGTGGTTTCTTTCTAAACCTAATCTTATAGTCTTATCAACATGACATTCCACTTCATCATCTTTATTTAACGCACCACTAACTTTGTGAATGTGATTTCCGTATTTATCCTTAAATACATCTAAAATTTTTATTTTATTTCCATTTTGTATCATGAATCCACGGTCATGTTTTTGTCCACCACTAGTTGCATAAAATGGTGTTTCTTTCAAAATAACATACCCAATACCGTCAAATTCATAAACAAAATTTTCGCTATCCATTAATTTTAAAATTTCTGTTTGGTTGTCTGTATATTCATAACCAATGAACTTATCGATTTTTGAATTAATTAATGCTAAAACATTTATCGCTTTTTCCATTCCACTTACTTTTTGGACTCTTGAAGCTTCGGCGTGTTTTTCTTTTGCAGAATTAAATTCATCTATGTTAATTGTTATATTATTCTGACTTAGAATTTCACTAGTTAGTTCAATTGGGAATCCATAAGTTTCAAAAAGTTTGAATGCTAATTCACCAGAAAATTCTTTAGTGTTTTCACTGATGTGTTTAGCTAGTAGTTGACGCCCTTTTTCCATTGTATTTGCAAAAAGCAATTCTTCTTGTTTGATAACATTCGCAACTACAGTTTCATCATATTCAAATGGTAAAGTGTTTTTGATAACTGAACAGAGATTAAATAAAAATGGTTGCTCAGAAATTTTTAATTCAAATGATTTGTAAATACTTCTTCTCAAAAGTCTTCTTAAAATGTAACCACGTCCAACATTTGAAGGTCTAGCACCGTCAGCAATTGCATTAACAACTGTTCTCATATGGTCAGCAATGATTTTGAAGTTAGTATTAATTGACTCTTGTTCTTTATTTTTGATAAAGTAATTGTTGGTGTCGTATTTAAATTCTGTATATTTTTCAATTTCATGGATAATAGGTAAAAATAAGTCAGTATCATAGTTAGTTGGTGCATCCTGTAAAATTGAAACAAGTCTTTCAAAACCAGCACCTGTATCGATATTTTTTTGTTTTAATTCAGTGTAATTTCCTTCACCATCAGAGTTGTATGTTGAAAACACGATATTTCAAATTTCAATATATCTATCATTTTCTATATCGTTTTTCAATAATTCAGTCCCTCTTGAGTCATATTTTTCACCGCGATCATAAAAAATTTCAGTATTTGGTCCGCATGGTCCGCTACCAACTTCTCAGAAGTTAGTGTCTTTTGAACCAGGAATCATTTTATCTTCGGAAATACCATGTGACATTCATAATTCCTTAGTTTCGATGTCTTCAAAGTAGTATGTAAAGTAAAGTCTTTCTTTATCAAGTTTTAAAACATCTAATAAGTATTCAATTGCAAAACTAATAGCTTCTTTTTTGAAATAATCTCCAATTGAAAAATTACCAAGCATTTCGAAAAATGTATGGTGTCTTGCGGTAACCCCGACATTTTCAATATCATTTGTACGTATTGATTTTTGTGAGTTTGTTAATCTTTTTGAAGGTGGTATTTTCTTACCTGAAAAATAATCTTTAAGAGTTGCCACTCCAGAATTAATTCATAATAGAGAAGGGTCATTTACCGGAATCAAACTTTTGCTCTCAACAACTAAATGATCTTTAGATTTGAAAAAATCTAATCAACTTTGTCTTATTTCTTTTGAATTCATATCGTATCCTTTAATTAAATATAATCTAATTTTTTATCATTATAGAAAATCTCTTCAATAATTCCGCCACCAATGCATTTATCCCCGTCGTATAAAACGACTTGTTGACCTGGTGTGACTGCTTGAGAACCTTCATCATAGTAAACTCTTACACAATTATTTTCAAGCATTTTAATTCTGACTTTAATATCATTTTGTCTGTACCTGAATTTAGCACTAAGATTTTCATAATTAAAATCAGTATTATTTAAGTTTAAGTTTGATGCTATTAAATTATTTGAGTTTAAGAACTCTTCATGTGAAGCTGGTGCAACATATAAAATGTTTTTGTGAACGTTGTGTCCACAAACATAATAAGGTTCCTTCATTCCACCAAGGTTAAGTCCTTTTCTCTGACCGATAGTATAATAATAGCAACCATCATGAGTTCCTACTTTTTTACCAGTGATAATATCAATAGTATCACCTGGTTGAGCAGGAATATAATTTTGTAAAAACTTGACAAAATTTCTTTCACCAATAAAACATATTCCTGTTGAATCTTTTTTATTTGCTGTAATTAAGTCTACATTTTTAGCAATTTCTCTAACTTCTTCTTTATTTAATTCTGCTAATGGCATAATTACTTTGTTTAATTGTTCATGAGTTAGTTGGGATAAAAAATAGGTTTGATCTTTATTTACATCTTTAGCTCTGTATAAGTGCCCATTCTCTACTTTTGCGTAATGTCCCATGGCAATAAAGTCTGCATTAAGATTATTGAATGCATGGTTAGCAAAAGCATTAAATTTTATGTACTTATTACACAAAATATCTGGGTTAGGGGTTCTACCTTTTTTATATTCCTCAATAAAATTTTGAAAAACATTATCTCAATATTCCTTAATAAAGTCAACGCGGTGTAATTCAATATCTAGTTTTTTAGCAACTTCAATAGCATCTAAGTAATCTTGTTCTTGTGGACAAATGTTTTGATTGATGTCTTCATTACCTAAAATATCGTTGTTTAACATACTATCTCAATTTCGCATAAATAGTCCGACAACTTCATATCCTCACTGTTTAAGTAAGTAAGCTGCAACAGAAGAATCTACTCCTCCACTTAAACCAATAACTACCCTTTTTTTCTTCATTTTTTACCCCTATTTTAAATCTTATAAATTATAAACTTTTTATTTAACAAGTTAAATAAAAACAACCGATGGTTGTTATTATTTTTGATCTTCAACGATTTTAACTAATGCTTTAAATGTATTAGGTTCATTAATAGCCAATTCAGAAAGCATTTTTCTGTTAATTGTAATGTTAGCTTTCTTTAATCCGTTAATGAATCTCGAGTAACTCATTCCTTCAGCTCTAGTAGCTGCATTAATACGAGCGATTCATAATTTACGGAAATCTCTTTTAACTTGTTTACGGTCTCTAAACGCATATGTTCATGACTTAACAACCGCTTGTTTAGCTACTTTGTATCCTATTGATTTGTGTCCAAAGTATCCTTTTGCTAGTTTTAATCATTTTTTACGTCTTGCTCTTGTAACTGTTCCGCCTTTTACTCTTGCCATAATATCTATTTCCTTTCAATCTTTGTTTTAAATGTTATTTTTAGTGTTTTTTTAGTTTTTAACTAAAATAATGCTTTAAATCTTTTGATATCTGATCTAGACATTAATTTTGATTTACGGGCATGACGTTTTTGTTTAGTTGTTTTGTTTTGTGCTAAATGTGAACGGAAAGCTTGTTCTCTTAAAACTTTACCAGTTCCAGTGATTTTAATACGTTTTTTTAACGCACTTTTAGTTTTCATCTTTGGCATTTATTCTCCTTCTTTAGTTGAGACGTCATTTTTCTTTTCGTCTTCTAACTTCTTCATGTATTTAGCTATTTTTTGTTTATTTGGTTGGAGATTCATATCAAGAAAACGATCATTTACTAACACGGCTTCTTTTGTTATTTCAGCTATATCTTCAAGAGTTTTGAAAAACTTATCCAATGTAGCTAAACCTAAATCTTGACGTCCAATTTCACGACCCCTTAACTTAAGTGAAACTTTAATTCTGTCACCTTTAAGTAAGAATTCACGTGCTTTACGACTTTTTGTAAGTAAGTCATTTTCACCAATCATAGGTGTAAGACGAACTTCACGATTTTGTATGTTAGTTTGTTTTTCCTTAATTTCTTTTTGTTTTTTCTTACGGTCGTATTTGAATTTTCCATAATCCAACATTCTGGCAATTGGTTTTGGTTCAACTTGAATTAAAACCAAATCAAGTTTTTGACTTTTTGCCATCTCGATAGCTTCATTTGTGTATTTAACACCAATTTTTTCGCCATCAGGTCCTATAAGAAAAACTTGTTTGAAAGGGATTGCTTGATTTACATAGTGCTCTGCACTAGGTTTTCTATTTCCTGCTTTTATAATGTACTCCTTAAAATAAAAATGTGGTTTCCCACTTCTGCTCTACTAAAAAAGGTCATCATACGATGATCATTTAATTGTAGCAAAACCCAAAGCTATTGGCCATCAGGTGAGAAGTGATTCTACTTTCTGCAATTAAATATTGCTTATTTATTTTACCATTTTTATTATGTTTTATAAACTTTATTTTTACGAAATATTTTTTACTAAAGTCCATATAAATTAGTTGTTTTATTTTGTGTAATTAATTATACTGAATTTAGTTAAGATAACTCTAGTGGTTTTTTGATTTAATCTAATATCCGCCAAATAAATTTACACACAAAATTTTTGGATTTATTTGGTATTTTTTTTAAAAAATATTTATAAATAATGTAAAATAATAAAGCACGCCCGAGTGGTGAAATTGGCAGACACGCTAGACTAAGGATCTAGTGGAGAAATCCATGCAGGTTCAAATCCTGTCTCGGGCACCAGAAACGCAACAGCGTTTTTTTTTTTTTTTTTTGCTGAGCAGTGAGTCAAATATTAGTTAAATAAATTTATTATTATTTAAATTATCATTATATTTTTTGTATTCTGGACAAATTTCTATTAATTTTTCATAAAAAACTTTGTCGTGATTATGACCTTTGGTATAAAAATGAGCAATTTCGTGAAAAATAACTGATTTAATTTCTTGAATTGAATGGTGAATTAATATTAAATTAAAAATAAAACTTTTCTTCGAGTAATTTATTTTTCCATAAAAACTTTTAATATTGTTTTTTACGATTAAATTATATTCATTTAATTTTGGATCATTGAAATTAGTAATTGTTTGCTTTAATAATTTCATTAATTTAGTTGCAAGATATTTATCAATAGATTTAGAAATTTGTTTAGGATTTTTGCAAATAATAATTTCATTAAATTCATTTAATAAAGAAATAAGTTTTAGTTCAGGTATATATTTGTAAAAAATTTTTTTACCAAAAATAACAAAATAATTGTCTGAATTTTTTTTATAAAAATTTATTTTATGGAATTTTGAAATTCTACGTTGAATTTTTTTAATAAATTTATCATCCTTATCATTATTTTTGTTGTAATTGATAATTAATTTATTTTCATCTTGTGTTCAAGAGTAGCAGAAGTTTGGTTTATTATTTTCGTTAAATTCAACGATGTTTTCTAACTTATCTAATCCTTGGTAATGCATAGTTCAATTTTACTTCAATTAATTAATTTAAAATAAAAATAGCAATTTGCTATTTACTCTTTGAAAGTTTTTGTTTTCTTTCGGTACCTTTAATCAGTCTTGAGATGTTGCTTCTGTGTGCAAAAATCAATAATATAGCACAAACAGTAAAACAAATTCCTTCGATATAGAAATATCCAGCATTATTTTTAAATATTGCAAGAATTCCTTGAGACATTCATGGACAAAAACATACAAAAATCATTAAAAATGCTGTTAGCATACTTGCGAGTGAAACATATCTTGTGATAAAAATAACACTAAAGAATATAAAAGCTGAAATAAATAAATTTAATGGATTTATTGCAATTAAAACACCAAGAGAACAAGCAGCTCCTTTTCCACCTTTGAAATTATAGAAAATAGGGTATATGTGTCCAATTACAACCCCAACACCAGCTAGCATAGGTATGATTAAATAAGTACTTGTTGCTGGTATAAATCTAGTAAAAAGTGAAAAAATCATAACTGTTAGGTAAGATTTTAATATATCAAGAATTAAAACTGCTAGGGCGAATTTTCCGCCATAAGTACGTAATGAATTAGTAGCCCCGGCATTTTTTGAATTGTAATCACGAATGTCTTGTGATTTTCTTTTATGACTTAAAATAATTGAAGTGTTTAAACTTCCTACTAAATATCCAACTATAAAAATAAATAAATTAATTAAAATTATTACAAAAATTTTCATGTTTATATTTTATATTATTATAAATAATATTAGTAAAGCAAATGTGAATTATAAAAAATTAGCAATTAATTAGTTCGACTGCTAAAATTGTGGTACAATATTATCAGGAGGTTAATATGGAAATGAATTACACACCAAACGATAATCGTCCTGCTTTAGAGAAATATGGTAGAGATTTAACAAAACTTGCTAAGGAAAATAAATTAGAACCGGTCATTGGTCGTGATGACGAAATAAGAAGAATGATTAGAATTTTAAGTCGTAAGACTAAAAATAATCCTGTTCTTATTGGGGAACCAGGGGTTGGTAAAACTGCTATAGTTGAAGGACTTGCTAAAAAAATTATAGATAAACAAGTTCCTGAAAATTTATTGAATTGCAGAGTAATTGAAATTGATTTGGCTTCATTAATTGCTGGTGCTATGTATCAAGGTCAATTTGAAGAGAGATTAAAAGGTATACTAAAAGAAATTGAAGAGAAAAAAGATGAAATAATTATTTTTATTGATGAAATTCATATGTTAATTGGAACTGGTAAAACTGGTGCTGATTCAGGTATGGATGCCGCTAATATTATCAAACCTTTAATGGCACGTGGTGCACTTCATTTAATTGGTGCAACTACTTATGATGAATATCAAAAATATATTGAAAAAGACGCTGCATTAGAAAGAAGAATGCAAAAAGTTATTGTTAATGAACCAAGTATTCAAGATACAATAACAATTCTTCGTGGAATTAAAGAAAGACTTGAAAGATTCCATAAAGTTAAAATTGACGATAATTCGCTTGTTTATGCAGCTGAACTATCTAGTAGATATATTTCAGACAGATTTTTACCAGATAAAGCTATAGATTTAGTTGATGAAGCTGCTGCAACAATTAAAACTGAAATGAATTTTATTCCTGAAGATTTAGAGAAACTAAATCAGGAAAAAATTAGACTTGAAATGGAAAAATTAGCATTAAATTCAGCAACAAAAAAAGATAATCAACTCATTGAAATTAATGCTAAAAACTTAAATGAAACTGATATAAAAATTAAAGAATTAAGAAAAAAATGAGAATCTGAAAAAAATAAACTTAAAGATGTTATTAGTCTTCAACAAGAAATCGAAGAACTTAAACATAAATTAAACAGAGCATTAAATGACGGTGATTTTGAACAAGCTTCGAAATTAAAATACGGTTTAATACCTGAAAAAGAAAATAAACTTGAAGAAATTAAGAATGCTAATTTTGAATTAATCAAGGATACAGTAACCAAAGAAACAATAGCTCAAATTGTTTCGAAATGAACAAAAATACCTGTAAATAAGTTAATTAAAGAAGAAATAGATAAAATTTTATCTCTTAAAGACAATCTTAGTAAAAGAATCATCGGACAAGAACATGCTGTAAAAGAATTAAGTAATACGATAATTCGTTCAAAAGCTAATATTAATGATCCAAATCGTCCACTAGCTAGCTTTCTTTTTGCTGGTCCAACTGGAGTTGGTAAAACAGAATTAGCTCGTCAATTAGCTTACGAACTATTCGATTCGGAAAAAAACATGATTAGACTAGACATGTCAGAATTTATGGAAAAACATAGCGTGTCTAAAATTATTGGTTCTCCACCAGGTTATGTCGGATATGGAGAATCAGGAAATCTTTCTGAAGAAATTAGAAAAAATCCTTACACAATTTTACTTGTTGATGAAATTGAAAAAGCACATCCAGAAGTATTAAATATTTTCTTGCAAATGCTTGATAATGGACAAATAACAAACTCAAAAGGTAAGGTAATTAATTGTAGAAACTTAATCATTATTATGACTACAAATATTGGAAGTTTGGAAATATTAAATAATGAAATAAAAAGCGAAAAAGAACTAAAAGATTTATTATTAAAACATCTTAAACCAGAATTTATAAATAGGTTTGATGAAATTATAAAATTCAATCCCCTGTCGGTTGAAAATGCTAAAGAAATAGCAAAATTAGAAATTAATAAATTAATTAAAAGAATTTGAGACACCCACAAAATAAAAATTTCTTTTGATAATTCGTTGCTTGAATATGTAGTTAAAAATAGTTTTGATAGTGAATTTGGCGCTAGACCAATTAAAAGATTTATACAAAAAAATATTGAAACATTTATTAGTATGGAACTTATTCAAAATAAATTAAAAGTTGAATATGAGTATACTCTAAGTGTTAAAAATAATGAACTAAATTTAAAATAAAAATGAATAGTCAACTATTTAAGATTGACTATTTTTTATTTCTTCAATTTTTTCTAGACTTTGTTTTAAGTATTTTGAACAATGTTTTAGAAATTCTTTATTTATGTTGCTGAATGTTTTTAATTCATCATAATATGGGTTAAAATTTTCACTTAATTTAACTAATTGACCATTTTCACTATCATAACTAATTAAATATCTATCAAAGTGTTTATGAAAATTAGGACTTAGATTTAGATAATTGTATTTATCAGAAATAATTTCTAAATTATTCTTAAAGTTATATTGAATTTCTTTTGATGAATAGGAAGATTTATTTTTCTTAAATTTATTATTTTTTAATTCATTAATTATTTTTTCTTTCACTCATTCAACGTTGTAAATATGACATTTTTCAGTTTCATTTTTGCAATCAAATGCTTGAATATCAAGTTTTTTGATTTCTTGAATATATTTACTTCTGTGTTCTTTAAGGGCAGTTTCAATTGAGATTTTACTAGTCAATTCTTCAATTTGTTTTTTTATTGATTTTCTTTGATTGTTTTTAGCTAATGCGTCAAAGTCTGTTTGTTCTAGCATTATATGAAAATTTTGTATTTCCTGAGATTTGTTTAGAGTATCATCATTAAAATCATTAAAAAAATCATCACTATATTTTAAAATTTCTCATTTTCTGTTTGAATTGTGTGTTATGTATGAAATACAGTCGAAAAGAATAGGAAAGTTGTGATATTTATTTCCATTTTTATCAATAACAATGAATTCTGAATTTTTCGGTTTTCCAATTGAACCACTAGGATTATTTCCTTTAAGAATTGAAATTAATCCTTTTAATGTTTTTGATTTTAAATAATTATTAATTTTTTTGTTAAAACTGTTTAACTGTGATTGATTTAATTCATGTAGATTATGTTTAGTTGTATCTGATCTTTTTTCTAATTTTCAATTATTTTCCTTGCAGAACTCATCTCTAAATTTGACAGCATCTGATTTTTTTGAGACTGATAAATGTGCTGGTGTTTGATATGAATCAAATCAAACTTCATGGAAGTCTATTTTTGAATCTATAATTGTTCATAAGTTATCTGTATCAACTATAAAATATATAATTCCTTTTGCCTTTGCAGACTTTGAAGATTTATTGCTATAGCTTTTGGTTTGAAAATTGAGTTTATAATATTTTAGTTTCATTTTACCACCTCATTAAAAATAGCTTCTAATACTTCAACTGAAATAGAATTACCAGAAAGAAAAATAATTTTGTTTTCTGTAACCATTTCAGATTTTTTGATTTTTAAATAATCTTTTTTATCGAATCCCATATACTGAAGTGCTTCACAAGCATTTATATATCTGAGTTTATTTTTTTCTGGGAAATAGAATTTTAATCTGCTGTTTGCTCCTGATGCTGTTAAAGTCGGACCTTTGCCATTTGTTAAGTAAACATATGTTTCTGAATTAAAGTTACTGTAATTTATTAACCTTGCCTTATTAATACCATTAATACTTGCATTGAATGGTGAAAATTTATATTTTTCTATTAAACTACTACAATCAATTCCTTCATTACTCTCTTTTACTATGCTAGAAACTTTTTTAGGATCTTTTCTTTGTAAATTATTAAAATCAAATTTTTTGTTTGTTTGATTATTTAGTATGGAAACAGCAAAAACTCTTTCTCTGTTTTGAGATGAACCAAAATCAGATGAGTTCAATGTTTGGAATGAAGTAGAATATCCTAAATTTTCAAGGGTTTTTACTCAGTCGAGAAAATTATTTATAAATTTCTTGGTTGTTAGTGCTTTAACATTTTCTAAGATTAACACTTTAGGTTTATGTTCTGAATTTACTAAAATTCTTTCTATTTCATAAAGAAGTCCCGAACGAGTGCCTTTTTCTAAACCTTTTTGTTTTCCTTGTTGACTTAAATCTTGACATGGGAATGAATATGTCATAATATCAATATCAGATTGAAGATTATCCACTTTAGTAATGTCAGTATAGTTTTCTAACTTTTTATTTGTCTTATAAACCTTATTAAAATAGTCATTATTAACAAAGGCATACAAATAAGGAAAGATTTTTGATAGATTTTTATTTTTTATAAAGAAGTTGTTGGAAACAGGTGTTTTTGAATCAGCACTAAAGGTATATTTACTTAAAATATCACTCATTTGTTCTCTAGTGAGTTCGGTTTCAGGCTTTAATTCGCCATAATGAATTATTAAGTAGGAAACTATTGCATCTATGTATCATTCACAACAACCACTTGAGATAACTTCTAGTTCAGAATTCTGCGCAACATTTTTTAGTGCTTTGTATTGCGAACCTATTCCTGAGAAAAATTCAAAAAGTCTTATTGTTTTCATAAGACCTCTTTAAAAAAATCATTATTAATTAACTTATCTCTTAATATATATATACATATATATATTAAGAGATTGAATAGTAGATCTATGTAAAATAGTATTTGACATATCAACCTCCTGTTTATTTATGCTTAATTATAACGAAAAGAAGATATAAGTAAAGTAAATAAAATTCATTGATAACTATAAAAATTTTAAAATAAAAAATTGAGCCTTAAACGCCCAATTTAACTGGTTGTTATGATCTTAAAAGATTCCAAACAATCCATGTTCTCTTTGTGAAACAGTTCATAAAAGACCATCTTTTGCTGTATCTTTGTAAATAAAGAAGTCAGAGATGTATGCAATCATAACTGCAATAAATACTAATAAAATTACAATAACTGCAATTGTGATAATTAATTTAATTTTTGAATTTTTATTTGTATTTTTTTGTGTATCTTGTTGTAATTCTTTTGTCATAATATACCACCGTTTTTTAATAAATTTATTTTACCATAATATCAAGAAGTTGAAATTTATTTTGGTTACATAATTTATCGCAAAACATTAGGAGTTTTCTGGTGCCAGTTACGAGAATCGGACTCGTGTCGCTTGATTACGAGTCAAGTGCTTTACCACTAAGCTAAACTGGCATGGCGGTTAGTGAGGGATTCGAACCCTCGCGGATGTCTCCACCCCTGCCGCTTTTCGAGAGCGGTCCCTTCAACCGGACTTGGGTAACTAACCTTTTATTTACATAAATTATTATACATTAAAAGATTAAACAAGTGCATTAAGCATGAATGTTTTATTAATATTTTAATGTTTAATAAAAATATTATATATATAATTTAATTATGAAAAAAATAGTTCCAATAATTCATAATAAAATTTGAGGTTATGAGATATGATTAGTTTCATCTTTAAAGGGTATGGAAACTAAGTTTACAGATAACTCACTAGTAAAAAACGCACCATTGATTAAAATTATTTGTGCTAAAGAACCTCTCTCAGTTCAAGTCCATCCTGATGATTTATTAGCAAGAGAAATAGAAAAACAAAATAATGGTAAAACTGAAACTTGATTTGTACTAGACTGTAATTCTAATAGTGAAATGGTTTTAGGATTAACAAATTATGATAAAGAAGTTGTTGAAAATAAATTGAAAAATAACAATTTAGGTGATATTTTGAATATCGTAAAAGTTCAAAAATCTCGTTTTTACAACATTCCTGCTGGTTTAGTTCATGGTTTGGGTACAATGAATAAATCGAATATTACTGTTATTGAAGTTCAGCAACCTTCCGATACAACTTATCGTCTTTATGATTATAAAAGAGTTGATAAAAATAATCAAATGCGCGAGATTCATGTAGATAAAGCATTAAAATGCATTAAAGATCTTGATTATAATGCTGAAATTAGAAGTAATAGCGACGAAGATCTTTATTATCAAAACGAATTTTATAAATGTGAATTGATATCAAATTCTAAAGTGACTAAAGATAACGGTTGAGCAATAGTTTATGAAAATGATAATTATTTTTCTTATGAAGTAAGTGTTGGTGAAGTTCTACCTAATCGAGCAATATTCTTTGTTAGTTGAATTAAAAATTAAATTATGCAAGGTTGACATTCAAATGTCAACTTTTTTTTTATAAAACAATAATCATTAACAAAAATAAAAATAATTTATCTATTTTATTAAATAATGCTGAATTAATTAATAGATGTAAAACTAATTTGCTTGTTTGATTTCATAACAATAAAATTGTCATGATTTATATTTTTAATAAAGTTAAACACAGATAGCATACAATTTCATAGAAAACGTTTCCTTTTTTTTTTTTTTTTTGATTGTATTCAAAAAATAAAAAATACAACACTAAAATTAAAGTAAGGAAGTGAAAAGAAAGGCGAATTTTATGAAAAAATATATAAAAACAATAATATTAATCTCAACTACAGCAATCACAACTTTACCAGCAATAATTTTATCTGTAAGTTGCAATGATAAGCTTAAAAGCAAAGAATTGAATGAAATATATACTCCGAAAGAGTACTATAAATTAGATAAAAGTGGTGAAGTTTTGATTTGAGTTGATAAAAGAATAAAAAACTTTAATATCAATCAAGAAGAAACAATAAAAATAAAATCTATAAAATCAAGAGTTTTTGAAGATTGCAAAGATTTAAAAAGTGTTACTATTCCTAATAGCGTAACTTCAATTGGTTCATTTGCGTTTTCTTCTTGCGAAAATTTAAAATCAATAACTATTCCAAATAGTGTAACTTCAATTGAACCTGGTACATTTTATCGTTGTTCAAGTTTAGAATCAATTACTTTACCAAATAAGGTTACTTCAATTGGACAACAAGCTTTCAATGGCTGTTTGAGTTTAAAATCTGTAACTATTCCAAATAGTGTAACTTCGATTGGTTATTCAGCATTCAGTTATTGTTCAAATTTAGTCTCAATTAATATTCCTAATAATTTAACTAAGATTGAATCAGAAGTTTTTAGCAATTGTTTTAACTTAACATCAATTACTATCCCTAATAAGGTAACTTCAATTGATAAATTTGCATTTAATAACTGTTCAAGTCTAACATCGCTTATTATTCCAGATAAAGTAACTTCAATCGGTGTTAAAGCGTTTAATGGTTGCTCAAATCTAACTTCAATTACCATTTCAAATAGGTTTACCAAGATTGATGAAGGTATACTTAAAGGTTGCTCAAATCTAACGAAAATAACTGTTTGAGGCAACACTTTTTCAGTTGGAAATTATGGATGATTTACTGTATTTAACTACTTTGTAAGAGGATAGAATTGGAAATTCATTTATATTGCTGTCAATATCTATGATTAAACATTTTAACGGTTGTATTGAAAATTATATTTAAAACGCTAATTGTGTTTAATAAGGAAAAATGATAATTAACAATAATTAAAAAATAAAAAAATTAATATGCAATTTAACTACATATTAATTTTTTTATTTTATTTCTTAGTTTGCTGTGAAATTTGTCTTTTTAGTTCAAAATCACTTCTGTATAAATAATCATCAATTGCTTCAGCTAAACCAGCTTGTCTTACATCTGAAGTGTGATATTTAGCCACTTTTTTAGTTTGTTCATCTGAGTTAGCCATTGCATAAGAATATCCAACAATTTCAAGCATTTGTTGGTCATTTTGACTATCACCAATAGCCATAACATTATCTAAGGTAGTATCAAAGATATTTTCACACATTCATTTAATTGCTGATCCTTTTGAAACACCTTGCTTAGTAATTTCCATGTGTGATCCAAGGTAGATAATATTTAAGTTAATATTTGCTTTTTTGAATGTTTCATATGCTTTTTTAATTTCTTCTTCAGTACCATAAACTTCGATTTTATGAATATCTTCATTTAAGCGTCCATCGGTAATTCAGTCTTCATATTCAAGGAAATCGCTAAGAAATCTATACATTGCTTGATCATGATTTTTTAAGTAGTATTGATCAGTTCCAAAATAGTAAAGTTTAATATTTTGCTCATCAGCTAAATCGAATATTTTCTTAGCCTCTTCAAGTGGCATGTATTCAATATGAACAAATTCATTTTTCAAGTTATCATAAATAACGGCTCCATTTGAACAAATCATGTATCTAGATTTGGTTAATGAGGCTAATTTTTTAATTTTTTCAAAAGGCCCATTTCCGGTATTAAGAATAAATGGAACTCCTTTTTCGGTAATTTCTAATAATTTTTTTCTGTTTGCTTCAGGTAAAGTTTTGTCTGGAAAACCATAAATTGTACCATCAACATCACTAAAGATTGCTCATTTACTTTTCATTTTAATCCTTTACTTTTGTTTGTTTAACTTATAAATTTTTGCATGAATTTTAGTAGCTTTTGAAATTTCGTTTCATACTATTAAACCAAAACCTAGTCCTACTGGAATTAATCATAATTCAAATGGGTATATGTTTGAGTCATACATTTTAAATACAGTTCTTACTCCAGGAACATAAGCAGCAAGAATAACACAGAATACTGAGAACATACTTGCTAAATATACTAACTTAAATCTTTTTACACTGCATTTAAAAATTGATTTATGACTTATTAAATTTAGTGAACTTAATGAAGTGGCCATTCCTAAAGTCACAAAGCAGGCAGTTGAAGTTACTTTAACAAAGTCAATTCCAGTAATATTATATTTAGTTGCAATTAAAGCCACGATTGAATATGATAATAATGATAAAAGCGAAACTACTGAAGATTGAATCATTAAATTAATCCCCATACCTCTAGCAAAGATTGATTCAACTTTATTAAATGGTTTTCTATTCATAACATTATCACCACTGTGAACCATACCTAGTGCTATAGCAGGTAAACCGTGAGTTAAAAGGTTGATTCAAAGTAATTGAGATGCTGAGAGAACTCAAAAATCAGCATCATTTATTTGTTGTGCAAAGGTAAATCTAAACACAAATAGACCAATCATCATAACAATAATTTCAGTTACTGATGAGATTAGTAAATTTAAAATAACAGTTTTGATTTTGTCGAAAATTTCTCTACCACCACGAATTGCTTTAGTGATTGTATTGAAATTATCATCAGTTAAAATAACGTCTGCAGCTTGTTTAGAAACATCAGTCCCTGTTATCCCCATAGCGCAACCAATATCTGATGCTTTAAGAGCAGGTGCGTCATTAACTCCATCACCAGTCATAGCGACAACTTTGTTGTGTTTTTGTCACGCTTGTACAATTCTAAGTTTATCACTAGGATTTACTCTTGCGTAAACTGAAACTTTCTCAACAGTGTTGTATAATTCTTCATCACTTAATTTTGCTAATTCAGCACCGGTTAAAGCAATATCATTATCACTGAAGATGTTTAAATTTTTTGCAATTGCAACAGCAGTAGTGATATGGTCCCCGGTAATCATAACTGGTTTTACACCAGCACTTAAACATTCTAGAATTGATTGTTTAACCTCTTCTCTAGGTGGGTCAATTAAAGCAATTAATCCAACAATTTCTAAATCTTTTTCATCGTTAAAGTCAATTACTTCAGTATCGTTAGGCATTTCTTTTTTAGCGACAGCAATTACACGATAAGCTTTGTTAGATCACTGTTCATTAAGTTCTCTAAATTTCTTATCAGCATTAGTTAAATTAAAGATAATATCTGGTGCACCTTTGGTTATCATAATTTTATGTGAATTATTTTCAAGAAGTACAGACATTAATTTTCTTTCGCTATCAAATGGTAATGCAGAAACTTTTTTATATTTCTCTAAAATTTCATTTTTAGTTAAATCGATATCTAATCCAGCACGTATAATTCCTGTTTCGGTTGGATCTCCGACTTCAATCAACTCTTTGTCAACAATATTTATTTCAGCATCTGAACAAGCTATTGCTGCACTAAGAATTTGTTTAAATGAAGTTTTATCTTTAGTTTCTGAAAGTAATTTATTTTCTGAGAATAAATCAACTACAGTCATTTTATTTTGAGTTAATGTTCCGGTTTTATCAGAACAAATAATATTTGTTGATCCAAGTGTTTCAATAGCTGGTAGTGATTTAATAATTGCATTTTCTTTAGCCATTTTTGAAACACCAATAGCAAGAAGAACGGTTGTAAAGGTTACTAAGCCCTCTGGTATAGCTGCAACTGCTAAACTAATTGCAGTGATTAAAGAGTTTGAGTAAACATCAATATTTGTTCAAGTTCCTTTAAGAGTGTTAATTAAAACAATTTGAATAATTAAACTTACAAAAAGTAAAACAATTCCTGCTCAACCAAATAATTTACCCATTTTGTTTAATTTATCTTGTAGTGGAGTGCTTGTGGTTTTTTGTTCTTGGATTAAATTGTTAATTTTTCCAATTTCAGTATTTTTACCAACCGAATAAACTACAGCAAGTGCACGTCCATTAGTTGAATAAGTCCCTGAGAAAACAATGTTAGTTTTTTCAGCTAAAATATTAGTTTGTTTTATATTTTTATCAGCATTTTTCTCAATTGCAACACTTTCACCAGTTAGTGAAGATTCGACAACGAAAAAATTGTATGCTTCGATAATTTTTGCATCAGCTGAAATAGTATCACCAGATTCAATTACAATTAAATCTCCGACAACTAATTCTGAAGCAGGAATTGTAATAGTAATTCCGTTTCTTATAACTTTAGCATTTTGTTCATTTATTTTTTCTAAAGCTCTAACTGCTTGATCACTTTTAACTTCTTGATATGCACCAAGCATACTATTAAGAGCAACAACTAAAAGAATAATAAATGGTTCAACAAAACTTATGATTATTTCAGTACTGCTTCTATCTTTATTAGTGTATAGTTCATAAAATGCTACACCAAAACTAATTACTGCAGCGATGAGTAAGAGAATAATCATAAAGTCCTTGAATTGGTTTAAAAAAGCAATAAAAGGATTAACTTTTTTATTCTGAGTTAAAATATTTTTACCGTATTTTTCTCTGTTTAATTCAACTTTTTCAGTAGATAATCCAGTTTTAATATCGGTAGAGTTTATTAATTCTTCAATATTTGTATCCATATCTTTTCCATTCGTTTAATAAGTATTTATTTAAATTGTATATTAATAATTAAAATTATTAAACATTTGATATGTATAATGTTTAGTTGTAAATAAATGTGGCTCTAATAAAAAATAGAGAATGATTTCTCTATATGTTTTGCATTATTAATAATAAAAAATCCCACAAAAGTGGAAATTTTCAAACCGAATCATTTATACCCCACAACCATCGGCAAGTGGCAAACATTAGCGAACCGAATCATTTATACCCCACAACCATCGGCAAGTGGCACAAAAGGTTTTCACCATTAATAAGAATATCCTATCAATCAAATTATAGCAAAGTAAAACTTTTTATAAAATATTTTGGGTTAAAATATAAATGATTTGATATAAAGAATGGATCACTAATAGCTCAAAAATAATATTGAAATTAAGAAATAAATTTTTGTGTCAAAACCAAAATTTGGTCACCTTTTTTAAGGTTAGAACAGATTAAAAGCTATAAAAAATAGTAAAACCTATTTATTTTCGCTATTTTTTGATTCTTTTTCTTTCTTTTTAGTTTTTTTATCAACCATAACACTCATATTGTTCATAATACTTCCAGCCACAATACCCGAAGGGATTGTAAAGATTGCAATACCAATAATTGAAATAACTATAACAATAAATTTTGAAGTAGCTGCATGTGGAGAAAAATCTCCATAACCAATAGTTGTCAATGTAATAGTTGAAAAGTAAAGTGCATCAAAAAGATTAGTTACAACATTTGAACTTAATGAATCTTTAATTTCGTTATATTTATTGATAAATTCTTCACTTGTATGACTAAGAGTAATATTTTGCGAGTTAAATCATTTTTCAGTTTGAATAAGTGTTTCATTTTCAAGTCACTCTACTTCATTTTTTCAGATAATTAATGCAAAAACAAAGATTAAAATGATGATGAAAATAAAGACATAATTAAGAATTAATTTTTGTTCTTTAAATACATTTATTAAAATCTTGAATGGTGGGAAGATTTTAAGAATAAAAATAAGACGAATAACTCTGATAAATGTTAGAGTTTCAAAATATTTATAGACCTGATTTGTTTCAAGGTGTAAATATTGAAGTGCTGAAAGTGATGGTAATAAGCAGATTAGTAAAAGTAAGCCAACTCCAGTGAATGGAAAGCTAATTAAACTTCTTATTTTGCTACTTTTTTCACTACGAATAGGATAAGTAATTCAATGTAAAATATAGTCAGCAAGTAAAACAAAAAAAGTCAAAACATTAACTGTAATGATAATATTTTTAAACTCTTGACCTTTAAATGCAAAACTAATAAATGAAAAAATAACTGTAAAAACAATTAAAGCAATGTAAAAAAGTTGTGCAAACTTAATCAAATGAGTTTGTTTTTTATTTAATCGTAATTTTTTAATATCGCTATCACTAGTTACAATTGTATTAATGATGCGCATTATTTTATTATTAAAAATATTCATATTTCTCCTGTAAGTAATTTAATTTTATAATTATTTTTAAATTAAGAAAATTAAATTAATTTTAGTAAAAAATAATTTATTATTTATATATATGAAATCACCTATTTTACCACCTACAAATAAATGAGGAATTTTTAGTAAATGGACCATTAAAAAAATGGTTTTTGTTGGTATTTTAATTGCAGTTTCAGTAGCGTTAACTATTTTTTTAAGTAGCGGAATTCCAGCGGCTTATTTACCACAATTAAAATTCAGTATTATTGGTTTACCTGTAAAAATTACTGGTTTTATTTTTGGTCCAATTATTGGTTTTTTGGTTGGTTTATTAAGTGATATTATTTCGATGTTTTTCATTGTTCCGACACTTTATAGTCCACTTTATACATTAGCAACAGCTATGAATGGACTTGTTTCAGGAATAATTGGCTGATTTTTTATGCATTTTCTTAAATTTTATTTTGATGATCAATCAAAAATTGAACATCTAAAAGGAAAGATTTTTAAACTTAATCTTAAATTTGATGAATTAGTTTCTAAAGAGGAATTTGAAAAGTCTAAAAGTGTACATGAAAAAATAATTAAGATTTCAATACAAATTAAAAATATTGATAAAGTTAAAACTGAATCACAACTTAGAAATGTTTGCTTAATTATTTCTGTTTTCTTTTTAAGTTTATTAATAGTTATTCTAATCTCAGTAATTGGTTTTGAATTACCTGATTCAGCTTTTGTCAAATTACCTATAAATAACCGTTGAATGCTTTTGACTTTAACAGTTGCTGGTTTTGCAACTATGATGATTTTCCTTACTATAACAAGGTTCAAGTTAAATAAAACAAGTTATTTAATTGTAATCCCGATTGTTATTTTCTCAGCGTTATTAGAGATAACAAATGTTCCGATTTTAGCTATAGGAGATGCATCAGTTACAAATAATGGTGGATTTGGAGATATTGTACTTTGAATTTTCAGCCACACACTAATTAGTCCAGTTAAAATTTGAATTAATTTATTAATCATTTATTACTCTTATAGTATTGTTTCAAAATTGATTTACAAAAACGAAAATTTAGGTTATTAGTTAGCGATGCTAACTTTTTTGTTTTAAAAATAAAAGAAGAAGTTTACTTCTTCCTAAATAAAATCTTTAAAGTTTTTTCTTAGCTTTTTTTGAAATACTTATTAGTTTCATTCACATTGTCGAAAAGCCTATAACTACTGCAATTCCTACTATAACTATAACTATGTTTAATAATATTTTTACTATTAAATTATCACCTGAGTAAAATAGCGGTTTAGCAAAATTTAAAAAGCTATAAATAGGCAAATCAAGAATTTTGTAGACATTTAAGTTCGAATTATTAATTTTGTTTTGAAGTACATTTATCGCACTAAATCCACTAAAGAAAATTATAAGTGCAAATATGTAGTAAGCAATCATAAATCAAACTGAGTGTAAACAATGTTTAAATTTAACAAATGGTTTTATTTCATTTTTTAAGTAAAATAACGTCACAATAGCAATTATTGGATTTATTGCATGAGTTGAAATTGTAAAACTTAGTGATCAAATCTCAGCTCTAGCCAATTCAGCAAAAATTAATGTTCAAAAAACTAGAAAAGTAATTGTAATTCACGAAGCTGAATAAAATACCCAAAGTTTAGAAAATAATTTATTACCATAAAAAGCATAAATGATTAAACTTATTGCTACTGACAAGTTAGTTATATATGTAAAAGTTAATGTTTTCTTTCACATAAAACCTAGTAAAGTTGGTCTAAGTTGACTGTAATTTAATAAATCATTTAAAGTATTGTCATCAACAGTTTGTAATTGTTGATTGAATTCTCTAACTCTAAAAATCGCATCTCCAATAGCTGAATATAAGAATACTAATAAGACTAATATCCCTATTATCAAGGTTATTTTTCTATTTTTTTCTAAGTTTATAAATCTATTTTTCATGGAACAATTATAAATTAAAAATAAAAAATGCTTTTCATAAAATTTTCATAAAAAGCAAGTTTAATTATTTTTTTGTTTAAAAATTAGTTCATTATTATTTTGCATAAAGAATTCAAAGTTATCCAAAGTGTAATTTTTGATTTGTTCAAAGTCATTTATATTATTTTGTGTAATTCAGCGAAGCATCTTTCCTCTTTGAATTTTAGACATAGTACTTTTAGAAACTAATTTACCTTTAATCTCTTCAACAAATTTTACACTTATATATTGACTATTTTTAAGATGGTTTTGAATCAATTTAGTGTATTCATTTGAACTTAAAATTAAGTATTTTTCATCTTTATTTGTGTTGAAAAAATGACTGATTTGATCATCTCAAAAATGATATAAATTTAGTTTATTATTGAAGTCAATTTTATGCTCTTTTATTCTATTTAATGGACTTATTATTCCATATAAACTACTTAAAATTAACACGTTTTGATTAATAAAACTCTTTTGTTGTTCAGTTAAACTAATGTAATCTAGGTATTTATATTGTATTCCAATAAAGGAATTTATTGCCAAAAGATTCTCTTTGTTTTCAATACTGCTATAAATACGGTATTGTTCTATTTTGCTTTCTTTTATTTTATAAACTTCCGTAAATTCTTGATCTGTCAATTCATTAATTAATTTTTCTATTAATTTAGATTTACTATGAAAAATTGGAAGAGAAAATTCTTTTTCACTAACTGTGAAATAAGTAAAATTTTTGGCTGGAGAAATTAATATTTTCATTATTTTAATATCTTAAGAACATTCTCAACATCAATTGCTGGACTAGCTTTATATTTAACGTAAATTAATTTTCCATTTTCATCAATTAAAAATGTAGAACGAACAACTCCAAAATATTTTTTACCGAAATTAACTTTTTCTTTTCAAACAAAGTATTTTTCAATCGCCTGTTTTTCAGGATCAGATAGTAAAGTAAAATTAAGTTCATTTTGTTCAATAAATTTCTTATGTGATTCAATACTATCTTTACTTATACCAATTACTTTGATATTTAATTTTTCAAACTGATTCATACTATCTCTGTATGAACAAGCTTGTTTTGTGCAACCCGAAGTATTGTCTTTAGGGTAAAAATATAGTAAAACTTTTTGGTTTCTGTATTTGCTTAAAGTAAAAGGTTGATTGTTTTGGTCTAAAAGTGTAAAATCTGGTGCTTCTTGATTAATTTTTAACATAATTCTCCTTAGTTGTTTAGTAATTCTTGAGTAATATTAACACCAAGTTTTTTTAGTGTTTCTTCCTCGCTTTTGCTTAATAATTTTGTTGTATGAAATTCACTATTATTTAATTTTTTTAGATTATCAAACATTCTTTTGCAATTTTTGTCGAATTTTGCTTGAATAGCAATTGTAGTTAAAACATCATAAACTTTTAATTTTCCTTCAGAATTAAAAATATCTGTCTTTTTAAATAAAAGTATTTGATTTATAATCTCTAAAGGCAAAACATCAACACTTAAATCTATATCAGAGACAACTTTTAAAGCATTAAGCAGAGCTGCTGCTGAAGGCTCAAATAATTCACTTTCTTTACCACTAATTAATTTTTGATCAACTTCAAAAGCTGCGTAATTTCTTTTATTTGCATTTGCTAATTTGACTGAATAATCATAAACTTTTCGGTAATTTTGGTTAATTTTCAGTTTATTCATTATTGCTTGAATTTTTTCAAGTTGGTCTTTTTTGGAGTAATCTTTTAGTACTTCAAGTTTAATGTTAAAGTATCGTCTAATTATTTCTTGCTGTGCATAAAAGTTTGCTAGTTGATTATTAATAATCCCATTTTTTAACATATTTACTCCCATATCTGTTGGTGAAAAGTAAATATCTTGGTTCATAATTTTTCTGAATAAGTTTTGTAAAATAGGAAAACTTTCAATATCGCGATTATAATTAACAGCAATTTTTTTGTATTTTTGATAATGAAACGGATCGATCATATTTACATCATTTAAATTCACTGTAGCAGCTTCATAAGCTAAATTTATCGGATTATCTAATTCAATATTTCAAACAGGGAAAGTTTCGAATTTAGCATAGCCTGATTTAATATTATTTTGATAGTCATTGTAAATTTGAGACAAACAAGTCGCTAATTTACCGCTTCCTGGGCCAGGAGCAGTAACGACAACTAACTCACGAGTTGTTTTAATGTATTGATTTTTACCAAAACCATTTTCACTACAAATATAATTTACATCACTTGGATAATTATCTATTTTATAGTGGAAAGCATATTTAATTTTTAATTTGTCCAATTTATTTGTCAAACTCTTTATTTTTTCCTGATTATTATAGTGAGTTATTACAACTGAACCTACATAGAATTCATTCTTGCTGAGTTTTTCAATTAATCTGAAAAGATCTTGTTCATAACTAATTCCAATATCAGAACGAATTTTTTGTGAAATTACATCTTCAGCATTTATACAAATCATAAATTCAATTTTCTCTTTTAATTTGTAAAGCATGCTCATTTTTGTATCAGGTTCAAAACCAGGAAGTACACGTGAAGCGTGATAATCATCAAATAATTTACCACCAAATTCTAAGTACAATTTATTTTTAAAAAAGTCTATTCTTTGATTAATTTTCTTGATTTGGGACTTGATATATTTATTTTTATTGAAACACTTTTCCATAATAAATTTATTTTACTATATAAGAATATAAAAAAATGATTTTTTTGCATTAATTACATGCTTTATAATGTTAAAATTTTTTTATGAAAAAGATTAAAAAATTAATAATATTAAATTCTTCTTTAGTTGGTTCGTTTGTACCATTTATTTCACTTTCAGCTAGTTGTTCCAAAAATGAAAAGGAAGTTACAACTCCTGAAACACCTAAAGATCCTGAAACACCTAAAGATCCTGAAACAGATAAAGAAACAGGTGAAACTGGTAGTGAAGTTCCTGAAAAGCAACCTACAGTGGGGACTACAACTAAAAAAGAATTAAGTTTAAAAATTACTAGTGAGTTACCCGAAGAACTCACAGGTTTAAAAGTTGTTTTAAACACTAAAAAAATTCCTGAAGTGTTTTACAATAGTCAATTCACCAAAGATTATCTCACCTTAACTAATTATAAAAAAGATAAATTTATTGAGAATGAAACATTATTGTTAACCCAATATGAAAATTCAAAAAACAATGAACTTAAAGCTCAAATTAAGTTTGTAACTAAAACTAATGTTCCTTACTATGTGGATATTTTAATAAGTAATTTTACTGAGTGACCAACTTTTGAAGAAGTTGCTAAAAATGTAAGTTTTGATAACTCTACCAAAAATTCTTATTATGCAAAATACACTAAAGAAGCGGATATAGAATTTATTTCAAGTTATCCAAACTCATTGATTTCACTTAAAGATTTTACTTTTAGTGTTGATGAAAATTTAAATAGAGTAATAGTAAACACGAAGTTCAAATATACAATAAAACCAAATGAATTTTCAGAAAAAATTTATCAATTTATAATTGATAATTATGGTCAAGGAGATCGTAGGGAAGTTTCTGAAGTTGAAATTGGTTCATCCAAAATTGAGGTTGGTGATGATGGTAAGGATAAAGTTGACACTAATGTAAAAGCAAGTTTTGGTGCTTTATTACTGGAACTTGCTGAGATCAACAATAAATTTGATCAATGGATTTACGAAGTTACAAACAATAGTACACTTCAACAAAGTGCCCATTTTTGACTTACTGGAGTTAGAGAAAATTCATTAAATGCTCTTAGAGAATTTCAAGAAATTTATAATTCAGTTCGCAATACCGAAGATGCAACAAGAATCCGTGAAGCAACTGAAAAAATTAAACTAAGAGTTAAAGAAATACAAGAAAAATGAGATGTTTACATTTCTAGTGTATTTCCTCCCTCACTTGAATTTAAATCAAATCCAAATAAAACTGAAATTAAGAAAATGATTCTTGATACTTTTAATGAGTTAAAAGGTATGTCATATAAAAACATGATTTTTAGAGAATACAATCCAAATTACAAACCTAGTTCAGAGGAAGACAAACCAAATATTAAAATAGATGCTGATTATGCCTATGATGCAATGATGGAAATTTTAAGAGATGAATATTATAAATATCCTTATATTTCTCTTGTTGCTGATTCAGAATTAAAATTTACAACAAAGAATAATTCTTTAATTGGTTTTTATGTCGGTAACTCACAAATTAATACTAGAGTTCAAACTAAAAAAGATATGATTCAATATGCAATTAATGCACTTTCACAAATAAATGAAACAATGCCAGTTCATCAAAAAGTATATTTACTAGGTAGATATGTAATGGAAAATCTAGTTTACACTTCTGTTTCAAGCAATTTAAATATTTCAACAATGGATGAAGCTTATAGTTTGAATGAAGGTGTATGTAAAGAATATGTTGAACAACTTGCATTATTGCTTTCACTTGCTAATATTAGATTTAAAGTTTACACTGGTGAACAACACACCTGATTATCAATTCAAGATGAAAACGAAAATTGATTTATTTCTGATCCAACTCATTCAGACTTTGGAATACCAGAAAAATATCATCCAGTAGGTAAAGATAGTAGTTTTAATCAAGATAATGAGATGCTTTTATTTATTCGTAGAACTCATTCACTAAGTTCAAATCAAACTTTATTTAATTTAACAGCAACTGGAACATATAAAGATTCTCGTTTAATTTCTGAAAGCACTCAAGCTAATTTATTTACTTCTAAAGTAATTAGCAAAATAAGAAATGAAAACATTAAATCAAGTGCACTTTCATTTTACAACGGTTTAGTTTATTTAATTATGGATAATAGTTTAGGAGCAAAACTCTACAGTTTTGATCCTAATGATTCTGCCCACAATTATGAATTTACATTAGTAGATAACTTTAGTAATTATTCAGGAAACTTAACTACTAATGCTGTGAATGTTGGAAAATACTTATACTTTATGACTGAAAATGGAAGTAGTAAAAGCATTTACTCATTTGATTTAGAAAGTAAAAAAACTACTTTAGTAAAAGATAATTTAAGTGGCCAAAACTTCTTTATCAAACAAAACATCAACACTAAAAAACTTGACTTTTTCGTTGGAGTTAATGATAGTAAACCTTATAACTTAGTACTTTCGATTAGTCAAAACCCTGATTCATATGAACAAATGAGTGTTGAATCAATAAAACGTATTGCTTATATGAGTATTGGTCTACTAGATTTTGATACTAAAAATCAAAGCTATAAAAATTTAGATAATCTACTTAAATCTGATAGTTCAAGTTATAGTGAAATAAAAAATGCTTTAGATAATTTCATTAACAGTATTAACTAAAAATAAATGTGCTTAGGCACATTTTTGTTTTGAAGTATATGAAATTTATTACCTATTTAATTGTTTATTAAATGTTTTAATGAAAAGTCTTGTATTATAATAAACCTATGAAAAGTAAAATATTGAGCAAAATTCCCCTAGCACTAAGTGGCTATGCCCTTGGTGTAGGTGGTTTAGGTGGAGCGATTATTAATTTTATTAGTGAATTTAATAATGGCTCTAATTCTTCGTTTTTATTAACAGTCGAAACAGTAATTTACACTTTATTAACCTTATATAGCTTTATTATTTTAATAATTGTAATGTCACGCTTTATTTACTGCTTTAACTTACTTAAAAGTGAGTTAAAAACACCAAATAAATCTGGTTTTATTGCAACTGCTTTTATGTGCATTTGTCAATTAGGTGGTTACATAGGTTGAATGTTCACTAACTACATTCCAAATGATTTTGAAGCTAAATTTTATCTTTTTATAATACCGAACGTAATTGTTTTAGTTAGTTTAATTCTTCATTTTATTTTTCTTTATTATTTCTTTAAGTACATATTTATCCCTCATAATTATTCTAATGACGAGATTTTTGCTTCATGATTTGTACCACTTATCGGTATAGTTATTTGCGTAACTTGTTTTAATAATTTAGGTAATCTAATTCCTGTTTTATTCTACCAAATCCTCTGATTTATAGGTTTATTCTTATATTTCTGAGTTTGACCAGTAGTAATTTATAAATTCTTATTTTTACCACATTCAAGTGAAAATGATAAACCAAGCATGGGTATTTTTGCAGCCCCAGCAAATTTACTTTCAGTAGGATTTCTTGATGCATTTAACCCTAACAATAAATTCAAAAGTGTACTAAATAATGAAATGCTTTTTAGAGCTCTTGGTAGTTTTATGATATTTTTTGTGGCTACTTCGATTGTTATTATGCTTGCAGTTTTAGTTTATTCATATAAAAAACAAGGTTTTAGCATTTTATGAACTTCATTTACTTTCCCTACGGCTGTTGCAGCAACAAGTTTATTTAAGTTTGCTCATAATTTCTTTATCGGAGAAGGTTCAATTATTGCTACACATTATCTTTTCTTTAGTTTAGCAACTATTTTATTAATAATTTCACTAACAATTATTACTTGCTTAAATGTTCCACATTGAAAAGCGATTATTCAAGCAGTTAAAATTTCTAAATAAAAAATTAGGTTGACAAAAACAAATGTCAACTTTTTTAATCTTCATCGTTTTCGTGTATTTGATTAGTAATCACAAAATATCTTTTTGCTATTTCAATTAACTCTTCTTTTGTGAATTCATTTCAATTTATCTCGTATTTATCACTTTTAATTTTTTTAGGTTTTTTATTACGTTTCTTCATATATTTATATTGTATAATTTGTTGAAAGTTTATTAAGTTAGAATTTTTTTATTTTTTGATGTAAAAATAAATTTTTAAAATAGAATTTAATCACTATTATTTAATATTAATAATTTTTTATTAAGAGAGGATAATTATGAAAAAAAGAAAACTTATAACAATCTTTTCTGCTTCAGCAATAATACTTTCTTCTGCCGGAGCTGCTGTTTCTTGCTATTCTAAGGAAAATAAGAATGAGTCAAAAAAAGCTAAAATAGTAAAAATTCAAAATTTATTATTAAATCATAATGTATTTAAATTAGATTTTTTAATTGATTATAAAAACAAAACATTAACAAAAATTGATGAAGTTTTAAGTTCGAATTTAAATGAGATAAATGAAGAGTTATTAAACATAAAAATGAAAGAATTTTATGTAGTTTTCGACTATTCAAAATCTAAATATGATGGAATTTTAAGTCTTATTATTGAAACAAAAAAAATGATTCAAAACATTGATGATTCAGATCTAATTGCTGAAAGTATTAAAAGTAAATTAAGTGAACAAATTGATTTTTCAATCAGTTCTATCGATAAATACCTTAGTGAATTAAGCAATTTAAAAGATAAATTTAAAGAAAATTTAGAAAATGAAAATAATGAGCATTCAAATTTAACTATAAGAATCAGAAATTTAGCTAAAGATATTAAAAAAGAAATTTCTAATAACAATTTTAAAAGATTTGAAATAGCTAATATTGAAATATTAAATTCTTTAGAAAATATAACTAAAGAAAATTTTGAAAGTAAAGAAATTCAAGAATTAAAGTTAGTGATTAACAATTTAGAAAATTTATTAATTGAATATAATGAAAAGATTAATGAATTATCTGAAAGATTTAACAAAACTCTTATTTTATTAAATGACAAAATTGATTATTTGAGTAATTTAAAAAATAATTTTGATACTTCTTCTACTCTTAACAAAGAGATTGTTAAAGTGTTGGAATGAATCAATAAATTTGACTTTAATGAGTTCTCTGAAGATGAACTTAATTATGTTTATGAGCAATTAAACAAACAATTATTAAGAATTGAAGAATTAATTAGTGAACAAAATAATCTTGATTTAATAACTCAAATAAAATCTTTAGATAATTTATCCGATGAACTTATTGATTTATTTGTCAACGAAACGAATCAAGCAAAAGATAAAAACATTGTGCTTAAAAATGCATCTAAGTTAAATCAAAGTGCTAGTGAACTTTTAGAATTGTTATCTAAAAATCAAAATATTTTCAATGATGCAAATTATCTTGATAGTTCAAATAAGGATGAATTTGATGATTTTTGAAATCAATTAAATAGCAACTTTTTAAATCAAAAATTGATTAATAAAGATATTGATTTAGAACAAATTAACCAAAAATTAAACCAATTATTTGCTAATTTTGATGGTAATTCAAGAATTGAAATGTTAAAACAAAATAATAATCAATTAATAACCAACATAAAGGTAATTGATAAAATCAAAAATGAACTTAATCAATTAAATATTAAAAATACAAGATTAAAAGAATTTAGTGAATTTAATGAGAAATTAATAGTATTTGACTCCAAAATTAATGATTTTATCAATAGATATAATGTTTTGAATAATGTAAAAAGTACTGAATTATTTAATAATGCATCAGCAGATAAAAAACAAAAATTTGAAGAAAAATTAAACTTATTTAGTAATATTTTGAGCAATTCTCTTCTAAATACTTTCGCTGATTTTGATACCACTTTAAGTGAACTCTCAAAAATAATTAGTGAGAATAGTGAACTAGAAAAAGTTTTAGAAAAGACTGAAATTGAAAAATTACAAGAATATAAAGAACAATCAAAAGAAAATGTTAAAAATAAAAATATTTTTTCTGATGAAATGTTAAACAAAATAAATTCTATTATTGAAGTTAAAAATTCAACTTCTGATGTTGAAGAAGTTCTAAATAATGTTATGGAAATCGAAAAATTAAATGAAAATATTAAAAATTCATTAGAGTACATCAATCAAATAAAAAATAGTGAAAAATATAAAAACGCTACAGAAGAATCAAAACTAAGTTTTAATAACAAAGTTAAAAAATACGATGAGATTTATGAAAACAATAAAATCAAAGTATTTGAAACGATTCAATTAGTTGTTGAAAAACAAAAAGAATTAATTTTAAGTTGAACAAACATTGAAGAAATATTAAAAAATAAAGAATCAAATAACACTAGTGAAAACACGGATAATAGTGATGAAATAAACACAAAAATCAATTTAATCAAAGAAAAAATCACTAATTATAGAGCACAAAATTACTATGTTGATAATTTTGAAAATAAACTTACTGAATTAAATGCTTCAAATCAAGTAACTATGGAAGATTTAACAAAATTAGAAGGTGAAATCGAAACTTTTATTAATGATGTAAAATCATTACCAACTAATTATAAAAATCAAATTATCTTAACTTTTACACCACTTGGTTTAGAGAAGAAATATAGCGGTGAATATTATCTTAAAGAAGGACAAACAGTTACTTTAAAAGTTGAAATGCTATATAATAATCGAACATACAGTTTAAGATATTTTAAATCACACAATATTCTTATTAGATATAGATTTTATGTTGATGCTTTTAAGGATAGTTGATCATCTGTTGAAAGTAATCAAATTAATTGAGAAAATAGCACTATTACTTTAACACCTGATAAATATAATTCCACTTTTGGTGGTGTTGTTAGATACAATCAAGACGAAAATAATAGTGTTGGTACTAAACAAGTAATTAAATTTACTAAAGATGATCGTGTTCAAAACAATGCAGTCACTGATCCAAAAAGTATAAAAAACTATGATATTATTCAAAATAAACATTTAAGTAATACACATACAAGCAACAGAACTGAAGTACAAAATATTTTAAGTTCTTATTATAATAATTCTTACTCTTCTACTGTTCTTGATTCTAAAAACATCACTTACAGAGATGCAATGTGAATAATGTTCCTAAATTTATTTAATAGTGCAAACTTTGAAAATAAATCTGACAAATTTAATATTGAATCAGAACAATTTAATCAAGTGTTTGACCAAAATGGGTCATTTATTTATGAAATAAATGCAGTATCTAAACAAAATTTAACCGATTATAAATTTACTTCTTTAGGTGGTTCATTCTTTGATATGATTCTCACTTCAGCTTCATATAATAATAAATTTAATATAGGAGTAAATGACAAAATTAAATTTATTTTTAGTTATACTTCTAATGGTCAAACACCTACTATTATAAATAGTAATCAAGGTGATTTAAGTGGTGTTGGTTCAAATTATAATATTGTTGGTAAATATCCATTTCTTATGAATATTGAAGGTATATTCAACTTTAAGATTTATATTAATGATAATTTAAAAATGAATGTATCAAATACAGATGCAAATCAACTTCAAAGCATACCGGTTTTTGTGCTTAGAAAAACTGACACTGAAGTGATAATTTACACAACAAGCAGCAAAGCAAGTATTGGATAATCATTAATTACACTTTAAGGTGCAAACGCATTTGTGTTTGTGCTTTTTTATTTAAAACAAAAATCAAACATCCCAAAAGAAAATATAAGTTTCATCTTATGTTTTAAATTTCAAATCTGACCATATGAATTGCACACAATTAAAAACTAATGATAATTAATAATTCAAAACAATTTTACTAATATGTAGTAGCACAATGACAGTTCGCTTTTTTAATATTTAATCCATTTAAATTCATATTGGTTTAATGTATAATATTTTTAGTTATAAGGACTGTAAAAGAGGAAATAATATGATTTATTCAAATGAAAGAAAGTTATCATTAAGTGGGTGATTAAAGAAAAATAACAACATTTCATATGAAACGCCATTAAAGTTACAGAAATTTTTGTTGTTTTATGAAGCGTTTGCAAAAATATCTGGAGAAACCCCTGATTTTACTCATCTAAGAGGTTATAAAAAAGGTCCTGTATTTAGTAACGTTTGAGGAGATTATACAAAGGAGAGGGTTAGTTTTAATGAAGCTGCTCAAGCAGCGTATGATAAAAATGTAGAAAATATTAATGAAAAAAGAGCAAAAAAATGTTCTTTTATAGTTAGTAGCTTAACTGAGGAAGAATTATCAGATCTTACTCATGAGATGAATATTTGAAAATCAAAACAGCAACGAATTATGTCTGGTGAGTTTCAAGTAGACTTGTATGAAGCTGATTTTAATAATGCCGATGTAAAACTTTTTATTACATTAGATTCAATATACTCAACTGATATGATAGAAAACTCAAAAATAATAACTTTAGATAAAAAGAATTTTGTATTTTCAAAATCTGATTCAAAATTACTTACAGAAAAACATTTCGATATATTACTTTCTCTAGCTCAAAACGAAGAACTTCACAACCCTGTATTTGTTAATATTGATGAAGAAGGGAGACTATTAATTGATTAAACAAAAAGATGTTGTGCGAATGAAAGTGCCTTTCCCATCCATATCAGATAAAATGGCTGTTTATTCTCATATGTATATATGCTATAACCACTCTGGAACAGTTTATGAATATATTAAATGTCAAACGTTAAAACCTTATATGCTTATTAATAATCCAATGCTTCACTATCATGATGAGTACCCAGATATACACAGAAACCCATTTACACAAGTAACAAGAATAGATTGTGATAAGGTTTTTAAAACAACTACAGTACATTATAATGATGGATTAAAGACATCAAGTCGTCCAGATGTATGTGATGAATTATTCAATTCTGTACATTTAGAATTAAATAAAGATGGATATTGTAAAATACTCATAAATGAGAATGAACTAAAGGAATTAAATAGTTTAATTAATTAATGAATTTATAAATAATATTTACTTAAAATTTTTAGATAACTTCAAGTGCAAATGTATTAATGTTTGTGCTTTTTTAAACAAAAAAATTAATACTAAAAGAGAAACATATAAAATCAAAAAATATTAAATTTTGTATCATAGTTTATAGAAATTTTGTCAATTTTTATTGTAAAAAATCATTAAAAATAACTAATTTTTTTATATAAAACCCTTGCTAAAAAAAAAAAAAAAAGAATAAATAAAAAAATTAAAAAGTTTTTTATAAGCTAAAAATTGTCGTTTTTTACTATAAATAAGCAGAATAAAAAACAATTATTTTTTCAACTTATTCATGTAATTATTTAAAATTTATTAATAATAAAAATTATTTATTTAATATTCTATATTAAATCACTTAAATTTTAAGGAGAATTTATGTCAGAAAAAAAGAAAAAGAATTTGATTATTGCTGGTTTAACTACTGCTGGGTTATTAGCAGTGGGGGGGGCAGCTACCGTCACTACACTTCATACAGGTTCTAGTGATTCTGAAAAAGATCCTAAAGATCAGCTTAAGGATGATCTAACAAATGCTAAAAATGATATTGATGATTTAATTAACTCTTTAGATCCTGAAGACAATAAAGAAGAAATTAAAATTCTTGAAAACTTAAAAGATAAAATAGATCAAGCACTTCAAGATCCTAATATCACTGAAGGCGACTTAAATTCATTAAAAGATGAAGCCAATCAAACTATTCAAGATTTAATTAACAAGAAAAAAGAGTTTGACAAAAATCTTTTAGGAAAATATGATGAGACAAAAAATGTTCTTGATGAATATAAAAATTCATTAGGTGATGATCCTAAATATGATTCTCTAAAAGAGAAGTTAGACAAGCTTAATGAAAAACTTGAAAATTCAAAAAATAAGCACTCTAAAAGTGAACTTTTAAGTAAGGAACAAATTCAGGAAATTAAAAAAGAATTAGAAGATGCACTTAAAGAATTAGACAAGATTAAATATGATAAATCATTAATTGACCTTGAAGAAGCAAAAAAAGCTAAAGATGAATTTTTAGCTAGTTTTGGCAATCCAGTTAAACCAGAATATGAAGACTTATTAAATAAATACAAAGATAAATGAGATGAAATTGACAAAAACATTGAATCATTACCTAGCAGAGATGAAGTCACTTTAGAAGATATTAAAAAAGTTGAAAATATAATTGATGACATTTACAAAAATGTTGCTTTAGAAACCTTAGAAAAAACAAATATAGATTTAAATAAAAAACTTAATGATTTAATCGATAATAATACTATCGAACCACTTGATGAAGTATTAAAACAAGCATGAGATAAACTATATGAAGATGCTAAAAATGAATCTAGTTTCAATAATCCTGAATCTCAAAACACTCAAAAAATTGAAGAAGCAACCAAAAATTATATTGATAAGTCAAATCAAATGATTGATGATTTAACAAATCTTAAGGACAGTGAAGATTTAGAAAAATACAAAGTTATTCAAGAATTAAAAAATTTAATCAATACTTCAAAAGATTATTCTAAAAATGAATTAAGTGATTGAGATTACCATGAAATTAAAGATCAATTAAACAAAGTAATTAATCAAGCAGAAATCGTTGCTGGTACAGACAAGGATTCTTTAACTATAGAACAAATCAAAGGTGAAATTCAAAGCCTTCAAGAAGCACTTGATAAAGCTAAAGCTGATAAAGAAAAAATGGATGCCATTAAAATTGATCAAGCCAAGGATGAAATTGATAATTTAATAAAAGATGTTAATGATTTTATAAATTCAAATCTTAACACTAAGGGTGAAGAAGAAATTAAGAATAAATTGGAAGAAGCGATTAAGAACAACACCCCTAACGATTCAGATGATTTAAATTCATTGAAAGATAAATTAGATGAATTGAATAAATCATTTAATGATTCGAAAAATCAAGAAAAAGAGCGTGAACAATTAGTCAAAGATTTAGAGCAAGAACTTGATAAAGCTCAAGAATTTGTTGATAATAATTTTGATGAAAATAAATACCAAGATATAAAAAATGAACTTCAAGATTTAATTAATAAAACAAAAGATTCTATTGATGATTTTTCAAATCAAGAATTAAAAGATAAAAGAAAAGAAATTATCAATGCAGTTGAAAAAGCTAAAAATGATAAATTAATTGCTGAAACTCTTGATGAACTTGATCAAAAAATAAATCAAGCCACAAATTTAATTGATCAAAATAAAAATAACGATAAAGGTGAAAAAGAAATTCTTGACAAATTAATCAGTGCAAGAGATGAAGCATTAAATAAATATAACGAGCTTAAGTCTGCACAAGATATATCACAAGCAGAAAAAGCTAAACAAGAGTGTGAAAAATTATCAGAAGCAATAAATACTTTTGAAAATGAAAAATCACAAAGAGATCAATTTAAGAAACAACTCACAGATTTAATCAATACTGCTGAGAATTTTGTAAATAATGATTTACGTGAAGAAATTTATAATGATATTAAAAACACTCTTAATGAAGCAATCAAAAATGCTGCAGATGTGTCAGTTAATGGTAATAAAAGCAAAATAGAGCAAGCAATTAATGACTTAAATGAAGTTTTAGCTGATGCTTACTCAAATAAAATAAAAGTTGATCAAGAAATTCAAAGTAAAAATCAAGCTAAAAATGAATTGGAGAATTTAGTTGCAGATATTGAAAAATGACAAAAAGATAATCTTAAGGATTCTAATAATTTATTAATTAAAAATGGATATAGTGATATTGATAGTGAAACTACTGGATTAATTTCTAAAGGAAAAGAAGACTTAAGTAATCCAAACAGTACTTCACAAACACTTAAAGAATCATATTCAGAATTGAATACAAAATTTCAAGAAGTACAAAATAAATTAAATGATCATAAAACTGCATTTTCTAATTTACAAACTAAACTTGAGGAATTAAATGATTTAATAACAAAAGAATTAAATGACCCTTTATACAAAGATATTAAAGATAAATATCAAGCAAAATTAGACTCTTACAACGGAGAAAAAGATAATAAAAATCTTGAACAAATTAAGCAAACTATTACCGATGTAATAAATGATATCGAAAATCTTAAAGAAGAAAAAGCTTCTCGTGATTTAGCTAAAAATAATTTAGAAAAAGCGGTGAATGATGCTAATGAGTTTATTGCTACAATTGACAAAACTAATCCATTAAATTCTGATTTTGTCAGCCATCTAGAAGAATTGATTACTAAGGCTAATGAAGCAATTTCTAGAGCTACAAGTGATCAAGAATTAGATAGTTTAAGAGAACAAATTAATAATGAATTAACCAAACTTAAAACTAATAAATATATTGTTGATTCATTAATTAATTTGGAGAACAAAATTAAAGAAATTCAACAAGTAATTGATGAAAACCAATCTGCTGATGCTGGACTTAAGAGCGTTATAGATGAACTAAAAACAGCAAAGGAAAATGCTGTAACTAATTTAAATGGCTGAAAAGAAAATATTGATTCAACAACTCAAATTCAAGTTAATACAGAAATTAACAAATTAAATAATGCACTAAATAAATTTAATTCCGATAAAGCAGCAAGAGAAGAAGCAAAAGCTGAGCTTCAAAATAAAATTAATGAAGCTAACACGCTATTGGAAACATTAACTAAACCTGAATATACTGAAATCAAGAATTCTCTTAATGAATCAATAACTACTTCTACAGATGTTTTAACTAGTGGTAATAAAGGCGTTTTGGATAATGCCTTAGCTGAGCTTGAAAAGAAAATTCAAGAAACTATATTAGCCAAAAATAATATTGATCAAAACGCTACTGATAAACAAGCTGCAATCGACGAAATTACTAAGACCATTCAAAAAATGAATGATTGAAAAGTTAATAAATTAGATAAACCTGGAGCAAGTGACATTTTAAGCCAGTTCAATACTGCTCAGAGTGTTGCAAATCAAATTAAAGATGATACAAATTCTACCTTAGATCAGTTGAAACAAGCAAATAGAGACTTGAATACAAAATTTAATGAAATTATTAGTTCTGAAAAAGAATACTCAACTAACTATCAAAAAGTTAGTGACAAAATCACAGAATTGCAAAACTATATTAACAATAATTTAAGTGAAAATATCTATTCAAACTTGAAAACTAAATATGATACTATTGTAACTAATGCCACAACTTCTTTAGATTCTAAAAAAACAAGCGAACTTAAAACATTGTTTGATGATTTAAATAAAGCTCTTAGTGATGCCAAAAGTGATAAAACTTCACGCGATAGTGCTAGAAGCGAACTGCAAAAAAGCATCGATAGTGCTAATAATGTAACTAAAGATCTAACTTCTAATGTAGTAAATAACAAATTAGTTGAAAAAATAAATGAACTTAAAAATAAGGCACAAACTCAATTATCATCATCAACTACTGATGAAGAATTAAAAGCAACAGCTAAAGAAATTAATGATGAAATTGCTAAAGTAGTTCAAAATCTTAAGGTTGCAAATGAGTTAAATAGATTAACTGACAAGCTTGATAAAGTTAAAACTATTTTAGATGAAAACAAAAATTCTGATCCAGGTTTAAACTCTGTAGTTAGTGCTTTACAAAGTCAATATGATGCTTCAAAAGCGAAATTTGATAATTGACTAAATAATATTGACTCTAATATTGTTAGTGATGTTGCTGTTGAAGAAAATATTTTAGATAATGCATTAAACAAATTTAATTCTAATAAATCAGATCGCGAAAATTCAAAAACTCAATTATCTAATTTAATTAACAAAGTTAAAGAATACAAAGATAATACCCTATCAACAAATCCTGAATATAGTGAATTAGCAACTAAAGCAGAAGAATTAATATCTAAATATACTCCTTATTTACAAAGTCAAACTAAAGAAGAACTTGATCAATCAGTTTCAGAACTAAATGGAGAATTTACTAAACTTCAAAATCAAAAAACCATGATTGATCAACAAAATCAAAATGAAGAACAAACTAGAGAACAAATTGAATTATTGACAAGAGAAATCAAACAATGACAGTCAACTAATTTAAAAAATGGTGCTAATGGAGAACTTAAAAAACAAGGATATCAAGACATTAACAATGCCTTAGAAACTGCATTAACAGCAGCTCAAAGCGCTAAAAATGATCAATCATTAGACCTTAAAAAACTTCAAGATGAGTATTTAAAACTTAATCTTGCTTTCAATGATGCTAAAAATAGCTTAACCTCTCATCAAAATGCTTACCAATTGCATGAAAGTGCAATTGCTGAATTAAAAAAATATATTGATAACGAAGCTATTGGTAATGAATTAAAAACAAAATATCAAACAATTGTTGATGAATACACTAATTCTAAAGATTCAAAAAATGAAACCAAATTAAAAGAAGACACTATAAAATTAAATCAAGCACTTGAACAATTAAGAAATGAAAAACGTGAACGTGACAGTGCAATTAATGATCTTAAAAACAAAATCAGTGAAGTTAAATTATATGTTGATTCATTGCCATCAAATGAATTAAGCGCAGTAATTTCTTCTTCATTAAATTCTTTAATCACTGAATCGGTTGGTGTGCAAAATTCAGAAGGCTCAAAACAGGATTTTGAAAAACAAACTAAAAAATTAGATGATGCTCTTACTGAAGCTAAGAATAAAAAAGATGCTTTAGATTCATTAATTTCTCTTTCAAACAAAATCAAAGAAGCTGAAAATACTCTAGCTAAACCGGAATATTCTTCAGTTAGTTCAGCTATTTCAGGAAAATTACAAGAAGCTATTCAAACTGCAAAAGAATTTATAGAACAAACCAAAAATAATTTAAGCAGTTCATTAATTCCTAATATTCAACAAAAAACTACTGAACTTAATGAAAAAATTAATCAATTCATTGCTGATGTTAAAGAATTTAATGTCGCTAAAGAAGCGTTAGAAAAAGTTGCTAGTGACGCTCAAAATTATATTAATGTTGAACTTGTTGATCCTACATATTCTGATATTAAAAATGATTTACAAGCGGTAATAAATAAAAAAACTGATACTATTGCCAATGGAGATACTCAAGGGTTAAAAGACTTAACTGCAGAAATTAGTGACAAATTAGCTGAAGCAAAAGTTAATAAAGTTAAACGTGACCAAGAAAATGCTGAGAAAAAAGTAATTAAAGATCAAATATTGAAACTAATGTCTGAAATGTTAGGATGATCAACTAAGAATATCAAAAATTCAGGTGCTAACGACATTAAACAATATGTAACCCAAGTTACTGGTGAAGCTAGAAAAGTAAAAGATAACCCAGATTCAACACTAGAAAATCTTAAAGAGGCTCTACAAACATTGAATGATAATTTTACAACTGCTAAAAACAGATTTGAGTCATATTCAACTGCACTTAGTGGACTTGAAACAAAAATTTCCGAATTGCAAAATTATCTTAACGTTGACTTAAATGATGCAATTTACTCAGCCATTAAGACTAAGTATCAAGCAGTTGTTGATAAATATAATGGCGAAAAAGCTAAACTTAATGAACGAGCATTAAATAATGCAATAAGCGAAATCACAAGTGAAATCGAAAGAGCTAAAGCTGAAAAAGATGAACGCGACAATGCCAAAAATGCTCTTACAACTAAAATTCAAGAAGTTAATCAGTTTGTAAATTCATTAGATTCTTCTGTAGTGTATAATCAATTAAAAAATGAATTAAATACTGCTGTAAATCAAGCTAATGTATTATTAACTAAATCCACTGATAACCCTACATTAAATGCTAAAACTACTGAACTTGATAATCTTTTAGCTAGAGCTAAAACAAATAAACCAAAATATGACAGTTTAGCTAATTTAGAAAAACAATTGGCTGTAGCTGACAAATTACTTAAAGATAAAGCTAATGCAGATTCTGGTTTATCTAGTGTAATAAGTGCACTACAATCTGCTAAAGATGCTGCAAAGGCTAAGTATGATAGCTGAGTAACTAATCCAATATCTTCAGATTCAGTAACAGTTGAACAAACTACTAATGCATTAATTGGTGCGATTGAACAATTTAAAGCTGATAAAGCAGCTCGTGATGCTTCAAAAACTTTATTATCAGATAATATTGCTAAAGGTAACTTTGTTGCGGATACAACATTAAATAAAGACCAATATCTTGAACTAAAAAATGAATTAGCTACTTTCTTAAAAGATCAAGAACAATATTTAACAACCGCTAATAAGGATCAACTTGATCAAAAAACTGAAGAAGTAAAAGCAAAAATTAAAGATATCCTAGCACGTAAAGAAGCTATTGATCAAGCTGAACATGAAAGACAAGAAGAACTCTCAAAACTTAATACATTAATAGAAAATGTTAAGAATTGACAAAATTCTAATTTAAGAGATTCAACAAATAGTACCGTCTTAAGAAGACAAGGATTAAGTGAAATAGATAATAATTTATCACAATACATAAAAATAGCTGAGTTTGCTGCATCTAAAAATAATTACACTGCTGAACAATTGCGTAAAACTCAAACCACTTTAGAAAATGCACTTAAAACTGCACAAACTAAATTTGCTTCATATAATAGTGCATATACTGATTTAGAAAACAAAATCAAAGAACTTAAAAACTATATTAATAGTGATTTAACTAATAATGCAAGTTACACCGATATTAAAAATAAATATCAAACAATTTTAGATGAAAGCAATAAAAACAAAGATGCACTAACTGAATCTCAACTCATTGAAGAATCAGCTAAATTAGTAAGTGCACTTCAAAATGCTAAAGCAGATAAAGAAAATCGTGATAAAGAGTTATCAAAAGCTAAATTGCAAGAATTGATTAATACTGCCACAGAATATTCAAACAATACAACTGATGGTGTAGGTGCTAGTCAATATTCAACTGTAAAAGTTGCTTTAGTTCAAGCTATTGACAAAGCTAAATTAAATATTGACTCACAAACAAAGGCTCAATTAGATTCAAGATATACTGAACTTGAAAGTGCATTAAATAAAGCTAAACAAGATAAAATCACTAAAGCACTTGAAATTCACAGCGCTGCTATAAGTGAATCTGAAACTTGAATTACTAAAAATTTAGATACAAATAAACCTGCTGAGTATGGTAATGGTAACTCACTTAAATCAGATTTTGAAGCTGCGATAAGTGGTTATAAAAATGTTTCAAGTAATGATGCAAATGATATTTATTCAAAAGCACAAAGCATTAAAGAAGAATTAGATAAATTAAAAGTTAATAAAGCAACCAGAGATGCTGCTGTAGTTACATTAAATGAACAATTAACTAAAGCTAAAGATTTACTAAGCTTAATTCCTGAAGGTAACCAATTCAATACCTTAAAAACTAAGTTAGAAAATGAAATAAGTAGAGTTGAAGCTAATACAAACTCTTGAAATACACAAGAATTAATTGAAGCTAAAAAGAGTTTAGAAACTGTCTTTAATGAAAGTGTTGAAGGATTTAGAAATAATCTTAGAACATTAAATTCTAATGCATCTAGATTACTTGAAGAATCTAAAGATTTAAGTGCTTCATTAAACCCTACATATACTAATTTACAAACTAAAGTAAATGAAAGTACTTTAAAAATCAATGTTATTGATTACAAACAAATTGCTCAATACTACACCGATACAAAAGTACTTTATGACGCTTTAATTCCTAAATATAATGCTTTATTGTCGAAATCACAACAACTTAACCAACTTCTCAAAGAACTTGAAACAGAAATTGAAAGAATGAAAGCTGTTCCTAATGGTAATGTAATTTATAAATATTGAATTGCTGAAGCTACTGATAGACTTGAAACAAGAAAGAATTACAATTCAGAAGCAGAAGTTCAAAATAATATAACCTATTTAACAGGTTATATTCCTGCACTTAAGAATAAATCTGCTGGAATTGACCAAGCATATGCTAAATATTTACCTGCAAAACAAAAATCAGATGCATTTAGAAATGCATTGAATGGCTACCCAGAATTGCAAGCGAAATATGATGAAGCAGTTACAAATCCAGCTAAAGTTTTTGAAGATGCGTTTATGGCTGAAGGTAAGGAAAGAAACCAACTCGATAAAGCTACCACAGCTTTAAGTGTTGCTGAAGGAACATTTAGAAATATTATAGAACCAATTGGTACACAAATTCAAAGTAAAATAAGTGGTGATTGACAACAAACGTTAGCAAAAATTACTGAATTTTCTAAAGTTACAACTTCACCACGTGCTTCTGACAGAGGTATAGTCTTAGATGCAACAGCAATAGCTCAAAGAGATGCTTTAGTTAAAGAATACAATACTCTTAATCCTCAAAATCTTTTGAATAACTTAACTAATAGAATTACTCAAGATAATAAACCTTCTTATCAAGAATATGTTGACTTATTAAATAAAATAAATACATATTATTCAGAACTTAACGCGAAAATTGAAAAAATTTATGCGGATAACTGAAATAGAAATGGAGCAAAACACACATTCACTTTAACTAAAAAAGAATTAGATGAAAAGATAAAAAATAATATTTATCTAAATTCTTCAAGTGGTTTAATTGATAAACAAGCTATTGAACTCAAAAAGACAATAACTTATACTTACACAGGAAACGATAAAACAATATTGACCAATTATGCTAACGAAATGCAAAAAATCATTGAATTGTATAAATTAAATACTAGTGAAATGAATAAACGTAAAGTAGCTCTGGATGCATCTTCGCAATCATATCGTGATAGTGAATGATACAAAAATAAAGCTATTGAATGAGTTGAAAAATATCGTAACTGAAATGATGGTTACTTTGGTGTTTCACCAACATATGATAAATATTTACAAGCAACAAGAAATTTTGCAACAGGTGGTATGACTAATGCACAAAATTTTATAACAAACTTATTTAATAAACGTAATAGCAACGAATATGGTTTTGTTGAATCATTTATGTTGAATGAGATGCTAAAAAGTATTAAAACTTTTCTTGAAAATTGAGATAGTTTTGGATCAACAACATACAAACAACCACAGAATTTGTATTCATCTGAGTATCAAATGCTAAGAAGATATATTTTCACATACTATAGAATTTCTCCATCAAATCCTAATGACTCCGTTATTAATATTTGAACAAATGATGCTATGACTCGTTATGGAATTACTAAAGAAAGATTTAACTATGACGTACAATCTGTCGAAAGTGTTTCAAATTACAACACTACTGATGGTATATTAAACTTCTCACGTCGTGACTGATGAGGTGGAACCGCTTGATGAAATGTTGAAAGAGAAAGAATGCACAACATAAATGCAATTTTTAATATCGATGGTATGTTTGGTATTTTCTCTAAAGCGTGATCTGACATAGAGTACTTATGATATATTTATTCTGACAGATTAACTAAATATCAAAATAATCAAATTAGCGATATAGAATTTGTAAACTTTAAAAATGATTACTATAACTTATTTGAAAAAATTTACAAGAATAACTATACAACAATAAGCGACCCTATCTCAAGAAGAGTAAATAATTTATCAATAACTTATAGTATGATGCACCCAACTAACCTTGGTTTAATATATGATTTCATTAAAAAACATTAACAAAGAGGCAAACTTAAAAAAGTTTGCTTTTTTATATTGAAAAACAAAAAATACTTATAAAAGTAAGGTTAAAATAAAACATTTCCGCACCGAAGAAAATCTTGTTTTTTTTTTTTTTTTTTTTTAAAAAAAATATATATTTAAAATATATTAAATTTTTTTTTATTTTTAGCTATTTTAATTAAATTTTTTTTATTTAAATAAGCAGTTTTTTGATTTATATTTAATTTTTAATTAAAAAAATTAAAAAATTTTTAAAATTAAAAAATTTTTTTTTTTTATATTTAAAAAAAAAAAATAATTTTAAAATTAATTTTAAAATAAAAAATTTCCTCACCTAATAAAATTTTTTTTTTTTTTTTTTTTTTTTTGAAAAAACATATATATTTAAAATATATTAAATTTTGTTTTATTTTTACGATATTGAATTAACTTTTTTATCTATAAATAAGCAGTTTATGGAGGTCTATGAATATTAGAAAACTTAAAATTAACTTAAGAAGCGTCTTTTTAGTTATTTCTCTTGTATTAATTGTAATATTATGCGAAGAAGTGCTAAGAAATTTCAAGAATTTTTTTACATTAAATGGAACAGTTAATAAGTATCTTAATTTTCTTTTTGATAAATCGGATATAACCATTTTTGGTTCGAGTTTTGTTCTTGGTTATACTTTTGCAGCATTTTTAATTACAATATTTGCTTCTTTAGTTTACTCGATAGTAAAAATGTATCGCCATGAGTTAAAACTTGAATATTACATACCTTGGTATTTAATTTATATAGCTTATGCAAGTGTTGGCTTATTTGTTTTTATTAATTATTTTCCTAATGATAAAATAAGTGATATTACCTATTCTACTTATTATTTTCTTGGTTTAATTTTGATCAATATCATTTATGATGTAGTTCAATTTATAACTAAAAGTGTAATTTCATATTTTAGTGCAAAAATTTTTATGTATTTCATTTATTCAACAATTACTAAAATTATTGGTTACATTATTGGATTAGCACTAGTAATTTCATTTGTTAACGGTGTCAATTCGAATGCTAATATGAATCAATTATTCATAAATAATACTTTTGTAGAAAAAATAAATAATTTATTTTTTGTCCAATCAATTAAATCTGCATTACTTTTCTTTATATTAATTTTTACTTGTTTAATCTTAGTTAGCGGAAATTGATTATATTATTATTACTTAAATAAAGAAAGAAAAATAGTTTCTCAAACTTTCTTCAATGTAGTTATTTGTTTCTTAGGTTTATTTGTTTCAAACATTATCTATCTTATTTACATGTTAATTAGTCAGAAAGTAAGTACTGGATTTATTAATATAGATAGTACTAGACACTGAACATATATAGTTTTTGCTGTTATTTTACTAATTTGACTATTAACAAACTCAATATTATTTTGAAAAGTTAATTCTTATCGTCAAAATAAGAGTCTTTTTACATTTATCATGTATTTGACCATTCTAATTTTTGTTGGTTCAACAATAATTTTTAGAATTTATGAAAAAGAACGTTTCTCAGCAATCACTTCACTAGTTATTGGTTCGATATTGTGTTTTATAAACATTACTAACTGAATATTTATGAGAAAGAAATTAAATTATAGACATTCAATTTTCGTTATTGTTTCAAGTATTTTACTTTCAGGTTCACTATTGGTATCTTCAGTTGATATTTTATTAGTTAACCACCAAAATACATCAATTTCATTTATACCTTCTCCTTATACTATTCCTGATTATTTATTAATGTGTGTAGCTGGAGTTTCGTTAATTTTTTCAACATATCAAATTATTAACTGATTAGTATTAATTATAAGATTATTAAAATTTAAGAAGAAAGGAATTAGTTATGAGTAAATTTTTTAAGTTATTTAATAAAACTGATTTATCAAAAAAAGAAATCAATGATATTGCTGAATATCCAGAAGAATTTAGAGATTACTATAGATTGAAAAATAGTGAAGACTTTATATCTTTTGAGATGTTACTTAACTCTTCGTTGCTTTTTTATGAAAGAGAAACCGTAAGTCAATTCCTCAACTTTATAAAAACCAAAATTGATGAAAATATCGAAAAACATCATCAATTAGTTTTTGATAAATTTGTAATTAACTGAATAAGAAACCCTAGATATGATAGTAAAAAACTAGTTCCTAGTTTAATAGAATCTGAGGATTCTAATTCATTAAGCTTAAACTTAAATTCAACAAATGATAAATTCACTGATATCTTCACTAACATTAATTTACACATTAATAATGTTATTTTTGATGAAAATAAAATTGTTGAAGTTTTTCCGAATATAATTGTTTTTCTTGATCAATCAACTAAAAATCTTAAATGTTTATTTGGTAGAGAAGTTCTATAATGAATCTTAAAAAAATTGAAACTAAATTAAATAACCTTAATCAAATTTATAAAATAGTTGAGTCAAATAAAAACGTAACATTAATTAATATTCTTAAGCTGTCAAAATTAATTAATAATTATTTTGAACGTTCTCGTTATAGTAAAGAATTAATTAATAAAATTCAAAAGAAATATAATGTAACACATGAATTATTAAAATCTTCATCATTAGCAAATTTTAGTAAAACAAAAAACCATTTTTCAACAATTTGAGTGTACATAAGTGAAATTGAAAAATTTGACACTGATTCATACAAAAAACATGAAAATTCGCTTAAGAAGAATTTTAATATTGGTTCTGATGTTATTATAGTTATAGGTAAAAGAGCAGTTGATTTTGCTAAAACAAATAATTACAAAATAATTTTTCAAAGAGAAATTAATGAGGTTGAAATTCTCTCGAACATTTTGCCTCAGTATATTGAAAATTATCTTGAAATCAATGGATTTCATAACTTAAAATTTATTATTAACTCTTCAAAAATTTTAGATAGCTATATAACAGTATTACCAATTGAAGAAAATAATTTTAATTTTGAACAAAATAAAGGCGTAAAACATAATCTTGAGCATTTATCAAAAGTGAAAATTTACCCAAATACAACTAGTTTTATTGATAATGAGATCCATAACTATTTAACTTATGTAACTCTTTCACTTTTAACCGAATCATCTTTAATTTATGAGAAATATAATTTAGTTATTCAAAATAAAACATTAAATGATCTAGAAGAGAAAAGAAGAAAAACAAAAATTAAGTTATTGAACGAAAAAAGAGAAATTGAAGTTGAGCAACTTTCTTTATTGAGTAATAAAAAAGATATGTTGCACGCTAACAAGGAGTAATATGGATAAAAAGATAATATTTATTTCACAAAACAATAATCAAATTTCTTTTGATTCTGATGAAATTTACTCTTGTACTCAATTAGACGATAATTGAATTAAAATTTCTTCTCCCTCTGTAGCAAGCTATAAAAAAACATTTCTTAAAATAAAAACAAATAATAAAGAAACTTATTATTTCATATTAAATAATGTTTTTATTGAAAATATTAATGAAAACATTTTGGTTCACTATTATGGTAAGTTTTCTCAATATATTTTTGATAAATACATTGAGAAAAAATTAATGCTCTCATACAAAGAAAAAATAAGTGAATTAAATAATAAAATAAAATATTTTGAATCATTAAAATCGCTTAATATATCTACAAACACATTTGAGAAAATAAAAACATTTAAGGATGAATTGTACTTATATAAAGCTTTATTTGATTTTCAACTTAAACTAGTTTATGAAAGGGAGAATAATGAAAAATAGATTATCGTGACTATTGCTTACTATTTCAACTTCTGCCCTTCCATTAATCACTTTATCAGCAACTTCAGAAAATAATAGTTCTAATAATGGTGGAACAGTCAGCCCAGATTTTGATAAATTTAAGGATATAACAAAAAAGAGAATTAATGATTTTCTTAATTCAGTAATTGATAAAAAAATTGAGGAATACAAAGTTAGATCTCGTAATTTATTATCAGAAATAGACAATAATGGAGAAAACTTTGCTCAAAAAATCATCGAGAGTTTATATATGCAATACTTAAGTAATTTCTTAAGCAAAAATAAAGATGATATTTTGAGTAATTATCTTTCTAAAGGTATTGTTATTGTTTATCCTAGAATTATTTCTGAAAATAAAGTCCTTAGTGAAGCAAATATTGACTTTAATGGTGAATCATACCCTGAGGTTAAAATTGCTGATAGTAATGAATTTAATTATGAATATTTAATTGATGATCCAGAAATAAATAGAGAAATTAGTATAAGAAATATTGTTAACTCTAATAAACTTGAAGATATTAATAGTAAAAACGATAAATATTTTAGCGAACTTGAAGCTGACTTTGATAGATATTTTGCTAATAAAGAAGATTTTCCTAAGCTAGATCTTCAAAGTGTTATTGATAAAGATGGAACAGTAAGTATAGATAAAAACCCCGAAACAAATATTTTGGAATTAACTGTACCTAAAAATTACCAAGATTGAGATGACTATATTATTAGAAAAATAAAACCTAGATTTACTGCATATGACTTAAGGAAAAATAAAGAAATTGAAAAAGAAGACATTAGTGATGAAGAACAACCAGAAGAAGAACCTATTTTACCAGTTATTCCTGATATTGTTCCACCTAGTGTAACTGATGTTGAAACTAATGTTGATCCTTATGATGCTAAAATTGGTCAAGAAAATGTTGGTAGATTCAACCCTTATGTAAATTATGAATATTATGACTCGATTAATTTAACTGATTCAGCAACTAAATTTTCAGAAAACGTTGATGATTTAAATAAGTTCTTTTACTTTAATAACCCAATTAATACTAGATATGAATATAAAGTTATTAAACTAAAAAATGTTAATGAAAGACTTTATGCTGATGTTAGAATTAAAGATTTAGTAAATAACAAAGAAATAATTTACGAAAATTCTGAAGTAAAAAAAGAACTAACTAAGAAAAAAACTATTTTGGAACAAATAAAAATTGATACAGTTAATGAAATTTATCTAAAATTTTACGAAAGTCTTGGTTTAAATAAAAAGATAGATCTTAAAAAATTAGGTAACACAAAAATTTTATCTAACACAGTATTTAATATGATTTTTGAATCAATTAGAATTTATAGTGACACTAAATTTACTAAAGAAGTTAATTCTATTATTAGTGATTATTTAATTAAATATAAAGATTTAAGTTCGGATGCGCTTTATGAAAAATTTGGTAAAGATAAAAATAGTGATTTCAGACACGATATTAAATATTTATTACTCAGTTCACATTTTAACTCTTACATCAATAAAATAAATTTCTGAAATTATCTCTCAAGAGCATATCAAGAATTATTCAATGAATATGTGTCATTTATAAATACTAACAAAGAAGTTATTCTTCATAATATTGACTTAATTATCATTAAAAATGATAAGAATAATTCACAAAAAACTTTAGATAAAGAAAAAATAGAAAAAGTTATTCGTGCCTTAAATAAAGATATTAACTATCTTTTTGGAGTTATTAATATTTCTAATCCAGCAGAAATTATCGATGAATATGAAGAATATCTTTCACAAGTCAAAAGAGTTCAAAATCAATTCAGAAATCTTGCCACAGTAACTTCTATAACTAAAAAATTAACAACAGAAGATTTAAGTACAAGTGAAAATATACTTGAAAGATTTACTGAAGCATTCAGAAATTTAGATATTAATCCTGTAAAGCAACCTAAATCTGACTTAATTTTAATCAGAGTTTTAGGTTATGTAATTCTTGGAGTTGGAGTTTTACTTACAACAATTACTTCAGCACTTCAAATATTTAAAAATAGAACAAACAAAAAATCAAGTTCAAAGATTAAAGCTAGTTTAATGCTATCTTGACTAGTTAGCGCGCTAATGATAGTAACATCAATCATATTGATTTTAATAGGAAATGGAGGATTATAATATGGCTAATAAAATTCAAATTAAAGCAATTTTTGACTATATTATAGAGTTAAATGGTGATCACAATTTCACTCAAAATGAACGTCTAACACTAGAAAAAGATAAAAGTGTTAAAGCGTTAGTTATTTCAGCTTCTGAAAATAAAGCATTTTGTATTGTTAATGTTGAACCGTCAGAACTTAAAATTGAAGATGAGTTTATTTTGAGTGATGAAAGTAATTTAGTAAAAACTTCAAAAAAATTCTTTGGAAAAATAATTGACATTGAAAATAATATTGTTTATCCAGCAACAACTAAAGAAACTGTTGAATTCATGGAGCATCAATCAAATATCTTTAATAAACCAAATGACTTGATGAGTTACAAATCATTAAATCAACAGCTTAATACTGGTTATATTTCAGTTGATTTACTTGTTCCAATTGGTAAAGGACAACGTGAGTTAATCATAGGTGATCGTAAAACAGGAAAAACTTTTATTGCATTAAACACTATTATTAACCAAAAAAATAAAAATGTTAAATGTATTTATGCAGCAATAGGCACCCAACACTCACAACTTTCGACAGTATATAAATTACTTGAACAAAACGATGCTTTAGAACAAACTATAATAATTAAGGCTGATTCTGATCGTCCTTATGATCAATATTTACTTCCTTATGTTGCTATGGCGCATGCTGAGAACTTAAGTTATGAAGATGATGTATTAATTATTTTTGATGATCTAACTACTCATGCAAATATTTATCGTGAAATAGCTTTATTGACAAACAAACCTGTTGGTAAAGAAGCATTCCCTGGAGATATGTTTTATGCTCATTCACGTTTACTTGAAAGAAGTGGTAATTTTACAAATAGAAAAAGTATTACAGCACTTCCAATTCTACAAACTGTTGATAACGACATCACTTCATTGATTTCTTCAAATATAATTAGTATAACTGATGGACAAATAGTAACTAATAGTGAAATATTTGCTTCAGGAAAATATCCAGCAGTAGATATAGACTTGTCAGTTTCACGTATTGGTGGTATGGTTCAAAGTAAAGAAATCGCTAAAGTAGCTTCAAAAATAGGAAAAATTTATAAAGCATATAGAAGACAAACAAAACTTTCATCACTTAAATATGACTTAAATGAGCAAACAAATAATTTAATTAAAAATGGACTTTTAATTGAAGAGATGTTTAATCAAAAAGGTATTTCACTTTATTCTGAAGAAGATTTATTATTAAACTCTGATTTAATTTCTTGAAATTGTTTAACAGACGTTAAAGATGTACAATTAGCCTTAAGATTCTGTCAAGAATTAATCAAAGTAGATGAAAATGCTAGAAAAATATTTGAAAGTACTAAAAATACCAAAAATATTGATCCGCGTGTTTCTGAATTTTTCAAAAGTGCACTTAAACAATTAAGCAATAAGTTAGAACTAAATTGAAACATTAAAGTTCAAAATGAATTCATACCAATTAAAAAAGACATTTTAAATAATATTATTCAAAAGTTAGGAGTTAACAATGGCAGCGAAAATAACTAAGATTTGAACTGATGTAGTACAAATTAGTTTTTCTAATGAAGAACTTCCAAAAATTAATACTTTAATTCTAACTGAAGATAATCTAAACTATTTAATGGTAAAAAAAATACTTGATCAAAACAATCTTTTAGCAATGATTATTTATAATGAAACTCCATTTTATATAAATCAAAAAGTAAAATGTCTAAATAAATCATTTATGGTTCCAGTTGGGCAAAAAGCTAAAGGCCATGTATTTGATTTTAGTGGTAAATCATTAAATCACCCTGAGATCAAAGAATTTGATTTTGTTGAAATGGATTCAACTATTATTAAAAATCTTAACTATAAATATGAGCCAGAGATTTTAGAAACAGGAATTAAAGCTGTAGATTTCTTTATTCCAATTATCAAGGGTGCAAAAATTGGTATCTTTGGTGGAGCTGGGGTAGGAAAAACAGTTTTAATGAAAGAAATCATCTTTAATTTATCTAAAAATCAAGAAAAAACCAGTTCTATTTTTATTGGTTCTGGTGAACGTTCACGTGAAGCGATTGAACTTAAGAATGACCTAGAAGAATCTAATTTAATGAAGAATTCAACTCTTTATGTATCAAGAATGAACGAGTCAGCAGGTTCAAGAATGAGTATTGTTCCTATTGGTATAACTGCTGCTGAATATCTTAGAGATAATGAAAAAGAAAATGTATTGTTATTCATCGACAACATCTTCCGTTTTCTTCAAGCTGGTAATGAAATTTCAGCTTCACTTGATAAAAAACCTTCTCTTGGTGGATATCAATCGACATTAAATACTGAAATTTCTTCAGTTGAAAACAGAATTTTCGCAAATCAAAATGGAAACATCACTTCATTCCAAACAGTATTTTTACCTATGGATGATCTTTCTGAACCTTCTGCAGTCGCAATATTTAAGCACCTTGGCGGAAACTTAGTACTTTCACGTGAAGTAACTGCCAAAAATATCTTCCCTGCAATTGATCCGCTTGCATCTAGTTCAAGTAGTATTGATCCAATGATAATTGGTCAAAAACATTATGATGCAATTATAGAAACTAAAAAAATACTTCAAAGATATAAAGAACTCGAAGATGTTATTTTAATTTTGGGAATAGATGAACTTGATGATGAAAGTAAAGTCACGGTTAAAAAAGCACTTCAATTACAAAACTTTTTCTCACAATACTTTTTCATGACCGAACACTTTACTCATGAAAAAGGAGTATATGTAAAATTAGAAGATACTATCGATTCAGTTACAAGAATTATTAATGGTGAATTTAGTGGTGTTGAGCCTGAGAAATTCTTGTATATTTCGACAGTAAATGATTTATTAGAAACTAAATAATTAAATAAAATTATTTAATAAAGGAGTTATATGAGAAAAATAACTAAGAAAAAACTATTTTATCTAGGAATGTCTGCAATTGCATTTGTTGGTGTTTCTAGTGTTTTAACTATGGGAATTCACTCTCATAATCCTAAAAATAATGTTAATAAAAAGTTTGATACTTTAGGTGAAAGGTTGGATGGTAGTGATTCATCATTAAAAGATGATGTTTTAACTAGCGATAAAAATCTTTCAAATAGAGATAATAATTTACCTAAATTAGAAAAACCAGGTACAAATAATGAAGAACATGAAAATGAAAATAATAAAACTATTATTAAGTTTTTGTTAAACGATGAAAGTAAAACACAAATTGGTGAAACTATAGAACTTACAGAGGAAGAATTTGAGTCATTTAACTTAAAATTAAACGTTCCTGATGGTTATGAATTATTGAATAAAAATATAGAAATAGAAAAAAATAGCGAAAATTTAATTTTTATTAAAGAAATCGTAAAAGATTTAATTTACAAAACTACTTTAACATTCACATTTGATGAAAAAATCATCTCAAGTGAAGTTATAACAACAAAAAATGATGAAAAAATAATTCTTTCAAGATATATTCCTAGTGGTTATAAACTCGAAAATGATGATTTTGAAGTTATTGTTAATCAAGTAAATGAAATAAATTTAGTTAAGGTAGTTGAAAATCAACCAGAAAAAACTGAAGAAGAAAAACCCAAAGAAATCAAAACAATTCTAAAGTACTTTTATGAAGTTAATTTAATTAAAGAAATTGAAGTTAGTTCAAATATTAATGCAAAAATTAATGCTGGACAGTATTTACCTTATGGTTATGAATTGGTAGAAAGTTCAATTGATGTTATAATTGGTCAAACTAATTCAATTCAAGTGCAACCTATATCTGTTGAACCAACTGAACCAACTATTCCTGAAAATCCTGAGAGTGAAAATGAAATTTTTGATGATACTCTTATTAAAGAGGAAATGGTAACAACTAAATTAATTTACAAAGATAATCAATCTAAAGAAGTAGTTTTAGAAAAAACTATCGAAACTAAAAAAGGTGAATTGATTTTAGTTAGTTCTTATTTACCAGAAGGATATGAATTAATTGAACCTAATCAGTTAGCTATCCCTGGAATTGACAATGAAATTCTAGTAGTTAAAATCCAAAAGGAAACTATCAAAGTACTCGATACAATAATTAAATTTAATTACAATAATAAAACTATTGAAAGTAAAACGTTTAAGCTTTTAGAAAATTCTGAGCATACAATTAAAGATATCAATTATGTACCTCTTAATTACCATTTAGTTGATGAAACTATCAAAATTAAAGTAGGACAAGAAAATATCATCAATGTTGAACCAGATAAAGAAGAAATTAGATTAGTAACTACTACATTAATTTATCATGATAATAATGTTGAAGTATTGAAAAAAGTTATCGAAAAACCTGAAGGTGAAGTAATTGATTATAAAGAATATCTTCCTGAAGGATATGAATTTGTAAATCAAAGTTATTCAATTATTTATGGTAAAGAAAATAAAATTGCAATCCAACTTAAGAAAAAATTGGTTACAACTACCTTAGTTTTTAAAGAAGGTGATAAAGTTATAAGTGAAAAATCTATTAAAGGCAACGATGATGAAGTGATTATAGCTTCAAACTATTTACCAAATAATTACACTTTAGTTGATTCAAATGTTGCTGTCATTACTGGAAATAGAAACGAAATTGGCATTAAAAAAGTAGAAGAAATTCATCAAACAGTTTCAACTAAATTAATTTTTATTTTAGACGGAAGTGAAATTGGTTATAAATCAATTAGTTCATTAGATAATGCTATTATTAATGTTAATAATTATGTTCCGATTGGGTATAAGGCTAAAAATACTGAGCAAGTGATCAAAGTAGGAGAAACCAATAAAGTTGAAATTATTCAAAGTGCAATAATTAATCAAAATTCTCCTATGGGAATGATAATGATTAATTGAATAACTGAAGATGGAACTATATTAGATCCTTTTCAAAGATTTGAAAGAAGTGGTGACGAGATACCTGTAATACAATATATTCCTAATGGATATGAAGCATTTGACAGTAATGAAGCTAGAAAAGTAGTTATTGCAAATACAAATAAAAATGTTGCATTTGTTAAAATTAAGAAAAAACAAGAAGTTGTAATTTTACCTACACCTGAAGTTCAACCAGTAACTCCTGAAGAACCGGAGAAAACCGAGGAAGTTGAAAATACTCCTGCCCCAACGCCTAAACCAGAACCTACTCCAAAACCCGAAGATAGCAATTCTAATAGCGAAAAAATCATTAAAGACAAAACAAATATAGCTGGTAAACCTATTGATCCTAATTCAGTAAATGTGCCGGATGTCGAAAATCCTGATTGAAAAAAATATGAGAATTTAGATAAAAATAAAATTACTTCAGAAACGATAAAAGGTACTAAAGAATTAGTTAATACTTTATATACTGCAATAGGTAAAGACGGATTAAATGATGAAAAAGCTCTAAGAGATGCATTAGGTAAACAAGGTGTTCCATCGAATATTATTGAAAATTGAGTTGAATATACTAAAAATTACAGAACGAAATATCAAGAGCAAGGAAGAGATTTCTTACTTCATTTAAGACTTTGAATGGAAAATGTTAAAAAAGATATTGATAAATATGCTGAAAAAGGAATGGTTCCAAATTTAGATTTCTTGAATAGATTATATAGAAATGAATCAGGAGGAAAAACAACTTGATATGTTGAAGAAGGTGGCAGTTGAACATATCCAAATCCACTTGATAGTCCAGTAATCAAGAAAATTGTCGATCAAAATAGCACAAAACGTGTTATGAATTATGACACTTGATACTCTAGAGATCCTAAATCAATTCAAGAAGGAAATTTCCCTGGTTGAGATAAAAAGGATATCTCTAGTTCATACTCTTCTAGTTTATCAGGAAGTAGTAAAGTTTATAGTTACACTAAAGATGGTAAAAAACTTAACGTTCTTGAAGTTGATGTTAAAAATGTTGAGTCATATAAAAACTTCAAAAATGATATACAAAAACTTCAAGGTCAACTTTCAGGTGGAATTAATGGTATTGTAATAAGAAATATAGGTGGTTTTGGTGCTCCTTCAGATCTTAAAGATGTATTTAAAAGTTTACCAAGCACTGTTCAAAAACTCACATTATTCTTTGAAGGAAAAGATACTAGTTCACTTATTGCCTTAAAAGATAAACATATTAAAGAAATTGAATTATACACTTCTCAAAATGGTATTCTTGGTTTGGATAAAGATTGAGCAATTAATCCAAATGCCCTTAAAGGTGTTGATTTTGTACCTTATGATTATAATAATGATATTAATCCAAATAAAGTGGCTGATGGAGCGTTAAAAACTACATCTATTACTTTCCAAGTTCTTAAATTTGATGCTGAAGATAATATCACTACAATCAATCAAGGTTTAAAAATTGCTTTCCAAGATAAATATGATTTAAGAGTCTTCCAAGGGTATTGAGGTGAAGGGAGTTGAATCACTCATTTAGATTTTTCAAATGTTAAAGAAATTAGAAGTCTTAAAGATATGCAATTATATGGAAGAGTATTTTATGATTTAACATTATGAAATCCAGACGAGAAATTCGAGATAAAAACAAGTGATTTAGCTAGAACTCAATTCAGTGCTTTAATTGTAAAACACCCTAGTGACTATGGAAAATTCCATTTTAAAACTGAAAATAATTCAACTGTAGATACTCTATATATTTCAGGTAAAGCTTCTGATTTAGAACAAGGTTGAGGAACTCAATTAGCTGCTGTTATAAGTGCTGGAAGAAACATATTTAAGAAAATCAAAGTTGATGATCCTAATATGGTTTCATTAGTTGCGAGTTTTAATACATATGGTTGAAAAATTGAATAAATAAATTTTAGTGCGATTAATTCGCACTTTTATTCTTGTGTTTGCACTAAGTGTGCGAAATGCTGGATTTTATTAAATTCACATAAGAATTTTACATATACCTAGTTATTAAAAAATTTGAGTGGTGAAAAAATGTGTGGAGAAATTATTCTCTGCATTTTTTATTGATTTTGTTCAGAAAAAGAGAAAAGTCATCTAAAAATGACCCACAAAATTCAAAAATAAAGAATTTTAAATAAAAAACAAATGTAAACTAGGACACAAAAAGTTGATAAATAAATGTCAACTTTTTGTGTCCTAGTTTATTTTGTGTTATTTTTTTCATAATTTGATATTTTTATTACTCACTTACCTTTTTTCTTTGAACCTTCTCTAATTAAAATTGATTTAGTTTGTAGTGAAGATATTATTCTTTCAACCGTTCTACTTGAAAGACCTGTTAATTCTGAAAGCTTTAGTATTGTAATTTGTGAGTTGTTAGTAATGTAATTTAAAATTAATCTTTCATTATCCCTTAGGTTTAATAATGAATCATCAAAATAATTTGTTTTATTATTTTTTTCATTATTGTTAATTGAGTTTTCATCAAAATTTTCATTAATTTGAACATTACCATTTATATTAAAAGGAATAATACACTTTATTGAACTATTACCAATTTTAATTGATTCTTTTCCATAAACACTAATTATTTTAGGAACACCATGTCCTGTATGTTCAGCTAATCCTAAATCAATGAAAATTCTCATTAAACTTGGATTCCTTGGTCTACTAATCCCATCAAAAAATTCATCTTCACTTAATCCAGATATCAATCCACCGTGAGAAACAATTTCAATTCTATTACTGTAAAATGAAATTTGTGGAGTTCCAATTGTTCAATCATTATGGATAATTGCGTTTAAAATTGCTTCATTTACTGAATCCATATCAAAAAGTGGAGTCTCTATTCTAGGTCTAACAGTTGTATCTAAAAAATTTGTATTTAGTGATTTAAGTCTATTTATAAGATTTTTGTACGCTGTAATTATACAAACATTACCTACGTCAACTCTTTGCGAAATGGAGGTTTTATCAATTCCATTAAATTTAACAAAAACTAATGATAAATTGTTTTTATCTGCTAGTAATTCAGCAAGAAGATTGTATTGATTAAGTGAATTTCTTAATGAAATATTCTTTTCAAAAGTATTATTATTCAAATGCTTATTTTTCTCTTCATAATATATTTTAATACTAGAGAATGTTAAATTAGAATTTTCATTTCCCATTCTAATAATAAGATCATTATCAGCAAAACTTTTATGTATTCTTTGATTTATTTCTTGGAATGTTAATGGTATGCAAGTTGAACCAAGTCTCTTATAACAACCTTTTGAAGATAATCCATATTGTTTATCATAGTATATTTCTTCAGTTCCTTTTTTAATTATAATAAGTACACCAACTTTACCATTTTTGAGCTTATGTAATCTTGGAAATACTAAATTTGTGGGTTTGGGTTCTATTTTTGATACTATAATATCTGATATTTTTCTTAAGGTCTCATCATGATTTTCTATACCTACCTCTTCACCATTATCTTTTACACCTATTATTATTTCTCCACCAAGTGTATTTAAAAATGAGACAATTTCTTTAGTTAAATTATCATTCATTTTTTCTTTTAACTCCAAAATTTCTGATTCTATATAGGTATTATTAGTCATATTAATATTATAACAACATTTATATTTTTGTCGGTATAAATTTCTGTTTGAATGACGGTATATTTTTATTTTTGTCGGGTTAAATATCATTAATTTGCAAAATAACATTAAATTAATCAATTTCTGATAAAAAATCACAATAATTTAATTTTAAACCGTCATTTTAAATAGACATAATGTCGGTATATTTGTCGGTATAAATGACGGTATATTTTTATTCTTGTCGGATTAAAATCAGTTAATTTGTGTAAATAATACTGATTTAATCAATTTTTAACACAAAAATCACAATAATTCATTTTAAACCGTCATTTTAAATAGACATTTATTGGTTTATTTGCCGGTATAAATGACGTATAAAGTATTACTTAGTTATTTTTCTTAATGAATCTATTCTTGTCCTTTACCTGTTAGGAAGTATTCTTTTATGATGTTGGTGGTTAGTTCCTTATAAAATTAACATCAATTTTTATCTTTTTTGCTTTGGGTTTCTAAAATTGATTTAAGAATATTTTGTTCTATCTTTCGAGTATTTGATTCTTTTGAATATTTGTGAATTAAAAATTCAATAATTTCTTTAAATGATTTATCTAAAGAATTATTGAATATATTTAAATTTGTGTTGATATTATTCATTTTTGTTTTATTTATATGCTTAATTTATATTTACTAGACTAAAATTTCTTCAAATTCATTAAATTCTGTCGGAACATATTTATACAACGCATCTTTTGAACAAAACTCTTTAGCTTTCTTAATAACTAAATCATTAAATCACTCTCAATTAACTTTAATTTCTTCTCTTCCACTATTTTTAACAATTTCTTTAGCTAAATTTAGGAAATGTGATCTAAATGAATGTTCAATATTTTCTAGTACAAAATCTTTTTGATATTCAAATAGTGCACGTTTTAATAATTGGTCAAAGTTATCATAAGTTCTGTCAAATAAAATTTCATTGATTCTAGATTCCAATTCTGGAACTAGTTTAAAAATTTCATGTCTTCGTCTTAGTATATTTTTTGAAACTATTTCATCAACTAGTTCTTCTACAGATATTTTTTCATTTCATTTCTTGAATAATAAAAAACATTATTAAATGTTAAATGCCCTATATCTTCAATACCAGTAAATGCATTATCCTGTATTTTGCTTTCGTAATAATAAATAGCATAATCTATTTTGCTTAAAAAATCTTTTTGTTTCATTTTCTCCTTTTAAGACATCAACTTTAATTGTAAATCGAAACATTTACATAATTATTATGCTGTTATTTATGAAAATGAGAATTATAAAAAATAATTTTTATTTGAATTAATAAACAACTTCTCAACAAAATTTTGAGCATAGAATTATTTTAAGTATTTTCTATTTTTCACATTTCCATTTAATAATTATAAAATTTTTCACAATACTAAATATTCAAACATTTTTTATAAGTTGAAAGAGTATGTTAAATTAAATGATAATACTTCAATTATTAATTTACTTACTGAAATAGCAAGTGATGAAAATATAGATCTCAATAAACGAAATGAAATAATTAAGTTCATAAAAATTAATAGAAATGTTAAATATTTTTATTATCAAAATCGTACTGGTCAGTCTGAAACTAACATTGCTGTTATTAAAAGAAAACTTATTACTCAAACTAATAGAATTAGTATTGATGAAATTAAAATGAGAATTTTTAATTGAAATAACCAAGCTAAAGTAAATATAAGTTTTGTTCAATAACTATCTTTGTTTTCAATAAAAAATAAGGATTTCGAGTCCTTACATTTTTGATTTTCGATTTTTAGGTTAATGTTATATAATTTGATTAGCAATAAATCGTTTTATTAAATGTATTTATTTTTCCACACATTTTTTACCTGACCCAAACATTAAAATTGTTTGATAGTTTTCATTTATGTTACTAAGAGGTAAATACAAAGAAAAAATGTGTAGAGAACAACTTCTAAACACATTGTTTAATTAAATTTTAACTATTCTGGTATTCCGTTTTTATATACTTCTTCAGAGATGATTTTGCCAGTATCTTCATATCATTCAATAAATTTACCATGTTTAACACCCATTTTATATGATTGGATTGTAGCTTCGAAAGGTTTCCCGTCGTTGTGTTTACTGTCAAAAAAAGTATATCAAACACCATCGCGCATTCCTTCTTTTCATCTTCCTTGAGATTTGAAATTGCCGCTAGGGTATTTAGAAATTTCAATGCCTTCTTTTTTATTGTTAACTCAATTTACTGTAGTTTTTACTATATTTTGTCTACTTTTTGGATCATCGTAATATTCAATCATTTCGCCCTCAAGATCCCCATTTTCGTTGTACATCGAAGTCATTAGAGTGCTATTGTTTTGATCTTTTATGACCCTTTGGCCCTTTAATGTAAAAGTGTTAGTTTCTTTATTTCATTTAACGTTTAATTTATCTATTATAAATTTATCATCTGAAACATTATATTTAACCATGAACTGTTTTTTAGATTTATCAAATGAAACTATCATTTTTTATCTCCTTTGGTTTTTGAATACGATATCAATACTTTAATTGACGGTTAATAAAGAATCTTAAAACGAATGGAATGTTTTTAAATATGAAATTAATATATTTATCAATTATTGTGTTTCTATATTTTAATCTATAGAATTTATTATTTTTATCTTTATTAAATTCATTTTTAATATAGTATCTTTTCGCTAGGAAATGAGAGTAAAGAAATAAAGACATAATAATAGTACCTATAAAACAAAATAGTAAAATTAAAGATGTTACTAAATAAACTTTATGATATCCATATAAACTGTTCATAACGCATAAATAGATTATTTGATACAATAAACAACCAAAAGAAGTGACTAATAATATATTAATACATCATATAAAAAACTTAAAAAATCTCATACTTTTTAGTTGCTTTACTATACTTTCTCTTTCTTTATAAACTTTATCAAATAAAATATTATTATAGGTTGATAAACTTATACTATTTTTTGGTTTTTCTGGATAAGATTTGTTTTTGTTACTTATTAATTCAATAAGTTGAAGGGCTAATTTGTATTTTGAATATTCATATAGGTCAGAGATGATATTTTTATTATTTTTTCGTTCATATACTTCAACATATTTTGTTTTTAAGTTTAAAAGCAACTCATTATCATCAAGAATTGGCGAAACTTCATTCGAATAATCCAATGTTTTACTAGATTGTAAGTATCAATAAAAATTATTTTGGATATTATGGAATGTATCATCACTACTTTTTTGTTGAGATGAAATTGGTATTAAACCTCTTGAATTCATTAAATAAAAGTAGATTGTTGCATATATTTTGAAATTTTCTTCGGAGAAAAAATCATCCTTAAGTTTTTTAATACTTGATCAATATTCCTTTTGTTCATCTGTCGCTGAGGTTAGTTCCATATAGGTACAATTCATCTCGAAAATTTCTGCTGTAGACATGATATTTTTATCTTTTAATGAAAATTGAGTACTTGTGAATTTAAAAACATCAATAAATGAACCATTTTTTCTCTTTGGGGTTCAAATATTATTTAATTCATTTATATCTTCTTCGAATATGTCGTATTGTTCAATCTCTTTATATTCATTATTAAAGAATTGTTGATTTTTGTCCGTTCTTCATTCTGTTGTATTTTCTTTTATTTCATAGTACCTAAGATATGAATTTCCTGTTACTGGAGTTTCTAATCCATCTTCTTTTTTAAATTTGAAAGAATTTGCATTATTTTTCATTTTTATCTCCTACATTTATTATGGTAAATCAAAAATTATTACCATATTTATTATATATTTCTATGTATAATTCTCTATATATTATGAAATAGAAAAGTCATTTAACAATGCATTTTAATCAAAGTCCTTGAAGTACGTTAGTGCTACGATTTATATAATTATAATGCTTTTTTATATAAAAAAGCACACCAAAAGAATCGGTCATGACCGATTTTAAAATTTTTAGTAAAATTATTGATTGATAAGTGTTAAATATTCATTAATTCTTTTGCTCATCACATAAATTTGTTTATTTGTGAATTTATCCATAGACACACCCTTAGGAATAAATCTTCTAATGTGTCTGTGGATATTTTCTATTGAACCTTTTTGGTATGAACAATATGCATCACATTTAAACAAATTGTTATTAGAAATAACTTCGTGCAAGCGCACGTTCTCGGAGCCGTTATCAACCGTTAATGTTGTTATTTTTATGGAATTAACTTTAATCATTTCAAGTAAAGCATCTTTCACTGCCTCAGAAGTTTTGCGTGATAATATTACATAAAGTTTTCTAGTTTTTCTATCTAATAAAGTTACCAAACAATTCTTATCCTTGCTTTGTCCAATCACAGTATCAAGTTCAAAATGACCTTCCTTTAATCTATGGTTGGCCTCATCAGGCCTTTGATGAATACTAACAGCATTTTTAAGAGAACTTTTTTGAACTTTTCTAGTTTTCTTGTGATATTTTCCTACAGAAAGAAAGAGCAAAATATCTATAGATAAATTAAACTCATTTGACTTTAAGCACTTGTATACAGTGCTAGGAGTAGGGCAGAAACTGTTAGGAAACATCTTCTTAAATTTATTAACAAGAGCTTTAGCTGAAACTTTGATTGCTCTTTTTGTAAAATCTTTATTGAATCTATTTTTCCTATAATAACTAACTTCAGATTTTCAAAATCTAATAAAATCTCTTCATTTATTTTTAATAGTCTTTGAATGAAGTCTTGTTCTTTTGGACTTATAAAGCATAAGATGTTCGGCAATTAATTGGAAATCAATATAGTTTACATAATTAATATATTGATCACAGTTGCGACAAACTTTTTTATATTTTTTGACAAAATCACCTTGATTTGTTGTTGAAATTTTCAATAACTTTTTAATGGTGTGTGTTTGAAATCCAATCACTTCTGAAACTTTAGAAAAATTCTTTCCTTCTTTGAATAATCTTAGGCATTCATTTAAATGAAGAATGTTCATTTGATTCGCTTTGAGTAATCTGTTATTTATAACTTTTGAATGAAGAATTCTGATTTCTTCTTCAGAATTTTTGATTAAATAGTGATTGTTTGGTAAATGTTTTTCTTTAGTTTTAATACACACAACTTTTTCAAGAGAATTTTTAATATTTGCTATAATCATATTGGTTCCTTTCTTATTTTTTTGCACTATAATTTTACTAAAAGGACCAAGAATATAAAACAGTCATGCAACAATTGTTGTATGACTGTTCTTTTTTACGATTCTCTATATATTAATTACAAAAATATGAAAATATGAAAAAACAAGGATTACTCCTTGTTACATTCTCCCTCTATTTTTTTAAGTTTTGGTTTAATTCTTTTAATTCAGCAAGAATTAACTCTTCTGTTGTAGGAACTTTAGGTGCAGGTGCTTCAGCAGCTTTAGCTTTTTCAAGTTTAGCTTTTTTAAAGTTGTAAATTAAGTAGTAAATTACTAAAACTACAAAAATGAATACAGTAACAATGATGAAGTTAAGTAATACTCCTAAGAATTTTCCAACTTTCATTCCTGAAACAACATAGTCATCTAAATTATTGTATTTAAGAATGTTTGTTGAAATATATGACATAATGATGTCGTTAGCTAAAGAACTAACAACAGCACCAAATACTGTTCCTAATAATAGACCAATAGCCAACATAAACATGTTTCCACGTTGAATGTGGTTTTTGGCGCTTTTTATAGCTTTCTTAAACATATGCTTATTATATATCAATTTAATTTTTAAGACAGTAAATAAATTTTATGTAAATAAGATTATGGTATTGTTTTTTATATATTTATTTTCTTAGTATTAATATCAACTGTTTTTATTTAATTAAATATATAATTTATTAGAATAAAATGATTGGAGTGAAAAAAATGAAAAAAACTATTGATGATTTAAAATTAAAAGGTAAAAAAGTTTTAGTTCGTGTTGACTTTAACGTTCCTATTAAAGATGGTGTTATTACTTCTACAAAACGTATTACAGCAGCTCTTCCAACAATTAAAAAAATTGTTAACGATGGTGGAAAAGCTATTCTTCTTTCACACTTAGGAAAAGTTAAAGAAGAAGCTGACTTAGCTAAAAGAAATCTTGAACCAGTTGCAAATGAATTAGCTAAACAACTTGGACAAGCTGTTACATTTGTTAATGCAACAAGAGGTGCTGAATTAGAACAAGCAATTAATAATATGAAAAATGGTGAAGTATTATTAATGCAAAATACTCGTTACGAAGACTTAAATGGTAAAGCTGAAAGTAAAAATAGTCCAGAATTAGGAAAATACTGAGCTTCGCTTGGTGATGTATTTGTTAATGATGCTTTTGGTACAGCACACCGTGCACACGCTTCTAACGTAGGAATTAGTTCAAATATTGCTGAAAATGCTTTAGGATACTTAATGGAAAAAGAAGTTAGTGCATTAAGTAAAGCTATCGAAAATCCTGAACACCCATATGTTGCTATTATTGGTGGAGCTAAAGTTTCTGACAAAATTCAAGTGTTAGAAAACTTAGTAAAAATTGCTGATAAAATGATTATTGGTGGAGGAATGGCTTACACATTCTTAAAAGCTCAAGGACACACAATTGGAACAAGTTTGGTTGAAGATGATAGATTAGAATTAGCTAAAGAATTCTTAGACAAATATGCTTCTAAAGTTGTTCTTCCAGTTGATCATTTAGTTGCTACTGAATTCAAAGATGTTCCTGGTATTGTTTCAGATATCGATATTAAAGATGGATACATGGGATTAGACCTTGGACCTAAATCAAAAGAATTATTTGCTAAAGAATTAATCGGAGCTAAAACAGTTGTTTGAAACGGACCTATGGGAGTTACAGAATTTGATAACTTCAAAGAAGGTACTTTAGAAGTTTGTCGTGCTATTAGTAAACTTGAAAATTGCTACTCAGTAGTTGGTGGTGGTGATTCAGTTGCTGCTGTACAAAAATTAGGTATGGAAGATAAATTCTCACACGTTTCAACAGGTGGTGGAGCTTCACTTGAATTACTTCAAGGTGTTAAACTTCCTGGATTTGAAGCTATCCAAGATAAATAATATATTTCTCTAGAGTAGATGTTTATCATCTACTTTTAATATATAATGTTGTTATTTTGATCAGGTTATTACATAAAAAGTTGACAATTGTATTGTCAACTTTTTATGTAATCATTAAATTAATAACCAAATATATTTAATGGTAGTTAAAACGAAAAATAAATACAGTAATAATAAAAAATATAAATATCATAATAATTAATAATCCAATTTTAATAGATTTTTTAGCTTGTTCAAATTTATAATTATCACTTGCTTTTACCATTTTAAATCAATTAAATAAAATTCAAAAAACGGTTAAAATAATGATAATAAAAGTTACTATTATTGCTAATAGTAAAACAAAATTTGTAATTTTACCTCCCAATTTAGTTATAATGTCAATATCTTTTGGTTTTTCTAAGATTTCCAAATTAAATAAATTCATTTTTTCTCCTTTTTATTATATTAAATTAAAATTTTTGAGTTATAGAAAAAAAGTCCATATAGAAAGAAACTATATATTTTGTAACATTGAAATTTACTTATAAATTTAATTTTATATGTGATTAAATTTATCTTTAATCAATATTTCTTTTTTGTATTTTCTTAATAAATTTGTAAATAATAATGTAAAATTTGCTTAAAACTATTTTCATTAGTTAATTCTTTTAATTTATTTTTAATGATATTTAATTTTTTTCTCATAAATTAAAATTAATATCATCAAAATTGAATAGCTTTCTAATATTAAAATTAAAAATAGTCAAATCAAAATCTTTAATGTAAAGTGTTTCATTAGTCAAAAAATCTTCTTTAGTCAGATTTGTTTTATCTAATTCAACATAATATTTTTTATTATCATAATTGTATTTAGTTGTATTTTTATTATTGATACAACTTACGCTTAAAGTCGTAGTAGTGACTGAAATAAGAAGCATTTTAAAATACTTCATATTTCCCTTTCACACTCCACTATAGACAATGCAGGCTTTCTAAGTCCCGACGTGCAAGTATTAATTAAATTATAACACTTTTTTATATTTACTAAATAAATATAAAAAAGCACTATATAGATAGTGCTAAGTCATCTTCTTTATTCTTATTTTGTTCTTCTCTTTTGTTTTGTTCTTTTTCTTTTTGTAATTGCTTTTCTAACTTCTTTTTGTATTTTGCTTGTTCATTTTCATAGTCTCAAGGACTAAATCAATATAGTTTATGTTCATTAGTATTAACAGTTCTTTTTCAAAATCTCTAATTTCTAAATATTCCTTACACTCATTCAAACTTCAATTTTCAATAGTCCTATAACTTAAATGTCCGTCGTGATAATCAATAAGTCATTGTTCATCATCTCAATTAGCAATATATTTTTCAAAATATTCATCAGTGAAACCTAGTAATATATTGTTAAGTAAAATATCCATAAGAGTTAAAAATCTAAAAGCTTCAACTTCATTAGTTAATTTACAATGTTTAATATTTCAATTTTCATCGATAGTTAATTTTTGAATTGCTAATGTTCCTTTATCCAAATTTTCTCTAATTTCAGTAAGTAAAGTTTTTAATTCATCAACAGTAAAATCATTAAGCGAAGAAATTTCATTTTTATCATAGATGCTGAAAAATTCTTCTTTATTCATACATGAGCATTATTAGTTTCAACGAGTGAGTAGTTATTAGTATCGATATTCTTTAGTAAAACTTCATTTTCTTTTGTGCTTCTATTAACTTTTAAACTACGACAAGTTGGATAATAAACATTTTCTCCTGCATAAACCATAACAAGCGGTCAATTGTTATTTAATTAATACGGATATGAGTAATTATATTACCATTATAATCATACGAGGCACTTTCAATTTTACACAAATTCTTCTTAGCTTCTCTTGTTAAACTTCACACTTGTTTTATCATTTTTTATTCATTGGTATGCTACTTACTTGTATTATTAAAACACAATTAACCTAGTTCATGTCGTATCTATAAAATTATGCTATTTTACCTTCTCAAGAAATATCTGTTTCTTTGTTTATTTCATCTATTACTTCATTTACAATGTTGAATTTTAATTTTTGAATAATTTCCAAAAAATTCTTTAATATCTTATTATTATTTAAAGTTATTTTTTTATAGATATCTACTGTTTTCGTAAAATCTTTTAGAAAAATTTTATGAATAAATGTATTTATTGTGGTTCAATTACTGTTAACAAATAAATAGAAATCACTTATACTTAATTTATCTTCAAAGAAATCGTAAAAACTCTTTATAAAAACATTGTTTGTACATAACTTTTCTAAAGTTTTTAACACACCATTATCAGATTTTAATAAGTTTTTGAAAATTTTTCGTAATTGTGAATTTTTAACTTCTTTATTTTCTTCATCATCTAATTCATCTTCTTCCAAAATTTCTTGGTTTTCTGGAATATCTACTTGACTATCAAATAATAAAGCATAAGTAAGACTTGCTTTTTCTGTTTTAGATATATATCTTATTGGACTATTAATCTTATGGTTTAATATTTTACAAAATTCAAGATATTCATTATCGAATGTAACGCAATTTTTAATAGCATTAAATACAATTAATTTTATAACATATTCTATAATAGTTCTAATTGATGATTGGATAGCGTTTATAAAGAATTTACTTTTTTCAAAATTTGTATTGTGATGTATTTGATTAATTAATTCAATCAAAACATCTGCTTTTCTTTTTTTAAGGTCTTTGATAATACCATTTGAGTAATGAAATTGAGTTAATCTACAATCAATTAAATCAATTACCTTTTTTGTACGAATTATTTTCTTATAAGATTTTAATTCGTTTTGGCTCATAAGCATAAATTTATTTAGAAATTCCTTCTTGGATATGTCTTCATTTACTATATTTAAATTTAAATGGTTAAAGAAAATATCTATTATTTCATTTTTGTTATCTGTGTTAAATCTTGTTGTTTGCATATTGTTTTCTTTTAACTCTTTAATAAAACTAAAAACATGTTCTAATTTAAATTGACCATTATTAATGTAATCTCTAGACTTAGCATCGAACTCTAAATCATAAAAATCTTTGTAATTTAAATTATCATCTATTAAGTTAAGTGTGGATTTTATTGTGTTTCTTATAAAATCTGGTTCAAAAGCTGTTGGTTGAGTATTTATCATTTCGTCTCTTAAAATAGCATCATCATCTTTTATATATGTAAAAAACTTGACCAAAAAAGCCGCTTTCTTATAATCGCTAAACATGGCGTTCTTTGATTTACTAAACAGAAAACGTGTTTTTTCTTCATCAATATCTTCCTGTTCAAATCACTTCTCATTATTGAACATAGTTCAAATATCATAATAGTATTTACCTTTATTTCAAGGCAATTGACCCACAGGCTTAGCTGGTGTATGCTTTATAAACAATGAATTAGAAATATCTTCATTTTTTGTAAACACATAATATTCATCAAAATCCAAATATTCCTTTATGTTCTGTGTGTCTATTTTATCTTTAATAGACAATAAAAATAAATATAATTTGCTTAATTTTTCTATATAAGGGTTAATACTTTCTTCGTTTATGTTATTATCTGTCAATTTTGGTATTAATTCAATATATTTATCAATATTTTTCATAATTAACAAACAACTTAACCTGCGATTACCTTCGATTACAATATAATGGTCATCATTTTTAATGAATTGAATTTTTTCATTCACTGAATGAAATCTATCTTTTATTGAGTAAAAAAGCTCATAAAAATTTTGCCTATTTTCATTATAAAGTTCAGAAATCTTTTCAATTTCAGTTTTTGTAGAGTAATTTTTATCATGTAATTTAAAAACATCCATGAAATTAAATTCAAGTTTATCAATTGTTTCAAATCTAGGGTTTCAAATTGCTAAATGTATGTTATCTAGATTTATTCTATTTTCCATATACACGCTCCCATAGTTAGTATTTTCTTAACATAATAATTTTATCTTTTTTAGTAGCTTTAGGTTTATTTTTTACCATTTTTAATACTTTTTTATTATCTTCAATTTCTTGTTCAAATATATCAATTAATTCAAATTTAACTTGATTTTTTATAATGCTTCAAGTTTCTTTTGCTAGTTCGAAATCTTTAACATCTCCAATAACAAGAAAAACATACCCATTCTTCTTAACTTTAGGATAAATATTTTTTAAATAACTAAGAATAAAATTACAATATTCACTAAAATTGTGCTTATCATCTAATTTAATCTCATTTTTTAAGTTTTCTTTTTCATATCCTAAAACTCATAATCTTAGTCAATTCGAATCGGTATAATTAACAACTTTTAAATATGGTGGTGAAGTAAAAATCATTTTAACACTCTCATCATCAATAAAATTTAACTCTTCTGTTGAATTTGCATAAAATATCTTTAAGTAATTTTCACTTGTCTCAAGTACTTCATCTCAACTAGAATTAACCCTTAATTTTAATAATTCAAAAACATTTCTATATGTAAGAATAAGTTTATTGTTTTTGATATAGTTTTTAACATAATTTGGAGACATTGATATTGTATTCGGCATCGAAACACTTAAATATATACTATTTCCGTCCTTTCTTTCGCTACCGTGTAGTATAGAAAGTAAAAAACATAAAATAGAATTATCTAAGTCATTATTATTTAATCAACTCTTACCTAATTTTTCTCTGATAAAAAATAGTTCAGTTAAAGTTTCTGAATGAAAAAATATTTTAATGTCCTTAAAAATGAAATTATCAAAATCAATTTTATAATTGTTCTTTCAAGCAAGATATTCATTTTCTAAATTATCTATTTGAATTAAAATGTCTTCTTTTGTTATATTCTTTATTGTTTTGAATTTTGAACATACATAAGCATATGGATTTAAATCATTACCAATGAAATTTCTTTTAAGCATTCTAGCAGCAACTAAGGTAGAACCACGACCTGAAAAATTGTCTACAACTAAATCATTTTCTTCGCTATATTTAGAAATGAAATAAACTGGTAAATCTAAAGGAAACATTGCTAAATAACTATTCAAGCTATTAACTCTTTTATATGAATTAAAATTTATCTTTTCTTTTTCTTCATTACTTAGTATCATATTTTCTCCTTATTCTATTGCTTGCTTGTATTGTTGTCTTAAAAGTGGAAGCATATTTTCTCATTTAAGTTCATTTTCAGGGTCAGTACTATAATGAGTTGGTAATTCAATATAATTGTGCACATAATTACCATTTTCATCCTTATTTAAATATTTAATAATTGTTGTGATATAGCTTAAAAAATCTAATCTAAATTTTGTACGACTTCCACTATCTCTATCTAAAAATATCTCTTCTAAATTCAATTCACTATTAAAATTACTTCACCTTTCGTTGTAATCAGCAAAAGTTAAATCTACACTTACTCATTTATTATCAATAAAGACTTCATTTCAAGCGTGTCCTCCACTACTTACTAACGGATTTCGTGTGTCGCTAAACATTTTACCACCAACAGTTCTAACAGGAATGTTGAGTAATGTGAGTGCTAGCGAGAGATTTTGACTGTATCCATAGCATTGAAGTGTTCTATCAGTTTCAAAAAGTGAAGCAGGATTATAAAAATCATTACCGTCAGTATTAAATGAAAATTTGTAATTATTATACATATACATAACATTACTTGTTATATAGAAACTAAGTGCTAAAATAATCTGTTTTTGATTTCAATTTTTAGAGATAAATTTACTTAAAATATTTTCTCAATTTTTGCGTCATTGAATGAATTGATTTCTTGTTATTTCGATATTTTCATAATTTTCTGAGTTAATATAATCATAATCATTTTTTATTAATTTACTAGTAGTTGGATAATCAAAAAGGTTATTAACACTTTCTTTATAAATAAATTTATTTTTTATTTTCAAATCCGAAAGTAAATTTTGTTCAAAATTAGAGAAGTAATTAGGTTGTTCAGTTAATAATTCGTAAGTCATAGGACGTGATATATGACCTTTTGTATTTACATGAGCATAATTCCAAAATAAATCAAAATCAAAATCAATAGGTAATCTATAGTTTTGAGTAATTCAATACTTATGAGTTTTTGAATTGTGTTCTTCTCAATTATTACCATAAATTTTCGAAACATAATTAAATATTTCTTTTGAAATGTTTTCGCTATATTTATAACCAAAAGTTTGACTAGGATATTTTCAATCATTTACGTTAATATTAAAGTTTTCATAATCTTTAAACTCATTAGCAATAAATTCATTTTTGAAGTCTTTGTAGTGATTAAATGCTTTAACATTTTCTAAGTTAATTTTTCCAATTTTCTCTTCATCATTAATTAGTCAAAGTCATTCATCATAATTTTTTAATCAACTGATAATATATTCGCTATCAAATTTAATAAGTCCGTATCTACTATCACGCATATATGGTAGTCTTCATTCAATGTTTTCAGCATTACCCGGACTTAAAGTAAATTTTTTGTCTTTAGTAATAAATCATTGCATAGTATGTTCTTTCACACCAAAATCAAAATGATTTTTAAAGTAGGTTAGTCTTTCAATGATTAATGGAAAGAAATTACCTTTACTAAAATATTCAATGTAATTTTTTAGTGTTTTAGTGATTAAATCATATTCGATATTTTTTATTTCTCTTTCATTAACTGCAAAATTAGCGTCGATTAATTTTTCTCAATTAATTTCTACATTAGCGGATAATTTTAATTCTTTAATTTTATTAACAGTATCAATTAATGTTGTTAATTTGTTTTTAGCATTCTCATTTAAAGTATTTAATGTAATGAAATGATGAATAATAACTCTTAAATTTCGGTATTCTAAACTAATATTTTTTATTAGATTATTCTTAATTATTTCGCTATCTATTCAGTTTAATTTTTCAATAAAGTTTTCCTTTAAGTAATTAAAGCACTCTTCTAATGCATTGTTATATAAAGAATTAATTTGATTAATTTTTTCAATACTAAAAATTTGATTATTAATAAATTCACTAACTTCACTATTAAACTGTTTAACAGCACTTAACTCATTTAATTTAGTATTAAGATATAAATCGTCATTAAAGTTTATGTATTTGTTTCTTAAATCAATAACTTCAGCTTTTTCATAAAAATCTTTATCTTTTTGTTTAACTGCTTGTGTTGTACCAAAACAACCAGTAGCACTTAAACTACTAGTTAGAGAAATTAAAGGTAAAATTTTCAATCACTTTTTCATATTTTAATTATATCATAATATTACTTTTATATAAATTTTATAAATAAAATTTATATAAATATAAAATAAGCAAGAAAAAACACCCTAAGGTGTTATTCTTCTCAACTAATTTCTAAAATTGTTATTGTATTCATTCCTTTATAAATATCTAAATCTCCTGTTATTGTAGTATCATAACCAGACGGTTTTGAAACACTTTTACTTTCCATAGTTCATCTATTAGTTGCTTCTAATGTTTTTGATGAAGTTGAAAAAGGTATATCAAAACTTAAACTTTGAGTTAAAATTTTTCAGTTTCATTTTTCATTTTCTTTAGTGTAAGTATCAGTAAAAGTTGGTACCATTCCACCATAAATACTTCCATTTGGTGTTCTAGTAATAGAAGTTCAATTTAAATCAAAATTTGCACTTGATTTTGGACTTAGTTCAATAGTTCCTATTCAACCACTACTTGCTTTAGTTAAATTAATTTCCTTTTGCACTCCATTAATTAGTAATTTGATTTTTGCGCTTTTAGCACTTTCTGGTATTTTAACTTTTTCTTTAATACCGTTTCTTAAAATGAATTTATTAGATACTTTACCATAATCACTTGTATAGTTATTTCCTAGTGTTGGTCCTGTTCCATTATTTTTAAATCATTGTGAAACTAGGTTAGTTTCTAAAGAATGTGTTTCATTATATTTTCAGCTATTAATAAGTGTGGATGCTTCGCTAGTAAGAGTATATTTTGGATACTCTTCAGTAAGTAAATCATATCCAATTATTACACTTTTATTACTATTAACTGGACTTGGAAGCGGAGCAGGTGGAGTAGGTTCAACAGGATTTGGTCTGTTATCTAATTCATTTTGCAAACGAATAATTTCTTTGTTTAAGTCTTCAATCTCAACTTTATTTTGAGCAATTGTACTATTAGCACTAGCTAATTCACTCTTTAATCTATCTCTTTCATTTTTTACACTGCTTAATTGACTGTTTAAACTGCTTACTTGTGAACTTAAATTAGTTTTATCTCTTTTTAAACTTTCAATTTCAGCTTCTAATTGACTGTTCGAACCACCTTGTTCTCTAAGTTGTCTTTCTAAATCCTTAATTCTTAAGTCTTTTTCTGCAATTTGTTTTTGATAATTAGCTTCTTCAGTTTTAAATTCATTAGTTTTAGTTTCTAATTCAGCAGCTTTTAAACTTAAATTTTGTTCTAAAGTTTGCTTAATTAATGTTAATTCATTAATTTTCTCTTTATTTTCACTATTTTCTAAACTTAAACTATTTAATTCAGAATTTACAGTATTTAACTCAGTTTTTAACTCATCAATTTCAGTATTTAATTCACTAATTTTTTGTGCTAAATTAAATACGATAGCTTCTAGTGGTAAAACACGAATATTTTTATAAGTTTCAATAATATTTTGTATTGCATCAATTGCAGTATAAAGTTTAGTCTGATTTTCACTTACATTTTCACTATCAATACTTTCGCTTACTAACTGATTTAAAATATCTAATTGAGTATGTAAGTTTTGTGCAACTTCATTTAATTCATCTAAATTTTCTTGTTCTAAACTAGAAAATAAATTAGTTAAAAGTTCTTTAGTGTGAATTAAAGTATCATTAAAATTATTTTGAATTAAACTTTCTAAATTAGTTATATTTTCTTTAGCAGTATTTAATTCACTACTTAAGGTATCGATTTGATTATTAGCAACTTGTATTTTTACTTGTAATTCAGCATTTTCGTTCATAGCTTGTTTATATCTAGCTACTTCATTGTTGTAATTTGTTCAATTTTCAAGGTTTTTATTGAAAAGTGCTTCATAATCTCTATTATTTAATGCTTCAATTAGCTTAGTAAAAGTTTTGTTTTTAATTGGAAAACTTTCAATATTAATGGTACTAAAATCATCAATATTTTTAGTTTTTAGTGCTTTTTCATAATCACTTTGTGCTTTATCTAAAGTTCTTTGTACTTTATTAGAATAGTCATTAATTTCATTAATTAGTGAATATGCTTCATTACGCATACTATTAGCAAATGCTTCTGAACTATAACTACTATAATCTCGATTAACAAATTTATATGCTATTTCTTTTAAAGTTTCTAAATAATCGATTTGATTTTTAGTTAAATTAATAGCTTGTTGCACCATATTTTTTGCAGTATTAAAGCTATTTTCAATAATTTCATCTTTTTGAGTAATAATCTCTTCTAATTCAGCAATTTTAGACGCATAAAGGGTATTAATCTGACTTAAAACGTTATTTAATTCTTTTTCAGATTGAGATATTCATTTTACTCCACTAGCAATTTCTTCAGCATTTTCTAGTGAGAGATTAAATCCAAAATCTTTAATTTCTTTAAGTCTATTAATGTACTTACTTAACTCATTTTGAGTAAAGATTGTACTATTATTAGTTTCTAATTCACTAATTTTACTTTCAATACATCTTACATATTCACTGACTTTATCCTTAATTCCTTGACGCATTTTTTCTAATTCAAGTTCAAAATCGACAGTTTCTTCAATTTCATTTCCAATATTAGTATCAGGGTTATTTAAACTCTTATAGTAATTTTCCAGCATTGTTTCATAATTATTATTTCTTTCTAAAATTGAATTTGTAATACTTTTAAAATTACCTAAAGTTTTCTCATAATTTTCTTTAAGTTTATTGTATAAAGTGTTTAAGTTATTTAACTCAGTAGTTAATTGTTCTTTTTCTTCAATTAACTTCTCTTTTTCACTAGTTAAATTAGAAATTTTTAATTTCAGTAATCTAATTTCTTCATCCTTTTGTTCAATTGTTTTAACCGCAGTGCAATATTTCACACTAAGCGGAATTAGTGTAGCAGCTAAAACTGCAGCAGTACATAAAGCGCTTATACTTATTTTAATTTTATTTGTAATTCTTTTTTGTTTCATATTTCCTCGTTAAATTAAATTTGTGTTCAATAGTAGATGTCATAAATAATAAAGATGAACTAAAAATGAACAAAAAAAGTACAAAAAAATTGACCAAAGTCAATTACTTATCTAATTCATCAATTCTTGATTGATGTCTTCCACCCTCAAATTTAGTGTTAATAAATTCATCTACCATAGCTTCTGCATCTTTTAGTTTTACTTGACGACCACCAAAACATAACACATTAGCATTATTATGTAATTTTGCTAATTTTGCATCTTCTTTACTTACAACTCTAGCTGCTCTAATGTGTAAATGACGGTTTAATGCATATGAAATTCCTAATCCAGTTCCACAAACGGCGATCCCAAAATCTGGTTTTCTACTGTCAACATATTCAGCTAATTCTTTTCCTTTTTCAGCATATGATACTGGGTTTTTATCATTATCAGGTCCTAAATCAATTGTGTCATAACCTAGACTTTGAACATATTTTTTAAGACCTTCTTTAAGTTCAAAACCGGCATGATCACTAACAAGTGCAACAATTTTTTTCATATTTTCCCCTTATTTTACCTTTTTAGTACACTTTTTCTAACAGTTTTATTATTATAACATATATTGGTGAGATGAAACAAATAGACCCTAAAGACTGTGCATTAGTCAACTTAGAATATTTTTACAAAAAATTTTTTAGGAAGAAGCTTGATTTAATTAAACTAAAAAACATGGTTCATTATTCACAAAGTGGAATTACTTTAAGCGAACTTGAAAGAGTTGCAAGTTCTGCTAATATTGCTTTTGAAGTGTTTAATTGCAATTTTGATCAACTTAAATCCATAAATAAAGATGAATTACCTCTTTCTATAATTATTAGTGATGGAGAAATTCAGCATATGGTAATTCTTAAAAAAATTAAGAGTAATTTAGTTTACTATTTCGACCCAATTAAAGGTAATGTGAAGGTAAAAGAAAGTGAATTTAAAAATAAATTTTTAGGATTAGTGCTTAATTTTTATCCTATAAAAAATAATGTAAAAAGCAATACTTTAAATAAAAAAGAATTTGTTTACAACATAAATTTAACTTATTTATTTTTTAGAGTTATTTCAACATTAGTGATTTTTATAATTCCATTTTTAAGTAAAGTTTTTATCTCAGAATTTACACAAAACTATGATTTAGTGAATTTAAGTTTAATTTTTTTACTATACAGCTGATTAGTGTTCATCTCATTTTTAATTAAAAGAATTAGTTTCAATTTACTCAATAGAGCAATTCTTGAAAAATTTAAGTTAAAACGTAGTCAAGTTTGAAAGTATTTGTTTTTTAATGACAAAAATATTAAATTTAAATATTCTAGCCAAGAAATAAACGACAAAATTAACTCCTATATAATAATATTAAAATTTGAACAACAATTCTTTGCAGAAATATTTATTAATGTTATTTCTATTTTATTTTTAAGCATATTTTTATTTTTTATAAATAATATACTTCTAATTAGCATTTTAATTTTTGCTTTTGTCTACCTATTTATTTCAATAACTATTTATGTTTATCAATATAAAAATAAAGCTAGTTTTAATGAAATTTTAATTTCTGAAGCAACTTTACAAGATGATCTTGCTAACTTATTGAGAAATAGTTCTACAGATGAATTTAAAAATTTTATGTTAACCAAGGAAAGTCAAAGTATTGATAAACTTATTAAAAGTCAAAATAAAATAAATGATTCAAATAATCATATCTTGGATTTATCGGAATATTTAAATATTGTTTTTCCACTTTTATTAATTTTAATTGGTGTTATTCAATTATGAAATAATAAAGTGAACTTAAATGAATTAATCTTTTTCATAACATGTTCAAATTTCATTTTTAACCCTATAAAAAACACTTGTGCGATTTTAAATGATTATATTGATTATAAAAATAGTTTATTCAAATTTGGTGTCTTTAGCGAAGTTTTAGACAATAACAAGGTAAGTAAAAATTATTTAAATCAGAAAATAAATAGAATTTTATTAAGAGATGTTACTGTTAAATTTATGGGTAAAAACAAACTTAAAATACATAATTTACTAATTGATAAAAATGTAATAATAACTGGTAAAAATGGTTCAGGTAAAAGTTTACTTTGTAAACTAATTTGTAATATTGTTAGTTCAGAAAGTGGTCAAGTTTTAATTAATAATACAAATATCGAACGAATAGATAATATAGCTTCAAAAGTGTATTTACTTACAAATGAGGAATATTTTGCTAATCTAACTGTAAAAGAATATCTATTTAACTTGAAACATTATGAACCAAAAGTGCTAAAAAGATTCAAAAAATATGACTTTAATTCAATATTAAAATTTTATGATTTAGACTACTCTAAATTAATTTTAAATAATGCAACGAATCTTTCGACAGGTCAAAAAAGAATTTTATCAGTAATCAAACTATTTACATTTAACCCATATGTTATAATTTTTGATGAATTTTTTGAGAATATGGATATTAAAATAACTAACTATATTAAAGAAATTATCAAAGAGGAATTTAAAAGTTGTATTTTTATTGAAATAAGTCATAATCAAAATTATTTATTTAATGATTCACAAAGGATAAATATTGAAAAATTGAACCTTATTTAAAATTTATTTTCTAATCACTATTCTTTTAGTTTTATTATTTTTTGGATTTTATTTATTTTTTAATGTTGATATTAAACATTTTCAAAGTTTTTACATAAGTGAGTTTGATTCAAAATACTATATAAATTACACTAAAGATTTAGAAGAAAATATCAATTATTCTGCTTTTCTAGTTCTAAAAAATACCAAAATTGCTGTTGACATAACACTTGTTAAAATTGATGAAAATTCATTCGAAATATTCTTTAATTCTAATTTTGAAAAATTAAACTTAATTAGAAATAATAATTTAATAAAAATTCCGGTCGAAACTATGAAGTTTTATCAGTGAATACTTAAATTCTAATATAATATAAAATATGAAAAAAAGTGATATTGAACTCAGTATTGATAATCAAACTGAATTTAAAATTGAATTTAAAAAAGAATTAATTCAAATAATTTTAAATTTAGCTAAATATTTCAATATTGAAAAACATATTAATGTTGATTTAACTATAGTTAATAATGAAGAAATTCAAAAATTAAACAAAGAATATAGAGGTAAGGATTATGCTACTGATATTCTTTCATTTGATTTTGGAAATGATGGATTATATGATACTTTACCGTTTGTTCATTTAGGTGAATTAGTTGTAAGTTATGAAAAAGTAATTTCTCAAGCAAATGAATTTAATCATAGTGTTAAAAGGGAGTTTTGTTATTTATTTACACATGGATTAGTGCATTTAATGGGGTATGATCATGAAGAAGAAAATGAAAGAATTGAAATGAATAGAATCGTAGATGAAATCTTTAACCCATTAAATATCACAAGAGAGGATTAGAATGAAATTAACTGATTTACAAGAGTTGTTAAAAAAATCTTATTGCCCATATTCTAAATTTGCTGTAGCAGCTATTGCTATTGATGAATTAGGAAATGAATATCCTGGTGTTAATGTTGAGAATGCTGCATATCCTTCTGGTTTATGCGCTGAAAGATCAGCGTTATTTGGTTCAGTAGCTAGAGGAGCTAAAGTTGGTAATTTTAAGGAAATTCACATTATTTCTTATTTAAATGATGATGTTATTAGTCCATGCGCTGGATGCAGACAAGTAATAAGTGAATTTATGAGTGATGATTCGTTAGTGTATCAATATTCTTATGATGGTAAAAAAGTAAGAATAAATAAAGTGTCTGAAATTGTACCATTCGCAGTTCGTTCAGGAGATTTATTTAAATAATTATGGAACCAATGAAAAAAGAAGTTTGTTTTGTTTCCATCGTTGGTCGCCCTAATGTTGGAAAAAGTTCACTAATGAACAAAATACTTTCATATGAATTATCAATTGTTACTGACACTCCTCAAACCACTAGGGATCAAATTACTGGTGTTTTAACTGACGATGAAACTCAAATTGTTTTTGTTGATACTCCTGGTATTCACAAACCTGAAAATAAATTGGGTGAACATTTAAATAAAAATGCATTTGACTCAATTCCTGAAGCAGATGTTATTTTATTTTTAAGCCCAGCTGATGAAAAAATCGGTAAAGGTGATTCAATAATTTTAGAAAATCTTAAAAATGTTAAAAATAAAGTTGCTGTAATTTCTAAAATTGACAAAATTAAAGGTCAACCTGAAAAATTGACTGAAAAAATTGAAGAGTTACAAAAGTACAATTTCTCTGAAATTATTAGCTGCTCAGTTAATGATCAAAGATCTATTGATGGAGTGATTAATACAATTAAAAAATTCGCTTATGAAGATGTTATATATTATGATGAGGATTTTATAACAGATAAAAGCATTCGTTTTATAGCTCAAGAAATTATTCGTGAAGCAGCGATCAATAATCTCTATGAAGAATTACCACATTCAATAGCAGTTGAAATAACTGAATTTAACGAATACACTTCTCCTATTGAAATTGATGCAAATATTTATGTTAAAAAAGATTCTCAAAAAGGTATGGTTATAGGTGCTGGAGCTTCTAAAATTAAACAAATTGGAACAATAGCAAGAGAAAAAATAAAAAATCTTTTAGGTGAACCAGTTGTTTTAAGACTAAAAGTTAAAGTATCTAAAAAATGAGTCGATAATGAAAATGAATTAAAAAGATTTGGGTATTAGCGAATTTAAAACTATATTAATATATAATATAAATCCAATTAGCATATAGAGTATGGTAGCTTGACGGCTGTGACCATTGCCAACCTACGTGAAGCAAGGTGGATAGTTAGGGTAAAAACCAACATGCTTGAGTTAACTCCTGTGCTAATTAAAAGGGAGGATAAATGAAAAAACTTTTTACATCTGAATCTGTTGGAAAAGGTCATCCAGATAAAGTTTGTGACCAAATTTCTGACTCAATTCTTGATGAATACTTAAAATTAGACCCAAATTCAAGGGTGGCTATTGAAACAATGGCTAGCGGAAAAAATGTTATGATTGCTGGTGAAGTTGAATCACAAGCAAAAATTGATGTTGTTGAAATAGCAAAGAATGTATTAAAGAATTTAGGATATTATTCATATGATACTAATTTCTTTACAGATATTAAAAAACAAAGTCCTGACATTGCACAGGGAGTAGTTAAGAAAAATGATAATCTAGGAGCTGGAGACCAAGGTATAATGTTTGGTTTTGCTACAAACGAAACTAAAGATTATATGCCTCTAGCAATTACTTTAGCTCATAAATTAGTTCAAAAAGCCGACGAACTTAGAGTTAATGGTAAATTTAAATGAGCTAAATCTGATATGAAAAGTCAAGTAACTGTTGATTATACAGATTTTGAAAATGTAAAAATTGATACTGTTTTAATGTCAATTCAACATGCTGAAGACTATAATAAAGAGGAATTCAATACATTTATAATTGAAAATATTATTAATGTTGTATTAAGTGAATATGGTTTTGATAAGGCTAATAGAATCTTAATTAATACAACAGGAAAATTTGTAATCGGTGGTCCGATTGGTGATACTGGTTTAACTGGAAGAAAGATTATCGTTGATACTTATGGTGGATATGCACATCACGGTGGTGGTGCTTTCAGTGGTAAAGATGCTACTAAAGTAGATCGTTCAGCTGCTTATGCTGCAAGATGAATTTGCAAAAATCTTGTTGCGGCTGGTGTATGTTCAAAAATTGAAATTCAAATAGCTTATGCAATAGGTAAAGCTAGACCAATTTCAATAGCAATTAATACCTTCAAAACACATAAATATCCAATTAAATTTATTCAAAAGATGGTTGATGATTTATTTGATTTAACTCCAAGAGGAATAATTGAAAAACTTGATCTTAAAAAACCTATTTATGCTAAAACAGCTTGTTTTGGGCATTTCGGAAGAAATGAAGAATCATTTACATGAGAAAAACTAAATATGGTTGAAGAGATCAAAAAATACATTGAGTTGAATTACAACAAAAATTACAGAAAATAAAAATATAAGCCTTAAAGCTTATATTTTTATTATTTTTCAAATTCAATAATAGCTTGATTTAACTTTTCTAAAACTAAATCAACTTGATCTCATGAATCTAAAGTTATGCCAGCAGCGTTATCATGTCCACCACCATTAAATTCACGAGCCACAACATTAACAAGTGGTCCGTTTGAACGCAATCTACCACGAACTTTTCCATCTTCTAACTGAATAAAGAATGCTCAACATCTGTTATCTTCAATGTTAGCTAATTCATTTACATAAATAGCTGCTTCTAAAGAATTCATGTTGAATTTATTCATAATTTCAGTTGTTATTTTGTAATATAATACTCTTTCTTTTTTCTCAAAACCACTTAAAATAGCACCAATAAATTGAATATCTTTTAATGAACGTTTACCCAATTCAGCATGAATTTTTTGTGGATGGAAATTTCCTTCTCTCATTAAAAATGCTACTAATTCATGTGTTCTGGCTGATGTATCAGGATATAAAAATCTTCCTGAGTCAGTATTAATTCCTAAATAAATATGTCCAGCAGCTTTATTAGTAACCTTAAAATTACCATCTTTAGCAATTTGAGCGATCATTTCAGCTGCAGCTACATAATGCTCATCTATTCAGTTATAATCGTATTTGATATCAGCATCATTTGGATGGTGATCGATTCTTAATTTAGCAGTTGTTCTGTTTTCGTATAAAAGTTCAGCACATTCAATTCTGTCACCGCTTGAAGCATCTACGACTACTGCTAAAGAGTTGTTGAAGTCAATTTTGTCAAAATCTGTAAACTCATATTCCATAAAGTCAAAAGTGTGCATACTATTTCCAACTGTATAAACTTTTTTTTCTGGAAAATTAGTTCTAATTAATTCAGCTAATCCAGCTTGGCTTCCTAAACAGTCACCATCAGGTCTGATGTGGTGAAAAATTATAATTGAATCATATTTTTTAATTGCGTCAATCGCAACTTTAGAATTTCCTATAATCATTTTTATCTCCTATATTATTTTAATTTGTTGATTTAAGTTTAGAACAGGAATGCTCCAATACCTTTTAAAGCCATACCAATAATACCTAGTATTCCTAATACAACTAAAACACACACTGTTATTGCAATAATCGCAAAAGTCAATTTAAGAATAAATTTTAGTACTAATACCACCAATAACAATATAAATATAAAACCTAAAATTGATAATATCAAACTTCCTCCATTAACTTAATTAATTATACTTTTAATTTAAAAATAATTGTAATATAATCATAATATAAATGAATGAAATTATTATTAAAAAGTCCACATTTTATTCTAAAGCATATAAAATTAAATCCAAAAAAGAGGCTTCTGAAATTGTTAAACAAATAAAATTAGAATATAAAAAAGCTAGACATGTCTGCAGTGCATATCTTTTTATTAATGAAAATAACGTTGAAGAAGCAGGGTATGATGACGATGGTGAACCAAAACACACAGCGGGACGTCCGATTTTAGATTTAATCAGACTAAAAAATGTTGAAAATGTATTGGTGGTTGTTATTCGTTATTTTGGTGGAATTAAACTCGGCGCTGGTGGTTTAATTAGAGCTTATCGACAAGCTTCGCAATATGCTATAGATGAATACTTAAACGAGAAGGAAAAATAAAATGAAAAAATTAAATTTTACAGATAAATTTAACTCAGAAAATTTATTAGTTAGTGCGGTTTTTGAACAAAATGCACCTAAATTTGTTAAAAAAGAAAATGGAAGTTTTCTTATTGATAAATCAACTAATAAAGCATATTTATATTTTGAAGAGAAAAAATATAACTACTTTGAACTCAAAAAGCAAATTTCTAAAATTTTTGCTGTAGATTCAAATATTGATATTGATCTAAAAAGTTTTGTTAAAAATCACTTAAGTGAACAAAACTTAATTAGATTATTGATTTCAGATTTTAATTTTAATGAAGCAAAATTATTCAAAAGAAATAAAAAATCTGAAAAAGTTGAAGAAGAAAAGGAATTTACCATTAATGTTGTTGTAGAAAATTTTAGTCAATACAAAGAATTGATAAATGAAGTTACTGTTATCTCACAAGCGGTTAATGACTGTAGAAATCTTCAAATTATGCCTGAAAACTTCTTGAATTCTGAAGTTTTAGCAGAAAAAATTGCTGATGATTTTCAAAATATTGAAAATCTTAAAGTTAGAGTACTAACCAAAGCTCAAATTAGAGAATTAAATATGGGCTTATTACTTTCGGTAAATAAAGGAAGTACTCATGAACCTAGAGTTGTTGTTGTTGAATACAAAAACAACCCTGAATCTAAAGAACACAATGTTTATGTAGGAAAAGGAATTACTTTTGATACCGGAGGAGTAAACACTAAAGGATATCACATGGGTGGTATGAAATTTGATATGTCTGGTTCAGTAATTGTTGCATATGCAGTTAAAGCTATGGCTCAATTAAAACTAAAAGTTAATGCTTCAGCAGTTATGATGATAACAGACAATAGATTAGCTAATGATGCTTCACTTCCTGAAAACATTTATGAATCAATGAGTGGAAAATGAGTTGAAGTTACAGACACAGATGCCGAAGGACGTTTAGTTCTTGCTGATGGTCTTTATTATGGTGCAAGTGAACTTAAAGCAACACAATTAGTTGATGTTGCAACATTAACAGGTTCACTTAGTTATGCGCTTGGCTCAGTTTACACAGGAATTTGATCAACAGATGACAAAAAATGAGAATTATTCAATCAAGCGGCAAATGTTAGCTATGAAAAAGTTTGAAGAATGCCACTTCATGAAGATTTCCACAAATCAAATAAAGAATCAAAAGTTGCCGATTTAAACAACTACTCTTCAAGTTCCAAATCTGACTCAAATAGTGCAGCAATGTTCTTAAAAGAATTTACTAATGATGTTCCATATATTCACTGTGATGTTGCTTTCACAGCTGATATTAAGGGTGAACCTCAAGGTGTTTTAATTCCTACATTAGTAGAATTTGCAAAATTAAATAATTAGGAGAGATTTAGGAGAGATATGTTAATAGGAAATGAAAAAGTTGCTACAGAATTATTAGAAAAATATGACTCAATCGTTATTTTTCATCATATTAGACCTGATGGCGACTGTTTAGGAAGTCAATTTGGTCTTAAAGAGCTTTTGAAAACCAATTACCCAAATAAGAAAATTTATGCAATTGGTGATACTAGGGGAAATTTTGCATTTCTTAATTTAGTGCACGATAAAATTCCTTCGGATGAAATACTTGCTAAATCACTAGGTGTTATAGTTGATGCGAATTTTAAAGAAAGAATTGAATGTAGAGAGGTTTTAGACAAAAATATTTTTGCTGAAACACTTAGAATTGATCACCACCCTAATGAAGATGATCTTGATAAAAATTCTAAATGAGTTGATTCTAGTTATATTGCCGCTGATGAAATGATTGCTCAATTAGCTTTTGTAAATAATTGAAAAATCACAAAAAGAGCAGCAAACTTATTATATTTAGGAATTAATACTGACTCAGGAAGATTCTTGTATGATAAAACTAGCGCAAGAACTTTTAGACTTGTTGCAATGTTATATGATAATGGACTTGAAAGTGATTTTATTCACTCGAATCTCTCAAAAACTTCATTAAATGAAATACAATTTAACTCTTGATTAGTTTCAACACTTAAAGTAAATGGTCAAGTAGCTTATATTAAAAACTCTCTTGAAGAAACTTTATCATTTAATAAAACTCCTCAATCTTCAATTAGAGTTAATGCAATCGGAAATATTGAAGGTTATCCTATTTGAGTGCAATTCACCGAAGAAGAAGATCGCAAAATTAGAGTTGAACTTAGATCAAATGGACCACTCGTTAATGTCGTTGCTCGTAAGTGAAATGGCGGTGGACATGATCGAGCTTCAGGATGTATTTTAGAAAGTTTTGACCAAATTGATGCGCTTATTGCTGATTGTAATGCTGAAGTGCTTAGATATCAAAATGAAAATAAATAGAAATTACGTAAGTTCATCTTACGTTTTTATTTTTCATATTATTTCCACAATCTTAATTAAATTAAATGCTTAAAACTATAATTTATGAAATAGAAATTTTTAATAATATAAAATTTAGATATGAAAAATGAAATTAAAATTAGAAAGAAAATTCAACGTAAGATTTGACTTCAATTAAATCCGTAAAAAAGAACAGTCATACAACAATTGTTGCATGACTGTTTTATATTCTTGGTCCTTTTAGTAAAATTATAGTGCAAAAAAATAAGAAAGGAACCAATATGATTATAGCAAATATTAAAAATTCTCTTGAAAAAGTTGTGTGTATTAAAACTAAAGAAAAACATTTACCAAACAATCACTATTTAATCAAAAATTCTGAAGAAGAAATCAGAATTCTTCATTCAAAAGTTATAAATAACAGATTACTCAAAGCGAATCAAATGAACATTCTTCATTTAAATGAATGCCTAAGATTATTCAAAGAAGGAAAGAATTTTTCTAAAGTTTCAGAAGTGATTGGATTTCAAACACACACCATTAAAAAGTTATTGAAAATTTCAACAACAAATCAAGGTGATTTTGTCAAAAAATATAAAAAAGTTTGTCGCAACTGTGATCAATATATTAATTATGTAAACTATATTGATTTCCAATTAATTGCCGAACATCTTATGCTTTATAAGTCCAAAAGAACAAGACTTCATTCAAAGACTATTAAAAATAAATGAAGAGATTTTATTAGATTTTGAAAATCTGAAGTTAGTTATTATAGGAAAAATAGATTCAATAAAGATTTTACAAAAAGAGCAATCAAAGTTTCAGCTAAAGCTCTTGTTAATAAATTTAAGAAGATGTTTCCTAACAGTTTCTGCCCTACTCCTAGCACTGTATACAAGTGCTTAAAGTCAAATGAGTTTAATTTATCTATAGATATTTTGCTCTTTCTTTCTGTAGGAAAATATCACAAGAAAACTAGAAAAGTTCAAAAAAGTTCTCTTAAAAATGCTGTTAGTATTCATCAAAGGCCTGATGAGGCCAACCATAGATTAAAGGAAGGTCATTTTGAACTTGATACTGTGATTGGACAAAGCAAGGATAAGAATTGTTTGGTAACTTTATTAGATAGAAAAACTAGAAAACTTTATGTAATATTATCACGCAAAACTTCTGAGGCAGTGAAAGATGCTTTACTTGAAATGATTAAAGTTAATTCCATAAAAATAACAACATTAACGGTTGATAACGGCTCCGAGAACGTGCGCTTGCACGAAGTTATTTCTAATAACAATTTGTTTAAATGTGATGCATATTGTTCATACCAAAAAGGTTCAATAGAAAATATCCACAGACACATTAGAAGATTTATTCCTAAGGGTGTGTCTATGGATAAATTCACAAATAAACAAATTTATGTGATGAGCAAAAGAATTAATGAATATTTAACACTTATCAATCAATAATTTTACTAAAAATTTTAAAATCGGTCATGACCGATTCTTTTGGTGTGCTTTTTTATATAAAAAAGCATTATAATTATATAAATCGTAGCACTAACGTACTTCAAGGACTTTGATTAAAATGCATTGTTAAATGACTTTTCTATTTCATACTTCAATTAAATCTAGGTTGATTAATAACTTTATCAGTTATTTTTGGTATATTGATACTCACAAGTATTATCGGTTCAATGATATCTTTTTCATATAAAGATTTTAATGAAAAAGAAAGTTTAGAAATACCATTTTTATACTATGTTGGAGATGCTATATCTAAATGGTTACAAAATGGACCGATCGAAAGCCTAAGTACTGCTATAACAAGTAATGGATTGTTCTTTATATTACCTTTAGCGTTATTTTTCGTTAATTTAGAATACAAAATAAGAAATACCTATATCAAAAAGACTTTGTTAATTACTACATATGAAAAAAATATTAAATTTATACCACTAATCTCATCTTTAATATTTTTATCTTATGCTATATTGACTTTTATCATCATAGATTTAATAGGTATAGCAGCAATAAGCGCAAATACAAAATATAGTTTAACCAGTGATTTTTTCAAAAATGAGCTATTAGGACTAACTAAATTCTTGATGTATTATACTTTTATAACAGGAATTACATATATAGTTGTAGATTTATTTAGATATAAAATGGATAAAAAATTTGTACAAAAAGCAACTAACACAATTTTGATACCTGTTTTACTATTTGAAATTTTATTACCTATTATTAGTTTATTTTTCCTTTCTGCTTTATTATCACATACTTATGTAGAAGCACCACTTATTGGATATGTCAGAAAAACTATAATAAATTATGAATTTGCTACTGTATTAGCAGTCTTTGAATCTATATTCTATGTTTTAATTAATCCATTTAAACTTGATCTTGTGGTGTTTGCGGGACTAATTAGTGATGCAGCTGATAAGAATGGATTTAACTTTATTACACCAGAACAAGCTGATATTATCTTATGAGTTTTTAGAAGTATTTATACAGTTGGAATGTTAAGTTATTTAGGATATCGTTATTTCTGAAAGAGTGGAAAATATGAGTAAAACAATTATTGAAATTAAAGATTTACATAAGGAATTTAAAAATTCATTAGTTAAAAAAGATAAAACCGAAGTTTTAAAAGGAATTAACTTAAATATCAAAGAACAACAAAGAATAGCATTAGTTGGTAAAAACGGTTCAGGTAAAACAACTTTAGCTAAAATCATTGCTGGTTATTCTGAACTAACTAGTGGTGAAATAATTTATAACTATGATTATCTTATTTCACCAAAAGAAAGTATTGCACTTCAATTTCAAAATGAAATAGAATTAAAAAAACCAACTGTTAAAGATTTATATAAACTTTTAATCACTAATTTTAAAGAAATTTTGGATATGGAATTCATCAAAAAACTTTATGAAATTCTTCAAATAGATAACTATCTAAAAATGAGATACGACCGACTCAGTGGTGGGCAAAGAAAAAAAGTTGATTTATTCTTTGTTTTATATTCAAAACCAAAGTTACTTATCCTTGATGAATTTACTGCAGGTCTTGACGCTGATACCAAAATTAAAGTTAGAGATATTATTGAAAGTTATATCAATAAATACAACGGAACAATGCTTTTGATAAGCCATGATTCAAACGAAATTAGAAAATTAACTAATGAGATTTATGTTTTAAAAGATGGTGTTATAAGTGATCATATTACTAATATTCAAGAAAAATTTGTTAATGACGATGATCTTGAACTATTTATTAGAGATATAACTGAAAGTATTAAAAATATTGAATTGTAGAATTAACATCTTCGGATGTTTTTTCTTTGTATTTAACAGTCATATCTCTTATTTAAATTTATCTATTTTAAATAAAATAATAAAATATTAAATGTAATATGTATAACCTAGCCAATGAATTACGTCCTAAGACTCTCAGAGAAATTATAGGACAAGAAAATGCAGTTCATTTACTTAAAGAAGTAGCTAAAAATAAGTTAGCTACTAGTTTTATTTTCTTTGGAGAAAGCGGGACAGGAAAAACTAGTTCTGCAGTTGCTTTGGCTAATGACATGGGTCTTAAATACAGTTACTTTAATTCAACAATCGAATCTAAAAATGATTTATTAAATAAAATTGAAACTAGTGATATTTTGATTATTGACGAAATTCATAGATTAAATAAGGATAAACAAGATATTCTGCTTTCTTATCTAGAGTTTGACAAAATCATTGTCTATGCAACCACAACCGAAAATCCTTATTTTAGAGTGAATCCAGCTTTAAGAAGTAGAATGCAAATAGTTCAATTTGAAAAAATAAGTGAAGATACAATTGCTAAAGCGCTCGAAAAAGTTGTTAAAACCCATTTTCCTGACTTAGAAATAGGTTATGAAGAATTGCTGGATTTAAGCCGCAGTGGAGCCGGAGATTATCGTAGTGCATTAAATAATTTACAAATGTTAGCTATGATAAATGATAAAAAAACTAAAGTTGATAAAGAACTGATTAAAAAAGTTATCCCAAATATAAGTTTTTATAGTGACATGGAATCTAGTGCACATTACAATAATTTAAGTGCTTTTCATAAATCTTTAAGAGGCAGTGACCCAGATGCAGCTTTATATTATGGAGCATTGATTCTTAAAAGCGGTGATTTCCAAGGACTTTTTAGAAGAATGCTTTGTGTGGCTTATGAAGATATAGGTTTAGCTAATCCAAATATAACTGTTAGAGTAAATTTAGCTTTTGAGGCTGTTGAAAAACTAGGTTTTCCTGAAGCTAATTTACCAATAGGTTTTGCCATAGTTGATCTAGCATTAAGTCCTAAAAGTAATTCAACTTACAAAGCTTTTAGTAACGCAAGAAATTTAGTTGACCAAGGAAAAATTTATCCTATTCCAAATTATTTACGTGATTCACATTATAAATCAGCGTCAAAATTAGGTGATGGAATTGGATATAAATATCCACATGATTTTCCAAATAATCACGTAAAACAAAATTATTTACCAAAACAGCTACTTAATACTAAAATTTTTGAATTCGGAACTAATTCAAACGAACAAAAGATTAAACAATACTGAGAACAAATTAAAAAATTTAATAGTCAGGAGTAATAATGCAATTAAAGTTAGAAGATATTAATACTTTAGAAGATTTAAAAGTTTACAAAAATAAAGTTTATTCTGAAGGTGGAGAAATTTTTGAACTTCAAAACCAAATAAAAACTTGTGAACCTTCAATGAAAAAAGAAATTGGAATGAAATTAAGCAAACTAAGAAATGAATATGAAGAGTTTTTTAAATTAGCTGAAGAAAGAGTTAAAGAAATTTCAATTAGTAAAAAAATTCAAAGTGAATTTATTGATGTAACTAAACCAACTCATAAGGTAGGTTCACTTCATCCAATTACTATTGTTGAAAATAGATTGAAAGAGTGATTTAATCAACATGGTTATTTCCAAAGCGAAGCTGGCGAAATAGTAAGTGATCTATATAACTTTGAAAGATTAAATATTCCTCAAGATCACCCAGCTAGAGCAATGCATGATTCACTTTACATTAATTCAACTACTTTACTTAGAACTCACAATACAGGTATTACAGCAGTAGAATTAGAAAGATTTGCTAATAAAGAGTTTTCAACTTACGCTATAGGAAAAGTGTATAGAAATGATGAAGATGATGCAACTCACTCACACCAATTTACTCAAGTAGATTTTGTTAGTGTTGGAAAAGTAAGTTTTCCTAATTTAATTTGAACCTTAAAATCACTTTTAAGTTATGTTTTTGAAGAGGAACTTGAAATTAGATTAAGACCAAGTTATTTTCCATTCACTGAACCTTCAGTTGAAGTCGACATCTTCTACAAAAATAGATGAATCGAAGTTCTTGGAGCTGGTATGTTGCACCCCAATGTTTTAAGTGCTGCTGGTTATACTGATAAAAACTTAAATGGTTTTGCTGCTGGTGTTGGTATTGAAAGAATCACAATGATTAAATATGGTATTTCAGACATAAGAGATTTATATAAAAATGATTTAAGAATTTTGGAGCAATTCAATAATGAAAGATAGTTGATTAAAAATTTTACAGTCTGAAGGTAAAAAAGAATATTTCCAAAAAATTATTACAAAACTTTCTGAAGCAGAAAAAATCTCTGAAATTTTTCCTGAGCAAACTAAAATGTTTCGTGCTTTTGAATTTTTTCAGGTTAATGAAACTAAAGTAGTGATTTTGGGTCAAGACCCTTATCCTACCAAAGGTTTTGCAGATGGTTTAGCTTTTAGTTCAATGAATGAAAGGCAAAGACCAAAAACTTTACAAAACATTTTTATTGAACTTCAAAAAGATTATCCATCAGTTTCACTTAAATCAAATTCGTTAGAAAATTGAGCTAAGCAGGGCGTTTTATTGTTAAATACTCAACTTACTGTTAGTCAATCTCAAGCTAATTCTCACAAAAGTTTTGGCTGAGAATTGTTTATAGTTGAAGTTTTAAAAGAAGTTGAAAAAGAAAATAAAAATGTAATTTATGTTGCTTTAGGTAATCAAGCATATGAAACATACTTAAAGGCAAATATTAAAATTGAGAAAATAATTCGTTTATCTCATCCAAGTCCTCTTTCATACAACAAAAGTTTTAAAGATGGACATCTTTTTCTTAAAATAAACCAAAAATTAAAAGAATTAAATCAATCAGAAATTGATTTTAGCACTAAATAAAGGAGTAATATGTTAATATCGTTAAATAAGCTTAAAGAATTACTACCAGAGATTAATTTAGATACATCAATTACTAAAGTGATTAACAGTTTAGGGTTTGAAGTTGAAAGTATTGAAAAATTTGCAGATGTTGAAGGATTAAAATTCGGTATTATCAAGGATTTATACATCAATCCAAATGATAAACGTTTAACTGTTACAACTGTTGAACATAATCAAGGAACAAGTATTATTCAAACAACAGATACAATTTTAAAAGTTGGTGATTTGGTTGTGTTTTTCCCTGTGGGTTCACGCAAAAATGACTTTATTTTTTCTGAAAGAGAGATTAAAGGTATTAAATCAGAAGGTATGTTTGCTGCGTTAAGTGAGTTAAATTATAAACATGAATTAGTTGACAAAAATGGTGATCATGTTTTAGTTTTACCTAAAGATTTTGCATCATTAAATGATGATCCAATTAAAAAACTTGGTTTAGATGACTATATTATTGACATTAGTACAACTGCAAATAGAAATGATGCTAATTCTTATTTCACCTTAGCAAATGAAATAAGTGCTTACTATAATAAGGAATTTAATTTTAATTTTACAGAAGTAAAAAATTCATTTGAATCAAACTTAAAGGTAGAAAAAAAACTTGCTAATGAACTAATGTTCTTTGAAGTAAAAAATACAAATAAAATTGATACAGATTTACAAACAAGATTATTTTTAGCTAAACATGATATTGATGCTAATTTAGGTTTCTTTGTTAATTTAACTAATCTAACTCTTTTATATACTGGTGCTACTTGTCATGTTTATGATAGTGATAAAATCGGAAATAAAATTTCTTGTGATTTATTTACAGGTAAAACTAATATATTAGGAAACAAAGAAGTTGAAGTTAAAAATGCTTTAGCTATTTATGATGAAAACGGTGAAATTTCATTAGCATCTGTTATGGGACTAGAAAAATCAAAAGTTACTGATCAAACAGTTAATTTTGCTTTTGAAATTGGAGTGTTCAATCCTTCTCAAGTAAGACATAGCGCTAAAGAAATTAAAATGCAATCAAATTCTTCAAATCAAGCTTCTAGAGTAATTAGCCCGGAAATTTCAGTAAGAGCATTAAACTTTTTAAGAACAAACTTAGCACAATTTAATATGTCAAATGTTGTAAATTGTCCAGAAAATTTAACTAAAAAAGAAATTAAAATGAACTATGAAAAACTAGCGCTTTATGCTGGTGTTACATTAAATGAAGTAAAATCAAAATTTAGCGAAACTTTAATTAAACTTTCTAAATTAGGTTTTGAATTCACAGATGAAACCGTTAAAGTTCCTAATTATCGTTATGATATTGAATTTTTTGAAGATATTATTGAAGAGATCTTTAGATTTTATTCATACAATAACTTTGAACCGGTTCAACCTAATATAAAACCATTATTAACTAAAACTAGAGATAGTCTTAAAGAATTAATTCAATCAAATGGATATCAAGAAGTTAGAACTTTTTCATTAATTTCAAAAATTAAAAACCAATTAAATCCATTTAATTTTGATAATACTGTTTCATTACTTACTTTTGTTTCAAAAGAAAGAGAACAAATTAGAAATAGCATTATTCCTTCACTTCAAGAAGTAGTTGAACATAATCAAAAAAGAAAAATTGAATTACTAAACATCTTTGAAATCGGTATGATAAACTACAATCAATTTGTTTGTGGTATTGCTTCAACAATTAAAAATTATTTTGAAATTAAACAAGATATCTTAAATATATTCAAGTTCAATAATGTCGAATTCAAACCATTTAAAGACAATTCTATGATTCATCCAAATGTTTCAGCTAAAATTTATGTTGAAAACAAATTAGTTGGTTGAATTGGAAAAATTCACCCTAAATCTGATAATACTGATGCATTTTATGCAGAAATTTTACTTGAAAAAAATACACAAAAAGTTAAATTTAGTGATATAAATTACGAACCACTAAAAACAATTGACTTGACTTTCATATTAAATAAAGATGAATATATTTCACAAAAAATTAATGAAATTAAAAATGTTACTAATGTTTTTGATATTGTTCAAATTGATGAATATCACAAAGAAAATACAAAAAATGTTACTTTAAGAATTTATGGAACTGAACAAGAAATTGAATTAATTAATAATAAATATAATAAATAGGAGACTATATGTATCAAAAAATTAAATTAAATGATATAGATGTGCAAAATGCTATTAATAATGAATTAGTTAGACAAGAAAATCATATTGAATTAATTGCTTCAGAAAACTACGCTTCAGAGGATGTTCTTAAAGCACAAGGTTCAGTTTTAACTAATAAATATGGTGAAGGTTATCCAGGAAAAAGATATTATGGTTCTTGTGAGAATGTAGATATTGTTGAATCTTTAGCAATCGAAAGATTAAAAAAACTTTTTAATGTAGAATATGCAAATGTTCAACCGTACTCTGGAAGTGTCGCTAATGCTGCAGCAATAGCCTCAGTTGTACCAAGTGGTGGAAAAATTATGGGTCTTTCGCTTGATTGTGGTGGTCATTTAACTCATGGGTACAAAATAAGCTTTAGTGGAATTTTCTATGAAGCAGTTTCTTATAAGTTAGATAAAAACGGTTTACTTGATTATGATGAAATTCTTAAGCAAGCCCAAATTGAAAAACCAGATTTAATTATTGCTGGTTACTCAGCGTATCCAAGAATTATAGATTTTGCTAAATTTAGAGAAATTTGTGATAAAGTTGGTGCTAAATTAATGGTTGATATTGCTCATATTGCTGGACTTATTGTTGCTGGAGTACATCCTTCACCAGTAGGTTATGCTGACATCATTACTTCAACAACTCACAAAACTCTTCGTGGAGCTCGTGGAGGGGTTATTATGACTAATAATCCAGAAATAGCTAAAAAAGTTGACCGTTGAGTTTTTCCTGGATATCAAGGCGGACCTCTTTTCCATGCTATTGCAGGTAAAGCCGTTGGTTTTTATGAGGCGTTACAACCAGGATTTAAAATTTATGGAGAAAATGTTGTAAAAAATTCAAAAAAATTTGCTCAATACTTTATAGACAAAGGGGTAAAAGTAATCTCTAATGGAACTGATAATCACTTATTTATGATTGATGTAAATTCAAGTTACAATATCACCGGTAGAGATGCTGAAGTTATTCTTGAAAAATTTAATATTACTATAAATAAAAACTCTATCCCTTTCGATACGCTTTCACCTACTTTGGCAAGTGGAATTAGACTAGGTACTGCAGCTATGACTTCAAGAGATTTTGATAAATGAGATGAATTGGCTGAAATAATTGATTATGTTTTATCTAACTACAATTTAATTGTAAACAATGATATTTCAATACAAACTAAAGTAGAAGAAATTATGCAAAAAGTACAAGAATTTACAAAAAACTATCCTATTAAAAAACAATATTTTTAAGCTATAATTACCGATTAATTTCGGTTTTTATTTTTTTAAAAAAATTAATTCACAATATTCAAAATTTTTGAAAAATTTATCAAAAAAGTTTTATAATCATTTTGCACTAATACATATGAAATCAAAAAAATTAACAGATAAAAAAACATTTTTTATAGTACATTTTACACTTATATTTACAATTATTTTAGCTTTAGTTATAGCTTCAGTCTTAACTAATAGCACATCCTTAATTTTTGGTTTTATAATTGGTGTCCTTGGTGTTTTTTTTATATTTTTAATGGATGATATTTTTTTACAAATAAGTCTATACAAAGGACGCAGAAGTGCAATTTCATTAATTGTTATTAAATTTGTGCTTAGTATTATTTTTATAATTATCTTAACATGAGTTTTGTTTTCAATTAATGCTAAATCAATTTACTTTTATGATGCTGAGTTAAATGATGTTATTAGTAGTAGAATTAATCTTTTTACTTATTTAGCAGGTTTAACAAGTATTTTTATAAGTATTATTATTGATTTTGTAGTTAAAAAAATAATAAAAAGAAAGAGGAAGGAGGGTCAGTGGATCAAATAATTAATGGTATCTGAAACACTTGAAATCAACCACAACTGTTATCACTTTTTGTGACCGTTTTAGTTTGTATTATAATCTCACTTGTGGTTTATTTCAAGGTTAAAAAAGTAAAACCGGATCAAGCACCAAAAGGTGTTGCATTAATTGCTGAAGCATATGTAAAGGGAATTGACAGTCAATATGAAAATACTGCTGGTGAAAAACTTCCAAAAGCAAAAGTTTATATTTTTACCCTAGGTACATTCCTTTTTATAGGTAACTGAGTTGTAATAATTGGTTTAGAACCAGTTGTAACTTCTTATTCAGTTACCCTAACATTGGGACTATCTACTTTTTTAGGTATTTATGTCGTTAAAATTGTTTATCAAAAATGACATATGCTTAAAAATTATATGAATCCTATGAATATTATCGGTGATTTTTCACCTCTAATTTCAATTAGTTTCCGTATTTATGGAAATATCATTGGTGGAGCAACCTTAATGTTCTTGATTTATAGTGTTTGTGGTTATGTATGGACATTAATACCTGGAATGTCAAATCACGAATGATATTTCTTTGCTCCATTTATCACACCTTTATTACACTTATATTTCGACTTGTTCGGGGGATTGATTCAAGCTTATGTATTCTCTTTACTAACCACAATTTACTGAGTTAGCGAAGCGGTAACACCCGAAAAGAAAACTAGAAAAAACAAAAAAATAATAAATACAAATCCGCAATTATATTAGGAGGAAAAAATGATATACGAGCCAATTATTAAATTAGCAGAAGAAACTGTAAATAACTCACAAAGTTCTTCAGGTAGAGGACTTGTAGCTATTGGTATTGGTATTACAATGATTGGGGTTATTGGTACAGGAGTTGGTCAAGGTTATGCTGCTGGAAAAGCAGCTGAAGCTGTTGGACGTAACCCTGAAGCAGAAGGAAAAATCCGTAACATGATGATTGTTGGTATGGCTATTTCTGAATCATCTGCTATTTATGCTTTAATTATTGCCTTTCTTTTATTATTCTTATTCAAATAATTATTATAAATGATGCAAAATATCGATTTAATCAATATACCACTAAAGGTATTACACGATAGTATTGACGCTCCAAATAATCTTGAAGAATCAATTTCAGAGCGTTTTGTAGGATTATTCCCTAATATTCCTATGATGATCGCAACTATAATTTCTTTTACACTTGCATTTATCTTTTTAACATTTTTTCTTTATAAACCAGTTAAGAAAATGTTAAAAGAAAGACATGATTTTATTCAAAGTAATATTGACGAATCAATCAAAGTTAAAGAAGAAGCAATTAATAAAACTAATGAAGCTAATAAACATTTACAAGACGCACATATTCAGGCTAATAAGATTGTTAATGATGCTAAAGTTAGATCTGAAAAAGTTATTATTGCTTATACTGCTAAAGCTAAATTAGATTCTAAAACTTTACTTGAAGAAGCTAAACTTGATATTAAAGCTCAAAAAAGAGAATTTAATGAACATGCTAAAGATAAAATTGCTACTTTAGCAATTGAATTAGCTGAAAAGATTGTTAAAAAAGAAATATCAAGAAAAAATCATGAAGAAATTATTGAAGATTTCCTTAAAAGCGATATTACAATCGAGGATCTTAAATAATGCTGCAAAAATCTAATCCTGTCGGATATGCTATTGCGTACTATGAAATAGCAAAAGAAAGCAATAAAATTAAAGAAGTTCATAATCAAATAAGTACATTTAAAGACATTCTTAATTTAAATAAAGAGATGTTAACTTTTCTTAACAATCCTGAAATTTTAAATGAAGAAAAATTTAAGTTTTTAGATGAAGTTTTTGCTGATTATGACAGAGATTTCATTAACTTAATTAAAGTTATGATTGAAAAAAGAAATGTGAATTTATTAGAAAAAGTTTTATCTCACTACTTAAAAATGTCTAATAATGAGCTTAACATTCGTTTTGCAAAAATTATTAGCGCTATGGAAATTAGTGATAAAACTCTTAAATTAATTAAAGAAAAACTAGAAAAATTCTACAATGGTGTAGTTGAAGTAAAAATTGAAATTAACCCAGATTTAATCAGTGGTTTTGAAATTCATATTGGTTCACAAATTATTAGTAGAAATGTTAGTTCAGATTTAATTAATTTTAAAAATTTTATAAATGAAGATAAGGAGGTTTAGATGGCTAACAGAATAGACGATATATCAGCAATAATTAAAGACCGTATTAAAAATTATGAATCTAAAACAAATTATGCTGAAGTCGGAAGAATCATTTCTATTGGTGATGGAATTGCTCTAGCTAATGGACTAGAAAAAGTTAAGAACTCTGAAATAGTTGTAATTAATAATGATGTTTACGGTTTAGCATTAAACCTTGAAGAAGAAGTTGTTGGAATTACCGTTTTTGGAAATGCTAACTCTATTAGTGAAGGTGATATAGTTAAACGTACTGGTGAAGTTATTTCAGTTAACGTTGGTGATGAATTACTTGGACGTGTAATTAACTCACTTGGTTTTCCTATCGATGGTAAAGGACCAATAGAATCAAAGAAAAAACGCGAAATATTCAAGGTTGCTCCTGGAGTTATGACTCGTAAAGAAGTTAACCAGCCGCTTGAAACTGGTATTTTGTCAATTGATTCGATGATCCCTATTGGTAAAGGTCAACGTGAATTAATTATTGGTGACCGTCAAACAGGTAAAACTGCTATTGCTATCGACACAATTATTAATCAAAAAGGTAAAGATGTTTATTGTGTTTATGTAGCGATTGGTCAAAAAAATTCAACTGTAGCTCAAATAGTTAAAAAACTTTCAGATTCAGGCGCACTTGAATACACAACAATCGTCGCTTCTAGTGCTAGTGAGTTAGCTCCTCAACAATATATCGCTCCTTATACTGGAGTTACCATTGCTGAAGAGTGAATGTCAAAAGGCAAAGATGTTTTGATTGTTTATGATGATCTTTCAAAACATGCGATAGCTTATAGAACACTTTCATTACTTCTTAGAAGACCACCAGGTCGTGAAGCTTACCCAGGAGATGTATTCTATCTACACTCACAATTACTTGAGCGTGCTGCTAGGGTAACTAAAGAATTTGGTGGTGGTTCAATTACTGCACTGCCAATTATTGAAACTCAACAAGGTGATATCTCGGCTTATATCCCAACTAATGTTATTTCCATAACTGATGGGCAAATTTTTACTAAAGAAAGTTTATTCAACTCTGGACAACGTCCAGCTGTTGATGTCGGTTTCTCGGTTAGCCGGGTAGGTTCATCAGCTCAAACTAAAGCCATGAAACGTGTAGTTGGATCACTTAAACTTGATTTAGCTCAATATAATGAAATGCAAGCATTCGCTCAATTTGGTTCAGACTTAGATGAGTCAACCAAAACCATTCTTGATCATGGTGCTAAAGTGTATGAATTACTTAAACAAGAACAATATTCACCGCTTACTCAAGCAGCTCAAACAGTATTGCTTCTAGGAGTTAAGGAAAGAATTATTAATCCACTTCCTAAAGAAAGTATTTCTACTTACAAAGAAGAAGTTATCAAATATATTGAACATCATCCAGATATCTTTAGCGAAATTTCAAATGAAACCGTTTTAACAGACGAGTTATATGAGAAAATTGCTTTTGATTTAGCTAGAATTGTAAAACAAATCATTCTAACAATCCCTAATTATGATCCAGTACTATACAAAAGTATTCCAGAAAAATATAATAAGGAAATATAATAATGCCGAATTTAAATGGTTTAAAAAATCGTATTTCCGTAGTTGCTAATACTAAAAAGATTACAAATGCTATGGAATTGGTTAGTGCATCTAAATTAAGAGTTATAAAGAAAGAATACGATAATATTCAAAATTATAAAAACTCACTTGAAAACACTTTTAGTGATATTATGGACCATATGAGTAAAGGAGAATTAGACACTCTTTTTCCCGTGGATAAATCAAATGAAAGTGAACTTTATATTATTATAACTAGTGATTTAGGTTTATGTGGATCATATAATTCAAATATTATAAACTTAGCTAGAACTAGAGTTAAAGAGAACGATAAATTAATTTTAATTGGAAATAAAGGAATTTCTCAAGCAAATAAATTAATTAAGAATAAAGATAATATTCTCAAGAGCTTTGCTGAAGTTGGAAATAAATTTTCTTATGAATTAGCTTCATTGATAGCTAGTGAATCATTTGATTTATACAAACAAAGCATCATCAGCAAAATTAATATTATTTATACTAAATTCATTAATAATGTTGTTCAAGAAGCTGAAATTAAAACATTATTCCCTTTAGAAATTAAAACAGATCATGTGAGCGTTCACACTGAAATTGAATTTGAACCTAGTGCTGAAGAAGTGCTTAAAAATGCAATTCCACTTTATTTAAGTAGCTTAATTTATGCATTAGGCGCAGCTTCAAAACTTTCAGAAATGGCTTCGCGTAGAAATGCGATGGAAAACGCTACTGATAATGCTCAAGAAATTGAACAGACTCTAATTTTAGAATACAATAGTACAAGACAAGGTTTAATCACACAAGAAATTACTGAGATAGTTTCTGGTGCTGATGCTACATAATAGGAGGATAAATGAAAAAGAATATTGGAACAGTTGTTCAAATATTAGGTCCAGTTGTTGATGTTCGTTTTACTCCAGGTAATTTACCAAAATTACTCAATGCTTTAGAAATAAAACACAACGGAGAAACTTACACACTTGAAGTTTCACAACACATGGGTGATGATACTGTTAGAACTATCGCTATGGTTTCAACTAATGGTTTAAGTAGAGGTATGGAAGTAATTGATACTGGCGCAGCTATTAGTGTTCCAGTTGGAAATAAAGTTCTTGGAAGAATGTTTGACGTTCTAGGAAATCCTATTGACAATATGGGAGAAATTAGTGACGTTGAACGTAATCCAATCCATGCTCCTGCTCCTTCGTACGAAGAACAAAAAACTACTTCAGAAATACTAGAGACAGGAATTAAAGTTATTGACTTATTAATTCCTTATGCTAAAGGTGGAAAAATTGGACTTTTCGGTGGAGCTGGGGTTGGTAAAACAGTTCTTGTTCAAGAGTTAATTAATAATATTGCAACTCAACACAGCGGACTTTCGGTTTTTGCTGGAGTTGGCGAACGTACTCGCGAAGGAAATGATTTATATCACGAGATGAAGGCCGCAGGTGTTTTAGATAAAACTGCTTTAGTTTTCGGTCAAATGAACGAACCTCCCGGGGCACGTATGAGAGTTGCTCTTACAGGTTTAACAATGGCTGAATATTTCAGAGATGAACAAAATCAAGATGTTCTTTTATTCATTGATAACATCTTTAGATTTACTCAAGCTGGTTCAGAGGTTTCAGCTTTACTTGGACGTATGCCTAGTGCTGTTGGATATCAACCTACTTTAGCCACAGAAATGGGTCAACTTCAAGAAAGAATTACTTCTACTAGACGTGGTTCAATTACTTCTGTACAAGCAGTTTACGTGCCTGCCGATGACTTAACTGACCCAGCGCCTGCTACAACTTTTACTCACCTTGATGCTAAAACTGTTTTAGACCGTAATATAGCAGCATTAGGTATTTATCCAGCGATCGATCCACTTGAAAGTTCATCGCGCCTTCTTGATCCATTGGTTATCGGACAAGAACACTACATGGTAGCTCAAGGAGTTATTGGTATTCTTCAAAGATTCAAAGAACTTCAAGATATTATTGCAATTCTTGGAATGGGTGAACTTTCTGAAGAAGACAAGAAAATTGTTGCTAGAGCTCGTAGAATCCGTAATTTTCTTTCTCAGCCATTTAACGTTGCTGAAAAATTCTCTGGTATCCCTGGTGAATTTGTTAAAGTTGAAGATACAATTAGAAGTTTTAAGGAAATACTTGAAGGTAAATATGATGAATATCCAGAAGATATTTTCCGTTATGCTGGAAGTATTGAACAAGTCAAAGAACGTTATAACAAGTTAAAAGAAGAAAAATAAAATGAAAACCATTAATTTAGTAATTACTACTCCTATTAAAGAAGTTTATAATGGACAAGTTGAAATTGTTACATTAAAAACTCCCAATGGTTTTATTGGTCTTCAAGCTAATCATGCTCCATTTTTCTCAAATATTGAACCTGGTAAATTAGAAATTAATAGTGACAAAAGCAAAAACTACGAAAAATACCTTGTAGGTAGTGGTCTAGTTTACTGCAATGGTTCAGAAATTAATGTTTTAACTGATGATATTCTGCTTTACGATGAAATTGATATTGAAAGAGCTAGAAGAGATCGTGAATACGCCTTAGAGTTACTAAAACAAGGTAATCATACTCCTTCAGATATGGCTAAGGTGGAATTAAAGCTTAAAAAAGCAATTTCTAAAATTGATGCTTATAACGAAACTCATAAATAATAAAAATAACGCTGTAAGATTTTTTTCTTACGAGCGTTTTTTATTTTAACCAATTGCAACATCACTTTCAATATAATTATAATGATTCTTATAATTGCGTTTTCTACCTCAAAGAAGTAATGTTGAACTAATTCCGAATTGACCAATAAACATTAGAATGATTAATGAAATTTTACTTGCAATATTAAATTGATTTACATCAATACCACTTGAAAGACCACAAGTTCCAAAAGCACTAGATGCAACAAATAAATAATCTGAGAAATCATTGTAATTAGACATTTCTGTTGTATTATAAGCTGGTGAGCTAGTCATACATATCAAGGTAATTATAAATACTAAAAGAATACTAATTACAAGAACTTGGGATGAGCGATAAATTGTTTCTTGAGGTATTGAACGCTTGAATATTCTAATATTTGGTAAACCGATCATTTTAGTAACAACACTAAGGATTATTATTGCAAAAGTAGTTGTTCTGATTCCACCACCGGTTGATGCAGGAGCAGCACCTATGAACATAAAAATAGAGTATATGATTGTATTTGCGCTAGTAAAATGATTGAAGTTAACAGTCGCAAAACCTGCAGATCTAGTGGATAAAATATTAAAGAATATTGCAAAAGTTTTATCTCAATCATCACCATAAAATGATTCACCATTATAAGTGTAGTTTCAAAAAGTATTAGGGTCCTTAGCAAAATACTCGAATAAAAATGTTATTAAAATACCAATAATAGCAGTTATTAAATAAGTAAATACAGATATTTTGGTAAAGATCGTAAAATTATATTTTCCTTTTTTTCTTTTTATTTTATGAGATATGAATTTACGAATGTCATATATAGTAGGATAACCCAAACCTCCAAGTAAAAATAGAATAATAAACATTATTTGAACAGGAAAATTTAAGTAATAAGGCATTAATGAATTAGGACCAATAATATCAAAACCTGCATTATTAATTGCGGATATTGAGTGAAATATACCGAATTTTAAACTAAGTAAAAAATTATTGTGTGGGTTATTAAATATTATCCCATTATCATTAAAATACTGTTTCATTCCTTCAGTTTGACTCGGTTCAACTAAATAGAAATATAATGTCAATATAAAAGAAAATACTACAATTGTTGATAAAAGAAATTTTAAGCTAACTATAACTAGTCTAGTTGTTTGTGAGACGTTATGAGAACCTCTTTCACTATTAACTAGATTTATTTCATTTAGGCTAATACTCTTTTTTCTAAAAAGTCAGTTGATTAAGAATAGTTTGAGTGAAAATACACCAATTCCACCTAACAGGAACAAAAGTGCGATTATTGCCTGACCGAATTCATTTCATTGGCTATAGGTCTGAACAGTTAAAATTCCAGTATCACTAAAAGAACTTGCTGTAGTGAAAATAGCATCAATAAAACTCACTCTTTTGTTCCCATTTGTTAAATTTTGAGTTATAGGACTATAAAGTAATATCGCTGATAAAAAAACTATCAGAATATAAACTACAAAAATTCATTTTTGTTGTGAAATATTTGATTTAAGTCAAGAAATTTTATCTAGAGATTTTTTAATAAAATTTTTCATATTTACCTTAATTATTATTCTATTATATTACTATTAATGATTTTAAGGTAAATAAAAAATAGCCGAAGCTATTTTATTTTGATTTATTTCATACTTCTTTCAAGTTGTGATTTTAAAGTCATTAACTTGTATTTTAATGAAGTTAGTAATTTTTGTTGTTCTTCACTTAATTTATCGAATGTTAATGATTTTAACATATCTAATTCTTCTTTATTTGAATTTAAGAATGTTTTAACTTGGAATTGTGCACTTTGGAGTGATGAAATTTTACTATTTAATGATGTTATTTTTTCTTTATTATTTTCAGCATCAGATTTAAGTGAATTTATTTCTGATTTATATTTGTTTAATACCGTATTTGATGAAGTTAATGTATTGTTTAATAAAACTTCGTATTGTTTAAGTGAATATAATTCATCAGCGTAATCTAAATATTGTGAATCTTTTACTAATTGATCAATAGAAGATTTGATTTCTAAATAATTAAGTGCAACTATATCGGCATAAATATTTGTTAATGCATTTTGATAAATTGATTTTAATTTGGTTCCAGCTGCTCTAATGAATTTTTGATTTAATTTGACTGCTCCAGTACCAGTTTCATTATTAGCATCTGCAACAATATTAATTGTTTTTTCTCAAATGCTTGCAATAAGTTGAACTACAGATAAATAATTACCTTCCTCAATATTAAGTGAACTATATATTAATCTTTCGCTAGAATCTGATTTTTCTAAAATTTGATTAATTTTTAGAACATTATCACTAGTTAAAATACTATCAATATAATTTTTAAATATCTTTGCTAATTTATCATCTTTTAATGATTTAATTAAGTGAATGCTTTCATTTAATTTTGCTTCTAATTTATTTAATTTTTGTAATCCTTCTTCTGAAGCAGAAGTTTTAACTTTATTTACCTTGTTTAAAATGTTTTGAAGTACAAATGGCAATGCATTAATATCAACTTGAATTGAATTAAAGTCATTTGATTTTTTGATTTCTTCAAAATTATGAATAAGTACTTTTTCTGAATTATTTGTTTCTTCTGAAGGTTCATCAATTGTAGGTTTATCTTGAGCTTCTAAATCTGCTTGAGTACCAACCTTTATAACAAAATCCTTAATTCCATCTAATTTAGAATATAACTTAAATCCTTTTTCAAGACTAAATTCTGCAACTGCTAATTGCTTGATGGTAATTGTTTTCTTTTCAGCATTAACTTCATACACAAATCTACCTGAAGCACTAGCATTCTTTTTGCTATTTTCACTATTAATGTATTGTTGGTTGTTTTTATCCATTAATACAACACCAATTTTTCCGGTATCACGTTTAACATTTTTGGTAAAGCTAAAGATTAGATTAATTTCATCTGAAAAAATATCGGTATTGAATACAATTTTTCTGTCATTATTTAGATAGAAGAAAAGATTTTTTTGATCAAAGTCAATTCTTTTTCTAGACTGAGAACTTAACAAATTAAAATCTTGTTCAGAAATATATTTTTTGAAAACTAAGTCGTTTTCGAATAAATATAATAATTTTTCAGCATCAGATAAACTTTCATATTTTTCTGGTAAATTAACTGATGGTTGAACAACTGTTTCATTTTTAGGTTTGTCTTGTTCAGAATCTGTTTTTTCTTCATTATTTGACTCACCAGTTTCTGGTTGATCTGGTGTTTCAGGATTAACTGGTGTACTTGGATTTTCTGGTGTAGTGTTTTCCGTATTATCTACAGGTTTTTTTGTAGATTGATCTACACTAATAACAAAATCTTTTTCAGTAGGTACTAGTAAAATAAGACCTTGATCAGGAATGTATTTATAAAGGGCAACACTTAAAATTGTAATTGTTTCATTTTCTTTGTCAACTTTGAACACTAATCTAGATGATGAACTTTTGGCATTTTCGGCTGTAGCACTTTCATCTGCGATTTCAAATCCTTTTTGCAATTCATCTCTGTAAGCAAATCCAACTTTGTTAGTTTCCTTCTTGAAGTTAATTGTAAAATCACCTAATTTTAATAATTCATCCGAAAATATACTTTCATTCAATGTTGCAGTATTTTTGTTAATACTGATTGTGGTTGATCCATCATTATTAATATAATGGTCAATTCTTCCTGTCTCTTTTCCTTCTTGATTAGAGAATTTTAAGAATTCTTGGTAAGAAATTTTCTTTTTGAATATTGAACCTGCATTAAATAATTCAATTATTTCAGAATATTTTACCGGCTGAGTTGAAGGTTTATTACCTTCAGTGTCTCCGGGTGTACTTGGATTTTCAGGTTTTGATGTTTCACCTGGATTTTTATCAACTGGTTTCTCATCTTCTTTTTGTCCACCGAAACATGATGCACTTAAAAGTGCTGGTGTAATTGTTGCAACAGGCAACACTAATTTTAATAATCTCAATTTCTTCTTCATAACATAATAATTATATGATTTTTATTATTAATTAAGAATTTTTAAAAATATTTTCATAATCATAATAAGAAAATATAGTAAAAAATAGATTGTTTTTCTTAAAATTGTAAATTTAGCTAAAAATAAATTTTGTGTAATTTTAATTAATACAAAGTTTAAGTAAAGGAAAACATACTATTTTACCTATAAATAAGATATTTTTAAATTACGAATGGAAATAATTAAAATTTAAGTTTACAAAAATGAAAAAAATAAGAATTTTTATGAACTAATAAAAATTTACAATTAGAATATGAAACAAAAACATGAATTTATTAATGATAACTTAGTAAAAGTTTTAGAACTTAAACATGAATTTAAAATTAGAATTGAAAAGGAGATCAACAATTTTCCAGAAAGTATTTTAGCGATAGCTAATGATTCTGAATCAGTATTCTTTGTTGGCGTTCATAATAGAAATGTAAAAGATTATGTTTCTAACAAAGATTTATTTAATATTGAATTGAATAACAATCAAAAATTAACAGTTATATTAAATGACATTTATCGTATGTTAATTGATGAATTTTATTCAGTTATAGATTGAAAAATAGGTGCAAATGAAATACCACTAGAAACTCAAGTTTATATTCTTGAGATAATAAATAAAATAACTTCTGAAAAAGAAATTATGAATTCAAACATCTCATTAATTACTTTAGTAAGTAATGAAAAATTAACAAAAATGCACCACCTTAATAGCAGTGCGATTATTTCACAAGTGTAATTATTTGTGATACTTTTTGTTATTTATTATAGAAAAAGCTCTATAAATTTGCTCAGATAACATAACTCTAAAAAGTTGATGAGGAAATGTCATATTACTAAATTTTATTTTAGTAGAATTTTCAAATTTACTCTCATCAACACCATCACTCCCACCGATGATAAAAGTTAAGTTATCTTTATCGAAGATTTCACTAAATTCAATGCTGTCATACATTTTTCCCTGTAGACTGCATAATATTATTGGTGAATTTTTTGGTATTTTACTTAGAATTTGTTCAGTTTCTTTTGCTTTCTTAATATATATATTACTTTCTTTAGATTCCTTAATTTCAATTAAATTGATTTTTGCATACGAACCAACTTTTCTTATATATTCATCATACAATATTTTGAAATCTTTTTCCAAGGAACCTATAGCAATGATATTAATTTTCATTCTTTTTATTTGTTTCAATATAGAATAAAAGCATTTGAATATCTGACGGATTAATTCCACTAATTCTTGAAGCTTGTCCAATGGTAAGTGGTTTAATTCTAATTAATTTTTGTCTTGCCTCTGTTGCGATGTTTGGTATCTTTGTATAATCGATATTTTCTGGTATTGAATATTTTTCTAACTTCAGCATTTTATTAGCATCTGCCATTTGTTTTTTGATATAACCGTCAAGTCTAACAATTGTAGTTAACTCTTGAATATAAGGAAAATCATTAAGTACATCTTTAGGATCAACTTCTGGTCTAGAAATTAATTTAACAAGGTTAGTACTGTTTTCTACATTGTATTTTTGAGCAATAGGGTCTTTTGTTGATAAGAATGTATTTTCAAGTTCTTTAATTTTTTCATCAATCAATTTATATTTTTGATCTATTCTATTGAATTCTTTATCAGAAATTAAACCTATTTGATGAGCTATTTTGTATAATCTTGAATCATTATTGTCATTTCTTAAAAGCAATCTATATTCAGCTCTACTTGTAAGCATTCTATAAGGTTCTTTTGTGCCTTTAGTAACCAAATCATCAATTAAAACTCCAATGTATGCTTCGCTTCTCTTTAGAATTAAAGATTCTTTGTTCTCGAGTTTTAATGCAGCGTTAATACCAGCTACTAAACCTTGAGCTGCTGCTTCTTCATATCCGCTTGTCCCGTTAATTTGTCCAGCACAAAAGAAATTTTTGATTTTTTTAGTTTCTAAAGTAGGATATAAATCAAGAGGGTTTAATGCATCATATTCAATTGCATAAGCTCATTTCTGAACTCTAGCATTTCTTAATCCAGGAACAGTTTTAATTAACTCAGCTTGAACTTCGATTGGTAATGAAGTCGATAAACCATTAATATACATTACATCACCTTCAACTGTTTCGGGTTCAAAGAAAATTTGATGTCTATCTTTATCAATAAAACGCATTATTTTATCTTCAATACTTGGACAATATCTTGGACCTATACCTTTAATAACACCAGAATACATACCAGAAAGATGAACATTTTCTTCAATTAATTTATGAGTTTCAGGTGTTGTATATGTTAAATAACATGAAATTTGTTCAGGGAGTTTAATGTTCGAACGTTCAGAAAAATTAAGTTGCATATTACTTAATTCCTCCTTTTGAACTTCACTAAAATCAATTGAATCTGTATAAATTCTTGGAGGTGTACCAGTTTTTAGTCTTTGAAGTTCAAATCCTAATGATTTCAATGATTCAGAAATTAAAGTAGTTGTTTTTTCGTTATCAGGACCAGATTCAAATACTGTCTTTCCTCTAATTATTTTTGAAGCCATGTATGTTCCGGTGGTTAAAACAACTACATTAGCATTATATTTTTGTCCTTCTCTAGTTGTTATACCAACTACTATACTATTTTCAACATTAAGCTGAGAAACTTCAGCTTCAATTAATGTTACGTTAGGATGTTTTTCGAGATTTTCTCTAATTATTTTAGAATACTTTTCTTTATCAATTTGAGCTCTTATAGCTCTGACAGCAGGTCCTTTTGATTCATTTAACATTTTAATTTGAATCATAGCCAAATCAGCAAAATAACCTTGCATTCCACCAAGCGCATCAATTTCTCTTGTGATAATGCCCTTAGCTGGCCCACCAATTGATGGATTACATGGCATCATTGCTAATTTTTCAAGATTAAAACTAATTAAAGCAACTTTGTGCCCTTTATTTGCTAAAGCAAAAGTCGCTTCCACCCCTGCATGTCCTCCACCTATAACTATTGCTTCAAATTTGTTATTCATACCACCTCACTTTTAAGTTAAATATTGTTTATTTATTTTATCACTTTTGTCAGTTATAACAAATGATAAAAATACTATTTTTAAGTTATTTTATATAAATAAACAAACTTTTTATTATAATTTATTCGCTATGAATAGAACATTAACTGAATATAATCAAAGACAAAGAAAATTCAATAAAGAAGTAGCATTAGAATACATTGATACTATAGTAAATTTTTTAAAAGAAAAAGTAAAAGAGTCTAATTCTAAAGGTTTAATTGTTGGTATAAGTGGTGGTATTGACTCTGCTTTAGTATATGCCCTAGCAAAGAAAGCTTTTCCAAAAGATGCGCTTGGGGTTATCATGCCAATTGATAAAATGGAACATGATTTAGCTCATATTAATGAATTAGAAAAATCAATGAATACTAAATTCATTACAATAAATCTAAAAGAAACTTTTGATGCTATTTTAGATACGCTAAAAGTCGAAGACAAGATGTCAATTTCAAATATTAAACCAAGATTGAGAATGACAACTTTATATGCGATTGCTCAATCTAAAAAACACTTAGTATGTGGGACTGATAATAAAGATGAATATTTCATCGGATATTTTACAAAGTATGGTGATGGAGGAGTTGACTTGCTTCCAATAGTTCATTTAACTAAATCGGAAGTAAAATATCTTTCAAAGTTATTAAATGTTCCAGAATCAATTATTAATAAAAAACCTTCAGCAGGTCTATGAGAAGGTCAATCTGATGAAGATGAATTAGGTTTTAGTTATGATGATTTAGATTTTTACTTAGATCATATCAATAATAATGTTATAATAAACAAATATTTAGATAAAAATGTTATTGAAAAAATAGAAAGAATGCACAAAAACAGCGAACATAAACGTCAAAGTGCTTATAAACCATTAGATATTAATAAAAAATAAGGAGAAAAATATGGCAGGACATTCACACTCAGCAAATATTGCCCACAGAAAAGGTGCACAAGATGCAGCTAGAGGAAAAATTTTTCAAAAACTTTCAAAAGAAATTTATGTAGCAGCTTCAGGAGCTGGTGGACCTGACCCTGAAACAAACCCAGCATTAAAATTAGCTATTTCAAAGGCCAAGGCTAAAAATATGCCTAAAGACAACATTGAGAGAGCTATTCAAAAAGCAAAAGGTGACAAAAATTCAAGTTCATACATCGAAACTTTATTTAATGCTACTGTAGGTGGTGGAGTTACTTTTATTGTTAATACTTTAAGTGATAATATTAACCGTGTAACTTCAAATATTCAAGCTTACTTTAAGAAACAAAATGCTTCATTAGGTAAAACTGGTCAAGTACCTTATCCATTTGAGAAAAAAGGAGTTATTCAAATTGATGATTCTTTAGTTTCAGAAGATATTTTATTATTAAATGCTCTAGAATCTGGAGCTGAGGATGTTAAACATATTATTGAAGAAAATATCTTTGAAATAACATCAACACCTGAAAATTTTAATGACTTAAGAAAAGCTATTGAAAATAATTTAGGTATTACTGAATTTAAGATGTGCGAAATAACTTATATTCCATCATTATTTGTTGAATTAGATGACGAGAAAAAAGAAAAATTATTAAATTTTGCTAATGATCTTCAAGAAGATGATGATGTTCAAGATGTTTACCACAATATAGAAATTTAATAATGTCAGAAAAAATTGAATATCTTAGTAATTTGATTGGTTCTTTAGAAACAAAAATACTTTTAGTATTTTTATTTCTATTTATTCTTTTATTAATACCAATTTTTATATCTTTATCACTTCCTTTTTTCTTTAAACAATTAAATAGTAAAACAAAAACGTATTTATATTCCTTTGTTACTGGTTTTTTTATTGTAATGTCTCTTTTTGGCTTTATGAGAGAAGCTTTAGAAATTTCTTCAGTAAATTCTCAAAGAGATTGAGGTAAAAATTATGTTTATTTAAGCAATATTTTAATTATTGCTGGTGGTTCGTTAATAGGAATCATAGTAAGTTTTTTCATAAAATATATTATTTCTTATAAAGTAAATAAGAAATTACTTGCTTCTAGACAAATGAGTGCTTTTATACATATTCATGATCATGATAAAACAAATATTCACTCTCATACACACCCAGATATTATTTTTAATAAACATGACTCAGTTGAGTTAACTAAAGATATAAATAAAAAATCTGAATCCAAATTAAAATTTGTAGCTCTTTTATTACTTTTAACTCATAGAATACCTGAAGGGATTATTTTAGGAAATAGTATAAGTTTGATTGTTGAAGGCAGTTCAAATGATATTACTATCGCCTTTATAATTTCCTTAGTACTTCATTTAATTCCTGAAGAAATTATTTTTTTCTACAGACTTAGAGAAGCAGGATATAATAAGTGAAAGGCTGTTTTAATTTCCGTTTCTGGTTTATTACTATTTTTACCATTTATGTTGGTAGGTTCGATTATTGGTAAATATATTTTACAAAATTGAGTAATTTATGCTTTAATGCAATCACTTATTGGTGGAATTTTCCTATTTACTTCACTTGTAGAATTCTTCCCAGAATTCTATCACTCACATTTTGACAAGAAAAGTTGAGTAAAAGTTCTTATATTCTTATTTGCTGGAATAATAATAAGCATATTTATTCTTTCGTTCCATATGCATGGAAATTCACCAGTTTAATAGCACTAGTTGCTATTTTTTTATTTAAAATTTGATTGTTAGTATAACGAATGTATCAATTAAAATTTGCGTCCGATAAAAAGATAAAAGAATAAATTATTTTACACATTCCTATAATTACTTAATATATTAGATAAATTTAACGATAAAAATAACAATTTTTAATTAGTCTGCCATAAGAAAATTGAATTAAAATCAAAAATAAGAATATTATGGAATTAAACTATTAGTTTTTTAAAAAGATTAACTAACGATTTGATGCTTTTATTACACTACTAAGTGGGAAGGTTAAATAAAAAAGCATTAGATTAACTAATGCTAATATTTTTGGATAAATTTTTTTCATATACTTCAGCTTCCGCAAAGAATTTATGTTCAATTCTTCTGCTTCAACTGAGCTTGATTTGATCAATTTTAGGTATTTTTTTGTTAAGGTGATATGTACTAATTGCAAAATTTATCAGACCAGCTACTAGACTATTAACTGCATAACTTATTGAAATTACTAAAGCAGCGTGGAAATCATCAACTCCATAACTACTTAATAGGAATCCAAAACCTACTCCAATTCCCATAACAATAAAGAATGTTAAGAATCCTTCCATCGCTGTAGCAATAATTGAATTCTTAATATTATTCGTTCCTTGAAATAATAGCATTGCTCCAGTAGCAAATGAATAAAGAGCTAATCTAAGCATATTTATTCTTAAATATAAGACAGCTTCATTAATAACATTTTTTTCTACCCGTAGTAAATACAAGAATTGATCAGCTAAACATGCTACAAGTATATATACTAACGCTGCATAACTAAACGAAAGAATTAAAGTATATCAATAAATTTGTTTAACTCTCTTTATATCTCTCTTAGTGTAAGCATAACTTAATAAACTTCTAGAACCATCAGCTATTCCAAATAATGCTAAGAAGAATAATGTAATAATTGGTGAAGCTTTAGCTCATAAATAAACGTTAGAAGCACCATTACTATAAGGTAAATTAGTCAGTAATAAAGTTATTACTAGCGAACCAACCGCTACACCAACAGAACGGATAAATCCACTAAAACCTAATAAACCAATTGGCGCTAAAAATTTGTATCTAAACTTAAAGTGTACTAAATGTTTAATACTCAATCAAGTTTTTTGTTTTAAATTGTTTTTATAAATGTAGAACACATAAGCGGTTAAATTGATAATTCAAGCCAAAATTGTTGAAATGGCAGCACCAAGCATACCCATTTTAAAAATTTTAATCAATAGAATGTTTAATATAACATCGCAAATATTAGCAACAATAGCTCAAAACATTACATAAACATTTTTTCCTTCGGCACGAATTAAGTAACTAAGTAATAAATATAAACCTTGAATTATTGTTCCGCCACAGTAGATGTAAATATAAATTTTTGATCAATATATACTTACTTCTCTAGAAGATTCATAGTACTGTTGAATAATTTGACTTGGTTTGTAGTTAGAGATACCCCATTGTTTAAATTTAATTAATAATTCTTGGTTTTTATCTAATAATCCAAGTCAATAAGTATCAAATTTAGTGTGTGAAGCAATTTTGTCAACCAAACCTGCTCAAATAGTAATATACATTACTAAAGTTGCAAGTAGTGAACAAATCACAGTTGCGTAAAAAGCGGTACTTCATAAATCTTTACCTGTTTTTTCTAATCCTTTAGAAACGCATTTAGTGTAATAAACACTAGTTCCTACCGGAATTAGATAAACAATAGAGTTACTAAAAATAGTAAAAGGCGAAATAGTGTTAACAGCTATAGCTCCTACTTGATTAGATGTCATTTCATTAATTCTGTCACTTAGTTCAATAGACTTATTATAAGTATGAAAAATCAGATCAAATTGTTCTCTATTTAATCTAATAAAATCATCGGGCAAAAAATTGTATAAAATACCACTTTGAGCAGTACCATTAGCAGTTGTATCTAAAAGAAAAATTGTGCTAGGTACAAAATTAAGAATGAAAATTTGATTTATAAACGCAGCCAAACCTAACATCAACGAAGTAGCTAAACCAGGAATAGCAACTATAAAGATAGCTTTTTTGACCGGAGTGTTTTCAAAAAGTAATTTTGCTCGAGCTTGTTTATCGATTTTTGCAGAATTTTTTTCTATTTTTTTAGATTTAAAAAAATTCATTAAAACAACCCTCCTTTATTTGCTTATATATTACTACTTTATTTTTATTTTTTTATTAAATATTTAATGTAATTTTAATTAATTAAATTGCTTATTTTTATTCAATTTTAAAATAAAAAATGGTGGAGATGCCGGGAGTCGAACCCGGGTCCACACATGAATTTTTTAGCTACATCTACAGTTTAGATTATTTTTTATTAAATTACATTAACATTAAATAATCAAACATATTAATGTAATTTCTAATTAAGTTCATTCGAATCTATTAGAATCAATTCGAACTATCCTGTAGACTCGTTAATCAATTTCCAGGAAAAACTGATCACGGCTAGAATTGCAAATTAGGCAAAAGCTAGGCTTGTATTTCCAGCAAAAGCTGGATTTCATGCTGAGTATTCAGCTTTTTCTTCTTTATTTCCGTTTAAGAAATACCTAGAAGCATTATAGTCTGCCAAACTACTGCAATAACTAATAGTCCATGCATGTCGAAACCATTACACCCCCATTAGTAATTTTGTAAGATTTTTCTAAGTCTTTTTTCAGTTTCTTCCTTAGCTATTTTATCTCTTTTATCATATTTTTTTAAACCTTTTACTAAAGCTATTTCAACTTTAATTTTAGATTTGTTGTTAAAATAAATCTTTGTTGGAATTATTGTTAATTGTTTAGCTTCATTTTCGAATTTTAACTTAATAATTTCACGTTTGTGCATTAAAAGTTTACGATCTTGATATTCATCACATTTTACATCCATATATTTACCAAAATACGCATCTTTAAGATAAATTTCATCCTTGTAAATTGAACAATAAGAATTTGTCAGAGAAATATGAGTTGCTCTTGCGCTTTTTACTTCTCAACCTTGAAGCGAAATTCCACACTCATATTTATCGATTATTTCATAATTACGAAGATCTCTTTTATTATTACTTAGAATTTTCATACTAAATAATTATATAAAAAAATGTTAGATTAAATCTAACATTATAATAAACTTGCAGCATCCTCATCAATGATTAATGTAACATCTTTATGTTCTCTTAAAAAACTTGATGGAACTTCTTCAGAAATTGGTGAATTAAGTGTTTTGTAAATTGCATCGGCTTTAGATTTACCTGAAGCAATCAAAATAATTTTTTTAGCTTCAAGGATTGTTCCAATTCCCATAGAAACAGCTGTTTTAGGGATGTCATTAGGATTATCAAAATAAATTTTATTCGAGTTAATCGTACTTTGAGTTAATTTAACTTCTCTAGTTCTTTCATCTTTTTTACTTCCCGGTTCATTAAAAGCAATATGTGCATTAGTTCCAATACCTAAAATCATAAAATCTATTCCACCTAGTTCACTGATTTTTTGTTCATATTTTTTAGCATTTTCTTCTAAGTTTCCTAATCCATCAGGAAAATTAATGTTTTCTCTTTTTAAATCTATGTGATTAAATAAATTATCATCCATAAAATAATGGTATGAACATTTATTTTCATAGGGGATTCCAACATATTCATCTAAATTAAAGGTGGTTACATCTTTAAAACTGATTCTATTTTCTTTAACTTTATTAATTAAATTTTGGTATGTTTTGATTGGTGAACTACCTGTAGCAAAACAAATTTTTGAATCTGATTTTTCTTTAATTTGTTTTTCGAAGAAATCTGCAGCTACTTTTGATACTTCTTCATAATCTTTACAAATGATTGTTTTCATAATTAAATTTCCTCTCCAACTTTTTTACCTGAAATATATACTTCTTGAATGTCATAAGTATTTTTGTCCATAATTACAATATCAGCCATTTTTTTCTCTTCAATTCTACCTATATCATTTCTTCTTAAATAAATCGCTGAGTTATATGAAGTCATTTTAACTACATCTTGTAGTGGAACACCTAAAGACACTAAATTTTTAAATGCATCATGAATAGAAATTCCACTTCCTGCTATTGTATTTGTACCTTTTAATGTGATTAAAAGTCCATTTTTGGTTACAGGAATACCACCAGAAATGTTATCGCCATCTTTATAATAAGCGGGTTTAATGGCATCACTAATACAAATTATTTTATCTACACCCTTATTTTTAATTGTAAATAAAAGTGTTTCAGGCGCAATGTGTTTTAAATCACAAATTAGTTCTACATAAGGTTTTTCGTTATACAATGAAGCTTGAACCATTCCAGGATTCCTTGAGTCTACACCACTCATTGCATTTCATAAATGACAAACAGAATTACATCCATTACTAAAATATAATTGTGATTTTTGAAAATCAGCTGATGAGTGTCCAATTGAAGGAATAATACCTAATTCAATCATATGTTTCATAACCTCAAGTGAAACATTTAATGGGTCAAATGAAATTTTCTTAAGTTGTGTCTCACTAGCGTAATACATTTGATCAATTAATTCATTTGTTGCTACTTTTAATCACTCTTTTCTATGAGCGCCCTTTTTAGATTCGCCAATAAACGGACCTTCAATATGAATTCCAAGAGATTTTGAAACTCATTTTTCAGTTTTAGCAATCTCACTAAGAGATTTTAAAATTACTTCTCAGTCATTGGTCATGGCGGTTGGCATAAATGAAGTAACACCATTTTTAGCTAATTCTCTTGAAATAATTTCACAAGATTGACTACCGTCCATAACATCTTCATTAAAAAACCCATGGATATGAGTATCAATGAATCCGGGTACGGCTAAATATTTTGCAGTACCTTTCTTTTCAATGATTTCTTTAATTCTTCCTTTTTCAATTAAAATATCCGCATTATTTATAGTTTTATCGTGATTTATGATTTTTACATTTTTAATTAACATTCCAAAGCCTCTCTTAAATTATTATTACATTTTTCTAATAATTGATTTGCTTTTATTTTATCAACTTTTTTAGCAATCATTATACATGCTAATTTTACATTCTTTACTTCCAAATAAATTTCTTTAGCTATATTAAAATCACAATTCGTTATTTGTTTTACAATTTCAATGCTTCTATTAACTAACTTCTCATTAATTGGTGTTAAATCAATCATTAAATCATCATAAACTTTATTTAGTTTTATTGCAGTTATTGTGCTTATAGCATTTAATAATATTTTTTGGATTGTCCCAGCTTTTAAACGAGTTGAACCTTGAATAAATTCTGGATTTGATTCAAATTCATAAATTAAATCACTACTTTTTGATATTAATCCATTTTTATTTGCTGTAATTAAAACTTTTTTGGATAATGCTTGAGTTCCAACGCTAAAAAATCCATCAACATACTTAGTATTACCTGAAACACTTAAACCAATTAGTAAATCATTTTTATTTATATTTAATTTTAACGCATCCTTTTTACCTAATTCAAAATCGTCTTCATAACCTTCAAGAGATTTTAAAATAGCTTCATCTGAGCCTGCCATTTGATAAGTAAATCAATTCTTTTCACCAAAAGTTGGTAAAACATCCAGAGCATCCAACATACCAATACGACCACTAGTACCAGCTCCAATGTAGATTACTCTTCCATTTTCTTTTATTGAATCAACAGAATAAGCAATAATTTTTTCAAGAATATTATTTTTATTCATTAATTTTTCTATTATATCTTTTTGATTAACTCAGTATAAGTCTATTAGCTCACTTATATTTTTTTTGTCTAAATTATGCATAATTATTTTCCTTATTTTACTAATAATAATACCTACAGAAGTGTTTAGAAATTATGTGAATATTATATTTTTATATTTTGTATAAAACTAATATTTATGAAAAATTTACTCACAATTTAAAAGATAAAAAATATTTTTATATTTATTTGATGAATTTAATATTCATAATCACAATAAATCATAACTTAAAGTAAATAATTTTAGCGAGAACAGTGGGTGTTCTCATTGATGAAAGGAAAATATGGCAAAAATATTAAATAGTTTTAATAAATTGCATATTGGTCAAAAAATTTATACAATATTGTGGTTTTTATTTGTGGTGCTATTATTTGTCAGTGTAGTTGTTACTGGGGTTTTCAACCCAGCTAGTCCTGAATTACGTGCAAATGTTATAGCCACAGTGGCCTTAATTACAATCATTGACTTATTCGTGTCTGTCATTTTAACGGTTTATATCAATGGTTTTGTTCTTAGAAAGAGAGGTAAAAAATAATGTCTAAAACTCTAACCTCTCATGCATCTTTTGGTGCAAATTTAATGAAAAAACTAAGTAGAATTGGTGGTGTATTATTATTCCCTATCGCTGTTCTACCTATAGCGGCTATTTTACTTAGAATCGGTGCAGATATTCCTGGAACAACAGCTTTCTCAGCTTTTGTTGGAAAATGAATAATTGGTGCTGGAAATGCTGTTTTTGATAATATGCCTATGGTTTTTGCAATTGGTGTAGCTTTTGGATTCACGAAAGAAAATCGTGGTGAAGCTGCCTTTGCAGGATTTATAGGTATGTTCGTTCTTTATAATGTATTAGGAGCAACAATCGATTTATTCTACGGATCAATAAATTTCGGTGCTGCTAATGGTGGTACTGGGTTCAAATCAATTTTCGAAGGAAAATTCGATGCTGCTATGGTACAAAATGTTCTTAATGGTATTATTGTAGGTTCGCTTGTTGCGTGAATTTACAACAGAGCTAATGGTGTTGCTTTACCAAAAGTTCTTGGATTTTTCAGTGGAAAAAGACTTGTTCCTGCATTAGCAATTATTGTAGTTTCATTATTTGTTTTTGTATGAGGAATAATCTTCCCTTGAATAGGATATTTAATCTACATTATTTCAGTTGCTTTACAAAAAGCTGCAAGTCAAGATAGCAACCTTGCTAAAGCTGGAATTATGGGTGTGTATGGATTTATTAACCGTTTATTAATTCCATTTGGATTACACCACATTCCTAACAACTTGTTCTGATTCCAATTAGGAGAATGAACAAACGCTGCTGGTGAACCAGTTAAAGGTGACATCTTCATTTTCTTAAATGGTGTTGCTAAAAATAACCCTGGTGGAATTTTCCAAGCAGGATTCTTCCCAACGATGATGTTTGGATTACCTGCATTAGTGTTAGCTTTTGCAATGACTGCCGAAAATAAAGCTCAAAGATCTAAAGTGTTTGCTCTTTATGGATCAGCTGCCTTAGTTTCATTCCTTAGTGGAATTACTGAACCAATTGAATATGCATTTATGTATGTTTCTCCTCTTATTTACTTATTACATGCTATTCTAACTGGTGTATTTGCATTTGTTACAGGTGCATTTGGTATTCAACTTGGATTTGGATTCTCAGCTGGATTCATGGATTACTTATTAAGCTTTAATAAATCATTAGCAATTATTAGAGAAAGTGGATTTGAAGGAGCTAAAGCTGTTCTTGCACATCCATTATGAATCTTCCCAATTGGTGCTGTTTGTGGTGCAACATACTTCTTTGGTGGAATGTTATTGATCAAAAAATTAAACCTTTCTACACCTGGTAGAGGTAATGGTGTTATTCTCGAAGAAACTGAAACACAAAAAGAAGAAACTTTTGGCGAATTATCACCAAGAGCTAAAAAAATTGTTAAAGCTTATGGCGGTTGAGAAAACATCTCTGAATACAATAACTGTTCAACAAGATTAAGATATGTTGTTAAAGATAGCACTAAAGTTGATTTAGAAGCTCTTAAAAAATCTGGTGTTATGGGTGTAGCTAAAATTAGCGATACATCAATTCAAACAATTATCGGTGTTGAAGCTGAATCATTAAACAATGAAATTGTTTCACACAAAGGTGAATCACTAGATTAATAAAAGATTTAAAAATAGGAGAAATCCTATTTTTTCTGAAACTTTTTTTCACAATCAGAATAAAAACTCAAGTATTTTACCAAAAAAAAAAAAAAAAAGAAATGATTTTATAATTGATTTATGAAACAACTTATTGAAGTTAAATACCTGGATAAAATCTCGAATAACGAAACATATAAATACATAACCAATTTTATTGAAGAAGATCCTGATTATTTTTTAAATACTTCAATAGCTGATTTAGCTAAACATCTATATGTTTCACAACCAACTATCACCAGATACGTAAAAGCTTTAGGTTTTAATTCTTATGCTCATTTTCGTATTTATATTTCGGAACGCAAAAGTACTTATAAGTATGGTAACGTAAAAATTATCGAAGGAAAAGATTTAACTTATGAACAAATATTAAATAATGTTTGAACCCATTTTAAATTTGCTTCTGAAAAATCTTATGATTGAACTGTTTCTAACACTGAAGAAATAGCGCAATACCTTAAGTTTTTGATACGTTCAAAACGACTTATATTTTTTGGTATTGGTGAATCCGGGTTAGTCGCAGAATACTTAGCTTACAATTTAAGAAAAACAGGAATGAATACAATTTCAGTTAATAGTATTCATGATTTCTTTGGAATTTATAAAACAATTTCAAATAGTGATTTTGTAACTATAATTTCAAGAGGTTTTGAAACTGTTGAAGTATTAAAAGTCAGAGAAATTTGTGAAAAATATAAGATGTTTTACTCAATTTGAACTAAAAACAGCAAGCTTGAAAAATTAAATGCAAGAAATATAATTTTATTGCATTCACTAGACCAAACTAAACGAATAGGTTCAATAGGTTCAAAAATTTCTATGCTTTTTTTCGCTGATTTAATTTACTTTTATATTGCTAATAGAATTGATTTTGAAGATCAAAATATTTTTGAAAATATAGCATATGAAAGAAATAAATGAAATAATATTAATACTAAAAATAAATAATTAAATATATAAAATATCAAAAAAAGTTGACATTTAGTTGTCAACTACTTTTTTAAACCTTGAAGTGTAAAAACTTCACTTTACAATTTATTATTAATTGGATTTCGAAACATCATTCTTAAATGATTTAAATTCGTTTGTTAAGTTTTCTAAATAATATGAAAAACCTGAGATGCTTTCTTCTTTATTAAAACGTCCATTCGATAATTTATTAATCTCATTGTGAATTAGTGATTCAAGTTTTGTCATTGTTTTATCTAATCTGTTTCTATATTGTTGATAATTAACATTTTTGTAGTCAGAGTCACTCTTTATCACATACATTAAATCTTCAATTTTAATTACTTCTTCAACTTCATAGTTTAAAGTTAAAAGAAATATTTTACCTTCTAAATCTATAATATCTTGGATTCTTGTTAAATTTTCTTTTAAGAATAATTGATCATATTCTTGTTTAAAACTCTCATAATGATTATTTATTAATTTAAATGTTTGCAATTCATTTAAATTTAAACCACTAATTCTTGGCTTAATAGAATTTATTCAAGTTTCATAAGAATCAATTATTTCTTTTGCATATCTTTCTACAAACATTTGTTTTTTTACTACTTTTTCTTTTGCATTAATAAGACTATTTTTTAACTCATTAATCTTTTCCACAGTTAGATATGGGTTATTTATAAACAATTTATATTGTCTTTTAGCTTCGACTAAAATTTCGTTAATCTCTCATATTGCCTTTTGATTACTTTTGTATTCTTCCATATAATTATCATAGTCGCTTAAAGCTTCATTGTACTCAGCTGCTGCATTATTAATTTCATCTTCTTTTAATTTCATTCTATTAAGAAGATCATTAATCGAATTAGTCTGTGAAGTTATTGATTCTAAAGTCGGAGACTCTTGAGATAAAATATTTTTTGCATCATCTAAATTCTGTTTTGTTTCATCTTGGAATTCAACTCTTATTACTGTTAAATTATTAACTTTTCTTACAGCTTCTTCTAAAATATCTTTTGAATTATTTTTTATATTATCGTTATCATTTTCTTTAGTTTTATCTAACGGAGTATTATTATTTTGATCGGTTGTAGCGGAATTATTATCTCCTGATATTTCAGATTCATCTTTTTTATTTCCATCAGAATTTGTATTATCATCTTCTTCTACTGTGGTTTCACCAACAACTCCTAGATTTTCATCTTTTGAAATATCGGTATTATCGATTGAATTATCATCATTATTTTGATCAGTTGTAACAGAATTATTGTCTTCTAATATTTCAGATTCATCTTTTTTATTTCCATCAGAATTTTCATTCTCTTCTTTGACTTCTATATTTTCGTCAACAGATCCTACATTTTCATCTTTTGAATTAATACCATTATCGCTTGTTGTATTCGAATCAGGTGAATTTGATGATTCTGTATTTTCAGGTAAATTTTCTTCTTCTGTTGACTCTTGTATATTTTCTAAATGATCTTTAAATCCTGTTTGTATAACCTTAACTGTATCAAAAATATCTGGATAAATTAAACTTTTTATTAATACAGTTATTTTAGCACTATTATCACTACTTTCAACTTTTATAATAGATGAAATTACATCATCAATTACTTTATTTGTTCTTTTGTCAAGTGGTTTATCAACAATTTCGAATAATTTTTTAATTTCTTCGGAAGATAATGATGGAAGATATATTTCAGACTTACCTATTTCTCCTACATATTCAATCTCAACAGTAGCATTTTTTAATATTTCAATTAATTCATCTCTTTTGTTTAGAGAATCATCTAAATTATTTTTTTCTGAATTAAATTCATTAGTAATAGTTGCAGGAGTCAAATTGTCATTATCTTTAGCTGTGATTTTTGCTTCAACAATAACTCTATCCATATTATTATTTATAGTAACTCTTGTAACTTCATAAATAAAATTATCTTTTTTATCGCTTGTTGTAAAAACTTCAAAATCATTTGTTGTTAACGATGAAAGATGATCTAAACTAGATGAATCTTTAACAACAATAGAACTTTTGCTTTTCTCAAGTTCCAAATCTTCTTGACTTGTTTTGCTATTATTGTTGTTTTTGTTGAAATCAAATTCTTTGATTAAATTATCTATTTTATTGTTTAATTCCTCAACTTTTCTATTGGTTTCTGAATTATTATTTATATTCTCATTAGGTAACTTGTTAAACTCTTCTTTTGTTTTATTTAATTCCTCAATAATTTTGTCCAATGATGAATTATTATTTGTTTCCCTATTATTTGAATTAAAAATTTCTTTTTCTAGATAATCTATTTTCTTATCTAATTCTGATTTGTTATTCTTATACTTTATATTGTTAAAACTTATAATAAATTCATTATATTTTTTATTTAAGAGGTCTTTATCTTCAGTGTTTAATGCATTTTTATTTGAATAAATTTCAATTATATTTTTAACTTCCTCTATAAGGCTTGAAATATCATTTACACTTTGATTGCCTGAATTAACTAAAGAATTTTTATATTCCTCTAAATCATTTTTTAAATTTTTAAGTTTATCCAATAATTCTATATCGTCGGATGGTTTATTCAACCATGAATTTTTATTATTTTTCTGACTATGCACAATAATTGCAGTAGTTGCACCAACTAAAGTCCCAGATAGCAAAAGAATCGCCAAAATAGCTAAATATTTCTTCTTTTTCTTCTTTTTATTGTTTCCGCTCATCTTAACCTCTTTCATTTAAATTATACTATTTAATATGATATATCAAGATTATAAGCAAATGCATAGATAGTGAGTTAATTTTATAAATCTATTATTAAAAAAGCACAAACTAAATATAAAGTTTGCACTTAAAAGTGATTGATTTTATAACATTTCATTTTCCGGTTTAAGATTATGGTCTTTTGTAAAACTTCTTTGGCGTTTTTTGAGCATAACACTAACTACTGTAGCGATAATTACTAAAACGGTTAAAGTTATTGCAAATACAAGATAACTTGTTTGATAATTTATTTTTTCGAAAATACTTATCATTCCTAAACTAAAGGCAAATGCTACAAGTTGGAATAAAATCATTGTTATAGCTGCAAAGAAAGCATATTTTTCACTTGGAACAGCACGATATGAATAATCATAATATACTGGTAAAAACATACTAAATAAGAAGTATTGTATAAATGTTGAAGTTAAGAATATTCCTAACATAATATTTTTATGTTCATGTGCTCAGGTGCTTGTGTGTTCAATAACACCAGAATTACCTGAAGCTTTAGCAATAACTCCAATATTTGTGTTTAATCCGCCAAAAGCGTAGATGTAAAAGATCGAAGAAATAATTGTAATAACAACAAAAGCTATTGAAGTTGAAATTAATATTTTCTTTCCAAGTAAAAAGATTACTAAACTACCTAAGCATAAAGCGGCTCCAACAACAATTAAATATATAGTAACTCAGTGCTGTACTGAATTAGAAGTTTTCGCTTCCATAAATAAATTAATTACAAAGTTAGTATTAGTTCCAATTCTTGGTACGAATGAAATTGATGAGAATACCGCTAATGAAATTAAGATTATTGCAGTATAAATAAATGTTTTTGAATGTTTTTTAATTTTTGGTTTTGATGAAATTTCAACATCTTTATTGAATACCACAAAAGTATTGTATAAAAGTGCACTAATAATATAAGTTAATCCTAAAATTAAACAAATGTACTCATATGAAAGAATATGAATAAGCCCTAAACTTGCTAATGCAGCTGCTAAATATGAAAATGAAGTAGCAAAATTATTAATTCTGTTAAAAATATTAATATTTTTTTCATGTACAGATAAACGATAAACAATATTTTTAAGAGCTAAAAATCTTACTGAATTAAAGATATTTCAAATTATAACCGCTACATAAACTGTATAAGTTATAGCTTTAACATTCTTAGCTTCTGAATCCGTAATATTTTGGGTACCATAAATAAATCCAATTACACAGACAAATAGTATAACAAAAGCACTAACATATTCAGCAATTACGATTAGAAGTCTATTGTTGAATTTTTTAATAATTATTGGTGCTATTGCAAATGATAAAAGCGTAGGAATATATCTAAAAATTTGCACTAATGCACTTGCTCAAACACTACCAGAAGCTTTAAGTGTGAATAACGTACTTACTACATTAAAACATTCAATTGCAGATTGAGAAATAACCATAGCAATTGCAAAAATTATCATATTTCACAACACAGGTTTAGCTGATTTAAATGAACTAATTTTTTGAATCATTTAGCCTCCTTAATCCAATTATATTTATTTTTTTAGACGGACTAGAGCTTTTCAGAAATATTTCCACATAAAATTTATTAATGTGATTTAGTAAAATTATATTAGGAGATAAATTTATGAAAAATACGTATTTATATGATAATGTAGAGCTTGAAACTCTTGAATTAGATAATAATAAAAATAAAACAATATTCATAATTCATGGTTTTACAGCCGATTTTGACAATCTCTCTATAATTACTGAGCATTTCAAAAAAGATTTTAACGTTTATTCAATTAATCTGCCAGCACATGGTAAAAGTAAAACTAATGAGAATTTGAATGATATTTATGCTTATTGTGACGTTGTTGTAGATTTTATTAAAAATAAAAAATTAAAAAATATTTATTTAGTTGGACACTCAATGGGAGGACTAATAGCTGCATTAATTTATCAAAGAATCAAAGATGAAATTGATAAAGTTTTATTAATTGCTCCAGCAAATTTAACCACCCTAGAAATAGGTGAAAAGTTGAAGTACGCCTTTTTTAAAGGAACCCTTCTTTCAAAAATTACTTTTGTTAGATATTCGTATCATAACTGATTTAAGGCACTAAGAGATAAGAATTTTAGAGCTAATTCAGCTAAATGATATGAAGAACATAAGCAATACATGAATGATTATTATAAAGTAGGGCATCAATTCATGGAAGAAGATATTCTTAAAGATGAAGAAGAAATGATTAGAGATATTGATAAACCACTTGGATTACTTTGCGGTAAATCGGATAATATTGTTAATCAAAAGAAGATTTGAGATTATTTTAAGAGAATTAAACCTGAAACAAAAATGTATAAAATCAATGCTTGCGGACACAATCCTTGAAGAGAAAATAAAGAAGATGTTTTACAAGCAATAGAAGGATTTTTCAATGAGTAAAAATAAATTATTTCTTAGTGAAGAAGAAATAAAAAATGAAATTTATAATGCACAAGAAAAACTTAAAAATGGAATAATTATTGAAAAAACTATTCCTGATTATTGAACAAATGGAATTAATAAAAAACTTTCAAGAAAAAAATTAATTTATTTATCAATCTTTACCGGGTTATTTGGTGTTGATAGATTTTACCTAGGAAAGAAAATTTCAGGTATTACCAAATTATTCTTTAGTATTATAGGTGTTGTGATAGTGGCTTTGATAATTAATTTTAAACCATGAAATATTAGTGATGTTTCAACTTTAGTAAATGTGTGAATTTTCATTTCATTAGCATTGGTAGTTGTTTTATCATTTTATATTATTGATATTGTTATTTCCATAAAAAATCCAAGAGACTCTGAATTTAGGAGTGTAAAATAATGGAAACATCATTAATTCAAAAAATAAAAAATCTTGGTGCTAAAAAAATCATTGCATTAGTTATTTTGGCTTGTCTTGATCTATTTGTCATTTCTCTTCCATATTACATTAAATCTGCTATACCTAATTTTTATAAGTATATGCATGTTGATGAATCAGTTTTACTTAGCTGTTCAGCTATTATAGGTTGAGTAACAATCATTACTCAACTACCGGGTGGTTGGTTAGCTGATAAATTCTCGAATAAAAAATTATTGATGATTGGTGTTGCACTAACATTCTTTATGAGTGTATGATTTGCTTTCTTAATTATTTTTGGACATCAAATGCAAAATAATATTTGATTGCAATATCAATATTACATAATTTTCTTTATATGAGGAATAAGCACCACTCCATTTTTCTGAAGCCCACTGTGAAGACTGGTTTCGCAACAAACCACTAAAGAAGAACAAGGTCTTGCTTTTGCAGTTCAGGGTTCATTTGTAGGTATAGTTGGTTTTGTTTTCACTGGAATTGTAGCGTTTATTGTTATTACTTTAATTGAAGGTAAATCAGTAGAACAATCAAGTCTTTATGTTGGACTTTACATGCTTTTATTTAGTGTTTGTTTACTTATTTTATTCTTTGGACTAGTCTTCTATGTAAAAGAATATAGAAAAGAACAAGAAGATAAAGAATCGTTCAAGAAGATTTTAAGATTGTTAAGTAATTGAAAAGTTTGAATGCTTTCAATCTTCTTATTGGGAATGTATTCATTCCAAAGTACTTTTACATACTACTTAAATCAACTGTTATCAAACACCATCAGAGAAGCTCTTGGAATTCCGGTAGCAATATTGACAATTTTATTTGCCGTTAGAGTTTACTTCTTAAGACTTTTTGTTGGTGGTTTATTGATGAAAGTTGGAGATAAATTCAAGTCATTTATTCTATTATTAGTTATAGTTGCTAGTTTAGGTTTAATTTTAACTTTAATATTCATGTTCATGCCAGGTTTCTTTAATAATAGTTATGTAAATTATAGTAGAGGATTATTGTGATTTATGTTTATAACTATGAATGTATTGTTCATGATTATTATTACTTGTTCATGAATTATGGTAACTTTAAGATTTGCCCAACAAGCTGAAATTACTACTCCAAAAAATTCATATGGATCTATGACAGCTATTTTATCATTAATTGGATTTAGTTCTGATGCTTGAATGAGCCAAATTGGTTCAAGTATAACTAGCGTTTATAAAGTTCAAGTTACTGAAGCTTTACATAATGCAGGTAGATTTACTGATTTTAATGTTGGTGACTATGCTACTGATCCAATTGCTTATCAAATCATTATAATTGTTGGTTGTGTGGTGGCATTAATCGGAATTCTAGCTGGATTAACTGTTTACATCTCCGAAACTAAATTTAATAAAAAATATAATATTAAATTCTATCGTTGAAGAGATGTTCAAAATTAAAAAATATGCAGTTCTTATAAAACTGCATTTTATATTAAAAAGACTAAATAAGCGGTTTTAATAATTTGTAAAATAATTTTTTTATAATATTTTTGTTTGAATTGTACTTATTAAAATTAGTAAATTCAATACATTTTTCTTTGTAATTATCAAATACTTTTTTAATTTCTTTTACCGATTCACCTTCAATTAAATCTGTTGTTTCATATTGAGCAAACATACTTCTTGCATCCATGTTACTCGTACCGAATCAAGCTATTTTGTCATCAACTAAACCAACTTTACTGTGTAGAAAATGATCTTTATAAATATAAACTTTAAGACCAAAATTAATTAATTCTGAAACTTCATTTAAACTTACTTGATAAACGGTTTTTTTATCTGGAAAACCAGGTAAATATACTTCAACCTCAACTCCAGAATACAATGCTGAAATAATTTGTTTTTTCAATGACTCAGTAATACTAAAATAAGGTGTACTAATTTGTATTTTTCTTTTCGCATTAGCAAAAAGTTTAATCCAACTATTTTCAGCGTTAGAATATTTTATAAGCGGTGTGTCATATATTAGTAAAGCTATATTTTTAGAACTATTTTGTTCTTCATTAAATTTTAAATTTAATTCAATTTCTTTGTTGGTTACCATTTTTCAGAATTTTGCAAAATGAACTATGTATGTATTAACGTAATCTCCACTAAATTTATAACTAAAATCGATTCAATGACCATATTTTTTGCTATAGGAACTATATTCATCCGATATATTATTACCACCTGAATATACAACTCTATTATCTATGATTATAAATTTTTGGTGATTTCTATAAAAACTTTTGCTTGTTATAAATGGATATAATATTTTTCCAATATATTCATATTCAAAGTTTTTATATTTTTTTGATAATTTTTTGAATATCTTATTTTTTACCGTTCCAGAACCAAAGTAATCAATTAATCATTTAATTTTTACACCTTCCTTCAATTTTTCTTCAATTAAGTAAAGGATTTCATCAAAAATTTCTGATTTTTTAATTATGTATGAAATAATGTTAATAGAAGAATTTGCATTTTTTAACTCTTTTTTCAACTCTTCAAAGTAGGTTCAACCTTCATTATAAAATTCAAAATCAGCAGATAAAGCTACAGTATGATTCATTTTTTCTAATTGTTCTATAGTTCTTTTGGGATTTTTATTTTGTTTGCAATAACTTGTTAAATCATATTTGCTATCTTTATTAATTGTTGACTCTTTTTTATTTGAATAAGTTAAACCATAAGTTAAAAATAGTATATGACCAATTATCGGTAAAATGAGCATTATCGCTGTCCATGAAAACTTTGCATAAGTTTGACGTTTTTGATTCAATAGTAAAATAATTATTATTAAATTCAATACATATGAACTGAAGACAATTAATAAAAAGAAATATCTATTTATCATAAAGAAAAAATAGGTAACACCTAAAAAATAAGCGGTAAAAATTAGTAATACTAACATAAATAAAGCAAATTTTTTTATATGTTTTATCTTCATAATTTCTCCTAATTTGTTTTAAATTATATTGAATTTTTCTTTAAATTAACTTTTAGATATAAAAAGCATAAACATAAGTTTATGCTAAATTTTTATTTATTCAATGCTATTAAAAGTCCTTTATTTGTGAATTTTTCACCTTGAAATAAGCATTTTTCTAGCTCTGGGTAATCAATAAATGGATTTCTAACAGCCCGATAAATATTATAAATTTGATTATTTCTGTTAATATCAAATGAATCTACTGGATCATTGTTATTTCATTTTAAATAAAGTTTAAGATATTCGTCAGTTAAATGTGAAATAGTATTATTTGAGAATACATCATTAGAGATATAAATATTTTGTTCAGCGTAAGTTATTGCAAAATATAAATAACATCTAGCAATATCACCCTTAAATTCATCAATAGGCTCAAAAACATATTTTCCGTTAGAATTAGTACCTAATTTTGAACCATTTTGGGATGTTTTAGATACTTTAACAACCTCACCATGAGGATAATTACCTCTAATATTATTTACTTTAATGTCAGTTGGTCAAACAAATTGAGCATCAGAACGAATCGGTTCTAATCTATTGAATCACGATTGTGGTATAACATGTTCACGGTTTGTACCATCACCTTCATTAGCGCCACCAGTTGTTTCATAAATACTAAAAGTATAAGGATCAATGCCACTAGGATTTTCGCTATAAACATCTAAAATGGTTTTATCATTTTCGTAGTATAAATCTTTAAAAGCAATTGTGTTATTATAAAATGATGGTAAACTTCCGTAATTTTTACTTGTATCATTTGCTTTGCTTCATTGTAATTTAACTAAAGCTTTGAATAATTCTTCGCCCGTTAATCCTTCTAGTGGAGCGTAATATTCTAAAGCTTTTGTACTTTTGTCATAAATATAATTTGAAGGAACTTCAACATTTTTATCTGAATCAGAATTTTCACCATTATTTTTTTCAGGGTTTGATGGAGTTTCGGGAGTAGTTCCTGGTGCTTCAACTTTTGGTTGTTCAGGTTTAATGTCTTCTTTATTATTTACACAAGAAGCTGAGACAGCTAGAAGTGTAGTTGAAGATAAAATTGAACCAATTAATAATAATTTATTTTTTACTTTTTTCATTTTTAAATTAGATTAATAAAAAACTTCCAGAATTACTGGAAGTTTTATTAGTATCCACCTTTACTTTCTTTTCCTTCGATAATGGAAACAGAACGGCTTGTACCAAATCTTGTAGCTCCAGCATTGTACATATTAATTAAGTCATCCATGTTTGAAATTCCACCAGCAGCTTTAATTAATAATTTATCACCACAAACAGATTTCATAGTTTGAACATCCTCTAAAGTTGCCCCTCTATATGAAAATCCCGTTGATGTTTTGATAAACTCAGCACCAGATTTCATAACAATTTCCGTAGCTCTTTTAATTTCTTCTGTTGTTAAAAGAGCAGTTTCGATAATAACTTTCAATACTTTTGAACCACAAGCAGCTTTAACCGCTTTAATGTCATTTAAAACATATTCATCATCCCCTTGTTTAAAACGACCTACGTTAATAACCATATCAATTTCATCAGCACCATGATCAATTGCTAATTTAGTTTCATGCGCTTTAGCTTGAGTGATCATTGCTCCAAGAGGGAAACCAACAACTGAAGTAATACCAATTTCAGTTCCTTTTAATTTATCTTTACAGTATTTTACTCATGAAGAGTTCACGCATACAGTTTTAAAATCATACTTAATAGCTTCAGCAATTAGTTTATCAATTTCTTTAGTTGTAGCTTCAGCTTTTAAAAATGTATGGTCAATCATTTTATTGTAATTCATATTTTCTCCTATTTTAATCTATCAAGAATAATTTTATTCTCAACTTTTTCCTTGTTGATTCTATATCCTTTTTTAAGCTCACTAATTAATTCAGTGTTAATTGGATTTGAAGAGTAAAGTGTGAATAAAACATCTCCTCTTTTAACTGATTCATTTGTTTTTTTATTAATTGTAATTCCAGCTTCATTATCGATGAAATCTTCTTTTCTAGCTCTACCAGCACCAAGTTTCATAGCTGTAATTCCAACTATTAATGAGTCAAAAATTTCCATGTATCCATCTTCATCAGATTTTATTTCTAACGAATATTTAGGATTTCAGAATTTTGGATCTTTAAGTGCATTAACATCACCATTTTGAAGTTCTATAAATTCATAGAATTTTTCTAAAGCTGAACCATTTTTGATAACTTGTTCAACTTTTTGAATTCCTTCTTCATGTGTTTTAACTATTTTAGCTTGTTCTAGAATTGTTGCACATGAAGAGTAAACAAGTTCTTTGAAATCTTCTGGTGCTTTTCCTTGTAAAGTTCAAATAGCTTCAAGAACTTCGTTTTTATTTCCGATTTCACGGCCAATTGGTCTAGACATATTTGTAATTTCGGCTCTTACATCTACGTTTAACTCTTTACCAATGTTAATCATTGTTCTTGCAAGTTCACGAGCGCTTTCTAAGTCTTTCATAAAAGCGCCATTACCACATTTTACATCAAGTAAAATTGCATTCGAACCTGTAGCAAGTTTTTTAGACATAATTGAAGAAGCGATAAGCGGAATAGATTCAACTGTTGCGGTTACATCACGTAATGCATAAATTTTTTTATCAGCCGGAACTAATTCATTTGATTGACCAATCACAGCGATATTATGTTCTTTAACTTGTTTTATAAAATCTTTTTCACTAAGTTCAACAGTAAAACCAGGGATTGATTCTAATTTATCAATTGTTCCACCGGTATGACCTAAACCACGTCCGCTCATTTTTGCTACTGGTGCGCCACATGCAGCAACAATTGGTGCAACCGCTAAAGTTGTTTTATCACCAACTCCACCCGTTGAGTGTTTATCTACTTTAATTCCAGGAATTTCAGAAAGATCCATAACTTTACCAGAATTCATCATGACCTTTGTAAAAGTTGCGATCTCTTCGGTATTCATCCCATTAAACATAACAGCCATTAAAAATGCTGAAATTTGATAATCAGGAATTTCATTTTTAACATATGAGCCAATTAAAAATTCAATTTCTGATTTATTAAGATTAAGACCATGTCTTTTCTTTTCGATTAAATCAACAGCTCTCATAATTATTTTGCTAAGTTAAGAGCAATCTCCATCATTTTTGTAAATGCTGTTTGACGTTGTTCAGCAGTAGTTAATTCGTTAGTAATTAAATTATCACTAATAGTTAATAAACAAGCTGCTTTTTTACCTAATTTTTCAGCATTTGTAAATAAAGCATATGATTCCATTTCAACACAACTTGCTTTTGTTGTATTAATTCTTTCTTCAAGTGGAACTGAACTGTAGAATACGTCCGAAGAGTGAATTCTATCAACATGTAAATTAATATTTAATTTTGAAGCAATTTGTTTGATTTCATCATTTAGTTCTATAGAAGGTTTAGCAATTAATTCGTCTTTACCTAGAACTAATTTTCTATAAGCGGTTCCATCAGCAATAGCTTCACTAGCTAGAACAACTTCATATAAACCTAAATCAGCTTTATATGAACCAGCTGAACCAATTCTTACAATTGTGTCTACATCATAAAATTTAAATAATTCATATGAGTAAATTCCTATTGAAGGACATCCCATACCACTACCAGCAATAGTAATTGGTTTTCCTTTGTATGTACCGGTGAACATAAACATATTTCTAACTACGTTTACCTTTTTGTATCCTGGGTCTAAGAATTTTTGAGCAATAAATTCAGCTCTAAGTGGATCTCCGGGCATAATAACTGTTTTTGCAATATCTTCTTTTTTGGCACTAATGTGTGGTGTCATATTATCTCCTTAATTTCTTTTTTATTAATATTTTACTGGCTAGTGAAACACTAACTAAATTTCTCTACAATTTTAATTTTATTAAAATTACGTTTGTATTACATTATTAATAAAATATTAAGTTAATATATCTTTTAAATTTTAGCACAAAGAACCAAAATAATCATAAGCAATTTACTCATTGAAAAAAATTTCATATATTAATTATTTTTAATAAATCAAGGCAATTCAAATTCATGTGGCTTAGCCATCATATTTTTAATAACATTATGAGCAAAACTTCCAGTATTTGGTAAATCTAATAATTCATCAAAACTATTTGAAATACCTAAATAATTGACATTATTAGTGTAGTAATTAGGTGCGTGTAAGAATTTTAATGGTGCACCAGAATTAATAGTAGTGATATAAAAATTATTTTGATCAAACACTCCGGTTCCAGAATTACCTGCATTGTAATATGTGGGCATAAACTTACCTTGTTTAGAGAAATTTGAACCTGTATCATTTAATGGATCATGGCGATTAATTATATAACCACTTTGCTTACCATATGGGAATCCATTTCATAAAAGTTGATCGACATGGTTATTTATTAACGAAAGTTTACGATCAATATTTGCAGTATACAACTGATATTTTCTTTTAGAAAGTTTTACACCTTCTAATTTTTTTCAATTTTCATATCAAAGAGCACTTTCGATACGTCCGTTTCTATAAAATTTTTCTATAAGTTCATTAATGTCAATAGTGAAAATTGTTATATCAGCATCAGCAGCTTTAGAAACTCCATCATTATTTTTTTGATCAGTTACGTTTTTTCCAGTTCATACCACAGTGGCGTTAGTAGTATCGGCATAAAGACCACTTCAGTACCCAAAACCAGCATCAACATTATTTGCATAATTAAATCCACTGCGAGTAATCAATAAATTAGTTGGTTTATTTGATGGCGAGTCGTTAACGTTTGATGAAATACCAATAACGTGATTGTTTGTAATTAGATAGAATTTTCCATCATCAGGATCTTCATTTACTTTAGCTAACATTGATGCTCCACCTCTGTTGAATGCAACTGAGCGGGCCATTAAGTTTTTAATAGAACTATTATTTTTATTAGCAAAATTAATAATTTCTGTATTGAATTTGTAACCATTATTTAAGTTAAAAATAACATTTTGATTTGGGTTATATTCAAATAGATCATCTAAATTTTTTTGATCATATCAAATAATAGGTGTATTTTCCTGATTGTAAGTCATTTTCTTGTAACTAAATAAGTTTGTTGGATTTTGGGTAAAATGTTCAAAAATTTCATTATTTTCATAATAAATAGCAATTTTGGCTGCGTAATTATCTACATAAAAAGCTCTTGAATTATCAAAAATATTATCTTGTGTTGCCTCAATCCGTTCAAATGCATGTGCATTAAGGTTTTTAACAATATCCTCAGTAATGATTTTTTGGTTTTTATCATTTAACTCTAAATCAAATTTAATTCCTAAACTTTCTAAAGTTACATTCAGAGTATAAGTTACAGTGCTATTCAGATCAATGTTAACATTTGAATTTTTATAAGTAACATTATCATCGATTTGATAAGTTATTTTACCATCGCTTTTTAATTGTTCGAAGTCAATTACTATTTTTCTAGCATCTTGTCCAGTAAGACGGTTAAACCTATTTGGATCTCATGAAGCGTTTCCTGCAAATAAAGTTAAGATAATTTTCTTATTAGTGTTGTTTGGATTGTTGAGTATGTCATTATAGTATTTACTTTTTAATTTTCAACTAGCATTATTTTGACTAATTTCTCAAAGAGCATCATTTAAATTCATTTCAACTTCACGTTTACGCATTACTAGATTATTTGGTGCAATGATTTGTTTTAAATTATTTTGCTGCATTACTGAATCAATATAAGAAATTTTATCTGATTTGTCAATCTGAGTTGCATTTTTATCTTTTTCAAAGCCTTCAACTAGATATAATACATCGCTAATAACTTCGTAATTAAATTCTGGGTCAATGTATTTTAATTTAACTAATGCAGTACCATTAAAATCATCAACTTCAATTATTTCAGCAACCGAGAAATTTTCTTTTCTAAGTAATTTTCATGAACCAACATGAGAATTTGCCTTAAATCTAACTACGCCAGTTAATGGTGAATAAACAAGATTATCATTAACAATAATTTTTTGTAGAATTTGATTTTGATTATCAAATTGCTCTTTATATGAACTAGCTTTAATTTTAATTCCAAATGAATTTTCTTGCAATGAAACAAAATTACTAGGAATATTATTTATTGCAACTTTAGGATAAAATTCTTCTTTTAATTCATTTTTAAGATTGAATAAAGTAATATTAGTTTCTGAAACAAACCTATATGTAGGATCTTCTTTATTTATAAATCCTAACTTAAAAGTGACTTTATCTTTTTCAGCAAATCTAATTGATGAAGAAGTAACTACATCTACATAGTAAATGAAAAATTTATTTTTAATTTCATTTAGTTTTTCGTTACTAATTTGTGATTCTAAATCTATAGGATTAAATATGTTATATTCCTTATTTATAAAGCTGTCTTGTATATTTGGTGAGTTTTTTTCACTATTATTAAAATCTCCCCCAAAAGAATTATCATTTTGGGTAGTAGAACTTACACCAATTTGTAATAAATAATTTAATTGAGAATACGATTTTTCGTAATCTAATAAATCTAAATCAATTACTGAATAACCATCCATTTTTTTAAGTGTAAAATTGCGTGAATTAATTTTATTCACTTCAGCTAAATAGGCATTTTTTTCAAATTCTTTTTCTCTATTTAAATTTGAAAAATCAGCTACAGTAAGGTTGGAATCATGTGGTAGATAATCATTAAAAGTAACTGGTTTGAAAAAATTCAAATAAATACTTGTTTGTAAATTCGGATCATTAATTAATTGATTGTCTTTTGCAATACCAATTTTAAATTTAGCTCAACCGTTAATATTTGAATAATTATTATCAATATCATCAACTAAAACAATTGAATACCTTCCTTTTTTAGGTAAGTGATAAACTTCATTAAATACTTTCTTATACTCCGAAGCGATAAAATTACTATGAGTTACTGTCTTATCAAGAATATTTAACTCTTTTCAAATATTAGAATTAGTTGTTTTATTAGAATGATTTGTTCCATTTTTAGTTTGTTCGAAAATACCTTGAATAAAGTTAAAATCTTCTAAATCTTGTTTTGAATTAGCTATTGATAAATTACTAAAATAATAGTTTGCATAAAATATCTCGTTAGTTAACTTATCAGTAAATTCATATTCAGCAAATATAAATCCTTTTTCATTATCGATTGAATAGTTATAAAGTTTGTTTAATTTATATTTTTCATGGTTAAAATCTATTAAATTAGTTAAAATATTTCTTATAACTTTTACTCTATCAAAACCTTTAGGATTAGGGTCGGTTAAATTTTTAGGAAAGTTAAAATAGTTGTCATTATTATCCAAAACACCAAAAACACTTAAATTACTATCATAAATTTCCTTAAAAAGTGAAAAATTGACTTTTTGATATTCATTTAAAGAGTAACTAGTTTGATTATAGTAATTACTTGCTGTTAAGTTTAAATCAATTGGATCGAGTGATTTTTCGTAAATTATTTCTTTAGAAGTTAATTTGATTTCGCTCAAAATTTGATCATTTCACTTTAATTGTGAATTTACAACAAGATATTTCTTACCAAGTTTACTTACATAACTAAAATCATTGTCTTTTATTTCTAAAGTAAAAAAGTTATTAATTAGTTTATTTTTTGGTTTAAATCATTTTATATTAATATTCTTTTTATCAAGAGAAACAAATTTACTTGAATCATATTCAAAATAATCATCAAGGGTTTTTGAAGTTATTTCGTTTATGGTATCACTAATTATTGAACCAACATCATTAGTAAAAATTAAACTTTTTGACACTTGTATTTCAGATTTTGTTTCTGGATTAATCGAATTATAGCTTATCAATAATTTATTTTTGTTTTGTTCATCCAATGTTAGAAATAACTTATCTTCTTTAATCAACTGTTCTAAATTATCATTACCTAAATTAATATCTAAAAATAAATTTATGTTATTTTTATTAATGCTTAAAGAAGATAAATGATTAGTTAATTTTGCTAATTCAAGTTTGGGATTAATACTAATATTCATTGAATTAGTTAATTTTTCAGCATATATTTGATCACTAATTTCATTATTTTCATTTATTAAATTTTCATAATAACTAGTAATTTGTGAAATCGAAGTTAAGCTATCAAGATAGCTATATTTACTATCTTTATTATTTATATAATTTAAGTTTTTTATTAAATTTTTAACTCTGTTTTTCTCATCAATTAATTCTTGTTCATCGTTAGGAATTAAATTGTTTTTTAATGATTCAATTTGATTATTTAAATCTTCTATTTCACTTTGACTAAAAAATTTATCAAATTTGTTATTTATAAAAGGATTTAACGCTTTTCAAGAATTAATGAATTCATATTTTGAATCGATACTGTAATTATTAAACTCATTTGAGTTAATAAAATCTTCAACATCATTAATTAAAACAATTAATTTTTTTTGACTGCGAATCTGAGTATTAATTTCATTTAGATAATTTTCGAATTCTTCTATATTTGATAATAAACTAATTTTATCAATGATTAACGCCTTTAATTCAGAGGATATTTTAACTTCTTCTAAGGAAGTGTCTAAGCTTAAAATTTTATTGTTAAATATTTTTTCGCCATCTAATTTTTCATAAAGCGATAAAAATTTTACTGCATTACTTTCGAAATCTTCAGAATAATAGTTAAATATATATTCTTTAATTTCGTTATTATAAATTAAGTTTCTATTCTTTATAGATTCGACTATTTTATTAAATTCTTTTGCATTATTTGAAAAATCTAGAAATTTAAATTTATTGTCATTGATTTGATTAGTTAATAATTTAACTATATAATTAACTTTTCCATCAATTAGTTCAATAGTTTTTTCAAAAAAAGTAATCAATTCATTAAAATTATCAATATTATTTATTTGATTTCTAAAACTATTTTTATAGTTTTGACTTATGAAATCTTTATCATTTATTTGTTTATACAAATCAATTTTAAGTTCTTCAATAGTGTCTATTACAATTTGATTTATTGTTGATAAATTATTATTGATATATTCGTCTAAATCAGAAATATTCCGATAAGAAAATGATTTATCTTGAATTTTCTTACTAACTTGATTAATAATTTCTAATAGTTTGTTTTTTACTTGTTCAATAGAGTGATAATCCTGCAATAAACTCTGTAAATTAGATAAATGTTGTTTTAGCTTAATAATATAAAGTTCAATATTTTGATTATTCTTTTGTTCAATTTCACTTATTATTGTGCTTATTTGTGTATTTTTTGTGACAATTTCATCAATTAAGTTATTTTTTGTTCATGAAATATTTAGAAATTCTTCAAGTTTTTTGAGTTCTTCTTGGTTATTGAAAACTTCTTTTAATTGATTAATTTTTAAAATTAAATTGTTAAATTTTTCTACTTCTTTAGTTCACATTTCATTAATTTGATTAGTTTTAATAACTAAATTATTAAATTCTAGCTCTAATTCAGTAAAATCATCGATGCTTAAATTCAAGGAATTGATTGAGTTATTTAAAAGCTTAATTAAATTGCTTTTCTGGCTATTTACGTCTCTAAATATTTCGAAATTATTTACAATCAAATCTGTTTCTATCTTTGATAATAGTTCATTAAATTTACCTTTAACTAATTCTATTTCCAAAGAGTTTTTGTCATTATTATTTTCATTATAACTTAAAATATCTTCTAATTTATCTTTATGTTTTATAAGAATTTGAAGTATATTTTCCAAATTATCTAAACTAGTTTGGTTATTTAATTTAATTTCACTAACTAATTTTTGTATATCTTTAGTTTCTTCATCATTGTTTATTTTTTGTATCAATATCATTATTTTATTTATTAAATTATTTATTTTTAATTCATAAGTTTTGAATGTTTCTTGCAATATTATTAATTGATTGTTTAGAAAGTTAAAAGTATCATTAAAAGTGTTGTTGTTTAATTTCTTGTTTTGAATATCATCTTTCAAATAATCTAGTTTTTTTAACACTTCATGATATAGATTATTATTTGAGTTATTTTCAATAATATTTTGAATTTTTGTGCTTACTTCTTTAGCAAGAATCTCATCAAAGATTATTTTTTTAGATTCTTGTTTTTGAGTATATATTTTTGACAGCTTATCTAAAAATTTATCTAATTCTTGAATATTTACCAATTCATTCAAGCTTTTGTTATTTTTCTGAATAATTAAAGATAACTCAGAATTATATTCAGAGAAAATATCTTTTGACTCTTTAAGATTTTCTAAGTTAGCAAAGAGTAAATTTATGTTAATAGTTTTTTCCTTGATTTCATTAACTAAATCAATAAACTCATTTTTTAATAAGATCATTTCTTTTTCATTGAAATTATTAATGAATTCTTGACTTAATTCAATGGTTTCATTTATAAAAACTAAATTATTTGGCAAATTATTTGTTATTAATTTATATTCAAGTAAATTATTTTTGTCAATATTATTTAATAAATTTTTGAATTCATTTAATATTTTAGTTTTTTTATTATTTTCTTCTAAATTATTGTTTTTGTTAAATAATAAAGAAGCGCCTATAGCAGAAGCGAGGATTGTTGTTGTTGCAGTTATAGAAGTTATTGCAATTACTTTTTTTCTTTTATTCATAATTCTCCTTAGATTAATTTAGATGCTTTATATTTGAATTTTACTTAAAAGAACTAAAATTTGATAAAAATAATGCAATTTCTAATGTTTTTATAAAATTAAAAGATAGTGTTATTTTCATATTAACTTGGATCATCGAAATATCTTAACGATTTAATTTTTGCTATTTCATATGTTTTTTTTTGTAAAGAAACACGTAAAAAATTAAAAAGTAAAAAACAACTAGATTTTTATCTAATTATCTTTATATTTTTTATTATTAATATTATTTTATTACTACCTATTTACTTGATTTAGTAAAACTTTTATTTTAATTTTACCTCCTTAAATCAATCTTTTTTATGCGATAGCAACGCCATCAAAGGAAATAATTAAATTTATTATATTAGTTATATCGTCATCAATAAATAATATCATATGATACAGATTTCTCAACTTTGATTTCTTGGGTGTTTCTTGAGTAGTTTCTTGGGTAGTTTCTTGGGTAGCCACACTACATTTAAACTATCAAGAACTTTAGATTTGTTTCTACAATTGCATTGGTGTAGTTATCTTTTCCATTATCTAAATAATTCTTAAGATTAGAGGACCCATTTTTTTAAAAATGAAACTTGTAATATCATATTCCTAAGAAATAAGACTATAGGAAAAGAATAAATCTTTAAGGCTTTTATCAAGATATTATCCTGTATCAAAACTTGTGTATTGATTCAAGGTAACAATAGTTCCGATCAGAAGGAATCTATTGTGGTTTACAAAATCTTATTATTGTAAATGTAAATGCTAATATACTCTAAACTAGGACACAAAAAGTTAATAAATAAACACCAACTTTTTTTGTCCTAGTTTATTTTAATGTTTTAATAAAAAAGTAGGTTTCCCTACTTAAAACTATTTGCAAAGATTGTATCTAAGGTTTAATTTTTTCTTATACTTTTCTAAATCTAGTTTGTCAACTAATTGTTCTTCTAAGCCTCATTGTTTTAATAAGTCATAAGTTTTTATAACTATTTCATTATCATACAATTGTTTTTTGTGGTGAACATCTGATTCGAGGATTATTTTAACTTTTTTCTCTTTTGCTATTTTTCAAAATTCGTGAATTGGGTATTTATTTCTAAATACTTTACCAATAACTCTTGGGCCTTTCCAGAACCCATTAATATTAAAGCCGAGAGGAAAATCTAATTCAAGTGCTAAATCACAAATTTTAATAGCTAATTCTTCACATTCACTATCTCATTCTTCATATGATTTCATATAAAAATCTGGATGTACTGCATAAACATATAAACCAGTTCTCATACCTTCATCAATAGCTTTTCAATATCTTTTTAGTTGTTCTTTATTTGTACAATTACGATTAAAATTATTCTCTTCATCTAAATTTTCAACCGCATGAATACCTAAGATTAAATAGTCAACTTCAGGTCTTGATAAAAGTTCTTTATATCAATTTAATTGACTTGGGAAAAATTCACTTTCAAAACCAATATTAATCTTCATTTTGTCTTTATAATTTTCCTGTTCGACTTTAATATCTTTAATATAACTTTCTAATTCATTGTAGAACATTCTAGAGTTATCCTTTGAGTCTAAAACTCCTTTGTAGGGAATATGATCACTAATACCAATTTCAACAAAATTATTTTTGTGGTATTGATCAACTATTTCCTTTACAGTTAAATCTGAATGTTTACAGTAAAAAGTGTGAATGTGGTAATCATATTTCATATTTGTTCTCTTTCTACATAAATGTGTTCAATTAGATATAATTTTTTTATGGCAAATAACTATAAGAAAAGTCTTTTGATAAAGAAATTATTGCATAGTACTAATATCGAGGGTGCATTTGGTCAATTTTCTAAAATTATATTAGAGAATATTCATCGAATTGATTTAATCAGTATTGATACTTTAAGTGAACTTACTTTTTGTTCTCAATCAACAATCAGTAAATTTATTAAAAAACTTGGTTATGATTCTTTTGAATCTTTCAAATTTGATTTAACTGAATATTTGAATGGAACTAATAAAAGTACGAAAAAACTTAGTAATAATCAAATAAGTGAATTGATAAGTGAATTTAATAGTAAAATCTCTAATTACAACTTTAAGTCGATCACTAAAGAATTTACTAAAGCTCACAAAATACTAATTTTTGCTTCTGGTGGTTCAAATAGACATATCGAAGAATTTTATATTAGCTTAAAAAGAATGGGTATTAATGTTATTAAGGATAATGATTTTTCAACTAATTATGCTAATGCATTTAATGCTGATGAATATAGTTATGTAATCTGCGTTTCAAATAGTTATAAAACAATCGAAACAGTTCTACCTGCAAATTTAGCATTTAATAAAAGTAATAAAGGCTTTATTTTTACATCAAATAAAAGTATTAAAAGTAGAAATAATATAAAAGTATTTAACTGTTCAGAATATATAGATTCAGAAAAAATTAATCCTATAGTTTTTAGTTTACTAAGCACAATCTTTTTTAGTTTATTAATTAATTCAATATAGCTTTAATTAAAATACCAATTAATACTACTCCAGCTAAGATAAACATAGCTGGTATATTTTTTATAAACGTTTGATAAACTTTTGATGAATATTTTGCATTTTCATCAACTTTGTATTTTTTGTTATTTTTCTTTCTTAAAAAGTAAATTAATGTACCGATTGAGATGAAAAATATTGCAAAAACACTAAAAATAATAATCAAATACATAGTTATTTTAAGTTATTCATTATTCTAGAATAAACCATTGCTTTTGCACCGAAAACTGATTGAACTTGTTCACCTGATTCGACAACACCTTTAGCCCCGATTTGCATAATTGCTTCTCTATTAACTTTAGTTTTATCTTTAACTGAGATTCTTAATCTAGAAATACAACATGATATTTCATTGATATTTTCAAAACCTCCATAAAATTCTAAAAGAGATTGTGACATCTTTATGTCTTCAGGTTTTTCATCTTTAATTTTTTCATTTATAATTGTTTGATTTGTTGAATTGTTTAGTTTTTCTTTAAAATCTTTTTTAGTAAATAGTTTAAATGCTTCTTCATCACGTCCTGGAGTTCTGAAGTTAAATTTCTTAATCAAGAAGTAGAACACTCCGAAGTAAACAATGAAGAATACTGGACCAAGAACAAATAACATTCATACTCTAGAGATGTTTTGATAAGAAGGTAAATTGTAAATTAAATAAGTAATAATTCCTTCCCCTGTACCAGCTATCATTCCAACACCACTAAGATACATTGTCATGTAAACTAACCCAGTTAAAACACAGTGTACCAATCAAAGAATTGGCGCACTAAAAATGAATGTAAATTCAATTGGCTCAGTAACACCACTAAGAATTGACGAAGACACCGCTCCAAAAATTATTGGAGCTGCTTGTTTTCTTTTGTCTTTAGGACATGCTAAGAACATAGCTACAGCAGCACCAGGAAGTGAGAAAATATTTGTAGGATAAGTTCCGTTACTTATCATTGAATCGGTTGCATTGATTGGCAATCCTGCACTCATTTTTGCAATTAAAATACTGTAAAAACCAGTTACTTCTTGACCATCAGCACCTATAAAAGTACCTCCTGCAGCTGTATAACGAAGTATTGCGTTAGGAATATTATGCAAACCAAAAGGTAAAAGTAAACGATTAGTTGAACCATATAAAAATGATCCAAAAGCTCCTGAAGCTCTAATTCCATTACCTAGAGCTGCGATTCCTTTATAAATATAAATTCATAAATATGTAAGTGGGAAACCTAAAATAAATGCCGTTAACAATGTTGCAACTGGACTAAATTTAGGTCCACCAAAGAACGAAATAAACGTAGGAAATTGTAATTTGTAGGTTATTTTGTGAATTCCATAAGCTAAATAACCTGCTAAAATCCCACCAAGAGCATTCAAGTCAAAACTTGTTGAATACTTACCAAAACGATTTATAGTTTGTAGTTTACCAACTACGTTTGCATCAAGTAAGTTTTTTAATTTACCAATTTCTAAAAGTGCATATCCAGCAAAATAGAATCCTATTAATGCTACAACACCACAAATTCCAGCTGAAACTTTCTCATCTTTTGCTAGTCCAGCGGCTAAACCTATAGAAAATAAGATATCAAGGTTATAAATTGGTGCCATACCAATTATTTTTACCGAATCAGCAAAAGTTTTGTAAGCTAAACTAGAATTATAAATACCAGTTTTTTGTCCAACAGATGCAAAAATATAACCTATTGCTCCAACAATAGCTAGTAAAGGAATTATTGAAACAGGCAAAATCATTGCTCTACCGAAACGTTCAAGACCACTTCTAAGACTTTTAAAAAAAGAGTTAGAATTTTGTTTTATTGCTTTTGTCATTGTACCTCCGATTAAATTTTACTTAGTTATTATTTGTTTTATTTTTCCTATTTGGAAATTAAAAAAAGCAGAAAATTCTGCTTAAATTTTTACATCATACATTCCGTAGTGTTCAGATAGTAATGTTCTTTTCTCAATATGTCAGTTTTTTCCGTATTCTTTTACTAAAAAATCATTGTATTTTTTTGGGACTGCTATATAGAAATCATCAAATTGACACAATTCGCTGTCAAAAAAATCTCAATCAATTGGAAAAGTAGTTTTTTTCATATTTGCGTAATCTGGTCAAGTAATAATAAATTGTTCTTCTTTATTTTTAGTATCGATAACTTGGTCTATAGCCTCTTCTAAAGTTAATTTAGGGAATTTTTTTGTTCAAAAGAAGAAAAATCTGAGAAATTTTATATGTCATAATTCTTTGCTGACTTTGCGATTTGCATAGTGATTGAAATATCTTAATTTATTTTTTAGTGATCTAAATTTTCTTAATTTTTGTTGGGTTGTTGGAACAACAACGAAAAGATCTATAAAAGTTGCGTCAACTTCTTCTTCACTATCATGAGTAAATTTAGCCATCATTAGAAAATTATTTGAATTTTTTCCAACTTTAACTAAATTTGGATAATTTTTAATTAAAAATTGTAAAGTATCATAATCAATCGCTAAATCCACATCATCATCTCATGGAATCATATCTTTATGTCTGATTGCTCCTAGTAAAGTTCCATAATAAGCAACATATTTAAGATTGTGTTTTTCAAAAATGGAAATTAATTCTTTGAGAAGACTTTTTAATTTAGCGTGCTTAATGCGTAAATTCGGAGTGTCTCATTCATTATTTTTCATTTTTTTCACTTTCTATGAATTTTTTAATATTCTTAACGACAATTTTAGCATCATCAATAGTTATTAATCTAGAAATACCAACTCTGATAACTGAATGTCTTTTTTCATTTCTACCTAATTCAAAGTAATTATTCGAATTAGCTGAAACAAAATTTCTCATTTTTTCGCAATCAATACCTTTTGGTGCTTCCATGCATAACATTGAACAAGTTCTAAGATCTTTAGGAACTTTATTAACAAAATTTAATTTTTCAAGTTCTTCATTTAAGTAATTAAACACTTCTCATTTTTTTTGGTTAATAACTTGAAGAGAAGTATTATTCATGACATCAATTGATTCAGACATAGAAACAATCAAATTAATTGCTGGAGTAAATGGAGTTTGTTTTGATTCTCTATAGTATTTTAAGTATTTTCTATAGTCAAAGTAATATCTTGGTGTATTGCATTTTTCCATAACTTTTTCAGCTTTAGGTGAAATACATACAATTGAAAGTCCAGGATAAATTGAAAAACCTTTAGCTGAAGAAGCAAAAGCAATATCTACCCCTCATTCATCAAAGTTGAATTCTTCGTTTAATACCGATGAAACTGAATCACAAATTAATAATGTATCAGTATCTTTAGTTAATTTACCTAATTCACTGATATTATTTAGTACACCAGTACTTGTTTCATGATGAGTGACAAATACAGCTTTAACTTCAGGTATTAAATGTTTGAAATCATCTATATTATAGGTTGAATAATCTGGGTATCTAAAGAATAAAATGTTCTTTTCATCTTCAAGATATAATTTTAATATTTCATAAAATCTATCACCAAAATCACCCACCGAAATTAAAATAACTTTATCTTTAGAGTTAATTAAGTTAACTACAGCAGATTCCATAACACCAGTACCACTAGCTGTTATTATAATTGGTGTGGCTTTAGTAGTATTAAACACTTGTTTAAGATTATCATGTAATTTAGTGATGTAAAATTCAGCTAAATTTGAACGATGGTGAACAATACCTTTAAGAATTAAATCACTAATTTCTTGATCAATATTTGTTGGTCCGGGAGTTCATAACTTAACAACATCATGTGTTCTATAACGTTCATCTACACTGATTAAATCGTAGAAATTGTCAATTTCATAGAAATTATTTTTGCTTGTTATGTGACATTCTACTGGTTGATTTAAACTTCATAAAAATTGTTCATAATAATTTTGTTTATTTTCTGGAATTGAATAATAGTCATTAAAATGTGATCTCATATAATCACCAAAATCTTTATTTACATAACCTAGACCAGTTCATTTTAAGTCACCTTTGATCATATTTTTAGCATATTGACCAACAATTAAATTATTTCTTAAAATAAAGCAAGTTTCATTAATATGCTCATCCTCTGCACCTCAATAAATGCTTTTATAGTTAGATTCTTCAATTTCTTTAATTAAATCTGGAATAATATTTTTAGTTAAATAAATATCTCCTTCAATATATAATGTATCACCTCAATGTTCAATTGAAACTGCTAAAGATGATATATTATTTTCATATTCGAACTTATCATTTTCGATTAAAGTTACACCATATTTTTTGGCTAAATAATTGAATTGTTTTTTTAGATATCCAACCACAACATAAATTTCTTTAATTCCACTTTGATGAAGAAATTTAATATTTCTTTCAATTAAAGCTTCATCTTGGTTCGTTTCTTTATTTAAAATTTTAATCAATGGCTTAGGCACATGCTTAGTATAGGTTGTTAATCTAGAACCTTTTCCAGCAGCAAAGATAATTGCATTTTTAATCATAATTCTCCTTTATTGCGAGCAATAAATATTATTGTTCAATTTTTACATCTTCAACCATATTTTTAGCTTGAGCTAATTCAACGCTAAAGAAAGTTGTTACACCACGTTTTTGCATTGTAGCTCCAAAAAGATTATCCATTCTAGACATTGAACCATGTCTATGAGTAATTACTAAGAATTGAGTTTTATTCTTAAGAGATTGTAAATATTCAGCAAATCTAACTACATTAGCTTCATCAAGAGCTCCGTCAACCTCATCCAAAATACAAAGAGGTAAAGGACGAGCTTTAAGAATTCCAAAAAGTAAAGAAATTGCTATAAGTGACTTTTCTCCACCCGAAAAAAGTTTAAGATTTTTAATATTTTTACCTGGAGGTTGAGCTTCAATGCCAATTCCACTATTTAAAATATCATTTTTGTCTGTAAAGTAGATTTTAGCTCCTCCACCACCAAACATAGTTCTAAAAATTTCATCAAACTCATTATTTACATCATTAACTATATTTAATAATCTAGTGATGATTAATTTATCCATTTCAGCTATTGTAGCAATGATTGTGTCTTTCGCTTCTTCTAGTTCGTCATTATTTTTCTTAATTAAATCATAACGCTCTTGGATAATACTTAGTTGTTCGATAGAATCAATATTGACATTACCAATTTTTTCGATTTCTAAACGAGTTTTATCAACAAAATCTCTAGCTTGTTCAGGATCAATTTCTAAAACATAGTTAGCAACAACATACTCATGGGTTAAATTATAATAATTAGTTAATCTGAACTTGTCATTTTCTAAAGCTTGCTTAGTTAATTCATATTTAGTTGAATCTTCACTATAGTCTTCAATTAAATCAGTTAACAATCTCTCTAATTCTGATTTTTCGCTATTATATCTTGAAAAATCTGATTCATATCTTTCTAAAAGTGAATAATCAACTTTAAGTGAAGACTGAAGTTCTTCCAATTTATACTTAACTACTTCAATATCAACAACGTTAATGTCATTAACTTCATCACTAAATTTAATTTCTTCTGTTGTTATATTTTTTAATTCATTAGTATATTCAATAAGTTCTTTTTCGGTATTTCTTTTATACTCTGAGATTGACACTAAACGTTTGTCGATTTCATTTTTATTTCTAAATAATTGTTCAATTTTATTTGAAATATCGTAAACTAAATTTTCTTTTTCATCCAAATATTCATTAATTTGTGGGAGTAGATTTTCTAATTTAAGAATTTGTTCATCAACTCCAAGTAATGAACTGGCATTATTGATTTTTTCACCACCAACAACAACACCACCAACTCTAATAGTGTCACCATCTTTAGTTACAACCATGTATTTTTTATCAATAATTTCAGAAATTTTATTAGCTGATTCAACATCTTCAACAACAATAATATTTCCTAATAAGAATTTAGCAAGTAGTTTAAATTCAGGTGAATATTTAACTAAATCAGAAGCAATTCCAATAAACCCTGGATATCCTTGAATTGCTAAAAGATGGTCGTCACGAACACTCTTAGCTTGGATTGAGCTCATCGGAATGAATGTAGCTCTACCACCATGATTTTTTTTCAGGAAGTTAACGGCTTCTACAGCTGTTTCGCTATCCCTAACCACAACGTATTGTGCAGCATTATTCAGAACTGTGTCGATTGCAGTATGAAATTCGCTATTAACTTCAATTAAGTCGGCAACAAGTCCTTTATATCCTTTAAATAATCTTTTATTGTCAAGGATTGTCTTTGTTCCTTTAAATAGATTACTATGACTTTCTTTTTGTTGTTTAAGAATTCTAATATTTGTTTCAATTTCAATCTTTTTCTTATTTTTTTCATTTTTATCTAATTCAATAGATCTTTTTTGGATTGTAAGGTTGTCATTTAACTTATCAAGTTCACTTCTTTGGGAACTCAACTTAGCAATCTGTTCATCATAAGTTTTTAATTGATGATTTGAAGTTTCAATTAAGTTTTTAAGTGCGCTAAGTCTTTCAGAATTACTACTTCTAAGTTGACCTGATGCAATTAATTCTCTTCTTTGTTTTTCTTTTTCTACTGCAACTGATAAAGCATTATAACTATCTCTTAAAGCATTAATTTTTCCATTTTTTTCGTTAATTCCACGTCTAAGATCAGTAATATCAATAGTTAATTTTGTGCATTTTTTATTATATTCATCAATACGTTTTTTGTAATCAACCTTAGTTTCATCAACACCTCTAAGTTTTTCACTTAAAACACTCAATTTTTCAGTTCCAACAGTAATATCCCTACCAAGAAGTGCGATTTCAACCTTTTTTAATTGATCAGTTTTTTCAAGAAATAATTTAGCCTTTTCAGCTTGCTTTTGAAGTGGAGTAAGTTGTTTTTCAAGTTCATTAATAATGGTCTTTACTTGACTTAATGACTGAGAAGTTTTTTCGAGTTTTCTTTCAGTTTCGGCTTTTTTAAGTTTATATTTAGAAACACCAGCAGCTTCTTCAAAAATTGCACGTCTTTGTTCGTCTGTAGCTTCAGCAATTTCTGCAACAGTACCTTGAGAAATAATTGCTAGAGAAGATTTACCGATTCCAGTTTCCATTGCAATCATTTTAATATCTTTTTGTCTTGAAGGTTCACCATTAATAAAATATTCGCTGCCCTTATTTCTTGTAATTTTTCTTGTTATTGATATATAGTCTTCTTCAAATTTTGATAAATGTTCTCGATTGTCAAAAGTTAAAGTTACATATGCTTTATCCATAGCTGGGACAATTTTTGATCCAGTAAAAATTACATCATCCATATTATCACCACGAAGCTCACGAGAAGATTGTTCTCCTAAAACTCATTTAATGGCATCGTTGATATTACTTTTACCAGAACCATTTGGACCAATGATTCCAGAAACTCCTCCATCAAATCTTAAAACAATTGGATCAGCAAAAGACTTAAATCCATGCGCTTCAATTTTTACTAATTTCATTATCTATTCTCCTTAGTTTCGAGATTAAGCTTTTTAAGTGCATTTTCTGCAGCTTTTATCTCAGCTTCTTTTTTACTTAATCCAATTCCTTCGCCATAAACAATTCCATCATGAATTGCTTTTGCACCAAAACGCTTTTCATCAAGAACTTCAACTTGATAAATGACAGACATTTTATTCATTGACTGAAAAATTTCTTGTAATACCGTTTTGGCATCTTTATTTTCTTTGTTATAAAATTTATCAATGGCCGGATAAAGAAATTTTCCTACAAATTTTATAGTTTCTTTTAGCCCTAAATCTTCAAAAATTGCACCAGTGATCGACTCGAATAAATCAGCTTGAACTTTAGCTGAAGTTTTAACTTCTCTAGCAGCTTCGCCTCCAGCTGAATAAACTAATTTTGGGAGACCGATCATTTGTGAAATTTCTGAAAGTGATGAAGTACTTACGACTTTCGAGCGTAATAAAGTACCTTTTCCTTGTAACATTTTTGGAAATTTTTTGTAAATATATGAAGTTGTTATAAATTGTAATAATGAATCTCCAAGGAATTCAAGTCTTTCATAACTTTGAAGTTTATTATTTTGACTTTTAGATGGGTGAGTTAGAGCCAAAATATATAATGTTTTATTTTTGGGTTTTATATCATTAAAATGAAAAAATTCATCTAGATTTTTAGCTTTGATTATATCCATTTCTCCCTACTTTGTTTTCATATTATATATTTTAATATTTTATTTAATAAATGTAAATAATTAAAAACATCAACTACTCAGTTGATGGAAGTTTATTTAATGAACTGACGATTTTTTGATTCAGGTTTTTATTTAATCCTAATTTAATTTGATTTAGTGCGCCAACATAAGATTTATAGTCGCTTGAACCATGACTTTTAATGGCAAGTTTTTTAAGACCAATTACTCAAGCTGCACCAACATTTCTATAATCTAAAGTTTCAGAAACATCTTTGAAAGCGCCTTTTAGAAAAAGGTAACCAATTTTTCTTAAAGTTTTTTTCATAATATTTTGCTTGATTAAATCTTTGAAACTTAGAATTGCACCCTCAAGTGATTTTAATACTAAGTTACCACCATAACCATCAATAACCGCAATATCAGTAGTGTAATTTAAAATATCTCTTGGTTCTTGAAAGCCAATGTAATTTAAATTTTCTGTTTGCATTAATTTTTGATTAGCTTCACGAACAATCTCGAGTCCTTTATAATCTTCGGTACCAATATTTAGTAAAGCGACTTTTGGATTTTCAACATTTAATAAAACTTTAGCATATTCATTTGCAACAATACTTCATTCAATAAGAAAATCACTTTTAGTATTTAAATTTGCACCAACATCTAATAAAAGAAATTTTTTACCTTTTATTGTAGGCATAATGGGCATAAATGCAGGACGAGAAATTCCTTCAAGTCTGCCAAGAATGAAAGTGCAAAGAGCTAAATATGAACCTGAATCTCCACTTGTTATAACTGCATCTGCCTGATTATTTTTTACTAAATTGATTGCTTCTTTCATTGAAGTATCTTCGCGGAGCATATTTCTAATATTTTCATCAAATTTAACCGTATTAGGATTGTCAATAATGCTTATTTGGGGATGTTTTTCACTTAAAAATTGATCAATTTGTCCTTTATCACCAACAAGAATTATTTCAATATTTGGATTTTCTTTAACAAAATAAAGTGATGCTTTAATCGAAGCTTCAACACCTTTATCATTACCGTTAACATCAAAAGCTATTTTAAAATTCATTATTCTACACCTATAATAAATTGATAATTTGGTTGATTTCCATTAATGATTTCAACTTCAATATCAAAATTTCCTTCAATTCAGTTTTGTAATTCAATTGCATCTGATTCGCTGGCTACATCACCATAATAAATGCTTATAATTTCATGATTTTTCTTAACCATTTTATTAATTAATTTTTTAGATGATTCTAAATAAGTTTCACATGAAGCAATTATGTTACCACGAGTAATTGAAATATACTCACCTTCTTTGATATTTACACCGTTAAGTTTAGTAGTGCGAACAGCTTTAGTAACTTCTCCAGTAGTTACATCTTTAATTGCTTCAAGCATAATTTCTTGATTATCTTCAGCACTATTATCTTTGTTAAAGTTTATTAAAGCAGTAATACCTTCAATTTGAGTTTTAGTTGGAATAATGATGACGTTTTTATCATTAACTACTTGTGCAGCTTGTTGTGAAACAAGTAAAATATTTGAGTTATTCGGTAGAACAAAAACTGTTTCAGCATTTACAGAATTAATCGCTTCAATTAAATCTTGAGCACTTGGATTTTGAGTTTGTCCACTTTCAATTATGTAATCGCAACCATATTCACGCATTCTTTCGATGATTCCTGAACCTAAATTACATGAAATTATTCCACAAAGACTTTTCTTTTGTTCGTCTTTTGACTCTTTTAAGTCTTTAGCTGTAGCTTTGGAGTTATTTGCTTGTAGCGTCATATTCTCAGATTTAATCTTAATAAATTCACCATAATTTTGTCCAAAATTCAACATTTCACCAGGTTTAATGGTGTGACCATGAACTTTTAATATATTTTCATCGTTAACAACAACTAAACTAGTAGCTATCTCGCCAATACTTTTAGTAAATTCTTCTTTGTCAAAAATATCAGGATTTGATAAATCAATAATAAATTCTGTACAATACCCAAATTCACCATCGTAAACATCAGTGTCATTGATAAATTTATCAATTTGTTCGCTACTTTGAGAAATTTCTACTGGTTTACCTGCGAAGAATTGATACATTCCATTAAAAATTGTATAAAGCCCTTCACCACCACTATCAGTTACACCAACTTCTCTTAAGGTTTTTAATTTGTTTGGTGTATTATCACAAGAAATACGAGCAAAATCAACAACTTTTTTAAAGAATTCTTCCAATTCTACATCATTACGATCTTTGAATTCATTAGAAAGCATCTCACTGGTTTCACGAATAACTGTTAAAATAGTCCCTTCAATTGGTTTTAATACAGCACTGTATGCTTTTTTAGTCGCAGCAGCGAATGCAAAAATTAAGTCTTGAGTACTTGCAGAACTAATCGAAACAAAACCATTTGCTAGACCACGGAAAATTTGACTTAAAATAACTCCACTATTCCCACGAGCTCCAAGAAGCATGTTTTTTGCTATTTCATCAGATAGCTTACTTAAATTCGCTTGCTCAAAATTCATTTTTGAAGCAGCTCCTTGAATAGTCGAAGCCATATTTGTTCCTGTATCACCATCAGGAACCGGAAAGACATTTAATGCGTCAATTCTATTTTTTGCATTAACGAGAGCATTAGAACCTGAAATAACCGCTTGAGCAAACAGCTTACCATCTAACTTCTTACTCATAATGTACTCCTTTAATAAAAATGTTTATTCCATAAAGTTTTTCTTTGTTTTTGCTTAGAATAAATTTAAGTTGTTTGTAAATTTGATTAACAATGCTTTTAGCTGATAGACCATACAAAATCACTAACGAGCAACCAAAACGTCAACCTTTTTGAAGTTTTTCCACTTGTAAAATTTCATTTATATCTTTTCTGTTTTCTTCATCAATTTGATCGCTACTTAAATTAATTTCATGAATACTTACAATTCCAGGGATACTACTTAAAACCTGTAAAAAAATTTCTCTTGCTTGTTCTAAATCCATTATGCCTCTTTTGTGTAAGTAAATACTTACAATATTTTAAATTAGTTTTAAAAAAATTATAATATATTTATGGCCGAAACAAAATGTAAAGCAATATTACTAAATTTAACTCACTCCGATGATAATAAAAGCTTTTTAACTTTCTTAACAAGCGAAGGCATAATGCAACTTTATGCACATGGTTTAACTAAACCCGATAGTAAAAATCGTTATAATCTCTTTATCGGTTCTATTATTGAAATAAGTTTTTTTAAGGCTAGGCTTAAAGGTAGTGTTGGGAAATTAAAAAAAGCTACTTTAATCAAACAAGTAAACAGTCAAAATCGAAGTGAAATAAAAACAGTAATATTATTATGCAAAATATTAAAAAACTTCAATTTTAAGAATAATATAATTAACTTCTATTACTATTTTATAGATAATATTGGAAAAGGTAAGAATAATTTTTTAATCACTATTTTACTGTCAAAATTAATTTATAATTTTGGAATAAAACCAGTTTTGAGTGCTTGTGTAGAATGCTTGAATCAAAAAGATTTAGTTGATTTTAAAATTTACAAAGGTGGTTTTTTATGCAAAAATCATGCAATAGAAATTATTCCTATCCAAGACTTAAAGTCAATTTTTAATCTCTTTTATGATTACAATCTTTATCTTCAAAGTGCTGGTGCACAAATAAATAAATATTTAAAAAATGAATTTCTTAATATCCTTATTGATCATGGAGTTAATTTTGACTAAAGTTGATAAAATAGAACAAATTCATTAAACTAGAAAACTTTTATTTTGATTAAAAATAATTCTTGGAAATATATTTCGTTCATTTAATTTTTATACTAGATAATTAAATTGATTAAAAAAATTACTAGTATAATATAAAAAATATTAATGCTTAAGGAGTATAAAATGCATTCAGTTAAAAAAGTTTTATTAAAACCAAGTTATTACGACAAATGAGAGAACTTCAAAATCAGTGGTTGGGTTTCTTCAAACCGTGGAAATAATAAAATGCGTTTTATAAATTTAAATGATGGTTCAACTGTAAATAACCTTCAATTAGTTATCAAAGGAGAAAATTTTGATTTTGGTTTACTAGATACTATCAAAATTGGTGCTGCTATTGAAGTAGTAGGTACTTTAGTTGCAACGCCAAATGCACCACAACCAATTGAATTAGTTGTTAGTGAATTTAAGTTACTTAAAAATACTGAAGATTTTCCAATTCAAAATCAAGAAATTTCACTTGAACTACTTAGAGAATTACCTCACATTAGACATAGAACAAATATTTTACGTGCAACAATGTTAATTCGTTCAACACTAGCTCAAGAAATTCACAAATATTTCATCGCAAATGATTTTTACTATATGTCAAGTCCAATTATCACATCAAATGATGGAGAAGGAGCTGGTGAAACTTTTAACGTTGATGATAACTCAAAAAATCCATTTTTTGGTGGTAAAAAATCAACTTTAGGAGTTACAGGACAACTTCATGCAGAATCTTATGCTATTGGAATGAAAAAAGTTTATACTTTTGCTCCAACTTTTAGAGCTGAACATTCTAATACTAAAAAACATGCTGCTGAATTTTGAATGGTTGAACCTGAAGTTGCTTTCTATGATTTAAATGATGTTATTCATCTTGCAGATGATATGTTAAAAGTTGTTATAAGAAATACTTTAGCTAAAAATAAGTTTGAATTTGATTATTTAGTTAAACATCATGACCCAGAACTTATCAATAGATTAAACAAATTCTTAGATAATGAATTACATATTATTGATTATAAAGATGCTATCACTGAATTAGCTAAAGTTAAAGACAAATTTGAAAATAAAGATATTAAATTCGGTTTAGATTTAGCTACAGAACACGAAAGATATATTTCTGAACAGTTATTTAATGGACCTGTTGCTGTAATTAACTTCCCTAAAGATTTTAAGGCATTCTACATGTACCAAAATAATGATAATAAAACTGTAGCTGCTTTTGACTTATTAGTTCCAGGTATTGGTGAATTAATTGGTGGTTCACAACGTGAAGCAAATTATGATAAATTATTAAAAAGAATTAATGAATTAAACATTCCTGCTGATGATTTGGCTTGATACTTAGACTTAAGAAAATTTGGAGATAGTGGATCAGCTGGATTTGGATTAGGTTTTGAACGTCTTGTGATGTATGTAACTGGTGTTGATAACATTAGAGATGTAATTCCTTACCCAAGAACTGCTGGAAATATCAGAATGTAGTTGTAGATCATGAACTTCTGTTCATGATTTTTTTTGCGCCCCTTAAGAAAGAAAAAACCACTTCAATCGAAGTGGTAAGAACATTATAATTCCACTTAATATATCCTAGTGGATTTAATTCTTTATAACTTCGCCTAATTTTACTTGGAGCGAAACCCAATGCTTTATAACCTCGCCTAATTTTACTTGGAGCGAAACCCAATGCTTTATAACCTCGCCTAATTTTACTTGGAGCGAATCCCAATGCTTTATAATGTTCATAATAATTATAACATTCTTTTTATATAACTACTTAAAAATTCTAAATCCTTAGCTATATTTGTATCATACTTAAGCCTGTGATTTGAAATCGTTTTTTTATAATGTCTATTTATTTTACCAATAATTCTACTTCTATTCTTCTTGATAAAATTGTATTGTTGAACTAACAATGCAGTATATTTATCATTTTTACCAAACTTAATTTTTTTAATAATATTTTCATAAACAGGTATCATCTTATGTATCATTAACAACCCAGTGAATTTTCCATTTTCATCATAAATTTTTTCTATTCTATCAGAATTATTTGAAATATATGGATGTTTTTGTTTAGGGGAAGTTAATGGAACTACAAAAATTTCTTTATTTATAGAAACAAGTAAACCTAAATGTGGTTTGGTTTTATATTCATAACTCTCATTGTAGCTTATTTCTTTATCTTCTTCATACAACGCTTTTAAATAATCAATATCCACCTCATAAAAAGCTATCTTTTTAAGAATTAAGGGTGGCGGAAAAAATGTGTGGAGAAATTATTCTCTACACATTTTTTACCTGACCCAGAATTAAATAATTTTTATTTTCTTTAGTTTTTTTCATATTACTAATTATATATATAATTTCCATCAAAATTTATAAAATAAAAATGCAAGCCTTAGCTCACATACTTAATCTAATTAACTTTAATTTTAATAATATATTTAGTTAACACTTCCATATTTGGATTAATTGAAGGACAGTGTGTTTCAAAAGGCATAAATAACATAAATGAATCTTCACTTAAATTCATAACTGTTTCTTTATTTTTCATTTTGAATAACACTGTATCACTTTGTTTATCATACTCTTTTAGAATATCTTTAGCACTTAATTCAATTTGAGGTGCAAAAACAACTAATTCTTCAACCCCTGATGATAAGTGAATGTCAATTGTTTCGTAGTGCATTTCGCATACTAGATCTTTAATATCAACTGGTTTGACTTCTTTTTTAACAAGTCAAATCTTATCAGTAATTTGATGTTTACCATTTTCGAAAGTTTTAATATCATTTTCTTTAATTCATTTATATGCGGTTTCGATTTCTTTACTGATATGTTTATATTTGTGCATATTTGTCAATTTATCAAAAATCATAATTATCTCCCTTTAGAATTATAAACAATTAAATTAGGATTTTGTCTATAACCACGTCCTTCTTTTGCTTCTGGTTCACCATTTAATACGGTTGCATCAGCTGAAAAAGAATTTGAAAGTTTAAAAATACTTTGTCCAACTCCATAAAAATCTACTGGAGCATTGTTATCTTCAAATAATTTAATTTTTTCTGGATTAAAACCACTCGAAACAACAATTTTATAGTTTCTAGCACCGATTTTATCCAAGTGATTTCTAAGTCTTTTAACTTGTTCGACATTAACTCCATATTGAGCTTCTTCATTATCAAACATATGATCAACCATATTTTTTGAAGTATCTAACCTTACACCTCAAATTTTATCTCCCATTGCTTCAAAAATTTTAGTCGACTCAGAAATTACATCATTATGATAATCAACTAAAGCAATAAGCTTATTGTTCGGAAAATGTTTATAATAGGCTTTCATTGCGGCAACTAAATCACCTCCAAAACCTTGGATTAAAACATGCGGAACTGAACCGAATACTTCATCAGAAACTTCTTGTCTTTGAGCGTCTGTAGAAACACTTTTAATTCCAGCAAGTGCAATAGCTTTTCCATCTATTTCTTGATTAATATAATGATCAGCTCTATCACCCATAAAAATTATTGGTTTACCTTTAGCTGCTTGAACACAAGCATATCCATTTGAAGCTATCGATGTGCTTCTAGCCAGAATTCCATCGATAACACCTTCTCACATCCCGAAATCATGGTAATGTCCTTCCAATTCTAGGACAATATCTAAATTATTTATGTGTGTTCCATCAGGTAAATATCTAATTGTATATTTTGATGTATCAGTTTGAGATTTGAGAAGTTCTAAAACTTCACTCATTCCAGCTAAAATTGCATTATCCTTTCTTTGAAAAAATTGCAGAATAATAACATTATTTGGTTTCTCATTTTCGAGAATAACTTTGGTTTTTTCAAAATAAGAAGCTGTATACTTCTTCATGTTTGTCATAAAATTCCTTTCGAAATAACTGTTATTTCATTAAGTATCTAGTTATAATTGGAGTAACTTTTTTATAAAATTCATTTGATAATTTTGTGGTAAAAAAATCCCTCAAAACTCCTTCAAGTTCAGGTTGATTAATTGGGTTCATCTCTAGAATTATTGTCAATAATTCTTCAAATTCAGGTAGATTTACTTTATGTTTAGACATTATTTCAGAAATAAATTTATAGTTTCTGATTCTTGGATAGTCATAATAAACATAACCATACCTAGTTTGAATTTTTCTTTTGTAAAAACCATTTCTTTGAGGTTTTTTCTCGTCATCTTTTGATATTAAATTATTTAGTTTCTCAAAGAATAGTTCAAATTCGGCTTTTAACATAACATTTATAATGAAGGTAAATTTATCACGAATTTCTAAAGTTTTTTTGATTTTTAATTCATTTATTTTCTTTAATGTCATAAATTACCTCCACTATTTATTTTTTTACCTTTAATGATCAACGTTCATTTTTTTCAATAGTGAATTGAGGAAGTAAATCATCAAGTTCATCTTCAGTTAAAGATTTACCTTGCTTTATACTCTGGTATAAAAACGCTGAATAAGTCACATAATCAAATTTAGGCTTAGGTTTAACAATTTCATAAATTAGTTGTCCACCAGTAGATAAAGCCTCTTTAACTGGTACATCTGTATCCTTAAAAAGTTCTTTTAATTCCTTGTTTAGTTCACTAAGATTACTTTTTAATTCAACAATTTGTTCAGCAATAATTTTTGCTCTATCTAAATCAACGCTTTTATTCATAATTCCTCCCAAAATTAATATCTAATATATTTTACTAAATTATCTTTTTTATATCCTAAAGTGTTGCTAATTTTTAATAATTATAAGAAATTAAAACCTTATTATTTTAATTTTATTTTATTTATTTAATACTGCAATAAAAAAAGACGAAATGTCTTTAATTACACTAATTGATCAAAAATATCATCACCAGTTTCAGTTTCGATTTCAGCACCAAAATTTCTCGCAACAATGTTCCCTAATGTTCCTAAACCATTAAAGTTTGGGAGAACTTTAGGATTTTTAAATGATTTTGAATAAATTGTTGCTGGTAAGAATTCTCTTGTATGATTGAATCCTGGATAAAGTGGGTCATTACCATGATCGGAAGTTATTATCAACAAGTCATCATCATTTAAAACATTGATTAATTTGCCCAATTTAACATCTAGGTTAGCAATATTTTGAGCATATCCATGCACATCACGACGGTGTCCATAATGTGAGTCGAATTGAACTAAGTTTGTAAAAATAAATTTATTTTCTGATTTTTCAGTTGCTAATTCAATTGTAATATCCATTCCTTTATCATCCGAACCGCTTGGTAAGTGTTTTGAAATTCCTTGACCTACAAAAATATCATTAATTTTACCGATAGAAATAACTTCTACACCTTTATCTTGTAGTTTATTTAAAATCATTTTTCTTGGTTGATTTGCAAAATCATGACGATTAAAGGTTCTTGTGTATTTACCATCTTCACCAATAAATGGTCTAATGATAATTCTTCCAACATTTCATTCAGGTTTTGATGAACAAATTCTTCTTGCCTCACGACCATATCTATTTAAGTTATCTAAACCAATTCATTCTTCATGTGCGGCAATTTGAAGAACTGAGTCCATTGAAGTATAAACAATAATAGCACCAGTTTCTTTTTGCTCTTGAGCATATTCATCAATAACTTCAGTTCCTGAACCTGAGCGATTGCAAATAATTTTTCTTCCATCAAATGCTTTCGAAAGTTCATCAATTAAATCTTGTGGAAATCCATTTTCAGTAAAGGTTGGGAATGGAACAAGAGTTTTTATTCCCATCATTTCTCAGTGTCCTGCTAAAGTATCTTTTGCATTAGAAACTTCTTGAACTTTAGCCATATATGCAAGTGGTTTTGGAACATGATAATTTCCATTTAATTCAGCAATATTACCAATTCCAAGTTTTTTTCAATTATCAATTTTAAATTCTTCAGCTAATGAAGCTGATTTTATTGTGTTAGCTCCTTTATCACCAAAAGCTTTTTGATCACGATCTGGTCCAATTCCCAAACCATCAGTTACTATCATAAAAATACGTTTAAATCTAGCCATTATATCTCCTTTAAAATAGTATTTATATTATACATCCTTATTTTAATTTAGTTTTAGCGAAAAATTTTTCTATTTTGTAGTTGAGTAAACAAATATATTTTTTATTCACTAAATATATAGTATAAATTATGTAAAAAACCAGTGAATATGTTTTCATATTTTTTAATCAAAAAAACCATCTTAAAAATATAAAGATAAATAAATATTAGAATAAATTAGAAACAATTTAGAAAGGTTATTTAAAATGACAGACATTAAAGAAGTTTTAGTCAAAACTTTAAGCAATGTTAACCTTTGAGGTGCTATCTTAGCTACCTTAATTATCATTGGTATAGGTTTTGTCTTAACAAAAATGAACGTTCTTAAAAAAGAATGAAAAGGAAGTCTTAGTAAAGTTGTTCTTTCGATTTCTGTTCCTGCCTTAGCTTTACAAGGATTTATGGGTACAGCCTCATTAGAACAATTAAAACAACAAGGAATTATTTTAGGAGTTGCATTTGCTTTCTATATTTTACTAAGCATTTGTTCAGTTCTATGAGTTAAATTTTTCCCTGAAAGTGCTAAAAGAGCTTCTTCAAAAATGCAAAATAACACAATTGCAAATCCAAACGGAAGTTTAACAGAAAAAAGAGCTTTAATCATTTGAATGATGTTAATCTTCGGAAGTACAACATTCTTTGGATTACCCGTAATTAAAAGTTTATATCCAAATGATGGAGTTATTTCTGCCAACATGTGAAACATTCCATATAGAATATTCTTATATTCATTTGCATTTGTAATGGTTTCTGGTGTTCGTGTCGATAGACAAAACATCACAAAAGCTATGAAAACTGCTTTTATAAACCCAATAGTTATTGCAACATTCATTGGTCTTGTTTGTTGATTAACAACAATGATTCCTGGTGCTGCAAAATTTGGTGAAAAAGGAACTACAGGGTGATTTGAACTAAAAATAACTGCACCTTGAATTTACAAAACCGTTGAATACTTAGGTTCATTAGCATCACCACTTACATGAATAGCAATTGGTATTACCCTTGCAGCATCAAACTTAAAACTTGCTGTAAAAGACAAATGAGTATGAATCTTCAGTATTCAAAAACTTATTTTAATACCTCTTATCGTATTCTTGGTAATGCTAGGTCTTAACTATGGTGGATTAATCAATAGAGAAATTGCTATTTCAATGGTAATTTTTGCTTCAGTACCACCTGCTACAGTTGTTATTTTATATGCTATTCAATACAAAACTCAAGAAGAATTTGCCGCACAATGTTCAGCATTATCAACATTACTTGCAGTTATTATCTTACCAATTTGAGTAATTATCTCAAACGTAGTATTTATCTAGAAGAAGGAGGAAATGATGAAAGTATTATTTTTTGGAGTTAGAGATGTTGAGAGACCTTTATTCGAAAAATTAAGTTCAAAATACAATTATGAACTTAAATTAGCTGCTGGAGTTATTTCTCTCGACAGAATGGATTTACTTGATGGAGTTGATGTAGTAGTTGTTAGAGGTCAAGATAAAGTTAACAAAGAAATTATAGATGCTGTTAAAGCTAAAGGAATTAAATATTTATTCACTAGAACAGTAGGTTATGACCACATTGATATTCCTTATGCTAAAGAACAAGGAATTAAATTAGCTAGAGTTGCTTCATATTCACCAACAGCTATTGCTGAATTAGCTGTTTCTATGGCACATATGTTAACAAGAAAATCGCTTTATTTTGCCCACAAGGCATTAAATGGTGATTTAACTGTTGATCCAAATGGATTCTCAAAAGAATTAAAAAATAGTACAGTAGCTATTATCGGAACAGGTAAAATTGGTTTTGAAGCTGCTAAAATGTTTAAAGGCCTTGGAGCTAGAGTAGTTGGTTATGATTTATATCCAAATGATAACTTCAAGAATATCATAGAATATTTAACTTTAGATCAAGCACTTGCTCAAGCTGATGTTGTTTCATTTCACATGCCTTATTTTAAAGGTCAAAATGATGAAATGATCAATAAAGATTTAATTTCAAAAATGAAAGATGGTGCAGTGTTAATCAATACAGCACGTGGGCAAATCCAAAATAATCAGGATATCATTGATGCAGTCAGATCTAACAAATTATATGGAGCAGGAATTGACGTATTAAACTATGAATCAGAATATTTTGGTAAAAAACTTGATTTAAATAGTCAATTTATAAAAGACTGTAACGAATTATTCCCAAGATTATTAGTAACACCTCACATCGGTTCATATACAGATGAAGCTGCATCAAATATGATTGAATATACTTTAGATAACATTAATGAATACATTAATACTGATGATTGCAAAAACAAATTATAATTTCAACTTATAAAAGGACTTTGTCCTTTTTTCTTTTGTTTAATCACTTATCAGTGAATTGAAAAATAAAACTAGCCTAAGCTAGTACTACTTACTTAATTCTTGAATTTCAGCAAGAACTTTTTGTGAAGCGATTATTTGAGCATATTCAGCAACCAAATCAACAATTTTTTCGATTGAAGGATTAACACCTAAATCATCTGTTCTAAATTTAGTTGTTGAGTTATTTTCAATAATTACACCATTTTCATACAATTTTGAGTAATATTCATTTCTAGTTTTAAAAACTTCTTGTTTAATTTCTTCAATATTTGTATTATCATCCGCGAAAATAAATTTATTTAATGCTCTGTAGTAATTCATCTCTTTATTCATTAAATCAGCTTTGAATTGAGCTTTAATATTTGAAACATTATCATCGTTTTCACGCTCATCACTAAAGAAAATGCTTGTAATATCAATCTCAGTAAGCGATTTGAATTTTTGTGTGTCGATGTAATCACTTGTTACTTTAGTAGTTATTAAATAAGCATCATGGTCTACTTGTTTTTTCTCATCCTTGTCCAAGAAACTATTTCTAAATTTAATGTAATTTTCTTGGTCTTGGAAGAAATTACGAAGTAAAACATAAATTTCTTGACCTGATATAACATCATTAATTGCCTTGGCATTTAATGCTTTAAGTTTAAATTCATAACCTGGTTGATTCAACTCTGCATCTTGATTATATTTGTTAATTTTATCTTCTGATACTTTAATTAAATCTTTAAAATCTTCAACAATTATGTTGATTTGTTCATTAACTTGAATTAATCTATTATTTACTTCTTCTTCGCTTAATGATTCATTATTAATAATTTCTGCTCTAATCTTTCTTATAGCATTTTTAGCTGCATATGAATTATTAAATATTTCATCTCCGAAACCTTCATAATAATCATATATTTCACTTTCGATCATATTTAATTGCGATCAAATTGTTTTGATTGCATTTTTTTGTTGTTCGATTCCAGAAGCATTAGATTTTAAGTTTGATATTTGATTCATTCAATTTTCAAAACGAGTTTTTTTCTTAGTTTCAGTTTCAATAGGAGAAACTTGATTTGTATCACCGCTTATTAAATCTAAAACATTAGCAAATTCTGAATTTATTGATGAAACAATGTTTTTTATTTCTCTAAATTTAGAATTAGCCTCATCATCATTGAGAGCTACTATTGATTTAATTTCCTCGAATTTTTCATCAAAATAACTTACTAAATAATCTAAATCACTTGTAGGTGTTAATAATTTAGAATCACCATAATTTTCATTTAATCCATTTTTAGCTTTATTTAATAAATCAATGATTGTATGTTTTTTGGCTGTAAAATCTTCTAAATCTCATGCACTATAAGAGTCTTCAAATGCTTGATAAACTAAATCTTTTAATTCTTCAATTTTGGCTATTTGAGCCTCTGTTGTTTGTTTTCTTAATTCCTCAAGTCTTTGTGCTTCATCTCTAGTTTTATTAAATATTTCAATGTATTTGTTATATTCTTCATCTAGGTGCATTAATTCACGGAGTTCATTATCACTCGAGAGATTTACTCCTAAATTATTTCACATATTTAGAACATTAATGGTAGTTTGTAATTTAACAAATTCCATTTTTAGTGATAAATATCTATTGTAAGCTTCTTGTACAGTTTCTGTACTTAACGAAAAAGCTTTAGATAAATTTGTTGAATTATCAAAAACTGAAAATTTCTTGATAATCACATTATGGAACGGACTATTAACATCTAATGAATTTAATAATTCAACCACTAATCCTTTATAAGAATTATTTTCTATTCTTAATATTTTTGATGATTCTTTATTAATAGATTTAATCTGTTCTTGGAAAAATTCCTTGTTTAATTGCTCTTGTAACTTCAAATCAACTAAAGAATTTTCGAATAATTTACCCATAATTTCATTGATATTTTTAACACTTTGATCATATAAAATGTATTTGTAATCGTAAGCATTATTAAATAAAGAATTATAAATTTTTGAATTATATACCGATCTTAAATCAGTTCAATATTTTTTAACAATTTCATTAATTCTGTCTCTGTTTTGTATAGTAAAGTCATTAATTTTTTGAATGACATTTTGATCAGTAATTTTTCCATTGTTAAGTATTTCCGAAACATTAAATCCTGCTTTTAATTGAGGAATATACTCATCTGTAGTTCCATCTTTAATTAGCACAGATCAATAATTTTGTTCAAGATATCCAAAATAAACAATTTGTTCATAAGCACTTTTAGCTTCTAGTTTCTTTTCATTATATCTTTGTTTAATTGTTTCGATGGTTTCTATTATTTTGTCCTTATCTGTAATTTCTAGATTTTTATTTTCTAAATGAGAAAGTAATTTATTTAAATCAGAAATTCTCCAATCAAATAAAGAATCAAAAGCTATATTTTTTTCTACTTTAGGATCAAGAACAAAATGAAACTCATTATTAGAAAGACCTAAAGTGTTTGCAGCAGTATTGTTAATTAAATATAATCTTAAAGCCGCTTGAATAATACGGTATGTGAAACTATTTAAACTACTATAATTATCCTCTTCTTCTAAAATTTCACTATATTTAACACTTTCATTTTTAAAAAACTCTTTATATTCATCATAAAATGTTTTTAACTCAGGTTTATTTTCCAATACACCAAAAGTTTCTATTGTTAATTTAGTTAAATCTAATAAAGTATTTTTTGCTGAATAATTTCTTTTTACTCAAGTATTTTTAATACTATTTAATTCTGTTTGGAATTTATTTAACTCACTAGTTAATTTTTCAATTAGTTTGTCTTTTTGCTCTGCTTCTTCTTTAGTTAAAGAACTTAAAGCATCCTTTTCTTTTTGAATTTCTTTAATTTGATTTTTTAATTCATTTAGTTTCGATTCAATATTTGCATTTAACTTATTAACTAGTGTTTTGTCAAATTCAACCAAAGTTTTATAGTATTCTAATGAAATCTTTTTAGATTCTTTGGCATTCATAAATTTCTGATTTAATTCTTCGTATTGATTTAATAATTCAGGGTAGTCTGATGGTGCAGATACAAGTCCACCATTTATAGAATTTAATGTTTGAGAACTTTTTTGTAATAATAATTCAATTTCAACTTCATGTGTTTTATAAATATACTCTTCACTATTTTTATCTTCACAACTTACAAAGAACATACTTGTTAAACCTACAACCGAAGTTGCAGCACCTGTTAATATATATTTAGATTTTTTCATGTTTTCTCCTTAATTATTTAAAGCTTGAACTATATAAATTATAGTAAAAACCTTTTTGCTTTAATAACTCTTTGTGAGTTCCTCTTTCGATGATATATCCATTGTCAACAACTAAAATCATATCAGCGTTTTTTATTGTGGAAAGTCTGTGTGCGATAATGAAACTTGTTTTATTTTCCATTAATTTCAATAATGAGTTCTGGATTACTTTTTCAGTTTGTGAGTCAACATTTGAAGTTGCTTCATCTAAAATTAACATATTTCTATTAGCCAAAATTGCTCTAGTAATATTCAATAATTGCCTTTGACCTTGACTTAGATTGGTTCCATTATTTTCAATTTTTGTTTCATATTTGTCTGGAAATTGATTGATAAAGTGTTCAGCACCAGTAAGTTTAGCTGCTTCAATTATTTCTTTATCAGTGATTTTTGGATTTCCCATTGTCAGATTTCATTTAATTGTGTCATTAAATAAAAATGAGTCTTGTAGTACTACTGAAACTAAGTTTCTTAAGTTTTCAGTGTCTATGTGTCTTAATTCATGTGAGTCAATTGTGATTGAACCAGATTCATAATCATAAAATTTACTTAGTAAATTAACTATTGTAGTTTTTCCGGCTCCAGTAGGACCAACTATAGCAACAGTTTGACCTGGTTTAACAATAAAACTAGCATCATTAAGTTGATACTTTTTAGATTTTTTACTATATCTAAAAAATACATTTTTAAACTCGATTTCTCCATTTATTTTTTCAAGTAAGATATTTTCAACATGATCTTTATTTGGATTGAGGTTTAACAATTTAAAAATTCTGTTTGATGAAGCAATACCTACCTGAAGTGAAAAGTTAATGTTTAATAATGTGTTAAATGGACCCATGAAGTTTCAGTTTAATGCAACAAAGGTAATGATCAACCCACCGCTAGCAGTTCCATCAGAATTTGCTCCAAAATAACTCATTCCATAAACTTTTATTTTAGCAAAATAGAATGCAACAGCTATTGCTGAAACAGCTAGATTAACAAAGTATGATGTAAAACCAAATCAAGGGTCAACTGAACGAGCAGTTAGATCTCCTTTATATGCTGTGCGTTTAATTTCTTGGGTAATTAATTTAAATTGATCAAAAACTAATTTTTCTCTGTCAAATGAATTTGTAACCTTAATATTAGCTATATTTTCCTCAACAAAAGCATTCAACTTTCCAAAACAATCTTGAACTTTGACAAAATATGGTTGAGCGCGTTTTATTACTAAAAGTGATAAACCAAATAAAATAAGTGACATTGGTACAGCAATTAATGTTAAAACTGAAGAAATCATAAACATTATACAAATTGAAATTACTACATTAAAAAAGCTAGAAAAGAATTGATTTAATGTGTTCATTAAAGTGTTTGATACATTGTTGACATCATTAATCATAGTGGAAATTAAATCACCAGCTTTTTGCTTATCGTAGTATGAAATAGGCATTTTAATTAATTTTTCCATCACTTCTTGACGCATTCTGGCGGCTTGATTGTATGAAATTCTTATATATATAACACTTTCTATGTATCTAAAAATACCATAAAGAATAAAAGCTCCCCCAAGGATAATTAAGTCTATACAAAAGTGGAATACATCAAAATTAGCGATTGCCAATTTTGGTTCATTGCTAGTAAAGATTACTTCAAAATAATTTCTGAAAACATAACCGATATATATACTTCCTAAAACATAGAAAACCGCATTGAACAATGAACAAAAAATACCTAAAATTAAGCGCTTTCTTTCTTGTTGCACGTAACTTAATAATTGTTTAAAAACTTTATAAGCTGAAAATTCTTTGTTTTTGATTTTCTTATTAAGAATAAACTCGCTATTACGCATTTTTTCCTTTCTTTTATTGTTCTAATTGGTTTGTAAAAGTATTTTTATATCATTCATTGTTTTTTATAAGTTCTTCGTGAGTTCCACGACCAGTAATTCTACCTTTTTCAAGTACGATAATTTGATCAGCATGTTTAATTGAACTAATTTTTTGACTAATTATAATAGTTGTACAGTTATAATTTTCTTTAATATTATTTAACAACTTTTTAGTTGTGATGTTATCAAGAGCACTTGTTGAATCATCTAAAATCAAAATCTTAGGATCATTTATTAGTGTACGAGCAATAGAAAGTCTTTGTTTTTGACCACCACTTAAATTTTTAGCACGTTGTTCAACTATATGTTCACTTCGATCTTCAAAAGTTTGAACAAAATCTATTGCACAAGAGTTATATAAAGCTTTATTAATTTCTTCTTCAGTAGCATCAAGTTTAGCAAAAAGTAAATTACTTTTAATTGTTCCAGAATATAATAGTGCATCTTGATATACTATACCAATATTTTTATGTAAATCTGTTGTATTAATTCGATTTACTTCTTTATTGTCAACTAAAATATGTCCATTCATTTTTGTATCATATTTATAATTATTAATTAACAAATTAGCTAATGAACTTTTTCCTGAACCAGTTGGTCCGATGATTCCAAGAGTTTCACCAGATTTAAGATCAATATTGATGTCATATAAGGCATATTCTTCTGAGTCATTAAAATATTTGTAATTAAAGTTCTTGAATTGCACTGAAAGACCACTTTGATTTTCAACAGTACTTTCAATCGAAAGACCATTTTCAACCTTAAGATCTTGGTTTTTAAAGTCTAAAACTTCATTAATTCTTTCACAGCTAACTCTAGCTCTAAAAAACACAAATAAGAATGTACTAAAAAGAACAATACCTAAAGAAATAGTAAAAATATATTCTAAAAAAACATTAATGTTTGCTAATTCTTGCACATCTGGATTGGTGCTATTAAAAAGTGTATTAGCCGTTAAAGCATAAATAGCAACCGCAACAAGGTTAATTAGTGCAAAGAAAACTGGATGACCGATAGCAAAAACATTGTTAATTTTTGTTTGAAATTTTAATCATTTATTGTTCTGTTTAGTAAACTTATCCATTTGTTTTTCTTTAAGATTAAATGTTTTAATCAATCTAGCGCCAAGAATATTTTCTTCAACTTCCTTAGTGATTTTATCAATAGTAATTTGATTTTTAACTAATAGTGGGTTATTAATTTTAATCATTACAATTAAAACAATAATTAAAATTGGTAAGTATAAAAAGATAGATAAAGATAATTTTGGATCAGTAATAATAGTAAAGATTATTCCACCAACAATGAGTAATGGTGCTCTAATAAGCGCATTAGTTGCGCTGATAAGTAATTCTCAGTAAATAGCAACATCGTTTGAAATTCTAGTAATTAGACTCTCAGGAGTTACCTTATTAATATCATGTAAAGAAAGATGTTGAATCTTATTAAAAATCTTATTTCTAAAAAATTCACTACTTCTTTCACCACCTCAAGTAGTAATTACAATACTTAAAAATGAAGTTAAAAATGCTAAAAGAATCAATATTACTGAAATTATTGTTAATTCAGTTAACATTTCACTTCTAGTTCCAGTTGCTACTATAAATTTATTAAAAACTTTAAGTGAAACACTTTGTTCATCACTTGAACTTACCGCTAAAACAACGTATTGTGAAATAAATCCAGGTAAGATTAAACTTATAATAACATTAAGCAAAATTAAAAATATTCCAACGAAGAAGAAAAACTTAATCTTCTTTGGAAGCATTTTAAACATTTTTCACATATATCCCCTTCTAGTATAATGAAAATATTATAGCATTTAATGTTTTTTAGCAGTGAAATCGCTTAATTTTTATTGCAAAAATATGGTAAATTTTTTAGTTTTATTTTTTTGATAATTTTTTTAGAAAAAACAAAATTTATTTTCAGTTTTTTATTACTATAAAATAGTTATTTTAGTGAAAAAAAGCTAATTATTTTTTTAAACTATTATTGGTAAATTTTTTTTAATTTTTGTATAATGTTTTACATGATTAAAATACTGAAGAAAATTCACCAAAACATTACAAGATTTATTCTTGTAATTTTTAGTGATATTCAGTACCCAAAATTATCTTTTTTTGTTGAGGAATATCTTAAAGATTTATATGATTTAGCCTCCCCTAATCCAAATAAACTTTGAATTTTTAATTAATTATTTATTAAGGAGGTTAAAATGGCTAAAAAAGAAGCTAAAAAAAATTCAATTGTTGAATTAAAAGAAGTTGTTAAAGAATTTGGCTCTAAAGTAGTTTTAGATAATGTTGATTTGACAATTACTAAAGGTGAATTTGTAACTTTGCTTGGTCCTTCTGGTTCAGGTAAAACAACTATTTTAAGACTTATTGGCGGTTTTGAATGAGCTACTCGTGGTGAAATTAAATTTAATAATCGTGATATCAAGGATTTGCCACCATATAAAAGAAATTTATCTACAATTTTTCAAGACTATGCACTTTTCCCACATCTTAATGTTGAAGGAAATATTAGATATGGTCTTAAACTAAAAAGAGTACCTAAAAAAACTGTAAATGAAAAACACATTAATTTATTAAAGAAAAAAATTGAAATATGAACTAAAAAAGCTGATCTTGAAATGAAAAAACTTGACAAAATTCAAGAACAGTATGAAAAAGAATTAGAAACTCTTAAACCAAAAACATTACAATACAGAAAACGTCAAAATTGATTAGATGATTCTGACTTTAAATACTCATATTGAGAAAATTACGTCATCCAAAAAACTCAAGCATTTGAAAACCGTTATTTCAAAAGAAAAATGACACGTGAAGAAATGGACCAAAAAATTTCTGAAATGATTGAATTAGTTGGTCTAAAAGGAAATGAAAACAGAGCAATCACTCAACTCTCCGGTGGTATGAAACAACGTGTTGCACTTGCTCGTAGTTTAGTTATTGAACCAGAAATTTTACTTCTTGATGAACCACTTAGTGCACTTGATGCTAAAATTAGGCAAAAAATGCAAGTTTTACTCAGAAGCATTCAACAAGAACTTGGTTTAACATTTATTTTCGTTACACATGATCAAAATGAAGCACTTGCTCTATCAGATAGAATTGCTATAGTACGCGCCGGAAAAATTGAACAATATGACACTCCCAAACAAATTTATGACTATCCAAAAAACATTTGAGTTGCTCGTTTTATTGGTGACTCGAACATCTTTGACGCTAAATTTGTAAAAGGCGGAAATGTAAAAATGCTTAACAGCGAATTTAAGACAATTCACACCGAAGATGAATTTCCAATTAATTCAAAAGTTGATGCGCTAATTAGACCTGAAGATATTGATATTACTGATAAAGAGGTAAAAAGCGCCAAAAGAATTAAAGGGGTAATTGAAGATTTAACATATAGAGGAAGTTATTACTACATTAAAGTAGTTGTTAATGATGGACAAGAAATTTTTGTAGAAACAGCTAAAAAATTCGAAATTGGCGATACAGTTTACTTAAGTTGAACTATCGACTCAATTCATTTAATGGCTAAAGATCCTAAGTGAGATTACGAATCTAATGTTTTCAAAAATTAAAGATAGATTATTCACCACTGATAATAAACGTGGTTGATTGCTTAGTCCATACTTATTAATTGCTCTGCTATTAATTATTCTTCCAATTATTTTAATTATAGTTAGTGCTTTTGCTCCTTTAAAAACACCAAATGGTTCAATTAGTGACAACTGAGAATTACTAAAAACTTACTCAACTTGAAGTATCATTTTTCGTTCATTAAGAATTGGGATTATCTCTTCAATTCTATGTTTGTTAGTAGGTTTTCCTTATGCATATTTTGTTTCAAGTAGTAAGTCAAAAATATTTAAAATTTATGCCATTAGTTTAATTTTAAGTCCTATGGCTATTTTCACTATTGCAAGAATTTATTCAATCAGAACATTATTCTTAAATATTATTGACCCAAACAATGTTGACAGTTTAAATTCAGAGTGATTTTTAGTTTTTGGTTTATTTTACTTGAATTTACCATTAATGATAATGCCTCTTTATACAGTGTTAAAAGACATGCCTAGAAATATTATTGAAGCATCTAGCGACATGGGGTACAACACATTTAAAACTGTATTTAAAGTTATTATTCCTTACTCTCTTAAGGCTATTTTAAGTGGTTACAGCATGATCTTTTTAAGTACAGCAACTACGTTCTTAGTTTCAGCTAAATTACTTCCTGACGGAACCCAAAAACAAATGGTTGGGGATTTAATCAATATTACAATTAACCCAGGAAATAAATACGATTTAGCTAAAGGTTCATCATTAGTTATTGTTGTTTCATTTATTTTTATAGGAATTTACTCAATTATTATTATTGCGCCTAAAATTGTTTTTAGATTCAAGAGAGGATTTACTTATGAGTAAGATTTGAGAAACAATTAAACGTAGTTATGTTTTTATAATTTTAGCTTTTGTTTATATTCCGCTTGTAGTTGGCGCAATCTTTACATTCAATAAAAGTAGTGATAAAGGTACTTATTTAACATCTTGATCAAAATTCTCATGAAGTAACTGAGCGACTATATTTAACTCAGGTAGAGATATTGCTTTAATTAATTCAATTATTTTAGCAGTTCTTACTTCAATTATTGTAATTACCATTTCTCTGATTTCGGTTTATGCAGTTTATCGTTCAAAAAGTAGAGTTTTAAGAAGTTCTCTTAGCGCAACATCAAACATACCCTTAATTAATCCAGATAATATTACAGCTATTGGCTTAGTATTAGTTTTTACTTTATTCTTTGGAGTTATTAGTTCAGATAACGAAGGATTTTTAAGAGTTGTAATTGGTCACGCTGTTATGACTTTACCTTATGCTATATTTTTAATGTATCCAAGAAGTGAAAAATTCAACAATAACTTGTTTGAAGCATCAATGGATTTAGGATACTCAAAAATTAGATCTTGATTTAAAACATATTTTATATACATGATCCCTTCAATAATAATGACTGCCGTAGTTTGTTGTGTATTTAGTTTTGATGATTTTATTATTACTAGAACAACATCAAACACCCCTACATTAGGTCTTAAACTTTATGAAGGACAATTCGAGGCTTGAGCACTTTGTTTTGGTGTTATTGCCTTAATTATAGTTATTTTTGGAAATGCAATTTACATTAGTATCAAAAATAAACACATTAAAAGAAATAAAAAAACAATAGTCATTAAAAGATTATTTAACAAAAATAAGAATAAAGGAAATTTTGAAAATACTATTGAACTAAATTTACGAGGAGGTGAGATGGATGTCTAAAAATTACTTTAAAAAAACAGTATATAGAAATACAGCTTTAATTACAGGTTCACTTCTTTCAATCGGAATTTTATCAAGCGTAGTAACCTATAAAATTTCAGAAAAATTTAAACCTAGTTTTTACAACTATCGTGCTTCTATTTCAAAAAGTAATGAAGAAAAGATCGGACAACATTTTTTATATAAACAATTCAATGAACTAAGTGAATTTCAAAATGCTATTCTAAATAATAGAGCAGCAACTGGAATTGGAACTGAATATTTAGCTACAAGATTAATTATTAAAGGTAAGTTAGCTAAAATTGACTATTCAAAATTTCTAAACCTTCCAAATTTAAAACAAGAAGATTATGAAGAAGCTATAAAAGTAATTTTAAAACCATCTGTATTCAACCACTTAAAAAGTTATGATAAATACTTAAAATACGATGAAAATGGAAATGAAATCAACGCTCACCTTTGAGAATATTTCTTTCCATACTTTATCCAAGATGCTATTATTGCTTATAACGTTCAAAAAGTTAAAATTAACGATGAATACAAAAAAGTTAATGAAAATGGTGAATTATTAAATGAAATTGATTTTTCAAAATTATTAAATTCTAAAAATAAAGATGCATTTAGCATGGTTGATATCATGAAAACTCTTGGTATGGTTGGTTATGATAAATACATTATAACTGATGCAATAAGAGATAATATGCTTTATGGTTCGGCTTATGATATCTTACTTGACGAGCCTTATACTAGAACGGATGAAAATTTTACTGGTGAAGTGACTGAACAAACATATGATCGTCTAATTAAAAATTTCAAAGACTTAATAAAAGATGGTTCAGGTTTTAATATTAATGACACTTCACATATTACATTTAAAGGAGATGGATTAGAAATTGTTAATACAATAGTTAATCCTAGTGACTCAACTAATGTTTCTATTATGTATAATGGTGATGGTATTGATGCATATTATTCTAGCGATAATGCAGCCTCAACTGTTGATGGTGAAACAATTCGTTTTGTTAGACCTAATAAAAATGTATATTTAGTAGATGGTATAATGTTTAGCGCATCAAATTCTGATGAAAATAATAAGTTATATATGAATTATCTTACTGATAATGTATATCAAAACGTTAGCCTTGCTTACATTGAATATCAAAAACTTAAAAAAGAATTACCTAATCTTTCATTTGATCAACTAAGAAAACTTGCAATGATCAAAGCCGAAGAAAAGGTTTTTAAGGATTGACAAACAGCTAAAGTAGCAGAGCTAATCAAACAAGATTCATACTTTGAGAATAACTATAATCAAGTCTCAGAACAAATTGTAGATTTATTTAATTCTAAACATTTTGAAATTGCTTCTAAAAATCAAGATAATATCTTAGATGATTTTTATGTTGAAGTAATTAAAAACTACTTCGAAGATAAAATTGATCAATTAGTATTAAATTCTACTCAAAATGATGATAAAACGTGAGAAAAAACTTTAATGTTTGCAATATTAAATAAATTTAGTGATGAATTAAAATTTGATCCTGAAAAAAATATCATCGAACAATACACCAATGAATTTAAAATGAATTGAATTGATAAAGCTGCAAGTTATTTAGGATTTATCACCATAACTGAAAGTGAAGTTAATTCAGATGAATATAATGAATTCATTAATGATTTAATAACTACAAAATATTTAAATTTAGATAATTTTGACTATGTTAACTATACCACTGGAGTAAATTTAGATATGAATATAATCTATAAAAATTACTTCTATAATGGTGATTTAACACATGATGAAACAGTTAGAAAAATTCTTTGAATTGATGAAAATGAAGAAATCGAATATCAAGGAATTTCACCAATTGAAGATTATCTAAATAGTAAAATTACTTTTGAATATTATAAACAAACAAAATCATAAAATATCTCTATTTTATAGTAATTTTAGAATTTTATTTTTTTGAAAAATAAAAATTATTTTATGTATAATTTGCTAAATATTTAACTTAAAAAGAACAAAAAAGATTATAAAAATAAAAACCAAAAATTAACAAAGGTGATAATGAAAACTTTAAAGCGTAAAGCAAAAATAATCTTATATTCACTAGGGATCGCTGCAGCTGTTGGAGCTTTTGGTGCTAGCGTCATTTATAAAGTAACACACAAATTTAAACCTAGTTTTTATAACTATAAAGCCGCAATATCGAAAAATAATGAAAAAGAACTAAGTAAAAATTTCTTATACAAACAATTTAATGAAATAAATGAATTTCAAACCGCAATGTTAAATAACCATGCTGCACTTGGTATTGGTACAGAATTTTTAGCAACTAAACTTATAAGGCAAGGTAAATTAAGTAAAATAAATTATTCTAAATTGCTTAAAATGCCTGAATTAAAAGAAGAAGATTATGAAGAAGCTGTTAAAGTAATTTTACGTGACAACGTCTTCCTGCATCTTAAAAGTTATGACAAATACTTACAATATGATGAAAATGGAAATGAAATTAACGCTCATCTTTGAGAATATTTCTTTCCATATATCATCCAAGATATGGTCATAACTTACAACATCAATAAATTAAATATCGATGATAAATACAGAAAAGTTGACCAAGATGGTAAATTATTAAATGAGATTGATTTTAATAAAGTATTAGGATTCGAATCATCTAATACAAAATTCGATATTATAGATATTTTAAAAGCTCTTAGAACTGTCGGTTATAACAAATACATGATCACTGACGCGTTCAGAGATAATATGTTATATGGATCAACTTATGATGTAATTTTAGGTTCGGATGGTTTAAGAACCAGTGAAAATTTCACTGGTGAAGTTACTGAAGAAACTTACACTAGGCTAATAGATAATTTTAAGTCATTAATTAAAGATGGAACTGGGTATGATTTTAATGATACTAACCACATTACATTCAAAGGTGAAGGTTTAGAGATTGTTAATCGACTTGTCGATCCACACGATCCAACCAATGCTACAATTATGTATAATGGTGATGCTGTTGATTCATACTATTCTAGTGATAATTCAGAACTAACTATAGATGGACAAACAATAAGATTTATTAGACCTAGTCAAAATATTTTCCTTGTTGACGGAATTATGTTTAGTTCAACAAACGCAAAGGAAAATAATGATAACTTTACAGATTATATTAGTGATAATATATTTCAAAATCTTTCATTAAATTACCAAAGTTTTTTAGAAATAAAGCAAAATTATTCTAATTATTCATTTGAAGAAGTTAAAAATTTAGCTTTAATTAAGTCAGAGGAAAAATTATTCAAAGATTTTCAATTTGCCAAATATAGTGAATTGTTTAATTATTATCGTGATGAAAATGTTTCTAATCAATTAGCAAATCAACTCTTAGATAGTATCAATGAATCACATTATTCAAAATATAATAAAACCAATGATTTAATGGAAAATCATTATATTAGTGTTATTTCTGAATTTATTAAACCAGTGATCGAAAACTTTAGTAATCAAAAGAAACACTTGGATTACGCAAATTTAGTTAACGAATCAACCGAAAAAAATGAATTACTTGTTTTAGCAATATTAAAAAAATTTAGTGAGTATTTAAGCTTTGATTTAACTAAAAGTTTTGCTAATCAAAATAATAACTTTAGTTTAGAAAGATTACAACATATTGCAACTGGTTATCTTTCGACAGTTAACCTAAATGAAAAAGAATATAACTCGGAACAATACAACTCTATAGTAAATTATAAGATGAGTCATGAATATCTAAATTTAGATAATTTTGATTTTATAAATTACGCTACTGCAATAAATTCTGATATGTTATTTGTTTATAAAAATTATTTTATAGATGATGATTTTAATTTAGATCCAATTGCACAGGATATTTTTTGAGTTGATAATGGTGATAAAGTACAATATCAAGGTTTAGCACCTATAGAAGATTATTTAAATTCTAAAGTTGTATTTGAATACTATAAACAAACTAAAGCATAGGAAGTGTAAGTCATCTTACACTTTTTTATACAAAAAACGCAAGTAGTTACTTGCGTATAAAAATTATTTCTTTTTATGTTTTTTAAATTTAAGGAAACTAAATACTGAAGTTGATGCAATAATAACTAATAGAATTGCACTTACAGCGATTAAAATTGGAGATTTATTTGATTTAGTTTGATTTTTTTTGGCTGTTTGTTTTGAATCTACTTTATTATTTTCAATCAATTCATTGATTTTATCTATTAATTCCTTTTGTTGATTTTTAAGAGTTGTTAATTCTAAAATTGAACTATTATTTGGAGTTAAATTAATTTTAGACATTAATTCATAAATTTGAACATTGTCAGTTAATTTATTATCAACAATTAGCTTGTCAATTTGATATTTTAAGCTATTCAATTGGTCAAAATCATTTTGCAATTGAGCTCTTTTGGTTTTTAATCATAAATCGTCATATTGCTTAATGATCTTAATTTGATTATTTATTAAATCTTTTAGTTCTAGTGAGTAATCTAAATTAGAAATATTGTTTTTGATAGTTTCTTTATCTTCAACACTTAAATCGGATACGGAGTTATTATTTGTGAGGAGATTTGTAATTATATTAATATTATTTTTTATTATTTCTTTGTTTAATGGTAATTCGTATGTTGGTAAAGAAACTAGATTTGATTTAAGCAAGTTATTTGTTTTAACTAATAATTCACTTAATTTTGAATTTTCTATTTCTTTTTCATTTTCACTAATTTCTAAAGGATTTAAGTTTTGCAATTCTTTAATTTTTACATTTAATAGATTAATTAATTCATCTTGAATCTCTTGATTTTTAAGCAATTCAAGATCCCTATTTAATAAACTAACATTAGCATTAATTCAAATTTTGTTATTATTAATTTTTGCTTCAATTAAGGCATTAATTTTTAGATCGATTTGTTGTTCAATTATATTTAATTCTTCAACAGTTAAACTGTTATTAATGTTTTCGGTATAACTTTCTAATTCACTGTAATTCTTAATTTTGTTTAATAATTCTTGTTTCTTAGAATTCAATATATCTAGTAAGATATTATTTTGTTCTTCAAGTTTAACTTCAAGTTTTGATAGAAGTTCTCTAATTTCTTTAAGTACTTTAATTTGTTGAATTTGTTCAGCGCTTAAGTCATCTTTGTTTTCTAATTTTTCTAAAATTTCAATAGCTTTTTGTTTTAAGTTTTCAATAAGTTCAACAACTTTTTGTTCAACTTTTTCGGCAAAAGCATCATAGTTAGCTAAATCATTTATATTATTTAACTCTTTTAATAAATCAGAAACTAATTTTGGATCCTCTAATTCATTTATTCTAGTAGTTAATTCATCAACTTTCTTATTAGTTTTTTCCTTACTGATTTTTTCTTGAATTTCACTAATTAATTTTTTTAACTGGCTAACATTTTCACTATTTTCAATTAAACTATTGTAGTTTTCTTTATTTTCCAACTCATTTAATTTTTCAAGCGCAATTTTCTTGTATTTAGAAATTAAATCTTGAACAATAGGTTTTAATTCAGAATTTAAATTAGTCAACTCTTCAAGGGTAGTTGCAGATTTAAGTTTAACTAAATAAGATTCAACATTTTCTTCAAGTTGTGAAATTAAATTATTATTTTCAACCTTAAATTTACTTATTTTTTTAATTAGTTCATTTTCTTTTCCATTCACAACTTCTTTTATAAGATTTCGTAGTTGTTCAATTGAGACTTGTTCAACATTAGAAATACTTAAATTAGCTTTTTGTTTTAATTCGCTATTTTCTAATCCTGGTAATTCATTTATTAATTCTTCAACTAAAGTAGACTTAATTTGATTTAATTCTTCTTTAATTTTTACTATTACAGTTGTAATACTTTCAATATCTGTTGAGTTATTTAACTCATAAGTTAAATTATTTGTTAAATCATTATTCTCTTTAGAAAGTTCAAACAATAAATCTTTGGCCTCTTGACGTTTAGATTCGATTTTTCTTGTATTTTGCTCTTCGATTTTAATATTTATCTCATCACTTAAAGTCTTTAATGAACTTGCTTCGTTACTATTTTGAATTTTAGCAATGTATTCTTGATTTTCATCCAAGGCTTGAACTAAACTTAATAAATATTGTCTAATTTCTTCTAAATCTATTGAATCATTAAAACTTAAATTATTTTTAGCTTGAATATAGTTATCAAATAATTCATCTAGTTCTTCTTCATAAATTTTTCTGCTGTCACTTGATAAATCGATTAATTTGTCTACATATTGTTTATAGTTATTATAGCTTTCAATAGTATAAACACTATTTTCGTTTAAGACAACACCATTAGCATATTCTTTAATTCTTGCAATCTTATTAGATTTAATTTTTTGGCTTTCAGCAATTAAGTTAGATAATTCAGCAATAGCTTGATCAATGATTTCAACTGTAGAACTCTCATCTTTAACTTCAATATCTTTTTCATCAACTTTTGCATTTAGATCTCTAGATAAAATTTGTCAGTTCGAACCATTTTCATCAATAAATTTGTATGCTAAATCTCTTATTTTTAGATATTCTTTGTATCTAACTCCTTTTTCAGAGTCTACAAGGTCTTGGTATAAATTATTATATTCATCTAAAAGATTTTTAAATACTGAAGGATGAATTTTTTGAGAATTTTCTGTAATAGCATTATCATCAGATATAGTTTGCTTAGCATGTAAAACTTTATCTTTTAATAAATTATAAGTTTCTTCACTAAATCTACTTTTATCTAATTTTTCAAATTCATTTACTTTAATCTGAAGTGTATCTTTATTTACTGGAGAATATCTTAAAACAGTTTTGGCGCTAATTATTTGATTAAGAGATGAATCTATTGATCTTTGAGTAACCTCTTCACTCTTAATTAAGTTTTTAGCTTTTGAAATAGCTAATTTATATTCAGATGTAGTTGAAGATAAATAATCTTCAAAATTAGTAATTTCATTATTTAATTCCTCAATTAATTTACTAAAATCACCTTTTAGCTTTTTATTTTGAATAATACTATTTAAACTTTGCTTAATTTCATTTATTGTAGATTGAGTTATGTTTTCAAAAGTTAAAATTTTCTTAGCTATTTCAACTGTTTCATTATATGCATCTTTGTTACTTTTCACTCATAAATCAAAGTCTTCTGGTAAACTAGAAATCAAAGTGTTTAATTCAACTTTATTTAATTCTTCAGTTTCATTTGAATTAAAGAAAATCACTTCATTAATTTTAGGTTTTATTTCAGTTCAAGAAACTTTTAATTCTAAAATAGAATGACCACTTGGAACTCTAAATCCAATATTGTTAAATGAAAGTTTACCAAGGGTTATTTGATGAATATCACCATTTGAATCTGCTGTTTTTACTTCAACATTTGCATCTGAGTTTTCTGAACTAGTGATAAATTTAACAAATTTATTAGGTTGAGGATCATCATTAAAAAATGTTATTGATGAATTTGAAATTTTTGGTTCATAGTAAGTTAAGAAATCGCCATCAATCATTTTACTTGCTAGAGTATTTTTTTCTGTTTCTTCTGCTCCGTTAAATCTAGGATCATTATCAAGCGAAATATATTGACCATCATTAATTTGAATTTCACTAATAATTAAAGCTCTATTTGGATAATTTTTAGTGATTAATAACTTAATATATCTAGCTTTTACTGGAGTTTCTAAGTTATCTGTATTTCCGAAAAATCTTACATTAGGATATTTTGAATCAACATAACTATAGTTATTTTGTACATCAATTAAATTAATATCTCTATTTTCTTCATGACCAATACTAAATAAAGTTTGATATTCACCATTTAATTCAGTTCCATACATTACATCAATACTTCTAGGAAAATCACTAGTTGAATCTGGAGCGTATATTCTTAGTTTATGAATATCAATTTCTTTTCCTAAGTCATAAATTATTTCTTTTCCCAAAGTTGGAGAAACACCAAATTTAGTAGATGTATTCATCTTTCCATCAAAAGCAGCTTTATTATAACGAGTGTCACCTCAACCTGAATTTCCTTCAGGTAAAGTTGTTTTGACTAGTTCACCAAATTCGTTTGTTTTTGCAGCTGTTAAGGTGAAATTATCAAAATTTACATTTATTTCTGATTCAGAATTATTATTTACAATTCTAATGTATCTTAATGCTTTATTTTTAACTTGTTCAAGTGAAGTGATATTTTCTCATGCTATTCCATTTACAGAGATTTGGATTTGCGCATCATTTAATTCTAGAGTACTTTGAGTAAATGATTGAATTTTTTGAATTGATTTTAAGTCTAAACCAATGTATTGATCTTTAGCTAAAGAAATATTTTGATTTGATTTGTTCAACAAGGTAAAGTTATTTTGATTTTTTAGTGATAGAACACTATTATCTTTTGAACCAACAATAACATATTCATCTGAAGCTCTTTTTCTTTCAGTTATTTTTACATCAGCTAGTTTTCATCATATGTTAGTGTTAACAAGCGAGCTAATTCTTAACTTACTAAAATGTTCTTCTTTATTTCTAGTATCTATTGTATATTCTCTTGTAGCATTTGTGTTTCTATCTAGTTCAACTCAAGTTCCATTAGTGTAAGCTTCTACAAGAATCTGTCTTAGATTATCACCATCACCTTGTCTGATCAGAATTTCATCAATTCTCATTGACTTATCAAAATTGATAATTAATTTACTGTTATTTCCAATATTACCATTATCCTTACCAGCCATTCAAGCTATTGTACTTGGATTATTGTCATAAAGATGATCGAATTTATTATTTCTGGCACCATCGTTAATAGCAGGATTTTTACCAATCATAATATTTTCTGTGTCTGTTGTATAGTTAATGTCCAACTTTTCATCAAAGCCATAAGCAAAGGCTGCGCCAACTCTTCATCATACTTTTTTATCTGCTAAATTTCTAACTCTTATTTTATTAGTTTGAGCATAACCGATAATTGTTTGCTTTTTCTGACTATCTAAAGAACCTGAACCAAATTGTTTTCAAGTTGAAGTATTCGAGTCATAATATTCAACAATACCACTTTTAAGAACGTCTCCAGAATTAGAACTTCCTTGCACAAAAACAAACTTTGTAACTTCTGTTACTTCATCAAAATTGAAAACAATTGAATTATTCGGTCTAATTCCATCATATTTAGGTTGCTCGCTAGAACGTAAATGTGCTTCAGTATTTTCTGATTCATCAGTAATTTTATCTAACTCACCACCAGCAACTTGAAGTCCATCTAGTTCAACACTTGAAAAAGTTAATTTATTATCCCCAGTTTGTGCTTTCTTTATTAATGGTTTATTAACAATAAAACTGTTTATCATTAATCATTTGTCATCAATATCATTTTGAAGTGAAACTAATCTTAATGCTTTAACATTAGGTATAGATAAATTATATTCTTCAATAGGTATAATTGAGCCATTTGGTCTTTCATATACATTACTATTTACGTCAATTCACTCACCATTGGTAGATTTATATTGTAATTTAGATTTGTAAAAATGGTTCTTTCCACCACCCATTGATATAACTACATTATTTAACTCAATTTCTTTACTAAATTCAACTCCGATATAATTATCTTTCATGATATATAATGGATTTTTAAATTGCATTGCTTTTGGAGAAGTTTGATTAAATACTTCATCTTTATTTCCACTGCTTGGAGTAGTAAACACATCCGAAATTCAAGTTAAGCTAACAAAATTATCATCAAGATTTTCTTTAAGATATTTAGATGAAAATGAATCTAATTCATCCAAAAATGGTTGAATGTGCTGAGGTCCTACTTCAGCATTTTTCATTTCACTTAAGTATCTAAATTTATGGTTATTTCTAGCTAAAATTAATTTATTTTTAGCTTGTTGATAAAGGTTATTAACACTAGTAATGTTATCACTTAAAATGTGTTCTAAAATTTCTAAATAGATTAGTGCTGAGTCGGTTAAATCAACTCAAGATTCTAAAAATGGACGCATTTGTTCAACTAAATTACGATCATTACCATTTTCAAGAAAGATTTTAGCTGATTCATTTAATAAAGTGAATTCTTCAGTTAATTTAGTTAACTCTTCTTTAGAATAACTTTTTGTTGAAAGTTTATTGATTAGACCATAAAGATATGGTTTGAGCTCAAGAGATTCTTCGAGTTTTACAACTCTACCATCCATTTTTTGGTTAATCATATGTTTTGAAAGTTCTCTAAAAGCTTTAGAAGTTGGTGTTTCAATACTTGATTTGTTATCTACATGTTTAAATGCATCATTTCAAGCTTTATCTGCCTGTTCATTAGTTTTTCATAAATTTCATGAGTAAACTGCATTACCAAAAAGCGCAACTTTTGAAGGTTCAGATTGTTGCATAGGATTTAAAATAATACCTTCTACATTCTTTGGATTTACATCAGGTTTTAAGAATTCTTTAAAACCACCCATAATTAAATGCTCTTTAGAGTTGTCAGTACATGGTCAGTTAATTCATAACATCGGACCTTCACCTATCTTATTAGTGAATGAATCAGTGAAATTTTTAGTAACTTGTCCCCAAATTGTACCCCCAGTCATAACTATTTGAACTTCAGGAGGAAATCGTTTAAAATATTCTTGACCTCAACCCATATATTCTTGAACAACATATGGTAGAGTTGTTTTTAAATCTGGAAATCTATTTGCTTTAAGTTCTTTAAGTCAATCGACCATTTCTGTTAATAAATCAATTTGGAATTGTTCATTAGGTTTGGCGGCATCATCGGCTAAAATAGAAATTTGCCTAACACCAGCTTCAATGACTTGAAGAAATTTTGCTTTCAATTTTTCTTTTTTATCCGCTACATTTCCATTATCAAGTCTGTTGTGCATAAATGGATGCAATGCATAAATAAATCTAACTTTTGAATTATTACCTGCCTCAGCAATTGGTCTGATAAGATTTTGAATTTCTTCATTTGTGTATAATTCAGCTCATTTTGAGTTGTGTTTTGGATCATCTTTAGGTGCATAAAAATATGCATTTAGTTTGTAATAACCCCCCCAACTCATATAGTTAATTCTATCTTGAACTGTTCAAGGATTTCCATAATATCCTTCGATAGCACCACGAGTTTTAACATCAGCATAATCTTGAATTTTAATATTTTCAATTTCTAATCCTTCAAGTTGATTTAGAATATGCCATAATGTTGTGGCTCCGTAAAATGTTGAATCAGCCTCATTACCATAAATTGCTATAACATTATCTTTTACACTTAAAACATAAGCATCGATTTTGTTCATCAAATCAGATTCATAACTAATATTTTCGGAACTCATATAATCATCAACAAAGGTGTCTCTATTTCCCTTTATCCCTAAAATAAAGTTAGTTTGATCATCAACAATTCTTCTACTAAAGTTTATATTAGTTATGCCTCTAAGTGCTAGAGCTTCCTTGAATCTAGTAATTGTAGCTTGGTCAACATCATCTTCAATAACAACATTTACGCTTGTTGAAATAAGCGATTGCTTTCCATCATAAGAAATTGTGTGTGGATTTGGATATATCTCATACGTACTTCTGATATTATTATTTTCAGTATTTGCACTAATAAATCCTAAAGAAGCAGCTCCAATTGAACCGGCTATCCCTATAATAGTTAATGCTTTTTTCTTGTTTTGTTTCTTCATTAAAACCACCTTAATTAAATAATTTCTACTAAATTTTATTTTTTTAAAATTAAGGAGTAATGATGATTGTATATTTAATTCAAATTCATAATAGTTTAATATGAAAACATGTTTTTTATCACAAAATATATGAATAATTTATTCCGCTGATAACAATTTCAAAATATATTTTTAATTAATTTATCATGTTTTAAAAAATAAATTTAATAATAAAAAAACGGATGTTTATAAATATAAACAACCAAAATCAATAAATAATAGTTCCATAGTGTATTTAAAATAAAAAAGAAATGTCCCTGTTTAGGGGACATCATGTTGTATGCCAATCACGAATCTTAATCTTTTATTTATCGACATACAATATTATTATATGCAATTTATTACAAAATTAATAAATTATTAATTATTTTTATTAACTTATGAAATAGAAAAGTCATTTAACAATGCATTTTAATCAAAGTCCTTGAAGTACGTTAGTGCTACGATTTATATAATTATAATGCTTTTTTATATAAAAAAGCACACCAAAAGAATCGGTCATGACCGATTTTAAAATTTTTAGTAAAATTATTGATTGATAAGTGTTAAATATTCATTAATTCTTTTGCTCATCACATAAATTTGTTTATTTGTGAATTTATCCATAGACACACCCTTAGGAATAAATCTTCTAATGTGTCTGTGGATATTTTCTATTGAACCTTTTTGGTATGAACAATATGCATCACATTTAAACAAATTGTTATTAGAAATAACTTCGTGCAAGCGCACGTTCTCGGAGCCGTTATCAACCGTTAATGTTGTTATTTTTATGGAATTAACTTTAATCATTTCAAGTAAAGCATCTTTCACTGCCTCAGAAGTTTTGCGTGATAATATTACATAAAGTTTTCTAGTTTTTCTATCTAATAAAGTTACCAAACAATTCTTATCCTTGCTTTGTCCAATCACAGTATCAAGTTCAAAATGACCTTCCTTTAATCTATGGTTGGCCTCATCAGGCCTTTGATGAATACTAACAGCATTTTTAAGAGAACTTTTTTGAACTTTTCTAGTTTTCTTGTGATATTTTCCTACAGAAAGAAAGAGCAAAATATCTATAGATAAATTAAACTCATTTGACTTTAAGCACTTGTATACAGTGCTAGGAGTAGGGCAGAAACTGTTAGGAAACATCTTCTTAAATTTATTAACAAGAGCTTTAGCTGAAACTTTGATTGCTCTTTTTGTAAAATCTTTATTGAATCTATTTTTCCTATAATAACTAACTTCAGATTTTCAAAATCTAATAAAATCTCTTCATTTATTTTTAATAGTCTTTGAATGAAGTCTTGTTCTTTTGGACTTATAAAGCATAAGATGTTCGGCAATTAATTGGAAATCAATATAGTTTACATAATTAATATATTGATCACAGTTGCGACAAACTTTTTTATATTTTTTGACAAAATCACCTTGATTTGTTGTTGAAATTTTCAATAACTTTTTAATGGTGTGTGTTTGAAATCCAATCACTTCTGAAACTTTAGAAAAATTCTTTCCTTCTTTGAATAATCTTAGGCATTCATTTAAATGAAGAATGTTCATTTGATTCGCTTTGAGTAATCTGTTATTTATAACTTTTGAATGAAGAATTCTGATTTCTTCTTCAGAATTTTTGATTAAATAGTGATTGTTTGGTAAATGTTTTTCTTTAGTTTTAATACACACAACTTTTTCAAGAGAATTTTTAATATTTGCTATAATCATATTGGTTCCTTTCTTATTTTTTTGCACTATAATTTTACTAAAAGGACCAAGAATATAAAACAGTCATGCAACAATTGTTGTATGACTGTTCTTTTTTACGATTTTTATTAACTTTCATTGATGAAGTTTAATAATTTACAACTTAGTGCTATTTTCTAAAATTAATTTTGAAGTTTTCAATTCCTGAGTTATAGATTACGGCTGCTTGGTTAACAGTTAAATCTGCATTCAATACACCTTTAGAGATATAAATAGCTCCGGAACGGTAGTTAAAATTCTTGTGAAGAGGTGGTTTTTCTTGAAGCAATTTAGCTTCTGATCTATTGTCTGTAGGTAAGATTACAATATTAGATTTAATTAATGGTTTAGTATAATCTGTTCCAAAATTTCCATCTTTTTGTGTTGTATAAAGACGTTTTGCAGTTTGGTTATATAACACATCTTTGTAATTTGCTACTACATATTCTACGAATTTTTCAGGTTCTCAAACCACTCTATTGCTTCCAGTTGCTCTTGTAGTACTTGGATCAACAGGTTGATAAATATCAAAATTATCAGCTTTAGTTCAATCGAAATTATAAACCTTAGAAAGGTATGAATTTTGTAAATGATCTATGTGAGCATACATTTTGCTATCATCATTTGAAAGCTTAATTTTAACGTAATTCACTAAGGCATTTGGCATTAATTTGGTGATATCATTTCTATCAAGAAGTGCACCTTTACTTGTATCAAATCAAGAATTTTCATTACTATTAGTACTATCAAAACTTCCAGGTATAACGTTAATAATATTAATACTTTGGTCACTATCATCACCAAAAATAATAGTATAACGTTTATCAAATTGTGCTGCAGCAGATACGTTTTGGTCTAAACTGTTATTAGTTTGAGTTTGAATATCTACCATATAAGCTAATTCAGAATTAGTGTATGCTGAATTATTTCTAATTTCTGGAGTGATAATTAATTTTTCCTTATTATCTAAAACATTAGATTTAAATCTATTATATACAAATTGAACTGGATTATTTCTTGACTCGCTTACATCCATTAGTCCTGATGAAGCTAAATCAAGAACTTCAACCTTAGCATCTTGACCATAAACAAGTTGACCATCTTTTTCTTGGTAGAATAAGTTGGATGTTCCAGAAGGAATTGTAATATCATTAACGGTATTAAATGCGATTTTTACGTTTTTAGTTACACTAATAACCTCTTGATTTTTAAATTTAGATAAATTATTTGGAGTATAAACGTATTTTAACTTAAATTGCACTACTTGTTTACGGTCTGCAATGTCTGTTGAATTAGTAGTAACTTTAGTTCATTCAGTTCCATCTTTAACTAAAGATACTCTTACATTGTTAATGTTAAATAATGATTCTTGATTTTTGATACCAAGTTTAGTGAATGCAAATTCATCAAAAAGATTTAAGAAAATATTTGATTCGGTAATATCTACTTCATTTATGTTTACATCTTTAGGTTTTATAAGTTTAATATTATCTAAGAATTCATTTTTTCTTGCTTGTTCTTTAGGTTTGATATACTGATATCTTTGAGTATTATCGATATTTCAATCAAGATAATCGAAGAATAACTTATTATTTTCTTCAACATTTGTTCATGTATAAAGTTCATGAATATTGCTAAAGACACTTGTTAAATTATTAATAGCAGAATCAATATCAGTTGAAGTATTACTAATATTTACTAAAATGTTATTAATTTTATCAATTTCGCTTTGATATTTAGTTTTAACTTTAGCAAAACCACTACTTGTAGGTTCAGAACTCATTTCACTAAGAATTTCATGTAAATCCCCTCTAAATTGAGGTGAAACAAATCTAGTGCTTTCTTCTTTTAAGCTAGTAATTAAACTAAAGTATGATTCACGAACTTCTGTAAATTCAATTCCAAAAGTAGATAAGTAACTTGAATCATTTGAAGTTAAAACTTGATCATATTTAGTTAATATAGCATTTAATTTAACTTTGAAATTATTTGTATATTCAGAAATAGATTTAGTAAATTCAGAATTGATAAATAAATCAGTTTTATCAGTAACAGTATTATTTACATATGGTGATATAAATTGGTCAAATTTATTGAATAAACCAGTATCGGTTGCTAAATATTTCTTAGTACCAGTTACAAATTCATTTACAAAGTTTTCTAAAGAAGTTTCAAGATTGCTAATGTGAGACTTAAATTTAGTATTAATAGTATTTTCAAAATTAATAATTTCTTCTGTACTAAAAGTTTTAAGAGTTGAAGAAGTTTTACTATTATTAATTTCAGTGTTCATTTTATTATAAGTACTTGCTATTACTTCAGCAGCAACTCTAGTATTTGAATTACTGAAGTCATTTATGTAGTTTTGAACTTTATCTCTAGTGTTTACAAGATCTTCACGATATGATTCAAATAATAATTTAGTTTGGTTTTGAACTTCTTTATAAACTTCTTTAAGTTTTAAGTTTACTTGATCAATTGAAATATCTTCACTATCGACAGTATTGTTATTTCTATTATTAATTGCGATTTCAAATTTAGCTTTAGTTTCATCTAATAATTCAATAGTTTTTTTATTAAATTCAGCATTTAGTATGACTTCTTTGTTTTCTGTCTTAACATAATCTAAAATATTTTGTGCAAGTGTCTTAAATCTATCAATATCAGCAGATTTAGCATTCATCAATTTAATAACTTTTGATTCAAGTTGTTTACCAATCTCAACTTTAGTAGTTTCAGTTGAATCGTTTTTAGGTTGCATCAAAATATTTTTAGCTAATGTTATAGCGCTATTTAGCTCTGCATAAGCCTTTTTGGTGTTATTTTCACCTTCTTTAGAGTCAATAAGTGAAGTAGGATCCTTAATTTCATAAAGTGAAAGAATTTCAGCTTCTTGGACTTTTTCTTTAAGAGTTACAGCACTTTGCAAAATACTATAAAGATTATTCTCAGGATCAATATTTCCATATTCAGGACGATCTTTTTTCTTTAAGAAATATTTCTTATAAATTTCAATATATTGTTCATAAGTTTTATCTGTTTTGTCAAATTCAACTTGAGTTTGTTCGAGTAAAGCGGAAATAACATCTTTTTCTTTTTTATCTAAAACTAAGTTTTGTAATAATTCATTCTTAAATTCAGCTTTGTTAGCTTTATATTCTAATTCAACTAAAAGTGAATTAAGTAATTTAATATCACTATCAATATCAACTTTACCCTCTTGTTTCTCGATAGAGTTATATGTTTTATATTTGTTTTCAAAGTTTAAGATATTATCTTTGATTTCTTGAATATTTTTTGTAACTTCTTCGTCCTTAGAAACATCTTTATCTTCATCAGAATTAAATTCAATTTGCTTAATAGCTTTATTGGCATCATTAATTCTATCTGCTAAGAATTTAATTTTTTCCTCAATATCAATTAAATCTTGTACATCAGAGCGAATTTTTTCAAATTCTTCATATTCAAGATTATTTTTATTTAATTCATCTAATGTTTCAATTCTTGAAGTAAGTTCTTTGTGTAATTTAATGTAATCACTTGTTCCAAAAATACTGTCTTTATCTGATTTAAATCTATTGATTAAATCATTAATTTCATTTCTGGCTGTATTATTTTTGTTTTCAAGCAATATAGCTTCATCAAGTACCTTAGTTTGTTCATCAATAAATATCTCTCAAATTTTTGGATCACTATCTTTTGAAGAATATTCTGCTGGGACAGATTTTCAAAGGAAATCAATCAAGTACACTGCATCAGTTGCGTTACCATCAAAACCATTTACTTGGTTTGCTGAATCATATCTTGATTGAATGATGCCTGAAACAGTTTTTTGTTTCTTGAATAAAATTTCAGTTTTGTTTAATAAGCTAACTACTGAATCATAATTTTCTCTAGCTTTAGAGTTTCCACTGTTAAGGTAGTAATTATTTAAAATAGCAGTTAATCAGTTATTTCATTGATCATTTTTTGTATCACCACTGATTCCATCGAGACTGAAGTAATTGATTTTATCTTTATTGGTTAAACTTGCTGAATTTTGATGATCAAAACCAATATTTTTACTTAAAGTATCAACCTTTTGAGCTATTTTTTTAGCATATTCAATTGTTTCTAAACTTTCTTTAAGAACAGCAACACGTCTATTGATTTCATCTGCACTTACACTAGAGTCATATAATTCACGTGAATCATTAATATTTTTCTCAATCGAAGGCACAAATCTATCTAAAAACTCTTTAACAGTTGGGTTTTGTTCAGCTTCTATTTCTTCAATAATGTTAAGGCTCTTTTGAACTTGTTTTCCTAATTCTTCAAGAGCAGTTAAACGATTATTGCTAAAACGCTCATCGATATAGTCTTGAATTTTTCTAATATCATTTTTTGTTTTTGCATCAATATTTTCTTGTTTTTTATTATTTAATACTTCTTTTAATTTATTGAAGATTTCTTGATCAATAATAGGTTTATTTTCTGAATCAAACTGTTTAAATTTATCAAGAACTTCTTTATATTTACCAGTATATTTAGTTTCATCATGGTTAGGATTATCAGCTGTTGAACCATTTTCACCAATTAAATCAGCAACAATAGTTCTATAGTCTTCTAAACCTAAAATGCTTTCAACTAAATCTTTGATTTTATTTAATTTTGACTCTAATTTACTATATGGGCTTTCAGGTAAATTCTCTTTAAGAGCATTTTTAAGATTATCATAACCATTTACATTATCATCTCTCTTAGATAATGTTGAAATTGACTTAAGAACTTTGTCGATTTCATAATTTGCTAAATCAAGTCCATTTTTTGCTTTGGTGATAATTTCTTCATAGTTAGCAGCAGGATTAGAATTCACTTCTTCTGTTAAGAATGTAACTAAATTATTAAATGATTCGTAAACCTTAAGTTCATTATCAATATCACTATTTTTTGATAATTCTCCACTTGCTTTAGAAGTGTCTATAAAGTCTTTGAGTTCTTGAATAGCGACAAGTGCTTTGTCTTTTTCATAACTACGATTAATGTCTTTTAAGTAATCATTTAATTTATTTAAAGTCATATCGTAATTATTGATTGTTTTGTTTATATCTTCATAAACTTCAGCTTCGAATTTATCCTTAGATTTATTAAAACTATTAAATTGTTCAGGTTTTTTAGATTCACTAATTTCTTTTTGGATTTGAGCTATTCTAGCTTCAATTTCGTCAACTTTTTCGTCAAAAGTTTTTGTGTTTAAGTCACGTTTATTGACTAATTCATTATATTTTTTCTCTGAATCTAAAATTGCAGAGTTAATTGAAGTAGTGGTTTCATAAGGTGAGTTAATTAATTGCTCATTATATTCTTTTTTACTTTCAATTTCACGCTTTACATCATCATATAATGCTTGTTCTTTTTGTTTTTCATTAAGAATTTCATCTAATTTTTTATTTTGGTCATAAAGTTGCTTTTTAAGTTCGAAAACTTGAAGATTATTCTTAATTTCTTCAATAGTTTCTCCAATTTGTGAATCACTCTTATTAGTGTTTAAGTTTACTTTATCGAGTAATTTTACAGCTTGATTGTAAAGAACTTCGAATTCTTTATTCGAACCATCTTCATTAGGTTTAATATCTTGAGAGAATTCAAAAAGTTTATTTAATCATGGAGCTAATTTATTTAATTGTTCAAGTTTTGAAACTGCTTTATTAATTTCATCTAAGTCAGCGGATTTAGCTTTTTCATTTGCGTAAGCATAAATTTGATTGTAAGCATCTTTTATAGCTTCATAATCTTTATTATCTGTATTTAACTTTTTAGATTGTAGTTCCTTATTAGCTAAAATAACTCTATCTTGTTTAAGGGCTAAATCAATTAAATCGGCTTGTTTTAGTGCTAAATCAGCCATATCATCAATTTGGTTGATTGTTGGTTTAGTTTGAGAATTGAATGCTTTTAATAATTCGTTGATTTGTTCAAGAGTTCTTTCGCCTGATTCAAGACGCATATCAGTGAATTTATCATGTGAAGAACTTTTTGCATTGCTAATAGCAGCTTCTAATTTAGCTTTAGCATCTTCTAAACTTTTAATTGAATTAGTTGTAGCTTTAAGTTCTTCGAATTCATCAATTAATTTATCTCTTTCATTATTAGGAAGATTAGGTCTTCTAATTTCTTCTTTGATTTTATCAAATTGATCTCTAAGAGACTTTTCAACTTCAGAGTCATTGTCTCTATTACCATCATCAGGGTATTTAGAATCAATAAATTCTTTAGTTTTATCAATTGAATTATTAATTATTGCATCATTAATTAAATCATGGTGCTCTTTAATTTTTTCTTCAGTTTTATTAATCAAATCTTTAGTTTCTTCAGGAGTTAAATTAGGATTTTGAAGTTTAGTATTTAAATCATCAAGTTCTTTTTTAAGTTGATCAAGTTTAGGTGAAATTTTATCAATTACATCTAATAAATCATCCATTAAGTTTTCGTTAATGTCAAAATCCTTGATTAAATCTTTAACAACTTTTCTTTTCTCGAGGTTATCTAAAATATTTTTTTGATGTTCTTGAGCTTTTTTAATATCATCAATAATTTGTTTTGCTTTTTCAGGGTCATTTAAACTATCTAACTGATTTTTTAGTGAATCAAGATAATTTTTAATATTTTCTAATTCAGCTTTTGAATTAATGTAAAATGGATCTTTTCTATCTTTATTAGATGGAAAAATTTGATCAGCATAACTACTTACTTTATCATTTTGAATAAGTGTGTCACTATTAGCTTTAGCAAACTCATCAACAACATTAATAAAGTTAAAATTATTAATAAAGTCCTTAATTTGACTTGTTGTAGATGGAGCGTAAACTGAGCTAAGTTTTTCTGAATTTACAATGATTTCTTCAATGAACTTTATCAATTCTTTTGAAGTAGCATCATTATATTTATCTAACTCATTTTTTGAAGCGAGTGCTTTTTCTTCAAGTTCAGATAAAAGTGCTTTTGAATTTTGTCTTAGTTGTTCTTCAAGAAGTTTTGCATAAACATTAGTAGTTAAGGAATCAAATTCGCTTGAATTTTGTAATGAATTTAATTTTTCTGAAATTAAAGCGTTATTTAATTCACTTTGAGTAGTTTTTAATGGATTATTATTAAAGAATTCTAAGTCTTGAAGTAATTGATCAGTTAATTTATCTGTTGTAATAGTGTTGAATTTGATACTTTTGAATGTTTTTTCAAGTTCTTCAGTGTATTCTTTAAGTTCATCAACACTATTAATTTTTGTGAAATTATCTAATTTATTTAATTGTTTTAAGTTTTCATAATCAGAATTAGAAATATCTAAATTAGCTATAACTTTATCTAAATATTGGTTAATTTCTGAATGAATTTTTTCAGCGTATTCAAAAACTGCTAAATCATCAAGATAATTATTTTTAGCTTTAGTTATTTCATCGATAGACGAGAATTTTTCAACATCTTCTAAATTAGTATTTTCAATAGAGTTAAATTTATCTTTAAGAACAGTTAAAGAATTTGAGTTAATAACATCTTTAAAAGAACTTTTAACTTGATCTAAGGTTTTACGTAAATCACTGTAATTAGTTAAGTTATTTTGTAATAATTTTTCAATTAGTTCAAGTTTTTCAATTGAAACATTATTTTCTAGTTCTTTTTCTACTTCACTAACTAATTCAGAATTAGGATTTTCTTCAAGTTCTTTATTTTGAGCAAGTAAAGAATCAATTGAATTTTTCAATTTATTAAACTTAGTTAAATTATTTTCTGAAGTATTGTAAATAGCAATTTGTTGTTTAAGAGTCTCTAGAGTATTTAAGTTTAACTCTTTAGAAAGAATTAAATCTCTGTAATCATAATAAATTTTGTTATTTTGATTTAATTCAAGTTTATTTTCTTCGATACCAATTATTTGGTTAATAAAGTTAATGTATGGTTCAAATAATATTTTTTGTTTTTCTATTTGACTTAAGAATAAGGTTTTAAACTCGATTAAATCTTTTTTAGCTTCTTCGCTAGTAGTCTCACTTTGAGAATTATTAACAATATTTTTAATTAATGAAGTAGTTTTATTCTTAAATTCATTTCTTAGATCGTTTTCAGAGATAAAACTAGATAAGTTTTCTAAAATATTACCTAAATGTTCAGCTTGTTCTTTAGATAATTTTGAAGGTCAATTATTTATTAAATCATCAAGTAAGTTTGTACTTGAGTTTGTAATTGAGTCAAAATTATCGTTAATGTCTGAATTATTATCATCAATTTTGTTTAATAAGTCTTCAAATTGTTTAAGAATATCTTTATTTTTGATAATTGTTGAATTATCTATGTTAAAAATAATATCTTTAATTATGACTTTTATAGATGTTTCAGATGAAGAAGTTTTAGAGTGTAATGCTGAAACAACACTAAGTCCAAGAACTGAAGCTAGCGAACCTGCGATAATTGTTGAAGTAGAAATTACTTTTAATTTTTTGTTATTAGACATTATTCTTCTCCTTTTTCTTCATTTAATCTAAGTTTGAAGTCAAATTGTTTAAGATAAGTATTCATTAAGCTGGTTTGACTCGCAAGTGGTCTATCACCTTGAGTGCTGAATTTTCAAGTTAATTTAGAGGTATCATAAATAAATTTCTTCATTTGACCGCTAGTTTCTGGGTAGAAGTATTTTGTATTATTTTTAGACATAATTTCATTAGCAAAATCTGTAATTTTTTTGTTTGCGACTTCACGTGAGTCTGATGATAAAATTGTATATTTTGGATCATTGATATCATTAGCATAAACTACAGATGTTGAACAACCTTCTCAAACTGATTGATTAAGATAAAATCCAGTAGCGAATTTATTTGTTGAATCTTTTCCTGAACTAAGTTCATATTCAAATCTAATTACTAAGAATGCAATTGCTTGACCGCCATTAGAAGCTTTACTATACATAGGAATTACTACACAGTTAGGGAATCAAGCATGATCACCATAGTTGTCAAAGTTATAGAAACTATAGAATGTTCAATCCCTTAAAGAGAAGAAAGTTCTAGAATTAATTGAAATATTATCATTGATTTTTGCTGATATTTTTAAGTCTTTTGCTGTGTTTAAACTTTCACCATCACTTTCATCTCAATCATGAAGAACGTAAGGTTTATTAGTCTCTTTCATAATTTCAATTGAACCACGAGTGAGAGCATCTTGTATATTGATTAAAGCATTTGAAGAAGTTCAACCAGCGTTTGAATAGTCAAAAACATATCTTTTTTCAAAGTCACTATTACTTCAGTTTGTAGGTCCATAACCATAATCTTTGTCACCAAATGATCAACCATATATATATTTAAATTTATCTAGTCCAAATTTAGCATATTTTTGTGTCATAAATGGAGTTTCAATATTATTGAAAACATATGCTATATCAGGAATATCTTTGTATGCATTACTTGGATCATTTTTGTTAGGATTAGTGTAAACATAAGCAAGACTGTATCTTAAGTTTTTAAAACTTGGATTAGCTTGGAACACTTGTTCAAAATAGTTTGCACTTCCAGTTGGTTTGATTAAGTAAACTTTAATATTATCTTCATTAAATATCTTTTTGTTTTCATTGTTTTTAAGAATCGTATGTTCACTAAAGTAATTTAATAAAGCATCATTAGAGTTTAATAAGATTCCGTTATAACTTTTTCCATTTAAAGTTAATGTTTCTTCAGTTTGTCTTTTAACTTCAGCTATGAAGTTTTCAGAAATAAACTCACTATCTTCAAAGTCTGTACGGGCTTGAATATATAAATAATTAGATTTAGATGCATCATTTTCATTTGGTTTATATAAGTAACTAAACGCTTGTTCAAGGTTAGTTGAACTCTTGATTCATTCTGTAAGTTTAATTAAAGAATTATAAGCATTTTTAATATTATGAATTTGTTCAGTAATAGTGTCAGAAGTGTTTTCAGTTAAACTATTTTCAAAAATATCTTTGATTGCTTTTACTGAAGAAATTTGAATATCGTAAGATTTGATAATTTCAGCAAAGTTAGTAATATCATCAGCATTAGCACGAATTGTTTCAAGATATTTATTAACATCTTTACGTGCATCAAAGTATGTATCTAGTTTATCTTTTATATTATTTGTTTCTTTGAATAATAAGTTTTGGTATTTTCCTAGAACTTCATAAACTTTGTCAGCATATTCTTTGTAAGCATTATATGTAATTTCAACATTATCAGTTTCATCAAGGATAGTATCTGTTGCAAATGTTGTTAATGTATTAAAACTATCAGTAAATTCTCTAATTTTAGATTCTAAGTCACTATTAAATCCTAATTTTGTAAGAGATGAAATAATACTTGAAACATTTGAACTATTTGTAATTTCAGTATTGAATAATGTAAAACTATTTTTTGAGTCTTTTAAGTTAAATGTTGTCGTAGTCTTAAATGAAATGTAGGCTTGTTCAACTTCGGTAAATGATCTTTTAATTTCCGAATTAATATAGCTTATGAAATTCTTATAGTTCTCTTCTGTAGGTTTTGATGAAATAATTGAAGTCAATTTATCATTTTTATCTTTTAAGTTTACAAGAGTTTGACTTGGAATTTTTGTAACTTGAGAATATTTAGGATCTGAGTTAAATAAATCAATATATTTTTGAACTTTAGCATTTGTCGCTTTAGTTTGCTCAATTTCATATTTAATGATTTTATCTTTTTGTTCTTTAATTTTGCCTTGAGCAGCAATAATAGCATTGTTCATTTCAGTAATTGAATTATTTTTAGTGATATTTTCTAAAGCAGTAATAGCAACATCGCTGTAATCAGCTAATTCAGGTGAATTTTGAACATTAGAATAATTAGTAGTCATGAATGTCTTTACATCATTAGCTTCTTTAAGTAGATCTTTTAATTCAGAGAATTTTTGATTTTTAAGTTCAACTAAAATACCATCAAATGAGTTGTCGATTAAATCAAAAAGTTTTTCTTTCATCTCTTCATGACGTTTATTAGTAGTTGCACCACTTGTGAATGGATAAACTTCACTTGGGTTAGAAATATTTTCTTTAGCTTGAGCTAATAACCTAGAAAGTTCATTATATAATTGAACCATTTTTTCTGTTTCGCTTCTATGATTATTTACATCTCCAATAAATCTTTGATATTCATCTCACTCTGCCTGAGCTTTAACAATGGCTTTGTGTAAATTAAGCGAGTTAAATTCAGCTCTTGAAAGCGAATATTCTCCATTACCTGTTAAATATTTAACTTTAAGTTTTTCATAGTATTTTTCTGAGTGAGGTTCTTCATCGGCTTTAAGTTCTAAAATTAAGTTTTCAATAATACCTTTTAATGGTGCTAATTCTCCACTAGTTAACTTATCATCTGTATAAGACTCAAGTCTTTCACGTGCTACTGAATATGAGAATAATAAATCCATTCTTAGAATAAAGTTGGCTAATTCTTGACGTTTAATATTCAATTTACCTGCATCTGTATTTACTACTCAAAGGTTTTTGTTTTCATTAATCAATTCTTTAGTTCTGTCTGTAAATCATTTAATTTGCTCAACTGATTGGAATTTTTGTTCAAGTAATTTACTAAATTTTGAATCAGTTGCTTCAAGAGAATTAATTAAATCAGCACTACTCTTATATCTATCAAGTTGATCATAAATAGCTGTAGCATCTTTACCAATATTTAGGAAGTTTTCAAGTAATGAATTAACTTGTTCAGAAACAATTTGTTCAAAAGTGTAAGTTGAAATATTATTTTCTGATTTTAAGTCACCTGCATAAGCAATATTATTTAAATAAACTTCATATTGTTCATTTAATAAAGTTAATAAACCTTTATGATCATTTTTAACTTCTGAATAAATTGGATCATTAAGTGTTGTCTTAATATCATTAAGTTGAGTTTTAAGTAAGTTAAGTTTTTCTTTTCTTTCTTGGTAAACTCTTTCTTTCATACTATAATTGCTTATTAAGGTAAATCTAGCGGTTTTAAGATCATCCAAGGTTACTTTTTCATAAGTTTTAGTTTCATTAGTAATTGTTGCTGCACGCACAATTGAATCACCAAGATATTTAGCACTTCAAAGATGCATATCTCTTTCGCGTTGTTCAAGTGAATTACCTTCACTTAGAGTTTTTATTTCATTATATTTTTCAATTTTTGCAATAATTTCATCAACCAATAATTCTAAAGAACTTAATTTGTGTGTTAAATCAAATACTTTAGATGAGTTGATTGTACCAGTAGAAGGATCAACATTAACTTCAGTATCCATTTCCTTCTTGATATTGTTTAAATATTCTTTTATATTGCTATTTGCATTTGTTGAATTCAATGATTCATTCGTTGTTAAAACAGTTGAAAGTGTAAAGTTAGCATCAGTAAGTTTTTCTGTAGTAAGTTTAGTATATTTAGTGTCAAATTCTTGAATTTTACTTAATACATCAATTAAATCATTTATTTTAGCTATATTATTTGAGATAGTTTCGCTATCAAATGGATTTTGTTCTTTACCTCCAACAACATAGCTTACACCATCGTAATTGTAGCGATTTTGTTGATCTGTAATTAAGCTTTCTAATACACCTTTAAGTTTATTTTGAATTTCAGAAGAAGTATTAACTTTAGTAATAGCTTCTTGAGCATTTTTAACAGATCTTGAAGCTTCATTCAATTTTTGTGAAGCATCTTTAAGTCTAGTTAATTCAGATGATAATTTATTAAGTTCAGCTTTTTTAACCTCTAAGTCTGAAGTATTTTCTGTTCCGTCACTGTTATACTCTAATTGAACAGCTGTGATTTTTTCTTTTAATTTATCAAGTGTAGCATTAAATATTGGTCCAAAACTTGGATCATGTTTAGTTGCATTACCCTTAAGTTCATCATTTTCGACAGTTTTGAATTGTTTTAATTTTTCAAGTAAGTCGATTTTTCTGTCTTGGAATGATTTAGAATCTTCTAAAGCTTTGGATAATGCTTCACGTTTGATTCTAATATCATTAATAATTTTAGATTTAGTTAAATCGCTGAAAGTTTTATCTCTTAAGGTATTTGTGATTGAATCTAAAACTTGAATTGGATTTCCTTCACTGTCTTTAAGTAAATTATCAAGCTCGAAGATTTTATTATTTTCAAGAGCTTGTTTAAGTGAATCAGATTTAATTCCTGAATTAGCATTTTTATCTAATACTTCAATTCTGTCAAGTAACTCTTTTACTATTTCGGTATAAGGTTGAATATCCTTAGCAATATCAGTAAATTCAACTAATTTAGCATTAGCTTCACGAATTTGTTTTTTATATTCAGCATTATTACAAAATTCTTCGGTTTTTGAACAGAAATCATCAAAATTAGGCAATTGTAAATTATTAACTTGTTCTTTTAATCTATCAATGGTGTTTTTTATATCATTAAAAGTTGGTAGTGCCTTAGGATCTGTCTTACTTATAGATTCAAGAGTTTTTAAGTCTGAATTAACTTGAGTGTTGAATTTATCTTTATTAAATGTATAATCAATTTGATCTCTAATTTCAACTAGGTCACCAAATTCAGAAGTTGGATAATTCACATTACTAATAACATTATTGAATTCATTTTTTAATGTCTCAATATTTGCATCGTTGAAATTATCAATATCTGAACTTAAAAGTTCCTTATTAGCAAATTCTTTTTTAATTTTTTCAACTAATGAATCTCAAGATTCATCAAGATTTTCTTTCTGTCTTTTAGCATCTTCTATAGCTTTAATAACATCAAATTCAATACTTCTAATGTTGCTACTATTATCAGTTACACTTTTGTATTGTTCAAAATAGTCATTGTACTTTTTACTAAAGTCAGTAATTGCTTCATCATAAATTTTTCTATATTCTGAATCTTCTTTAGTAGGGAAGACGTTTTTAAGTTCCTCAAGTTTTGCTTCTAAGTTCAATTTGTCTTTAATAAGTGAAACTTCATCACGTAAATTATTAATTTTCTTTTGAATAGTATCAAAACTGTCACTTGAGTTAATTAAGTTATTTAGAATTTTAGCTTCTAATTGTTCAGCAATAAAATCTTTTTTCTTATCTTGAAGAGATTTTAATTGTTCTTGAGCTTCTCTTAATACTTGTGCTAACTCAACATTAGTTGATATACCAAAATTATAGTCATTGATTTCCTGACTATTTCTTGATGTGTATTTATCTAAATAAGGATTTGAATTATTGATTAAATTTTGAATAGATTCATTTACTTTATCAAAAACTTCACCAGTTAAAGTAGTTTTGTTTTTCTCTAATTTATTAACAGTATTTCTTAATGAAGCTTGTGCTACTTCACGATTTAAATTTTCATTTTTTTGAACTACTGTATCCGTTCTATCCTTGATTTCTTGGATATTTTCATAGAAAACTGAAGGATTATTTTTTAAATTATCTATGTATGATTTTGTGCTTGAATATGTATTTTCAGCATCAGAAATAACAGAAGTAGGTTTATAATCACCAAAATCATAGTAAGGAATATTGTCTAAATTATTTTTAAGTTGATTATTTCTGTATTCCAATTCTCTAGCATTTTCAATATTATCACGTAAATCAATGATGTCAGAAACTGTTTTATTGTATTCTAAAGAATCTTTTTCAAGTGTTAAAAGTTTATCCTTTAATTCCATTAAAGAATTTTTTAATGCAGATTCCATAGGAGTGTCTTCTCTACCATCTTTATCGTTAATGAATGTATATGAAATTTTTTGTAGAGTATCTTCATATAATCTGTTAGTTAAAATCACTTCTTTAAGATCTTGGAATTCATTAAGTGCATCTTGAAGTTTTTTCTTCATATCACTTATTGATACACTTTCTAAATCATCCAATTCATTATAGTTTTCATCAATAATATCTTTAAGTTTATTGATTTTATCTTTAAGAGCTTGTTTTAGGGCTGGGTCTTGAATCTTTTCGATTTCTTCATTTACCATGTCGACAAAATTAACATAATCATCTAGACTTTTTACATTTTCTTCAGCTTTTTGTAATTTTTCAATAATTTTGTCTATTTGAACTAACTTATCAGCATTTTCAGAATTATCATTATTATTTATTTTATCTATTTCATTTTTTGCATTTTCAAAATATTTGTTAATTTTATCTTTATATTTATCAGCATTTTGAGAGGTTGAATTATTTAAATTCGAATTATTAAGAGCATTGTCAAGAGAATTATCCACTTTGTTATTAAAGATATAATGATTCTCTTGTCTTTGAGATTCTTTAAGTAATTGTCTAAGTAAATCTTCTTTAGGTTTGATTTGGTCTATTGTAGCCGGAGATTCTTCTTTACTGAATGGCTTTGAAACTAAAACAGCTTGTTTAATTTTATCTTTAAGTGATTCAGAAATATATTCTTTATCTAAGAAAGAATTTGTTTTATCAATTAAATTAGCTAATTCCTCTTTATGTAAGTTTCTTAGTTGCTCACTAAGCTCATTAAACTTATCGCTTTTATCATTGTATAAATTTTTATCAGTAGCAACTTTATTTTTTAACTTATCAAATTCATTGTATAAATCATCAATTTTCTTAGAGCTTAGTGTTTTGTTTTTATATTTAAGATCACTTAACTCATTTAACTGTCTAACTATTTCATTATTTAATGAAATTTCATTTTTAACAGTAGCTAAGAAATTAGAAAGTTCTTTATGATCTGATTCAACTACTTGATTTACTTCTTTTTCGTCTAAATTTTCTATATTATTGTTTTGTAAAAGATTTTTTAAGATATCACTAAAAGATGAATCAAGTAATTTTGATTCAATTAAATCATTTGTAAATTTTTCAGTACTATCAAATTCACTTCTTAAACTAAGGATGTAATTTTGATTTTGTTTAATGTCTTTGATTGCTTGAAGTAAAGAATTTTTATCTTGTCTATTAGTTGATTCATTTAATTTATTAATCATTCTAGAATAAGCATGTTTTTCTTTAACTTCATTTTCTCTAAAATTTAAGTCTGAATTTAATAATGAGCTGAATATTTCATTCAATTCATCAACACTTTTGTCAAAATTGGTTGATTCACTAATTAAATCATCAAGATTTTTGTTAAGAATTTCATAATTTAAGAAGAAATTATCTTTATTAGGTTCTTTTTTAGAAGCATTTAATAAATCATTAATTTCTTGTTTAATTTTCTCTTTTTCAGTAGGATCTAATTCTTGATTCTCTAAATTTTTAAGAGATTCATTAACTCTATTTTCAAATTTAATTTGATCTAATTTTTTAGAATCATTATCTTTTTTAGCTTTATCAAGTAATTCCAGTAATCTATCAGCCAAAATATCTAAAGTATTAGCATCCATATTCTTAGTTGAATCAATTCTGTCTAGTAGTGTTTTAATTTGCTCTCTTAAATCATCAGAAATCTTAATGTCATTGTTATTTAATAAATTATCAGCTTGAATCATTGCTTTTTGTAATTTTTCAGTAATTACTTTTTGATTCTTATATGGATCCTTTAATAAATCCTTAAGTTCATCAACTAATTTATTTTTATCTTCAATGCTTGAAGCTGAATTAATTCTGTTTTTATATTGATCTATTAATTTATCAGTGGATTCCTTGATATATTTTTCATTAAACATATCTTTGAGTTTATTTATTGATTCAGTAATATCATTTTCTTTTCTAATATCTGACTTTATATTCTCAAACATTAATTCATAATCAATTTTATTTACTAATGAAATAACTTCGTCAATAGTGGTTGACTGACTTGAAGATAATTTTTCACATTGATTAAGCAGATCAATTAAAGTTTTAGATGTATTTTCAATACCATTAGAGCTAATATATTCTAAAATCTCATTTTTCTTTCTTTTTAATACTTCATATGGACTTTCATATCTTTCAACTTGTTTTTGTTTTTCATTTTGATTGAGCAAAAGAGTAAAAGTACCAAGTCCTAAGGCTGCAGCTGATGCTGCTGAAATAGAACTAATAGCTATAATTTTTTTATTTTTCCTTAACTTTTCAATAGCCATTTTTTTCACCTCCGAAATATCGCATATTATATATGCAATTTATTTTAAATATTATACAAGATTAAAAAATTAGGCTTTTTTCAGAGCTTTGACACCAAAACTACTTTGAAATAAGCTAAAAAATTGCTTTTGCGACAATCAAAAAAAAAAAAAAAAAGCAATATTTTTGTTTAAAATGATGTTTTTCAAAAAAATGAAATGCTTGTGTAGACATATAGATTAGGCATTTATTTAAACTTTTTGTTAATAAAATTTTAGCTTTGAGCAAAATTAGGATTTAAATATTTCCACCAATCCAAAACAAATTCTAAAACAAAAAAATAACACAATTTCTTGTGTTATTTTGTTGCATTATTTTCTTAATTTGAAATAGAAGTTAATAATACCAGTATTGTAAACAAAAGCTTGTTGCATTCTGTTAGTTCAGTTTTTAGCACCGTCTTTAATATATAAGAACCCATTACGGTAGTTGAAGTCTTTATCATTTTGACCAGCATCAATTGTTTCATCGATATCTAAGATAACTACTTTGTCGGTAAACTTAGGTTCGGTAGTTCAATCTCTTTCTTTCTTAGCTACATAGTCATATGAAGACTCTAAAATTTTCTTATCTTCGTTGTAAATTAAATTTAAATTATTTGAAAGATAATCAACAAAATCATTAGCACTTCAAACTATTCTGTCTGTTGTTTTTGATGTATTAGTGTATTTAGTATCATTTAATTTATAATGTTTAGCAAATAGTGAAGATTCATAGTAGTCTAAGTATATCATAGCTTTTTTCTCACTGTTTACAGTATCAATAGATAATTTAAATTTAGCTAAATTAACTATAGCAAAAGGCATAGTTTCTTCTAGAATAGCCGCACTATTTTTAGCATTCAATACTTTACCATATTTTTCTTTATATCATCTATAACCACGTTTTTTACCAAATGAACTTTCTTGTCTTGCAGCGTTATTTGCTGTAGCAGGAGTTATAGTCATAAGATTTATAGTTTTTGTACTATCATCACTAAATAATACTACATATGCATCATTATTTTTTGAACTAATTGAAATATATTTATCAACAACAAAGAATGATTGGTTATTTAAACTAAAGTCAAATACTCCATTTTTGATATTTTCAGACATAGGAGTTGAAGTATTTCTTTCTCTATCACTAGCTTTAATTATAACTTTTTGTTCAGTACCTAAAACAGTTGATTTGAATGATTCATAAATGTTATTTAAAATAACATCTTCAGTATCATTATTATCTAATAATCCACTTCTTTCTAAATCAATAAGTTCAACTTTAGCTTCAGGACCAAATACATCTACTGTTTTGCCATTTTTAACAACAGATTGAACAAATACTGCTGATGAACCAGATTGAATTTGAGCAATATTTGTTGTATCAAAGCTAATTTGTAAGTCTTTTACTAATTTAACTTCATCTTTATTAACAAAGTTTTTTAAGTTATTAGGTGTATATAAGTATTCAACTCTTAAACCTAAAATTTGTTTTGATGAATTAGCGCTTGGTAATTTAACATATCAAGATTTATCATCTTGTTTAACAATTCTTACCCGTACATTATCTTTATTTAGAATTGTGTCTAAATCAATGTCAGTAAAGGCAAATTTATCAAAGAAATTTAATAAAGTTTTACTTGTTGTAATGTCAATGAATTCCATCGAAGTTGCATCAGCAGGGACGAATGACATAAGTGCATTAATAAAGTCTGCGCGTCTAGTTTGATTATTAGTTTGAATATTATTAAATTTGTCATCTTTAATAATGTAGTTAAACAATTTAACTTCATTACTTTCGACATTAACTCATTTATAAAGGTTATCAATCTTAGAGAAAATGTCGATAAAACTGTTTACATACAAGTCAATATCAACCGAATTAGAATCGATTCTTTGTTTTACACTAGTTAAAACCCCATTTAGGTTATCTACTTCAGTTTTATAACTATTTTTAATTTCATCAAATGAAGAATCATTAGTATTAATTGATACTTCAGAGATAATTTCATCAATATTACCTCTAAATGTAGGACTGATGTAATTTATACCATCTTGATACATTTGATTAAGTAATGTATTGAATGAATTTCTAAAGTTTGTAAGTTTTGTACCATATTCAGATAGTTTTGTTGGATCTGTTAAATCCGCTTTAGTCATTTCAGTTATTTCAGAAGTTAATTCAGTTAAAGTAGTAGCAAAACTATTTTTGTAAGTATCAATTGTTTTATCAAATTTAGCATTTTCTAATAAATTATCTTTATTATCATTATTGATATAACCTTTTAGTGCTTCATCAAATATTACAAATAATCCTTTTTTGCTTGTATCAGTATTATTGTTTAAATTAAGATATTTATTAAATCCTAATTTTAACTCTGAAATAAATTGATTTCTAGCATCGTGAAGTAATTTATATTTATCTTTATAATCTGATTCAAGTAGCTCTTTATAGTTAACTTTATCACGATAGTTTTTAGTATCAGTTGTGTCAACGCTTTTACTACTATTTATCGCACTTGTAAGAGCATTATATACTTCACTAGACACATCCGCACCATTACGAGTTGAACTCATTTGGAATTTTTCACTTAATTCCATAACGTCTGATAATTCATTTGACACTCAAGTTTTTACTGAGTTAAATAAAGCTAAAACTTGGTTTTTGATTTCTGTATCTGCGGCAATTAAAACTTCATTTAATTCACCAATAGTGATATTTTCACTTTCAAATTTAGTTCTTGCATCTTCAACATCAGTTTTTGCTTTTTGGGTAAAAGTATCCTTAACATTATAAGTTTGACCGTAAGAATCAGCTGTTTCCATATAACTCTTAAGTTCATCTGCTCTATCTAATAATTTTTGAATATCTGCTTTTTTAGATTGATTTACTAATTCTAACTTTTCTTTTAATAAATCAAATTTTTCTTTTTTAGCACTTTCGTCGATAAATCCACTTTTGATGGTTGAACTTGCTTGTTGAACAGCTTGTTTTAATTGTGCATATGCTTGATGAGTTTCTTCTGAATCGATTAATTTGTTTGGATCGTTTGATAATAACATTTCATATGAAAGAATATTATTAGCATAAATAATATATTTCTTAACTGTAACTGAGTTTGAAAGGATTTGGTAAACCTGTGTAGGTTCTCCAACAAGGACTTCAGTTGCTGAAGAAGAGATTGTTGTGTTGAAATATCTAGCTTTTATGTCATTAATTACATCGTTGTATTGTTCAACTGTTGAGACTCTAATTTGATTTTCAAAATCAGATTGTGCACCATCTAAGATATTAAGAATAACTTGTTTTTCTTCAGAAGTTAACTCTAAATTAGAATTGATTGCAGACTCTGCTTTAGATCTTTCTGAAACAAATTCAATATTAACTAATATTCTATTTAAATCGTTTAAGTCAGTTAAAATATCAACTTTACTATCTACTTTTTCAACTGAATTATATTGTGAGTATTTAGTATCGATTACATCACATTTAGATTTAAGTTTTTCTAGTTCCGCTCTTAATTTTGAATCTTGAGTTGATGAGAAATTAATAATCATATCTCTAGCAACTTTAACACGTGAAGATAATTCAGTAGCTTTATCAAAAATGTTAGTTAAAACATCTAATTGAGCTCTAATTTCTTCAAATGTTTCGGTTGTTAAACCAACTTTTAACGAATCTCCATTTAAGGATGAAATATTCTTTTCTTCAATTTTTGAAATTCTATCTAAAAGTGCACTTCTTAATTTTTCATTTTCTGAAGCAAGATTTTCTACTTTTTCAGATTTAAATTGATTAATTAAATTATAAATTTCAGTTCTTGAAGTGTGGTTAGATTCTTCAGTTGCTAGGATTGCATCAAGTGTTTTAACTCTATTTGAAAGTTGCTCTTTTCAAGCATCAGTCGATGCTTCAGAAGTATAAGTAATAGGAGTAGAATCTCATAATTTTTTAACTAGATAATCAACATCAGTTTGATATCCTTTGTAGCTAGCCACATCAGTTTTTCTAGTTGTTATTTTGTCAGAAACTTCTTTTTGCTTGTTGAATAATTCTTCAGCTCTACCTAAAACTAAAGTTAAATTGTCATAATTTTCTTCGTTTCTTTGGTTATAGAAGCTTGTAAGTAATTCCTTGAATCATTTTGTTCAATTATCGTAATTTTGTTTATTTCCACTTACTTGTTCATATTCATGATATTCAATTTCAGGATTTAATGTAGACTCAGATTTAATTCTATTCATTAAAGTAGTAACTTTTTTAGATAATTCAAGAGCCTCATTAATTTCTTTTACATGCGAATAACTAGAAGGATCATTCAATTGATTTGCTTTGGATTCAAGTAAATCACTTGAAACCTTAGGATTCATATACATAGCTTTAGAATCAGCAATATTTTTATCAATTGATGGAATGAACTTATTAAGGAAATCTTGTGTAATTTCATGATTTGTAGAAGATTTAATTAATTCTTTGGCGTTAGCTTCTTGTTTAACAGCTGCAGCTAATTTTTTAAGTGGTTCTAATCTTTGCTCTAATTCAGCTAATTTTGATCTTATTTCTTCAACACTAACTTTATCTTTAGAATTTTTGTTTTCTTCACTTAATTTATCAAGTTCTTTAACGAATTCTTCATATGCTTTTTGATCTGTTATATCAGCATTACCCAATAAATCTTTTGCTTGTTTATATAAACCGGTTAATGGTTCAGTCTTACTTCCTAAAGTTTTAATATTAGTGTCTCTTAAATCACTAAGTTCAAGAACATTATTTGTTTCGGAAACTAAACGATCGTAATTTTGTTTAAGGATTTCATTTTCATAAGGTTCTCTTGGAAGAGATTTATTTATAGCAGAAACTAATGCTTCATAATCTTTTTGTTTAGCAGGATTATTTTGGAATTCCTTAATTTTTTCCATTACTGGAGATTCTTGTTCTTTAGCAAGTCTTAAAGCATTAGTAGCTTGTTCTTTAATTTTATTCAATGAATCAAGACTAAAGTTTTCAGGTTTAATTAATTCAGATTTTAAGCTTGTTACTAAGTTATCTAGTTGTTCCTTAACTTTACCTAAAACTGGGTCATTTGATAAAGCGTTTATATTTGTTGCATTAGCAATAAAATCTTCTAAATCTTTAATAGCATTATTTGCTTGATCATATTTGAAGGCCTTATCAAGATTTTGATTTATTTGTTTAATCTCTTCTAAAGTAGCATCAGGTTTAACTTTTCTATCATCAAAACCATTTTGAATTTCTTCAAATTTATCATAACTATAATTGTTATGACCATCTTTATCTTGAGGAATAGTATTAGAAGTGTAATCTTTAACTTTCTCTTCAGTTTTTTGAACGGCAAGATCAAATTCTTCTTTAGCTACCTTTTTATCTTCAAGTAATTTTTCTCTTTGCTTAATTAATTCTTCTATTGCTTGTTTAATTGAATTTTCAGTTTCATATGGTGAATCAAATAACGCGTTGTTTTGAGTTTTTAACGCTTCAGCAGTTTTCTTAATTTCAGCATAAATAGCTTTGTCTGATTCTTTGTTGTTTTCATCGGAATCATCAAAAATTTCATCTAATTTTTCAATTTCTTCATTTAATTGTTTTTTAGCTTCGTAAACTTTTAATGATTCTTTAATTTCATTGATATTATCAAGAATTTGTGAAGCACTTTTATCTTGATTAAATAATGATCTTTGTAATAAATCTCTAGCTTGTTTTTCTAAAATATCATATTTAGGTTCATCTTTAATAGATTGAATAAAATCATATAAATTATTTAACTCTTTTGCAAGAGGAACCATATTTTCAATTTTTGCAGCAGATTCATAAATTTGATTTAAATCATTTTTACTTGATTCACTATTAGCAAAACCATTAATTTTGTCAAATGATTTTTTAATAGCTAAGTAATCTGGATCATCAATATTTTTATTTTCTGATTGTAGTTTATCGTTTGCTAAAACAATTTTATCTTGTTTAATAGCTAAATCTAATAAGTCGGCTTGTTTATTTGAAGAATTAGTTGCGTCTTCGAGTTGAGCTAAAGTAGGTAATTCACTTGAAAGCATTTTTTCAATAATGGCATTTACTTCTTTTAATCTAGATTCACTTGAAGATAATTTAGAATCAGTAATTCTTCCATGTTCAGTGCTTTTAGCATTATCAATTGCATTTTCAAGTTTATCTCTAGCGTCTTCAAGTTCTTTAATTCTAGGTGCGGTATCTCTAATTTCAACTAAATCTGCGATTAAATTATCTCTTTCAGCATCACTAATATTTGGGTCTAAGATTTTAGCTTTAATAGATTCATAGTGTTTTCTTAATCCACCTTCACCACGACTATTATTTGCATCAACACCATCATCAGGGTAGTTTTTGTTGATTTGATCTAAAGTTTTTTCAAGTTCATTTTCAGAAATAGCTAAATTAACAATTTCTTTTTGTTTGTTAACTTTATTTTCAATCTCTTGAATTATTTCTTTAGCTTTAGCATTGTCAATCGAAGGATTTTCAAGTTGTTTTTTAAGTTCTTCAACTTCAGAGTTGATTTGATCTAATTCCGCTTGAACTCTATCTTTAATTTCTGGATTAGCATCGACATAATCATTTCTATTAGCGAAATCTTTAAGAAGATTTTCTAATTTATTTTTTTCTTTAAGATTTTTTTCAATAATTTCTTGTTCTTTTTGTTTTTCTTTAAGAGAATCAATTAATTCTGCAAATTTTTCAGGAGAATCTAAAACAGATAAATCGTTTTTAATATTATTTACAAAATCATTAATATTAGCCAATTCTTTCTTAGTATTTACATACAACTCATCATCTCTAGTAGCTTGAGGAAAAATAGTGTCAGCTTGTTTTGCGATATCAGCGTTTTTTGCGTAAATTTGATTATTTAATTTTAATAATTCATCAATATTACCTAAGAAATCATATTTTAAAATTTGTTCTTTTAAGTTATTTGTACTTGAAGGAGAATATTGACTACTAATTTTTGCTGATTCAGCATTTAATTGATTAATTTTTTCAAGAATAGCTTGACTTACTGGATCAGACATTCCGGATAAACTGTCTGCAATTTTTGCAGCTTTTTCTTCAAGATAAGCAAGTTGTTCTTTTGCATTTTGTCTCAATTCTTCTTGAAGCATTCTAGAGTAAACATCTAAATCTAATGAATCAATTGAATTGTTATTTTGAGCATTAGCAATTTTTTCTTTAATTAAATCATTTGAAATTTGAACAGTATTTTTTGTATCAGGATATTTATCAAAAAATTCTAAGTCTTTTAACAACTGATCTAATTGTTTATTTGCTAATAATGAATTATTCTTAACTTTATTGTAATCTAGATTAATTGAGTCAATTTTATCTTTTAAATCCTTACCTGAATCAACACCTTTAAAAAGATTTGATAAATCAAGTTGTTCTTTTAGCTTATCATAATCAGCTTTTTTAATATCAACATTTATTGAAGAATTATCTAAGTAATTAGATATTTCGTTAAATTTATTTTCAGCATGTTCAAAATAAACTAAATCATCTAAGTATTTATCCTTTAACTTAGCTAATTCATTAACATCATCAATTGAATCAATCATTTCAGGTGTTAAATTATTTAATTTATTGAATTCATCTTTGAAAATAGTTAAAGGATTACTACTAATAAGTTCTTTAAGAGTATTTTTTAATTCACTAACTGGTTTTTGTAAGTCTGAATTATGCACTAAATTATTATTTAATAATTTTTCAAATAATTCTAATTCTTCTAAAGAAGAGCTGTTTTCTAATTTAGATTCAATATCTTTAATTAATTCTTTATCAGGGTTATTTGCTAAATCTTTGTTTTGTTGTAATAATTCTTTTACAGATTCTTTTTTAGCTTGAATTTCACTATCCTGTGCTTTATTATTTTTATATTCTTCAATTTGGTTTTTAAGAGTTTCTAAAGAGTTTACATTAAGATCTTTAGATAAAATCAAATCTTCATATTGTTTATAAATTGCATCAATTTCAGATTCATCTAACCTAGAATCACCCTCACCTAAAATACCATTAATATAATCTATATAAGGTTTAAACAATTCATCTTGTTTTTGAAGTTGAGCATTTAAATTCTCTTTATATTGATTTAATAATTCTTTAGTTTTTTCTGAATTATTAGGAATATTTGCATTCTTGATAATTTCATCGATTAACTCTTGATTATTTTTAAGGAATTCATTTCTTAAATCACTCTCAGTTATAAATGAAGCTTGGTTTTTAAGTAAATCTTGGAGAAATTGATTTTCACTAGGTTTAATGCTATCAGGAAAATTTTCAATTAAATTATCTAGAACAGATTCTCTAGTATTATTTAAACTTTGTAATTTATCCAATGCAGATACATTTTTATCAAGTAATTCTATTGTAGATTCAATTGAACTATTTAACTTATCGTTTTTAAGGAATTTAAAACTTTCAGTAGAATTTTGCAATAAATTCTTCAAATCTTTAAGAGTAGCTTTTGATGATGAATCTTCGATGGTTTTTGTGTGTAAACCTATGTTTAATCCAAGTGTACCTGCAGCAACTCCAAAAGCAACACCAAGAGTGGTGTTTAATATAATTTTACTTTTTTTCATGATTTTACCTTTCTATTCTCCAGTTTCCTTATTTAGTTTAATAATGATATTGAAATTATCAAATAATTTAGCTGGACCAGCACCATTTATTAAATAATTTCCTGCTTTAATTGAAGTATAGTTTGTTGTGGTTGGAACATCAGAATCTTTTAATGCGTTTTCTGTCAAGAATTGATCAGCGAATTTAAGAACTTTATTAAGTTTATCTTCTTTAGTGTCTGTATTTCTTATTAAATAATCGATCCCATATGTGTTATTTTCTTTTAAAGTTCCAAGGAAAGAATAAACACCTCACTGTGAATAAACATAGAATGAATCGGTATTTGAGTATTTACTTACATCCGCAACTGGTTCAAATTGTCATTTCATAACCATTAATGCAATAGATTTTGTTCCGTTACCTAAATCTTCGAAAAGAGGTATACAAATAGAGGTTGGAAGTCAAGCAATATCACCATGATCATCAAATGAATATGTTGAGATAAATGATAATTTTACATCTTCGTCAGAATTATATTGTTTACTATCAATAGTAACATTTTGGTTAGCGTTAGCAACAAAATAAATACCACTAGAAACCGTATGTGGTCCTGTTGGGATTTCTACAGTTTTTGTAGGAGTGTATTTAACACTCTTAGTAGTTGAATAGTCAGAAATTGTATATACCTTATCACCAGGAACACTAATTCTAAATGCTTCAAGTAATTTAGACAAAGCATTACCATCAGTTCAACCAGCTTCAGAGAATTTGAAAAGACGTCTTCTTTCATCTTCAGTATTAACACTTGAACCAGCGTAACCTTTACCAACAAAAGGTAATAAATCTTTAGTTATAACTCCATATTCAAGAGTTTTGAATTTAGTTTGAACATTTGGATATGTATAAACCATTTGAGGAACACCATTAAAGTATGTATTATTTGCTACACTAGAGTCAAAAACAATTGCAAGATTGTATTTTGCATTTTTATATCTTGTATCTGATTGGAATACTGTTTCAATTCACTTATCAGATGAATTATTTTTATAAATGTAAACTTTAATGTTATCAGTATTAAAAATTAAGTCATTTATACTATTTTTAAGAATTGAGTAGGCATTAAAGTAGTTTAATAATTTTGTTTTTCCATTTAATAATATAGCTTCTTTAGAATCACCATTAACTGTAATTGATGTTTTATTGGCCGCTTCATTATCAATATCAGTAATGAAGTTTTCTAAAATATTACCATCTTTAATTTCTGAATATGAATAACGATATGAAGTTGAATCACTCGGATTTACTAAATTAGTCAATTCTAAGAATAAGTTTTCGAAGTTAACTCTTTCATTTAATCAATCTCTATATTTAATAGTTGCATTATATGCACTTGTTAAATAATATGTTGCTTCAGCGGTAGAAATTTTTGAAGTTTCAATTATATTTGCATTCATTGAATCAATAATATTCTTAATTGAAGCGTATTTATCGTTGTATTTTTGTATAAATTCATAGAATGGTTTAGATTTATCATTGTTTTGAACTAGTGTTTTGTAATTATCACCAGCAATTAATTCTAATAATTTTTCAACATCTTTTCTATTATTAATATAAGTATTTAATATAGTCTTAAGTGAATTAGTGTCTTTAAATAATAATTTTTCATAAGCTAACTTATCATCAATTAATTTTGTTAAGAAAGTTTTGTAACCAGTGAATACATCATTGTAATCTTTTGCTTTTTCTTCTTCTAATGTTGGTAAAACATCAGTAGTAGCAAATGCATTAACTTTAGAAGTATATTCAGTAATTAAAGTTTGTAAATTGCTGTTATCAAATTTAGATTCAGCATTTAAATAATCTTTAATAGTTTTAGCATCATTAGTTCCATTAGTAGTAACTTGAGTATTGAATTTATCATAAGCATCTTTAAGGTTATTTAAAGTGATTCTTGAAGTAGACTTAATACTATTGTAAGCATTATCTAATTTAATTTTCTTACTTCTAATGTCGTTATAAATGTGGGTTTTATAATTTTCATCTGCAAAATCTTTATCAGTATCAGGGATATTGATATTTGCTTCATCACCTATTTCATTTAATGCATCATCAATATTTTTGTATTGAACTTCACTAATACCGGCAATTGTTTTTAAAGCTTCGCTTGTATAAATATTGTTAATTCCATTTTTGAATAAATCTCTATATAATTTTGATTTTTTAATTGATTCAACAATTTGACTTCTTTCAAAATTGAATAATGCTGTTTTTTGTTGTTTAATTTTTTCTCTAGCAGCATTCATTAAATCATTTGTATTGTTAATTCAATCAAAGTTTGAAAGTGAAGGTACAGTTAAACTGTCTAATGTTTGAATAGCTATTGCATCAAAGTCATTTAATTTTGGACTATTAGTTTGAGTATATTCAACAGCCATAAAGCTATTAATTCTATTTGATTCTCTAAGAAGTTGTTTTGCTTCAGTTAATTTTTTGTCTTGTAATTCGGCAATAATACCAAAGGCACTATCATTAATAGCAGAAATAGAACTTTCTTTTTCTTTTTCATTTCTATTATCAATATTTGTAATATTAGTTTTAGCTGTAGCGATGATTTGATCTAACTTAGCATAAAGAGCGATCATATCAGCACTTCCAACAAAGTTAGGGTGAAGTTTTTTGTACTCTTCATATTTAGCTTTAACAGTTTCAGCATTTTTAATTTCAGTTTTTAAACTTAATGTATTTGCTTTAGCTTTCTTAAGAGAAGTTTCAGTATTACCTTCTAAGTATTTTTCTTTTAAAGAATCATAATAACTTTGAGATTTATTTCCTGAAATATTTTGAATTTCATTTTCAAGATTAGTAATAATTTTTTGTAATGGAGCACCTTCAGCTGCTGTTAAAGTACCATTAGTAATATCATTTTCTAAACTAATTTTAGCTTTAGCATATGCATTTAATAAATCAATTCTTAATAAATAGTTTTCAAGTGCTTCTTTTTTAGAATTAATTGATGTAGGAGAGATATCTACTACTCAAGCATTTTTATTTTCTTCAACTAATCTTTCAGTTTCAGTAATAAATGCAGAAATGATTGGTAATTTACTATATTGAGGATTATTTTTAAGGTTTTGGAAATCCCCATTAGCTTTAACAACTTTTTCGTTAATTAATTCAACTCCAGCAATATATTTATCTACTTGAACATGAATTAAGTTAAGACTTTGTTTTTTATCTGATGAGAAAATAAGTAAATTATTTGTTTGTGTTTCAATAGATTGAGTAAATTGGTAATTTGACTTATCTTTAATTTCAGGATTAATATCAGTATCTTTAGTACCATTAAAGGCCATCTCTTCAAGAGTTTTATCATACGCTGCTGTTAATGCAGTTTTAAGTTCATTGTGTAAATCAGTATCTCTTCCAGCAACTGTGAATTTTTTAAGCATTTCGTCTTTATATTCACTAACAGCTTTAAAATCTTCAAGTCTGTCCTTGTAAATACGAGCTTTTTCTTTTGATTCAATGTCCAAGATATTTAAGTTACTATTAAATACAACTTCATTATCATTTACATCAATTAAAGCAGATTTAATAATTGAATCACCGAGGAATTTATATGATCATTCGTGAATTTTCTTTTCATTATCACTTGTTGCTTTATCAACATTTGACTTAATTTCATTATATTTCGCAATATTAGTAATTTGCAATTCAACTAAATCACTAAATGAAGATAAGTTTTTGTTTAATTGAGTAATTTTTGTTACATTAATGTTTTCTAAATCTTTACCTAAATTATCCATTGATTCTCTTAAATGAGTTAAATATGAATTAACTCTAGTTTGAGCGTCACTAGAAACTAGTGGTAAATTATTTTTAATATTTGTAGTACTATTTGTAACTTGAACATCATTAAGATTTAAGTTTGAAGTTATTTTATTTTGTAAATTAGATAATTTAACATCAAATTCTCTAATGTTTTTAAGAATTGTTACTAAACTTGTAATTTCTGTTGAAGTTTTGTTAATTTTGTCAGCACTTACATCTTGACCATCATATGTTTCTCTTTGTAATTCTGCTAAAGATTCAAGTTTTTCTTTAATTTTTGTTTGAATTTCTGATGCTGGATTTAATTTTGCAATAGCATCAATTTCATCCTGAGCTACTCTTGCTGAATTTGAAGCTTTTTGAATTAGTTCAAAATTAGATTTAAGAGCTTTTAATTCTTGTTCAACATCTAATAATTCACTCTTTGCTGTTTCTAATGAATTTGAATCAGATGAAAGTTGATCGTATTTAATATTAAGCGCTTTATCTTTGATCTTTTTAATAGTTTCAGCAAAAACAGTTGCAAATTCTTTATCATCTAAATCACTTGTTATATTTGATTGTGACTCAGTATTGAATTCACTAATTTTGTCTAATAAGTCATTCTTTAACTCATTAAATGTTAAAGAATCATTATATACTTTTTCAATATTATTAGTTTTAGTGGTTGTATCTTGAAGTAATGATTCAAAATCAGGATTGGTTAACTTATCAAAACTGATTTGGTTTTTTTCCATTGCATCTTTAAGAGGTTGTGAATTAATTGAATATTTTCTATCTTCTTCAGGTTTTTTAGCATCTTCGTCTAAAACCACAATTCTGTCAATAACATTTTTAGCACCTTCAGCATATTTTTTTGCTGCATCAATTAATTTCTTAGCTTCTAAATAATCTGAAAGCGAAGCGTTAGGATTATCTTTAACGCTATTGTAAATTTGATTAATTGTATCTTGAATATTGCTTTGGTATTTATTTTTTAATTCTTCAACTTCAGCATTAGTATTGAAACTTTCATCCATGAAATCTTCAACAACTTTTTTAGCTGTTTCTAATTCATCTTTAGCATATTCAAATCTAATCTTATCTTTGATATTTGCTAAATCTTCCATTGTAGTTGTAGATTTACTACTATTATCAATTAATTTATTAAATTCAGCTTCCAATTTACTTAAATATAATGGGTTAACATTATTTTTAAGTGCAGACTCTTTATATTTTTCAAGTTCAGTTTTAATAAGTTGAACTTGATTATTGTAATTAGTGTCTAATTGCTTTTTAGCTAATTCAGCATTATTTTTAGCTTTATTAATTTCTGTTATTAAACCAATTAGCTTACTATTTTTATTTACTATACTATCATCATTAACAATGTTTTCGTATTTTTGTTTAAGTCCATCATAAAGTTCTTGATATTTTTCTTGTTCTTCAGAGTATATAGCTCTATTATCAACACTATCAGGTTTAGGGAATACTTTATCTAATTCTTTAAGAGCTTCTTCAGCTTTAATTTCATTACTAATTTGAGTAATAGCATCTCTTATTTTTTTAGTTTTTTCTTGAATAGTTGCAAAACTATCTTCAGCATTTATTTTATTAGCTAAAGCTATGTCAGTCATTTTTTGAAGAATAAAATCTCTATTATCATCAGATAAGTTTTTAATTTGTTGTTGTGCATTATTTAATGTTTGTGCTAATTCTATATTAGCTTGCACTCTAAAGTTAAAATCATTAATTTCATCTGCAGTTTTTGAACTATTAGCATCTGTATAAGCTTTTGAATCTTGAATTAAATCATCAATAGATTTATTAATAGTATCAAAAGGTTCACCAACAAAATCAGTTTTATTGACACTAATATTATCAACTGTATTAACTAAGTTATTACGAGCAACTTCTTTATTTAATTTTCCATCTAAGTATTCAACTTGATCTAATTTGTCTTTTAATTTATTGTTTGAATCATTAGGTGAAAGAATGTAATCAGGATTAGTTTGTTCAGCCTTAATTAAATTATCAATTACATCTGTTAAATTATTTGCTTCATTGATTAAATCTTCAGGTTTGTGATCACCAAAGTCATAGTATTCAGAATTTTCTACATCAATTTTTAATTTTTTGTTAGCTACTTCTAATTGATGAGCTGTAGCGATATTATTTCTTAATGTAATCATTTCATCATTAAGTTTGCTTTTTTCAGCTTCAGTAATATTAGGATTATCTAACTTAGATTTAATTTCATTTAACTTGTTTTTTAATGCAGTTTGCATTGGAGTATCTTCATCATTTTCACGATCATTAACAAACTCATAATTGATTTTGTTCATTGTATCTTCAAAGAGTCTATTTCCGATGATTGCATCTCTGAGTTCTTTGTAATCATTTATTTTATTTTTTAATTCTTCACTCATTTCATCAACATTTAAAGTATCTAAATCTAATACTTTATCATTATTTGCTGAGATTGTGTCTGTTATATCTTTTGCAGCATTTTTTAAAGCTTGACGTAACACTGGATCAATTTCATTTGTAACTTCAAGAGATTCCTTAGCAATCACTGAATAATCTTTAAGTTTTTCAGCATTCTTTTTAGCTAATTCAGCTTTTTTCATCAACTCATTAATTTTTTCTAGTTTTTCTTCGTTACTTAATGAATTGTCTTCATTAATTGAGTTAATTTCCTCTTTTAAGTCACTAAAGAATTTGTCTACATTTTTTTCTAAATCTGCATCAACCTTAGAACTATCAAATCCTTCAATACTTGAATTTCAAAAATCATCAAGATTATTATTGAATTCATATCTGTTTTCAAGTTTTTGATTGTTTTTAAGAAATTCTCTTAATAATTCTTCTTTAGGTTTAATTTGAGATAAAACTGATGAAGAATTAGGGTTTGCTAAAGATTCAGAAGAATTAATTAAAGCTTCAAGACGTTTTTTGCTATCTTCATCAATGTAATCTTTTTCTAAGTATTTTTTGTTAGCTTCAGCTAAATCAGCCAATTCTTTTTTGTGAAGATCTTTAAGTTGAGTGCTTAATTCATTGAATTTATTAAACATTTGTTTAAATTCTTCTTCATTCTTAGGATAAGTATTTTTAAGAGCCTCTAAGTCCTCTTTAAGTTTGTTAGCAACTTCTTTATCAACATTTAGTCCATTTGTAACTAAATCATTTAAATCCTTGATTGAATCATTAATTTCGTCTTTAAGTAAAAGTTGATTGTTAATATTTGAATTAAAATCAGCTAATTTCTTTTCTAAGTTATTAACTGTTTGGTCAAAATCAAGATTCGTTAATTCTTCTGAAGTTAATGAATTGAATAAATTATCAAGAATATTAGCAAAGTCACTTGTTACTTTTCCTTCACTAATTAACTTGTTAAGTTTATCTTTTGATTTATCAAATTCGTTTCTTAAAGCTAAAACTTTATTTTTTGAGTCTTCTACTTTTCTTATTGCATCGATTAAGTTAGATTTGTTGTTTAAGTCTGAGTTAGATAACTGTTCTGTTAATTCATTAAATTTATTTTTTAATGCCTCTTCATTTTTTCTAAATTCAAAATCAGTATTTAGATTGTTACTTAACTCTTCCTTTAATTCTTCAATAGACTTGTCATATTTTGAAGCACTATCAATTATAGAATCAAGTTTTTTGTTTAATAAGTCATAGTTTAAGAAGTAATTGTCTTCGTTAGGCGCCTCTGATGCTGATTTAATTAAATCATTGATTTGTTTTTCAATTTCTTGTTTAACTGATTGATCAAGATTTTGAGTTTTTAAATTTTCTAATGCCGCATTTGCTTTTTTACGAAGTTTTTCGAACTCTGAAATGTTTTTGTTGTTTTCAGTAATTGCTGAATCAATCAAATCATTTAATCTATTTGATAAAATCTCAGAAGTATTTGCATCTAAGTTCTCAGCATCATTAGCATTTTTAATAAGCGATTCAATTTGACTTCTTAAATCATTTGAAATAACAAAGTTAGGATCATTAAGTAGTCCATTAGCTCTAATTATTGTTTTTTCTAAGTTGGCATTAATTAAATTCTCTTCATTATAAAGAGATAATAGTTTACTCTCTAACTCATTTAATAATTGATTTTTGTCTTCTTTAGAAGAAACATTTTTGATTTGTTCTTTGTATAAATCAATCAATTCACTTGCTTTTTCTTTTGTAGAACTATTTTTGAATAATTTCTTTAAATCTTCAATTGAATTATCTGTTGTTCTATCATTTCTAATATCATCTCTAACTTTTTCAAAAGCAACTAAATATTCAGTTTTATTAACTAACTCGAAAACTTCATCAACCGAAACAGAATTAGATTCCATTTTGTTAACAATTTCATCATAAAGTTTTAACAATTCATCAGAAACATTTTCTGCCCCTAATTCTTGAATTAGTTTTTCAATTTCATTTTTCTTAGAAATCAATTCTTCAAATTTAGTGTTCTTATTAGAATCATCTTTTAAGAGTTTATTTTCATGAATTGAAAATGTATAAGCTCCCAATCCTAAAGCAACACCAGCAGAAACAGCTGCTGAAGTATAAATTATTTTAGATTTCTTATTTTTAACACTCATAATAACCTTTCGTACTCTAAAATTTATTTAATTTGAAAACAAAAAAATTAATATTTTTTATTAATATTCTTATTTGTTTAAATTTTAAATCTTTATATAAATTTGTGAAGTTACTGCAACTCTTTTTGCAATAATGATTCCATAAATATGAAACGATATTTTTAGAACTATAAATAAGCTGAAAAAGTTATTTATATATTTTTATATTTTCATATCACAAATCAAAAAAAAAAAAAAAAAGACTTATTTTTTTCATTTTGATTGCTTTCAAAAGAAAAAATCAGTTCTTTTTTTATAAAAATCCAAGAATATTAAATTGAATATTTTTTGGTTTTGTATCAATTAAATTTACAACACCTAACTCAATATTTTTTGTAATTTCTTTTAATACTAGATCAATTTCAGCATCATTTTTAATTTTTATATCTAAGAAAATATGTATATTTTTTTTATCATATTCAAAGCTTATTTTTGGTTCACTTACCATTTTTACTTGTTTATTTAAATTAAAACTTTGCTTAATAACTTGTTTAAAAGCGCTTTCTTGAACAGAGAAAAATTGATTTAAATTAAAATCAACTGTTACAAAATTCATAATTAGTTACTTCTTCCGACGTATTTACCTGTTTCAGTAGAAACAATAATTACATCATTTTCTTTAACAAACATAGGTGTTTCAAGCTCAAATCCTGTTTCTAAAACAACTTTCTTTTGAGGGTTAGTTGTTGTGTTACCTTTAACAGCATCAGGAGCTTCTGAAACCTTTAATTCAACATTAATAGGTAATTCAACATCAAGAACTTCAGATTCAAATACACGAATTTGAACTTCACTACCCTCTTTAAGGAAGTTTAATTCTCATTCAACATTTTTAAGAGGAATTTCAACTTGTTCGTAAGTTTCATTATCCATTAAGACAATGTTTTCTCCATCATTGTATAAGTAGTTCATTTTTCTTTTATCAATATGTGCTGGTTTAACACGATCTCCACCAGTAAATGACTTAATTGTTGTTGAACCGGTACGTAAGTTCTTAACTTTAGCTTTAACGTTAGCTTGACCACGTCCTTGTTTTGAGTGTTGAGCTTCTAAAACAACAAAAATATCACCTTCATCTTGGAATGTTATACCAGGTTTAAATTCATTAACATTAATCATTTTTGACTCCTTAAAATAATTTTAAATATTATACATAAAACAATAAAAAACAACAACCATAAAGGTTGCTGATTATGATTATTATCATTAACTTACTTTTACAGCGATTTTTAATACACCGTCTTTACGGCTTTCGAATAATTCGTAAGCTTCAACGATTTTATCAAAATCATATTCATGTGTAACAAGTTTTGTTGTATCAATCATTCCGTTTTCAATCAATTGCATTAAACGACGCATTCTTTCTGATCCACCAGGACATAATGATGTTTTAATTTGGTGATCTCCAAGACCTGCTGCAAATGAGTCAAGTGGAATTACTAAATCTTCAGAGTAAACTCCGATTGATGATAGTTTACCTCCAGGACGTAAAACTCTTAAACATGTTTGGAATGTTGAGTTAAGTCCTAAACATTCAATAGCAGCGTCAGCCATACGCCCATTTGTAATTCTTCTAACTTCTTCAACAACATCTTTATTTTTGAAGTTAATTGTGTGTGTAGCTCCATATTTTTTAGCCATTTCTAAACGAGCATCTTCACCATCAACTGCAATAATTGTTGAAGCTCCTAATAATTTAGCACCAATTGTAGCGCTAAGTCCAATAGGTCCTTGAGCAACAAGAACTACTGTATCTCCTAAAACAATGTCAGCGTTTTCTGATCCTTTAATCCCTGTTGAAAGAATATCTGGACACATTAAAACTTGTTTGTCTGTTAAAGTTGCAGGAATTTTTGCTACGTTAGCCATAGCATTTTTAACAAGAACATATTCTGCTTGACATCCATCTTCGATATTTCCAAATTTTCATCCAGCAGTTGCTTTATATCCGTAAACTTCTCCAACTCCATCTTGTGAACCTTGTCCATATTGACAAGCCGCTGTAAATCCACTAGGTGTAATAGCTCCAGCAAGAACTCTTTCCCCTAATTCAAATCCAGTAACATTATCACCGTATGCTGCTACTGTTCCTACTGATTCGTGTCCGATTGTTAAACCTGGAACAACTGGGTATTCACCTTTTTTAATGTGAATGTCTGTACCACAAATTGTTGTTGTAGTAACCTTAATTAAAAGGTCGTTTGGTCCAACTTGAGGAACTGGTTTTTTAACTATTTCGATTTTTCCTTTAGCTTGAAAAACTAAAGCTTTCATTTCTTTTGGTAAACTAATTGATTTCATAAAATTCCTTTCATTAAATTGTACATTTAAATTATATTTCAATTCGACTAGAATCGGTGGATAATCTCGTTTTTGCATATATAATATGGAATTTTTTTCAATTTCTGCACCTTAAAAATCTCAGTTTTCTACCTTATATATATTATAAAGATTTTGAAATGAAAAAAGCACCACACTTGGGTGCTAGCAAAATTTTTCAGAACAATAAGTTACTTTGATCAAAGTACTCTTCTCACATCGACTATCTAAAATCAATTATCAACTTTTGAGTCATCGAATTTTGTTTCATCTTCATCTAGATCTAAGAAGTTTGAATTAAAGTCATCATTTTGAGTTTCAGAATCGTTTTCGATCTCTAAAGTATCATAAACTAATGTTTCTTTTTCTTCTTTAACTTCATCTAATTTAGCTTCAGCTTCATTTTCTGAATTTAAATTATTAATGATATCGACTTCATTATTTTTTGATTCTTCAATTACATTTGTTGTAGCTTTATTTGCTTCAACATCTTTTCTTTCAATTACACGCCCGGCAATAACTGAAACTTTAAATAGGTCAGTTTCACCTTCAATTCTTTCTTGACCAATAATAATGTCATCTTCATCAATTGAACTATTTGTATTTAAGAATTTATTAACTTCATCTACAGCAGTTTTAATTTCATTTAATGTTGCAGATTTATCATATTGAATGTTAATTAAGAATCTTTCAGCACCACAAATTTCTGTTGAATATAAGTTATTTTGGAATGCTTTTTCAACCGCTTTGGTTGCACGGTTTTTTCCTGATGCTTGTCCAAGCCCAATAAGTGTTAATCCTGATTTTTCAAGTATTCTACGCATATCAGCAAAGTCAATATTAATTGTCCCTATTCTGTAAAGAATATCATGTATGGTATTGATGATATTTTTGAGATAAACATTTGATTTTGTATAAGCGTCATCAATAGGAACATCACCATATTGTTGTAACAATCTTTCGTTTGAAAGAACAATGTATGAATCAACTTTTTCTTTAAGTTTTTCAATACCTTCTTTTGCAATTCTAGTACGTTTTCTACCTTCTGTAGAAAAAGGTGTAGTTACAATAGCAATTGTTAATGCACCATTATTTCTAGCAATTTCGGCCACAACTGGGGCAGCACCTGTACCAGTACCACCTCCAAGACCAGCAGTAATAATTACAACATCTGCATCTTTAAGTTTCTCTTCAATTTTACGAGAGCTTTCTTTAGCTCTTGCTTGCCCAACTTCAGGATCACTACCAGCACCTAATCCACGAGATTCTTTTCCGAGTGCAAGTTTGTTTGGACATTTATTTTTTGCAAGTGCTTGTGCATCGGTATTTGCAACGATAAATTCAACTGAAGGGTATTTTTCCAATTCCATCATTTGAACAGCATTATTACCAGCACCACCGATTCCGATAACTTTTAACTTAATTTTAGCAGTGTTTTCATTAATTAATTGTTCATCTAAATCGTCTTTTTGAGTTTCTTCAACCACATTATCATCAAAAGGGTTGTAGAAATTTGGTTTTTTAATTTCTTGTTGTGTGTTATTTTCTTGCATGTTTTCTCCAATTTTTATTTAGTGATTGCATATCATATTTTATTTAAAAATGATTTACGCGGATTGATCTCGTTATTAATTCTATTAGTGATCGTGTTTACTGTTTTGTTTTGATCTTCTTCATCAAGTTTAGTCATTAAGTTTGATTGTAAAATAGCAATATCATTATTTAAGAATATACTTTCGGAATTATCCCTATATAAATTGTGCACTTTATTAAGATTGAAAGTTGATGGATTCAAATTGGCTTCGATTATGTTAGCCAAAACACCACTTAAGGCTAACATATTGATTTTTTGATCCTTGAGTTCATCACAATTTAGAAATTCTGATATTAGCTTTATATAGCAAACAGCAAATTCATCAAGCATCTTTTTGATGGACACCACTCCATCATCAAGAATATTAATGTTTTTACTTTTTGTTAAATAACGAATAATATTTTGAATGTCTGTATTAGATTTTGTTAATCTACTATTTTGGTTAATCATCTCATAAATTTTATCCATACCCACGGATAAACGTTTATATTTAATAACTGCACCATTGTAAATAAGCGAAAGTGATGAGTACGAATCTTCAGTGTCCAATAATAAGTTAAATCCGTCAAATTCTTTATAATAGTTTGCTAATGACTGAGTTTTGATAAAGTAATTAACTTTATCAAAGTTGTATTCAAATAATCTTTGAATATTGTTGAGCGTTTCAATATCTGTAGTCACAAATGCAGAATTTTTTGAAATTAATTTGCTAAATTGCTTATTAAGAGGGAATTGCAAATATTCTTTAACTGAAACTTTTTGGTAAGCTAAGTATCGGTAGCTTGTAATTGTTACTGGAATGTATTCACTACTGTGAAAATGCTTTGATAATTGTAGACTTAATTCATCTTTAACACTTTTATCTGCTGAAAAACATTCTTGCAAGTAATGTGTTTCAATGAGTTTAATTTCTAAATTACTTAGGACATCATCATTAAAGATAACATTTGTAATAACATTTTTATTCAAAGGAAGGTTGTTAAGATATTTTTTAATAGAGTCAAACATTTTAGTAATGTCGCTTGAGTTAACTGGAATTAACTTTTCGCTCACTCTAACTGTTTTTTGTTTTGTTTCACAGTCTTCCAGAACTGTTCAACTAATATAATTTTTACTAACTCTAAAATCTAAAAAATATTTTCTCATAACCACCTCCCTTCTAAATTAAATCTTGCTTAAAATTCTTAATTTAGCACTTCTTGAGCGTTTATTTTCTTCTAATTCACGTTGTGAAGGAATTATCTGTTTGGCAGTATATTTTTTTTCTTCTATAATCGGCATCTTAATTGGAAGATTGCTTGTAATTAAATCTTTAAAAAAATTTTTTACGATACGATCTTCTAAAGAGTGGAATGTAATAATACTTAATGATGAATTGCTTTTTAATAAGCCAACTGCATCTTTAAGCATCAGTTCAAGCGATTCGAATTCATTGTTAGTTTCAATTCGTAACGCTTGGAATACTGCTTTTGCAGGATTTTTTGCTCTAAGTAGAGCGGCGGGATATGCACTCTTTATAACATCAACTAATTCTAAAGTTGTATCAATTGGTCTACACTTTACAATTGCTTTCGCAACTCGCATAGCAAGCTTTACATCAGCGTATTTTGTAAAAATGTTAGCTAATTGTACATCAGTATAATTGTTAACAATATAATGAGCATCAAGACCTTGTTCTTGATCCATGCGCATATCAAGTTTTGCGTCTTTATTGTAGCTAAAACCACGTGAAGCATCATCAACTTGAGGAGAACTAATCCCTAAATCAGCTATGATTCCATCAACTTGAGTAATTCCAAGTTTTGCTAATTCGTGTTTAATATATCTAAAGTCACTTTTAATAATAGCAAAGCGATCACTGATTTGACTAAGAGCTTCGCTTCCTTTTTTTATTGCGAATTCATCTTTATCAAAAGCAATCAAGAAACCATTTTTATTTAACCTTTTTAATATCTCGGCTGAGTGACCACCCATGCCAAGAGTTAAATCAACATAAATTCCGTCTTCTTTAATATTTAAACTTTCTATAGTTTCTTTTAAGAGAACTGAATAATGTAAATTCTGATTCATAATTAACTTTCTAGGTTAGATAATTCTTGAGCGATTTGTGAAATTGTATCATCATCATATGTTGATTCAAATTCATCGTAGCGTTCTTTGGATCAAATTTCAACAATTGATCCAACTCCAACAAAAACTACATCTTTTTGGATAGCTAAGTTTTCAAGTATGTTCTTTGGTAATAAGAATCTACCAGCTGAGTCAAGAGTAATGTTTATAGCTCTCCCAAGAATACTTCTGCGAAGAGCTCTAGCATTTTTGTTAAACATACTTTGCTTTTCGATGGTTCTGGTATATTCGATGAAGTTTTCTTTACTTCTAAGTTCACCATTGCCGTCAAAACCTATAGTTAGATAAAAATCACTTCCTAACAAATCTCTAAAGTTTGTTGGAAGTACAATACGATTTTTATCATCGATTTTTCTTTCGACTGTTCCGAACACACTTCCTCCCACTATCCACCACAATTTTACATCATTTCATATTTTTTTGTAAAAATATTGAAAAAATTTTTTAATAAAAATAAAAACAGCAACTTATGTGAAAACTTTTCACAAAGTCACTGCTAAAACTTACTTACTTTGTTGATTTAATCAACCTAAACCAGCAGTTACATCACTAACTTCTCCAACTAGTGAAACAATATCATCGATTTCTAGTTCAACATCCCCGCTTGGTCTAAGTACTCTTCCGTTTCTTTTGATTAAGATAATTGTAATTTTTCTCTTGTTAAAGTCTAAGTCTTTAATTTTCATTTTTGATAAATCTGGATTTTTAATTGTAGTAGTTCCTACTACAAAGTTTTCACTAAGTTCTTGTAAATTTTCTGAGAAACGAATTAAATTTTCATTAGCTGCAATTAAAGCAGTTCTAATTCCAGATTCATGCTCAGGACGAATAATTTGAGTTACACCAATTTGTTTGAGAACTCTAGCATGTCTGGCACTTGTAGCGCGAGCAATAATATTTTTAATATTAAGTTCTAATAAAGCTGCTACAATTTCAATGTTGTCCGGACAAGCAACAACTACTGTTTCCATTTGTTCAATATTCATTGATTTTAGTGCTTTCATATCGGCCGCATCTGCAATTGCAATTCTTTGAACTTCATTTTCAAATATTTTTGCATTATCTTCTTTAGCATCGATAATAAAAACACTTTTATTCATTTTTAATAATTGACTTACAACCGCTTGTCCAAATCTACCAAGCCCAATTACACAAATATCTTTTTTATGTTTAATCACCATAATTACCTCAATTTATTAATGTAATTTTAACAAATTCTAACTATATTAATAATTAGAACAGTTTATTATTATCAATAATTGATACTTACGAAATTGCTAAAAAACATCACAATATAAAAAGATATTGATTTGCTTGATATTCCCATCACATTCCCAGTACTTTCAGTAGATGCTTTTATATTTGGGGAATAAATTTATATTACACCACGCATAAAGTTCCCCAATAGTGATTTTTTACTACATTCTTTTCCAACAACTTTTTTTCATAAAATCAGAAATAATGGTTATATCTTCCCCTTCATAATACTTCACAAGTAAATTTTTAAATTTGGGAACTTCTTTTTCAGGAATAACCAAAAATCCACCTCCATGAGATATTAAATAGTGGTTAGCAAAAATAACAGATGCTTTCTTATTCCCATCAAGGAATATTTGTGTTTTCATACAATATAAGCATAACCTTATTGCAACATCAATCGCATCATCATTTTTCTCCGTAATCTCACGTATTTTTTCTTTTATATCCATTTCAATTGGTAATGGCGGAACATAAGAGGACCTTCCAATCGTAACTGGTACTCGACGTATACGACCTGCTTCAACAAAAAATCCTTCATTAACAAGCCTTGCAATATGACTAAGAATGTAATAGTCTGATTTGCTTGCTACTACATATTTATCCAAAATAAACTCCCATGCATGTTTTAGATTTAAGATTTTCTGTACATCAGTTGCTGTCATGCCAGTAACTTTCCCATTATCTATAATTTCTTCAGTTTGTGGAAAAGATGTAGCTACCCCCTCTAAAATTGCTTGATGGTAGATATTCATTTTCATATTAGCTCTAGCAAATGCTATATTATTAAGAACATCTGTTGATAACTCGTTTTCCGAATATCCAGCGCTTACAAGCTCCTTTTCTACATGACGTATTTCTTTTCTTATCGCTCTAATTTCTCTAGCATTGCGAAGCAGTAAGTTATAAAGTTCTTCAGTATATACTCCTACATATGTTGATGTCAGTTTACCTGCAACACGTTTTCTAACATATAAATATTTTCCATCGCCTCTATTCTTAATTTCGGGTGTCCCGTCATAGGGCATTAAATTCAATCTAGCGTGAAGATCAGCGCGAATTTTAAGTAATTCTTGTATTTCACTATAGTTTGCAGCCATTATTTTTACTCCTTTTGGGGAACATTTATTTAAAAAGTATACCATTTTATTCCCCAAAACTTAATGACTTGTAAGGAACGTTCCTTAGATTATTTCATTATACTTGTTTCCCAATTAATAAGGGGTACTAGAAAAAACGTGTGAAGAAATTATTCTCTACATTTTTTAGCACCAATAATTAATAAATATAGTTCTGCTGTGGTTCAACAAATTTTCTAGCTTAAGTTAACAAAAGCAATTAAATTTTATAAAATATAGTTATGCAAAAAAACTTAAAGAAAATTTTTGAGGTCGAAAACTTTTTTATTCATATTTTAGAAGATGGAGTTGCCAATAATGTATGTATTCCATATTTGCCTATTTATTATAAAGAGAGAAGTGCGATTTTAATTAATCCAAAAGAATCAACTTTCTGAAATAATAAATTTTGAGAGCAATTTAAAAATAATCCTTATGCAACTTTTTTAAATACTTATCATGATGTTAAATCTTTAACTGAGGAAATCGAATATAGAAATAAGCAAATTTTTTCTAATGTTGGTTTTTTTGATTTAGATGAACTTGAAATAGTTGATACCGAAATTCCTATTTACGATATTTGAAATATTGGTTTTAAAAATATTCACATTAATCCAACTGAATTTAAATCCTTTGAAGAAATTACTAAAAAATATGAAATTCAATTCAAAAGTCAAATTTTCAGAATTATGCACTTCTATCTTGAAAAAATCGTTCCTGAGAATCAAAACTTTTCACGTGAGTTAAGTAACCTAACTAAAAAAATGAAAAACAACTGATTTCTAATGAATGAGTTAGATTTTAGTAATACGGTAGTTAATATAAATGATCTTTTAGAGGAACATAAACGCACTTCACTTGAATTTTACTTTAAGTTATACCAAGAAATTTTCAACACTTACAACCAATTAGTTGAAAGAGAAAAAAGTCCTGATTCAATCGCCGAATCTGAGCAAGTAAAAAATGTTGAAATCAGACTTAAGTATATTAATGACATAAATAACTCTTCAATAAAGAAAGTGGAAAATAACTTTATTATTCGTGATATTAATTTAGAAATTGACTTTTATAAAAAGTTACTTAAAAACACAAAAAATAGTAATATCAAATACATGAACTATCTTCAACATAAATTGCTAAAATCAATTTTAACCATTAAAGAAAAAATGTCTCATGTAACTGAATTAAGCATCGAGCATTTAGATTTATATAAAGAATTATTAATCACTAAAAAACTTTACTGAATTTGAATGAGAAATAAATATAGTCTTTGCTATTTAGACAAAAATAGAATTCGTGAAATTTTTGCTGACTTAATTTTACAATCAAAAATGTTTATCAATAACACATTAAATAGCTTAAATAAACCAGGAAGAAAGTGAACAAAATTAAAAATTAAAAAAACTATTAAGAGACAATTTTATTACAGTTTTGTTAACTATAGTAACACTTCAGTTGAAAATAAACATGAGATAATGAAAATTATTGAAACTAAACACGAAAAAATCAAATCGTTAAATAAAATTAAGTTCGAGAAAGTTCCGGACTTTAACAAAATTGTTGAGCAAAATAAATTCGATGCTTGAATTAGATTAAATCAAGCTGAAGATCGTTGAAATAAATTCTCTTCAAACAAACTTTTCCAAACAACTCTTAAAAATTATCAAAGAAAAATCAAACGCCTTATTTATAGTAATAATGAATTAATTAGACATCAAATTTCCAACCTTTCTATAATTAATGAATCAATTAAAAAAAGACAAAATTCAAATTCACGCAGAAGTGAGTTTTACGATAATTATGAATTAATCCGCAATGTCGAAAATATACAAAGATATGAAAAAAATGAAATTATCGGTGAATTTGCAAACTCAGTTTTTGCTTTTATCATGAATAAAACTCAAGCTATCAATCAATTTAGCAGAACTTTCTTAATAATTAAAAAAATAATTGATTCAATGAGCTATATTTCAGTTAACTTTGGTGAATATCTAACAGCATATGACAAACTTAAAGTTATTAGTAAAATTAAACTTAAATTACTTAAACTAGTTTTAAATAATCCTTCAGTTTTATTTATTAAGGATACTTTTGATAAAAATAACAACGAAACTAGATTTGAATTTATACGGGTTTTAAATAAAATTTCAAATGAATATTCTTTAAGTTATGTACTAGTTACTGCTGATGTAAAACTAGTTAAAAAAATTTGTGATACAGTTCATATTTTCTGTAGAAATACTTTAGTTGAATCTGGAGAAATTAATGAATTAATTAATAACGCAAAACACCCTTATTCTAGACATGCACTTTCAGAAACAGATCTAAACTTTATTAAAAATCACAATGATGATTATTCTTGAATCTATTCAGAAGTTTATGAAATTGATAAAGATAAGAAACATTATTTATATGCTAATTTTGAAAATTATCAAAAATGAACTGCTTGAAGTAATCCAGAAACTCTTAAAATCAAATCTAATTTAGATAAAGCAACTAGTTTAACTCTTGAAGCTGAAGAAATTGATCAATTCTACAAAATTCAACATGAAAATGTTGAAATATCTATGACTTCATATGATCCAGCAAATAGAAAAATAGTATCTAAATCTAATTTATTTGATATGGACTATGAAAATCTTAAATTCTGAAAACAAGTAGGTAATAGTGAAATTGAATCTGTTAATAAAACCAATCATTTCATAGAACAAGATGAACAAGACTAAGATATGGATGAATGTCCATATTTTTATTTTATGGTTAATTTTGCACTTTACACATATAAATATCTTTAATATTTATATAAAAAAGCTAAAGTGAATTAAAATATAAATATGTTAAATAATAGTCCTTATGTTTTTTTACATTCAAATTCTGAATATTCTTTTTTAAATTCGACCATTAGACTTGAAAAACTATTTAAACTTGCTGCTGAAAAAAATGTTAAATATTTAGCACTGACTGATAAAAATAGTTTATATGGCTTAGGTCATTTTTTAGCTTTATGCGAAAAATATAATATTAAACCGCTTATTGGTCTTGAAATTGAACTTAATGGTGTAAAGGTAATTTTGCATGCCAAAAATAAAGAAGGATTGCAAAAAATTTACCAAGTAAATTATTTAATTTCTAAAAATATCGCTATTACTGAAGAGATATTGGATTGCAAGGACATTTTTGTTATTGATCATTACGAAAACGGATTTTTCGCTAATAAATTAGCTGCACCAAAATTAGAAAATTTCTACTATAACAATAAAAAATCTATTTTTCAAAACACAATTTTTGCCCCAACTCGTGAAATGCTTTTTAATAGTGAAGCAGAAACATTAACAACATTAAAACAAATTAGTTCAGCAACTAATGTTGAACCAATTTATCAAAATAGTGATTATTTCGAAATTATTCAAGATGGTCTTGAACAAAAAGTGGTTGATAACACTTTAAATTTAGTCTCACAGATTTCACTTGAATTTCCTTCGAATACCCCAAGAATTGCTAAACCATTCAAAACTAAAGAAGAATCTTACAAAAAAATAATCGAATTGATCAATAAAGGTCTAAATGAAAAAATATTAAGCTTAAAAAATTATTCAATGGAAGTAATTAATCAAAGAATTAATTATGAATTAGAAACAATATCAAAATTAGGTTTTATTGATTATTTTTTAATTATTGCTGATGCAGTTAATTTTGCTAAACAAAATGGAATAGCAGTTGGACCTGGTCGTGGAAGTGCTTCGGGTTCATTAATTTCTTATCTACTAAAAATTACTGAAGTTAATCCTTTACAATACGACTTATATTTTGAACGTTTTTTAAATCCTGAACGGGTAAGTTTGCCAGATATTGATATTGACATCCAAGATAACCGTAGAGATGAAGTTATCAATTATATCGTAGAAAAATACGGTGTTGAAAACTGTTCACTAATCACAACCTTTCAAACACTAGGAGCAAAAAATTCAATTCGTGATGTTGGTAGAGTATTAAATATTAATCTAGCTGAAATTGACAAAATTTCAAAAACTTTAACTGATGGACAAAGTATTGAAGAAGGATACTTAAAAAATTCTCGTTTTAAAATTGCAATCGACAAATATCCTAAATTACTTGAATTATCAAAAAACATTGAAGGACTTCCGCGTCAAAAAGGAGTTCATCCAGCTGGAATTATTATTTCAGACACACCGATAATTAATATAATGCCAATTTCGGTTTCAACTGAAAAAATTAATCAGGTAGATTTAACCCTTGAATATATCGAAAAATTTGGTTTAATCAAAATCGATTTTTTAGGGTTAAAAACCTTAACAATTATCCAAAACATCGAAAAGAATCTTAATTATGAAGATCGTTTTGATTACATCGCTTCTACTACTCCTAACATTTATCAAGATCCACAAACATTAAAATGTTTAAATTCAACCCTATCACAAGGAATTTTCCAAATTGATAGTCCTGGAATGAAAAAAACTATTAAAAATGTTGGAATTGATACTTTCAATGACCTTTTTGCCATAATCTCACTTTTTAGGCCTGGACCGATGGAATACATCAGCGAGTATGCGGCTAATAAAAAAAATCCTGATAGTATCGAATTAATTCACCCAGTTTATGACAAAATTGTTCGTGAAACTTTCGGAATTATTGTTTATCAAGAACAAATTATGCAAATTGCACAAAAATTAGTTGGAATGAGTTTTGGTCAAGCTGATATTTTAAGAAGAACTATTTCTAAAAAAGATTTAATCAAAATGGAACAATACAAAACTTTTTTCAATGAATTAGCTCAAAAAAACAATATCGATCCACAAACTAGTGAAACAATTTATAGAAAAATTGAAAAATTTGCTTCATATGGATTTAATAAAGCTCATGCTGTAGCTTATGCTATGATAACTTTTAAAATGGCTTATTATAAAGTTAGATATCCTGAAATTTTTTATAAAGCATTAATTACTAACTCAGGTAGTTCTCACTCTGATGTAAATAAGTATGTTGAAGAATGTACTCAAATAAATATTAAAGTTAATTCTCCAGAAATTAATCATTCATCACTTGAAGCAGTTGCAACTAAAAACGGTATTTATTTACCTTTTATATTAATCAAAAAAGTTGGAAATAGTGCGGTAGAAAAAATTTTATACGACAGGGCCGTTTATAAAAAATATAATACTTTTTCTGAAGCATACTTTAGATTAAGAAATGCTGGAGTATCCGATTCAGTTTTTGAAGTTTTAATTAAGGCAAGTGTTTTTAGAGAATTTGGGAATCAAAATACTCTATTAAATTATTATGAAACTCTTAAGGAATTTTGAAAAATGTTTTCAAATTCACTTAAAGATTACGCTGGAGATTCACATGCAAGAATTAAAGAATTAATAGATTTACATAAAATTGTTAGAGTTGATAGTGAAGGTAAATATCATGAAGATTTTATTGAAGCTCTACCTGCAAATTTTGCTGAAGAGTCAAAAAATGAAAATGAATTTTTAGGAAATATTTATAATGCTGTTCCGACATTAAATTATGAAACGAATTATAAATTAAATAGACTTACTCAAAGGGTTGAAAATTGAGTTACAGCTTTAGTTTTAGATGTAAAACACATTTTAAGTAAAGGTTTAGTTATGGTAACAATTAAAGATTCAACATTGATTGATAGCGCATGAGTAACAGAAAATAGTTTTAAAAACTTTGAATTTTTGCCAAAAAAAGACCGTATTTATAGTTTTTTACTAACAAGAACTTATACTGGTAAATTAAAAATATTAGATTGCAAGGAAATATATTATGAAGAATAACCAAAATAGAATTTTACTAGTTGATGGTAATTATCTAATGTTCCAAAGTTTTTATGGAACTTATACGCCAAATGGATATATTATGAGAAATAGCAAAGGTATCCCAACAAATGGAACTCATATGTTTTTTATGATTTTATTCAACTTAATTAATAATACTTCACCTACTCATATCTTTGTTGCTTTTGACGCTGCAGGTAAAACTAAAAGACATGAAATTTACCCTGAATACAAAGATGGTCGCTCAAAAGCACCTGAAGAAATTTTCGTTCAATTCAATCATGTTAAACAAATTTTAAATGAATTGAATATACCACACAATGAATTGATCGGTCATGAAGCTGATGATCTAGTAGGAACCCTTGCGAAAAATTTACCAGGTAAAAAATTTATTTATTCTAGAGACAAAGATTTACTTCAATTAGTTTCAAACGACACTGCAATCATTTTTAAAGACAACAAAACAAAAAGTTATGAATTAATAACTCAAGAAAATTTTAAAAACATTTATGAAATTAAACCTTCACAAATACCAGACTTTAAAGGACTTGCAGGAGATAGCTCAGACAATTTACATGGAATTAGAGGTATTGGAGAAAAAACTGCAATAAAATTAATTAACAAATATGGAAGTTTTGAAAATATAATTCAAAATGTTAATGAATTAACGCCTTCATTATCATTAAAAATTAAAAATGATTTGGAAAATGGAATCATCTGTAAAAAATTAGCAATAATCAACACTAATGTGGGTGAAATTTCCAAAAATGAACGTGATTATGAATTTAATTTAATCAAAAGTGGAACTCAAACACTTAAAGAATTAGAACTTAATCAAATATTGAATATCATAGAAATGAATTAGATATGGTTGCAATAATTGGTGAAATAGCATCAGGAAAAACTTTCTTTATCAATAAACTAAAAGAAATGGGATATAAAATTTTTATTGCAGATGAATATGTTAATTACCTTTATGAAAATAATGATGAATTAAAAAAGAAATTTATAAAACTTTTTGGAGAAGAAATAATACAAAATAACAAAATTTCTAAGGAATTTTTAAAAAGAAAAATAAACGAAAATTTTGAAACAATTTATTCAATTGAAAATTTAGTATTTCCATACATTTTTTCACATTTAGAACATGAAAAATATGATTTTGCAGAAATGCCAGTTTTAGTATCAAAAAACACTAATTTTTTAACTTTTTTTAATAAAGTAATCAATGTTGTTTCAAGTGCACAAAAAATTCAAATCCAAAGAGAAAAACGTAATGTGGATAACTCATTTTTTAAGGCATTAAATAGTAAAAATAATGATTTTTTTAATGAAAATCAACTTTTTACAAAGATTGATGTTGTTAATATCTTTGATCATAATCGAGAAAACACAGAACTTATTAAAGAATTTTTAATCGATAACAACATACTCAATTAAAATAAAATCACAAGCATAAAACGGGGGTCAAAATGGACGCAAATTCTAAATTGATTTATTCATTTTTCAGAATTCACAGAGGGGATCAAATCGCCAGCGAAGATTTAAGAAATCTGCGTCTTTTTTATACAAGTTTTTTGGGTGCTAATGCCATTTTACTTTATGAATTTTTACATGATTTAATTTTTAATAAAGACAAGTATGATTCAACTTTTACTTACGAAACTTTATCTTTATATTTGAATATATCAATTGATGAATTAAACACATGCAGACAAAAACTTGAATCAGTTTCATTAATTGAAACCCACAATGATTCAAAAGAATCAAGAACAGTTTTTGTGCTATTTAAACCTCTTTCATCTACTCAAATGGTAAAAAATGCATTTATTCCAAGATTGATTAAAAATAATATTGGTGAAGTTAATTATGAACGTGTAGTTAATTTAACAAGTGCAAGTACGTTCAAAAATAATGATTCACTAGAAAATATTTCGGCTGCGTTTCACGAAATGTTTAGTTTACAAACCGAAGTTAAATCAAAGGTTACTGAATTATTAGTTCAAGCGGGTGCAACTATCAAAGAAAATAACTCAAAAGTTTGAGATTCAAACAAGAGTTATCAAACTCAACTAGAAATGGGAGTTATTAAAAATAGTAATCACTATAAAGCAACTAAGGAATTGACTTGCGAAGAATTTTACTGTCAATTAACAAATACTTTTATTCTTGAAGATTCAGTTAAAGAAAAAATCAGTAAATTAAATAGTATTTTAAATTTATCTAAAATAACCAACTTAGCAATGCTATACATCTATTTAGAAAATGATAAATTTGATTTTAGAAAAACAACTAAATTACTTAATGAAGTTAAAAAATATAATTATGTAATTGATGAAGATACAACTGAAAAATATCTTCACGGTAAATATCGAAATGATATTCAACTAGTTGACGCATTTTTAAAAATGCATTCTTTAATGAATGAACAATAAATTAATTTATATATAATTAGAATGTATTAGGGAGGTTTTATGGTTAAAGAAGATGTATTTCAAAAAGAATTAAGTAAAATTTCTCGTAAACATTCTTATGATAAAACTAAATTAATTGAAAAAATTAAAAATAATGGTTTTTTAAAGCAAAGAATTGAACAATACAATCTTAGTGATGATGAGATTGCTTTTTTTATTTTAGAACTGACTAAAATAATCCGTGAAAGCGAAAAAAAAGATGAAAAAGTAATTGAAACTGATTTTAAACGTGATCCATTAACTAAAAAAATAGTTTTTTTTGAACGTTACGCTACACATAACTTAAGAGAAAGTGTTAGCCTACTCAAAAATATAATTTACCCTGAACTAGGCGAACCTTTTTACAACATTGATCCTACGGATGTTAGTCAAAAATATTTAGATTCAGATAATTGAAATTCTTTAGCTACATATTTAAAAAAAATTGACTTTAATATTAAAAATTGACTTTATATCTATGGTGATATATTATCTGGTAAGACAGAGATTATGTCTTACATCGCTAAAATAATTAATACTGATAATTCTAAAATTGTTTTTGCACCAATTAATAATATCTATAGCGAATGCATCAATATTTTCAATCGAAAACAGAACAAATTTAGTGAAACCAAAACTGTTGAATTTATGATAGAAAAAATAGCTAAGGTTGATTATCTATTTTTAGAAGATCTAGGTATGGAAGAAGGTTCAACTTGATTTGCTACTAATGTATTACTCAAAATTTTAGAATATAGAATGAAATATAGACTAGTTACATTTTTTAGTAGCACACTAAATTTAGTTGAATTAAAAAACAATTATCTTCAAAGAATACAAAAAAATACTAAAATTGACTCAAATGTTGAGACTATGAAAATTAATAAATTAATTAAAATAATTGAAATTAACCTTTATAAAACAATTAAAACAAAGGAGAATAATGATTAAAGTTATTTTAGCTGGAACACCAGAATTCTCTGTCCCAATTTTTGAAGAAGTGATTAAAAACTTTGAAGTTATCGCAATTATTTCTCAGCCTGATAAACCAGCAAACCGTGGATATAAATTAATTCCCACTCCAACAAAAGTGCTTGCTGAAAAATATAACATTAAGTGTTATCAACCTAATAAAATTTCTGAAATTTATGATGAATTAGCCCAATTAGATTTTGACTTTCTTTTAACAGCAGCATTTGGTCAATATATTCCTGAAAAAATTCTTAATTTACCAAAAAAAGCCGCCCTAAATGTTCACGGTTCATTATTACCTAAATATCGTGGAGCTGCTCCAATTCAACATTCTTTATTAAGCGGTGATAAAAAAACTGGCATTAATTTAATATATATGGTTAAAGAAATGGATGCAGGTAATATTTTAAAATCCTCAGAAATAGAAATAGATGAAGATGATACCAGCGATAGTCTATTTAATAAATTAAGCATTTTATCTGCACAAAACATTACCAAATGACTTAAAGAAATATACGAAAACAACTTCAATGAAATTGTTCAAGACGCCTCGCAAGTAATTCTTGCACCAAAATTAACAAAAGAAGAAGCTCAAATAGATTTAAGTGAAAATTCTGACCAGGTGATAAATAAAATTAAAGCGTACAGTTCAAATCCCGGTGCTTACACTTTTATAAATAATAAGAGAGTTAAACTTTTTAATGCTACAACTAAAGAAGTTAAGAACGCAATTCAACTAAGTTGTAGAGATAAAAATATATATATTTATGATTATCAATATGAATCTAAAAAAAGAGTTAACTTGTTAGAAAAAGTATAACTTATACATCCGATTGGATGTTTTTCATTTTCCCACTTGGTAGTATAATGTTTAATAAAACTAAAACAATTATCTAGTTTACTTTCCAAGTTAGTACCAAAAAGAATAAATCAAGCTATTATTTAATGAATTTTTATACTTTTTGAAAAAATTACATAGGAATTTTAAGTTTATTTCCCACTTAGTAGCATAATAACCAGTCATCAAAATTTCTACCATGAATATCCATACCTTAATTACTGGTTTTTCTATTAAGACAGTTTTATAATAATATAAATTTTCATAAAATATTATTACAGAAAATCTTTTAATTCTTTATGTTGAAATATAACTTTGCATTTTACACATTAAATTATTTGTTTAATAAATTTAAAATAAAAAAATGGTGCGTCGTACAGGGTTCGAACCTGTGACCCACTGGTTAAGAGCCAGTTGCTCTACCGGCTGAGCTAACGACGCATAAATTAATTATATTACAATTTTATATTTTGACCATTATTTTAAAAAAATAACAACCAAACTGTAATATTATTTTCATTATAGATCTAAAAATATGGTTTTGTTTTAAAAATAAAATAATATTTTTTCAACACATACTAAAATTCATATGAATAAGAAAATTAAGGAAAAAATAAGGAAATTGCATATAAATTTATGTTGTTATAATTTTTATATGGAGATAGAATGAAAAAAATACAAATAACTGTCGGACCTAAAGATGTAAGAGATATAAATGGTTTTATTAATGATATTAATTATAATTCATTATTTACTTTTGAAAATGGTGAATGAACATTAAAAAATGATATTACAAACAAAAAAGAAAAAGTGGTGCTGGAGTTAAATAAATTAAACTTCATCAATAATGATGATCCTGAGAAATATATTGATGATTTATTCGATAACATCATAAATACTGCTTTCGTTTTTGCTAAAAATATGAAAGTTGATTCTAAGGATTCAAATGATTTTCAATATGTCAATAACGATAATACTGTAATTGATAAGATAAAAAGCACATTAATGAAATATTTTTACATAGATGACTGGAGCATAATAGACTTAGTTTCCGATTTATTTTCTGCATTATTAAATTCTCACTTATTTAGAAATGGTAACAAAAGATTCTGTTTCAGTTTTCTGAATGTTATTTTATTTACATTTGGATACTTAACTAAAGTAAAAATTAATAAAGAATTTGACATAGATGTTATGAGCGAAAAATATTTAGAAAACATAGAAAAAACAATTGCATGCTTTGAAGTCAGATTATCTAATCAAGATATAGACACACTATTCACAAATTGTACAAACCTAGCAAATCAAAATCCTTTATGTTTTGAAATACTAAATAATGAAATTGATTTAACCATCCCTGAAAGACATGATAAAACGTTAAAGGAGATAAAAAAGTGAATCAAAAATATTTTACTATTTGTCTAAAATCCAGTAAAATTATTATGAAATTGAATATGAATAAAAGTAAAAGGAGTTAACGTGGCAAAAGTTGAAATTAGAATTGTTGAAAATGCACCATTAAAGAAAATTAGCTTCGAACAAATGAAGGAATATCAAGAAAAACACAATAAAGAAAATTGAGATATTATTTGTGAAACAATGAGAAAACTTTCAAAAATGTAATTACTAGAGATATCTCTAGTTTTTTTATACTTTTACTAAATTCACCCATGCAAATAACAGAATTAAATAATATATAATTAAAAGTATGAAATCTAAACTATTATTTCTTTGTGGGTTAACTTCTTTGAGCTCAATACCAGCGTTAATTTCAATAAGTTGTATTCAACAAAAAAACATCTTTGTTGAATCTTTTTCATACAAAAATTTCACTAAAAATCAACTTATAAATCTTAATAATAAAACTGAATTTAGTTCAATTTTTAATCAAGTAGATTCAGAAAAAATAAATAAATTTATCGATGACCTAAAAGAAACTAGTACATACCAACAAATTGATTTTGATACTATAATTAAGTCGTATTCGTCAAGTGATTTAATTCACACTTCATTATTAAGTAGAAATAGAATTATTAGTAGTTTATATCCTAATCAACAATTTATTCCCGAAATTCAACTAATAGTTTATGAAATTTTTGATAACTTTGATTATTATAAAAATATTTATCCAAATTTAATAAATATTAAAAATATTAGAAGTATAAGTTATGATCAAAATAGTGAACAAATTTTTTATTTAGAAAATTTAATTGCATTACACTTAAATAAATTTAATATTGACAATAAGATTATAAATGTTAAACTAACAGAAATTAAATCAATTGAAAATAATACTGGCATAAGTTTTAAAGTGATATTAAACAACAAAATTATAGAAAAAGAATTCTACCTAAAAGGATTTTTTAGCTACAAAAACATCAATAAAAATTATAATTTTGAAGATACCGAAAATAATTTAAGATTTAATGAATACTTATCAGAAATTAAGATAAATTTCACTGATAAAAAGTTTAATATTATAAACTTCGATTCACTAGTTGATAACCCTAAAAACTCTTATAACTTACTTGCGTTTGTTAAACTACTTACTGATTATTCTAATGCTATTGAAATTGAAGTACCTGAATATAGAAAAAATATTGATAAAAGTTACGAATTAATTTTTAATCCTAATAAAACTAGTTTAACTCAAAGCATGCATCAAGATTATTTTTTTACCGTCAAGGTTACAAAAGTAAATGGTAAAGTTGAATATTTTGATTTTAACTCAATTAATTTTACAAATCACTACCACCTTTTTAACGGTTACAGAGATATGAATGACAAACGTTATACTTTTCCTTCTACCACTGTAATTAGCTTTGAAAATGATATTAATGCTTTTGTTCGAACTAAAATAAATCAAATAATTATTGATACATTTAATAAATTTGAAAATAATCTTTTAGTTTTTAATAACAAAAAGATGAGTGAAATTGAAGCTTATGAATTCATAAAATATATGCCCGAAAGCATTAAATTTATTGAATTTGAAATCTACAGAGAAATAATCCAATATTTTCCAGCTACAACATTAGAAAATTATCTTGCAGATATTAAATTAACTAACTTAACTTTGGATAAAAGTATTCCTGGAAAAATTTATTTTAATATTGATTTATTAAACAATCAAAAACAAAGTTTAATTGATGAAGAAACTAAAAAAATAACTTTTGAAATCACGGGTTTCAAAGGATATAAAAACATATAAAACACTACCATAAATTAATTAATATGTTAATATTTATATTATGAATAATAAAATAAAAGAATTCTTTAAATTAAATAATTGAAAAAGAATAACATTAACTATTTTAATATTTATCGCATCATTAGCGAGCATAGTTTTTGGTGGTGTTTTTTTATCTACCAAAGGCTTGAAAAATTCTATTGAATATGGTTCAGGAATTCAAACTGTTGTTAAAGCACAAAAACAAGGTAATGCAACAATTAATGATGAAACTAACAAGATCGCTGACTCAATTCATAATAGAATTAGTTCAAACCAATTTTCTGGTATTAGTGTGATTCCAAACGAAAACGGAATAATTACAATAAATCAATCAGGTATTTTTACAGATGCACTTAAGGAAATTTACTCAAAAAATATCATTGATAAACCATTAATTACTATTACTGATATAGATGGAAAAATTCTTTTTAGAGATGGTTTATTTAATATAAATGAAAATTTTGATAATATTGATCCTTATCGTTTTACTCCGCCTTTTGAAAGTCAAAGTGCTAAAGCTGATTTAACTTCAAATGATGATAATTACATTACTCTTGAATATAAAAATTCAGAATCACAACTTGAATTTAATAAAGCACTTCAATATATACAAAGTAAAAATGATCCAAAAATCTTAATTTGAAAAAATTTAGATAAGTTATATGAATTAACTAAAAGATATTCAGCAGATTGAGAAGCTAGTGGAAACAATTTATACAACTTTGTCCACGTTGGAAATAAAACTACTCAAGAAATCACCGATCCAGAAACTAATTCAAAAGTTACAAAGCCAAGTGTTTTAAAATCTGCTGATTTTGATGCGGAACAATTTTTAATTGGTGTTGAACAAATTTCTTACTTCTCACAATATTCTTCATTTAAATTTAAGTTATTAAACAATGATTACAATTACGCAATGTCAATTAAAGATGACATTAACTACTCTTTATCAGACTACAAACTTGAATTAGTTTCAAGTTCTTACATTGATAATGATAACTTAAATTTAGCAATTATTGGTTTTGTAACATCATTAGTTTTAACAATCACTTTAGTTTCAGCTTTAATGATTGTTAATTATGGAATTCTAGGTGCCATTTCAACCATTTCAATTGCATTATACACAACTTTAGTTTTAATGATGTTCATCCTACTTAGAGGTGATTATAGCCCATTATTGTCTCTTTCAATTATTACGGGAATAATTTATGTAAGTAATATTCACATTCAAACATTCCAAAAAATAAAAAATAATCTTTATTCTGGTGACAGTGTTAAAAAAGCTTTTAGAAATGCGAATTGCGATACTTTACAACATTGTGTTGACTCAAATATAATTATACTAATCGTTTCATTTATTTTATTTTACTTCGGAACTTCAAATATTAGAGAATTTTCAATTCCATTAATCATTACCATTGTAGCTGGACTTATTACATCAATTCTAATTGTCAGAATTACTTCAAGTTTATTGGTTTCAACTGGATTCTTCGATAATAAACGAAAATATTTTGGAATTAATTTATCCAAAGCTAATGCTAAATTAATGAATGATAAAATTATTGGATTTGACTTTGTTAAAACTTTTAAAATCTCTTCAGTAATTTTTGCAATAATTTTAGTAATTTCAGTAATAGTTATCCTTTCAGTTTCGCTAATTAAACATGAATTTTTCTTGGCATTTAATACTACAAGTGAGTTTATTTCAGGTTCAACATTAATCATTCAAAGTAATGTTGTTACTCAAAATTACATCAGTTACGAAACTGCACAAAAAATAAATGAGTTTATATTAAATAACTCAGAACTACCAAAAGTTCAAGATTCACTAATTATGTTGAGTGAAAAAGAATCATTAAGCTACTTAATTAAAATTAATTTTGAAAATCAATTTGATATTACTAATTTAACGAATGAATTAAAAAATAATTTTGGAATCCTGAAATTAGATTATTTCACAACAAACAACACCTTTAATGTAAATATTATTAGAGATACATTTATCAGTTTTGGAATTATTTTAGTGTTTATAATTTTCTACACGCTAGTAAGAACAAATTGGGCAAACTTACTATCACTATTAATTTCGATAACTTTGATTATTCTATTTACAATTTCTTTAGTAAATCTTTTACATATTCAAATTAACACACAAGTGTTATTATTACTTTCGACAATATTTATTCTTTCATTAATTACAATTTTTAACAATTTAATTAACACTAATGAAATAAGAAATCACTTATTTACAAATAAAAAAGTATTAACTCAAAAAGATTTAAGAGAGTTGTACAATAAATCAGTTGTTGCATTTATGAAACAAAATATTAAATTAATTTTTGTTGAATTTATCGCAATCATAATAATGTTTATTGTTTCTTTTATGGGAACAATAAGTTATTGAATTCCATTAGTTTTCTTGATTTCAATAATTTTAATCAATGCAATCATTTTATTTATTCTTCCTGGATTGTTATACTTTTTTAATAATATTAGAGAAAAAGGAATTCAAAGAAGAATTAATAGACGCTTTTGAGCGATTAACAACCCTGAAGAACAAACCTTCAATGGTGTTAATGATTATACGCACTAAATTACAAGCTTTTTGCTTGTTTTTTTATTTTGAAAAATATATAATTAGTCCAAAAGGAGGAATATGGTTGAAATTAAAATCGGACACACAAATAAATCTTTTAGAGATGGTGATAAATTTATTCAAGAAAAAATATATAACACTTTTAATCATAAAATCGATTATAAAATACTATCTAAATTTGATTTTGTTCCTAAATTAATTTCTGATGATCAAAAATACTTAAAATATCAATGAATTGAAACAAATCGATTAACTTTTAACAAAGAAGTATTAATTCAGATAGCTAATAATTTTAAGGCTCTGCATGATTCAGAACTAATTTTTCCAAAGAACAATATTTCTCAAAGAATTAAGGAATATCTTAAAACTCTTAAAGAGAGAAATAACTCTATTAAAGAATTGGATCCATACTATAAAAGAATTTTAAAAATATTAAAAAACAGTGCTGCAAATCGTCCATTACACAATGATTTGTACAATGAAAACATTCTGGTCGACAAAGACAATAAAGTATATTTTATTGATTGAGAATATGCAACTATGGGCGATAAACACTTTGACCTCGCTTATTTTATAACAGGTTCATATCTTAATGAAGAACAAGAACAAATCTTTTTAGAAGCTTATGATAGTTACTGAGAAGAATATCTAATTCAACAAAAAATATTAGTTTATTATCTAACAATTCTGTGAAACAATGTTCAAATACCTAAAGCATTTGATGATAGTGAATTATTCATCAAACTTAAAGAAACGGTTGAACTTTTTGATGAAAAAAAGAAAAATAACTCTTTTAGACGCTAATGCGTCTTTTTTTATGGAAAAAAATTTCATTAGTATTAAAATCAAATATTAATATACAATTTAAATATAACTAATTGGAGGAATTATGAAATTTAAATTAAAAAACCTATTAATTGGGGGGGTCCTTACTTCAATGATGCCTCTTGTTGCTCTTTCTGCTTCTTGTGGTAAAAAAGAAAGTGGTGATCAAGGTAAGGATACAAGTAAAAATGAAGTTGTTTCCGTTTTAAAACTAGATTTAACAAAATTGGAAAACGGAGCAACTATAGACTTTAAATCATTGAATTCAGAAACTAAATATAAATTAGAAATCGTAGACAAAAGTGCATTAATCGCTTTCTTAAGTGATTCATCTAACTACAGACTATACTTTGACTCATACAAAAATAAAGAAAATTTACCAGAAGGTTTCACTTCATATCAAAGTGTAATTACATCTGAATCAGATTTTAATTTAAGAAAAACAGTAATGAAAATTTATTCAGATATGAAAAATCTTAAAGATTCATACTTTAGTGGTCCTATTGCTCAAGAATCTCTAACCGATTCAAACAACAGATACTACAGACAACCAGATAAGCGTGTAAAATACACACTTTCAGAAGATAAAACAACAGTTACAATGAAAGTTTATGAAACTAAAGGTGTCACTGGCGAAACATTAGACATTGATAAAAACGCTGAATGAACACTAGAAATAAAAATTAAATAATAATTAGAGAAAGTTGACTTCATGTCAGCTTTTTTTACCATAAAACTTTAGTTATATAAAATTAACAATTTGTCGTTTTTTAATCAAGCAAAAATAAAAGAGTGCTAAGCACTCTAATATAAATTATTATTTCTTTCCTAACATTGAAAACATATTTTTCTTGTAAACTTCAACTCCAGGTTGGTTGAATGGATTTACTCCAAGTAAGTAAGCTGACATTGTTAAAGCTCTTTCGAAGAAAATGAATAATGAACCTAAAGTTTCTTCACTAAAGTCTTTGAAAAGAATATGTAAGTTTGGAACTTGTCCAACTTCAAAGTGAGCTTTTTGAGTAGCCTTAAATGCAACATTATTTACTTCATGTAAAGTTTTACCACTTAAATAGTTTAATTGATCAATATCTTCAACATCATTTTTAAAAGTGATGTTATTTACAGGATTTTCAAGAGTTAACACTGTTTCAAATAAAACTTTTGAACCTTCTTGAATCATTTGACCTAATGAGTGTAAATCTGTTGAGAAAATTCCACTTGCTGGTCAAAGACCTTTGCTATCTTTTCCTTCACTTTCAGCAAATAATTGTTTTCATCATTCACTGAAGTATTGTAGTTTAGGTTCGTACGAAACCATCATTTCAACATGGTAATTCTTTTCAACATTTAATAAATATCTTGTAACAGCATATCTATATGCGTCATTTTCAGAAATCTTTGAGCTACTTAATTCTTTATTTGTTAATGAAGCTCCTGCAAGCACTCTTTCTGCGTCAATTCCAGCACAAAGGAATGGAAATAAACCTACTGCTGTCATAACTGAGAAACGACCACCAACATCATCAGGAACAATAAATTTAGTGTAATTTTTTCTTGTAGCTAATTCAAATAGTAAACCTTTTCTTGCATCAGTTGTAGCTGCAATAAATTTAGAAGCTTGATCTTTACCAACTTTTTCTTCAAGTAAAATTCTAAATTCTCTAAAAGCTATAGATGGTTCAAGAGTAGTTCCTGATTTACTTATTACGTTAATAGCGAATTTTTTATTTTTAACATAAGCTAATTTTGAAACAAGCGCTTCAGAAGAAATATCATTACCCGCAAAAACTAATTCCATGTCAGGTCTTTTTTGTGAATATTCACCAAAGATAAATTCATATCCAGTTTTTGCACCTAAATATGAACCCCCAATTCCCACAACAACCACTACTTCAACACCTTCTTTTTTTCATTCTGACGAAAGTTTTTTCATAGCTTTCATTTCTTCTTTATCATAATTATCTGGTAAATCATATCAACCAAGTCAATCTTTTTCAGCAACTTCACGTTTAAGAACGCTGTTGTGAATTTGATCAACACGTTCTTGTAATAAATTCAATTTTGAATTTTCAATCATTGAGTATGTAGTATCTAATTTTAAAAATTTCATAATTTCCTTTCACTTTTTTTATTATACTAGTTTAATAAAAGCAATCATTATTTATAAAATAATCATATGTAAAAGATACCTTAATTATTCTTTATACTCTTTATACTCTAACAATCATCTTGTATGGTCATTTTTTTAACTTAAATTTAAAATTTATGAGTTAGCTTAATATAATTTAAATATGAATAAAAAAATAATTAAAAAATCTTTAATTGGTATCTCGACTTTAGGTCTATCTTTACCTTTAATAACTCTCTCATGCAATGAAAGTAAAAATAGTAAACTTTGGGGAGATGATAATTTTAATAAAAAAATAAATTTAAGTAATTTAACTTATAGTGATGAATTAGAAAATGTGAAATTTATTGCTCCTTTTAATAAACAAGTTACACCATCAAATACTTTCTATCAACTTATAACTTATGCCTTTGCAGATGGAAATAATGATGGTATTGGTGATTTTATTGGTCTAACTGAAAATTTGGATTATTTTGTTAATTTAGGAATTGATACTTTATATCTCTCTCCTGTTCATCCTGCTAGTTCATATCATGGTTATGATGTTATTGATTATACAGATGTCGCAGCTGAACTTGGAGGTATGGAAGCTTTTGATAATTTTTTAATTAAAGCACATGAAAAAGGAATTAGAGTAATAATTGATCTTGTATTTAACCATACTTCTTATGAACATCCTTGATTCCAAAAAGCACTTCAAGGTGATCCTAAATATGAAAAATACTACAACTTTTATGAACCTAAATCAAACCAAAGTGAAACAAAATACGGAATTGATGATTCAAGTTTAAGAAATCTCTTCTTTAATGTTGATAAAAGCATTCAACCTACAAATAAACATTATGTTGCTGAATTTTGAGGTGGTATGCCTGACTTAAATCTTGATAATCCTGAAGTTATTCAAGAATTAATTAATATTCAATCATTCTGAGCTAAAAAAGGTGTCGATGGATTTAGATATGATGCTTTTTATCATTTCTTTAATTCTGAAAATCAACACGAAAGTAGAGATGATGGAAGTAAAATTGCTTCAATTTTTGCTCAACTTAGAAAAAATTCTGAGTCAGTTATTTCTGAAACAGCAGAACAAAGAAGTGATAAAGAGTTAATTATGTTTGGTGAATGATGAGGAAATCCAGCTGATGCAAAAGTGTATTTCATGGATAAACAAAACAATAAAGCTCTTAATGGTGTACTTGATGGGATTAATTATGCTTCAAATTCTTCAACTTTTATCTCATCTAATACTGAAAAGTTAGTCAAAGAATATTTACCATATAATTCGCTTTGACTTCCAAGTATTGACAATCACGATCGGGTACGTTGAATACAAAAAATTAACCGTGAATTTTATTCAGGAAGACAAATCGATGAAAATGGATTTGTAAATGATATTTTAAAAAATTACTACAGTGTAAACTTATTAAATATGCTAACTAAAGGTGGAAATCCAATAATTTACCATGGTGATGAATTAATGATGAATGGACATAAAGGTAGTGGTGATCAATACGTTCGTGAGGCATTTAATTGAAAAAATGATAAATATCAAGTTGATTTTTATGAACGCCGTTCAGGAATTAATAGTTCACACATCTACACTCATTCAATAAAAAACTTAAGTTCGCCTGAAGAAATAATCAAAGATAAAAACTCAATTTACAGTATTGCAAGTGATATAAATAAACTTAGAAAAGAATTTATTCAACTACGTGAAACAAATGTTGAATATATAGTAAATCCAAGCGAAGTTTTAAGTCACATTAACGACGATTTAACAAATAGTTTTGCTGAATATTACACTGTTAGAAAACTATCTGATAATGAATATTTATTAGTTTTAGTTGAAAATGTATTTAATAAAATCAAACCTATAATTCAAATTAATCAAGATTTTAACATTGAAGATATTCATCCAGAAATGAAACGTAATATTACAATTAATAATAATCAGTTATTATTAGATATTGGCGTAAACTTCGGTGTATTTAAACTAGTTAGAAAGTAATTACTTTTTTAGTCAATAAAAGTACATTTTAAGTTTTTTCACCATATTAAAATGGTATTAACAGATATATTAGTGATAAAGTAGATGTGTGAAAAATATGGAAATGTTATTTTAAGAGTAATAAACTTATATAATTAATTATATATCGGAGGGATTATGAAAAAATTATTAAATAAAGTGGAAAATGTTGTTCCAGAAATGCTTGAAGGTTTAGCTAAATCTAACCCTAATATTTATAAACTTGAAGGATATAATGTTATTGTTAGAAAAAATAAAGCTAATAAAGTTACATTAATTTCTGGAGGTGGTGCTGGACATGAGCCAGCTCACGCAGGATATGTTACATATGGTATGCTTGATGCTGCTGTTTCTGGAGAAGTATTTACTTCACCTACACCAGATCAAGTTTTAGCTGCTATTAAAGAAGTTGGAAATGAAAAAGGTGTTCTTTTAGTTGTTAAAAACTATACCGGAGACGTTATGAACTTTGAAATGGCTGCAGATTTTGCTCAAATGGGAAATATTAACGTTAAAAGTGTTATTGTAAATGATGATATAGCTGTTGAAAACAGTTTATATACTGTTGGAAAAAGAGGTGTTGCTGGTACAGTTTTAGTTCATAAAATTGCTGGTTCAGCTGCAGAAGATGGTCATGATTTAGAGTATGTAACTCAAATTGCTCAAGAAGTTGTTGACAATACAGCTACTCTAGGAATGAGTTTAGGTGGATGTACAGTTCCTGCTTCTGGTAAAAAATCATTTGAACTTGCTGAAGATGAAATTGAAATGGGACTAGGAATCCATGGAGAGCCTGGTACTCATAAAGAAAAAATTAAAAGTTCTGAAGAACATGTTAAATATATGTTAGATAAACTATTAGAACACTCTAAAGTAAAAGAAAATGATGAAATTTGTGTTTTAGTAAACGGTCTTGGTGCTACAACACTTATGGAACTTTATGTAATTAATAATGATGTAAACAAATACTTAGAAAGTAAAAAGATTAAAATTCACAAGAATCTTGTTGGAAATTACATGACATCACTTGAAATGCCTGGATTTTCAATCACAGTTCTTAAATTAAGTGAAAAAACAAAAAAATATTTAGACTTCGACATTAAAAACAATTTATTTTAATTAAATATTGTAGAAAGATAAACTAATGAATAAAATTGTTACAACTCAAGAATTAATTGATATTCTTAAAAAAATAGCTTCTAAAATTGAAATGCATGAAGAAGAACTAACAGATTTAGATAGACAAATTGGAGATGGTGATCACGGAACAAACTTAAAACGTGGTTTTCATGAATTATTACCTATTTTAGAATCTAGTTCTAATAAAACTACCACTGAATTACTGAACTCATGTTCAATGATAATGATGAGTAAAGTTGGTGGAAGTTCTGGACCACTTTTAGCTACTGCATTCATGAGAATGGCAAAAGAAACTGAATTAAACAAAATGCTTTTAGCAGCTGCTGAAGGAATTAAAATGCGTGGTAAAGCTGCTGTTGGTGAAAAAACAATGTTAGATGTTTTAGAACCATTTGCTAAAACTTTTGATGAATTACTTCAAAAAGGTGAAAATAGTAAATCAGCCTTAGAAAAAGCATTAAAAGTTGCTTATGATTCAAAAGAATCAATAAAGAATAAACCAGCAACCAAAGGAAGAGCAAGTTATCTTGGTGAACGTTCTGTTGGAATAGTTGATCCCGGTTCACAAAGTATGTATTACATATTAGAAACTTTAGTGGAGAATTATAATGATTAATTTTGTTGTGGTAAGTCACAGTAAAAAACTAGCTGAATCGGCAATTGAACTTGCTTCAATTATGAAAAATAGTGAATTCAAAATTGTTAATGCAGCAGGTTTGGTTGATAGTGATGGTTTTGGAACTGATGTTCAAAAGGTCATTGAATCTATTAATTCTGTTAACGAAGGTGATGGTGTTTTGGTTTTCTGTGAAATCGGTTCATCGCTTATGAGTTCGCAAATGGCGGTTGAAATGATAGGTGATGAAAAAGTTGTTTTAGTTGACGCGCCTTTTGTTGAGTCACTAATGGCTGCAACAGCTACAAATAATGAAAACATCACACTTGAACAACTTCTAGAAGAAACTCTTTTAACCAAAAGTTTTTCAAAATTATAAATGAAAAAGTTGACATTTATTTGTCAACTTATTTTTTATTCCTCTTCAATTATTTCAGCGATGTTCTTAGCATTTGCTTTTTCTTCTTTAAGTTTTTTATGCAATAATGGATAACTTTTAGCAGTTACTATTTTACTTAACTCTAAGTCATTCAATTTATTAGGAAGTTCGCTATAAAATCTATTTTTGAATATATTAAATACCTTTTTAACTTCTTCAAGCTTTTTAATTGCTGAATCAATTTCATCTTCCATTTTATTTAAGTTACTATCCAATCTACCAGAAGTTGTTAAGATACTTTCAACACGTTGATGAATATTTTTTTCTAATTCTAAAAGTGAAACGTTATAATCATCATTTTCTTTTTCTTTTAATTTGAGTTTGTAATAATCTCTTTCGAATTTAACAATAAATTTAATAAATTCAACAATTTGTTTTGGACGAATTACATACATGTTTTCATAAAGTCCACTCATATCCTTAAAACCATTATTATAAATCTCATTTTCAGGCTCATAAGTAGTTACTAAAACAGCATATTTACATTTTTTACTTTTACGATTTCTATCTAACTTTTCTAAAAAACTTGTATTTTTTCTATTTTCATTACTCATCATACGTTTCATCTCAAACATAATCGAAGTAACTTCAATTTTTTTGTCCTCATCCAAAAATAAACGATAAATAAAATCACCTTTTTCATTTTCTTCATCAAGCTTTGTATCTTTTTCAAATGTAGAGTACCTTTGAATTTCAAAATCACATTCTTCCATGTATTTATCTTTACAATATTCTTCCAAGGTACCGCCATAGGTTGAAATACCGTAAACTTTTGAAGTATTCAGTTCATTTTTTTGAATTTCATTAACTCTTGCAATTTCCTCAGTTAATTTAGTATTCACCATTTTAATTTGAGTTATTTCAGCATCTTTATCATTAATTAGTTTTTCGTATTTTTCTTTTTCTTTATTTAAATTTTCATTTAACATTTCATTAAATTTATTTGTAATTTTTAATTCATTATCATGATTTAACAAAATTAATTTGTTTTTTTCTTCGTTTAATGATTCGATTTTATGTTTATTTTCATTTTGAATTTGATTAATTTCGTCATTTAATTTTATTTTGAATTCATTTTCTTTTTCTTTAAGAATTAATGAGTATTTTTCATCCATACTACTGTTTTTATTTTGCAACTCATTAATTTTATTTAGCAAATCATTTTTTTCTATTTTAATTTTGCTGATTTGCTCATTAATTTTTTGTAATTCAATATTTTTTTCTTTTTCTAACTTAATAAGAGCTTCTTTGTGTTCGGATTTTTGTTGATTTTCTTTATCTTTAAGAATTAATGAATACTTCTCGTCAATACTGTTATTTTTAATTTCTAATTCGTTTATTTTGTTTAATAAATTATTTTTTTCTGATTCAAGTTCTTTCAATTGATCACTAATTTTTTGAACTTCTATATTTTTCTCTTTTTCTAATTTATTCGTCAATTCATTCAATTCATTCTTTTGTTGGTTTTCTTTATTTTTTAAAATTAGTGAATATCTTTCATCAGAGGCTTGATTTTTAATTTCTAGTTCATTTATTTTATTCAATAAGTCATTTTTTTCTGATTCAACTTTTTTAAGTTGCTCACTAAATTTTTGAAATTCATTATTTTTTTCTCTTTGTAACTCTGTTTCATATTTAAGTTTTAAACTTTCATTGATTTCTTCTTTTATTTTTTTACTTGAATTCTCATAGAAAAAATTATAAATTTCATTCTCAACTTTCTCTGTTAATTCAATTGTTGTATTACATTTTGGGCAATTTATTTTTATATGTTGCATTTCTCTCCTTGTTATAATCCTATATTTAAAATGATAGCGTATTTAAAGTTTTTTTAGAATTAAAAGAGCGTTCCACAAATGTGGAAATTTTACTTTTTTTGCAAAAAATGAAAATGATTTCATTAAAATATTAATGTAATCAAACATACGAGGAGATTAAAAAATGAAAAAATATGATGTAGTTATTATAGGAGCTGGTATCATCGGAGCATCTATCGCTTACGAGTTGTCAAGATATAAACTTGATGTGCTAGTTGTTGAAAAAAATCCAAAAGTTGCTGATGAAACTTCATTAGGTAACTCAGGATTAATTCACGGAGGTTTTGATCCTGAACCACACAAAATTGAAGCTAAATTAAACTTATCAGGAAATATTAAGTGACAAACAGATTGATTTAAACACTTAAAATTCCCTAGAGTTAAAATCGACTCATTAATCTTAGCATTCAATGAAGAAGAAATGAAACATGTTCACATGTTATATGATCGTGGGTTAGTAAACAAACTTGATCCTAAAGACTTAAAAGTTCTTACAAAAGAAGAAGTCCTTAAAAAAGAACCTAATGTTAATCCAGATGTTTTAGGTGCTTTATTATGTACTTCGTCAGTTGCCATTCACCCAGTCGAAGCAACTAAAGCACTTTTAGGAGCATCAAAACAAAATGGAACAGAATTAAAAGTAAGTGCAGAGGTTACAGATATCAAATATGAAAATAATGAATTTACATTAACACTTAATGGAACTGATAAAGTGGTAGCGAAAAAAGTTGTTAATGCTGCTGGACACTATGCTGACATTCTAGCAAACAAATTCAACTTCGATGACTTCAAACAAACAACACGTCGTGGAGAATATCGTATTTTAGATAACTATGACAAAAATCTAATTGGTTCAGTATTATTTAAAGTACCTACAATTCATGGAAAAGGTGTTATTGTTGCGCCAACATTAGATGGTCACTACTTAGTTGGACCTACAGCTGAGGAAGGTGTACCACGTGAAGACACAAGACTTGTAACAAGAGAAAAATACGATTACATTGGAGAAATTGGAAAGAAAATTGTTCCTTCACTTAAATTAGATAGAACAATAATGACACTTTCAGGTTCACGTCCAATTGATGTTGAAACAAATGACTTTGTTATCCGTAAATCAAAAAACAACCCACATTTTGTTTTAGCCGCTGGTATGCAATCACCTGCACTTAGTTCAGCCCCATCAATTGCTGAAGAAATTGTTAAATTACTTGAATTAAAACTTGAAAAACGTGAAGATTTCAAACCTGATTATGAAATCGACGTATTCTAAAATTAGGTAGTAAAGGTAAATATGAATAAAGATAAATATATCATTACTCTTGATGAAGGTACAACATCTTGTCGTACAATTGTGTTTGATCACAACGCAAATATTGTATCTACATCACAACATGAGTTTACACAATATTATCCAAAAAGTGGATGAGTTGAACATGATGCATTAGAAATTTGGAACACCCAACTCTCAACAATGCAATCAGCAAAAAATAAAGCAAATATTAAATCTAATGACGTTGTAGCAGTTGGTATCACAAATCAACGTGAAACAGTTGTTTTATGAAACAAAGAAACAGGTCTACCAGTATACAATGCCATTGTTTGACAAGATAGAAGAACAAGTGATTACTGTGACACTTTAACAGAACACATTGAAATGGTTCGTCAAAAGACTGGATTAATCATTAACCCTTACTTCAGTGGAACTAAGATTAGATGAATTCTTAAAAATGTTCCTGAAGCTCAAAAGGCTTTAGAAAGTGGTTCATTACTTGCTGGTACAATTGATACTTGATTAATTTGAAAATTAACTGGTGGAAATGTTCATGCTACTGACGTATCAAATGCCTCTAGAACATTATTATTTAATATCAACACAATGGATTGAGATGATGAATTGTTAGAATTATTTGAAATTCCACGTTCAATTCTTCCAGAAGTTAAATCTTCAAGTGAAGTATATGGAATCATTAATCCAAAACACTGATCATTAAGAGCTACTGGTGAAGTTCCAATTGCTGGGGTAGCCGGAGACCAACAATCAGCTTTATTTGGTCAATTATGTAATAAAGTTGGTATGGTTAAAAATACTTATGGAACAGGTTGCTTCACCTTGATGAATATCGGTGATAAACCTATTCTTTCAAAGAACAAATTATTAACAACAGTTGCATGACAACTTGGTAAAGAAAAGCCTGTTTACGCACTTGAAGGTTCGGTGTTCATCGCTGGTGCAGCTATTCAATGAATTCGTGATGGATTACAATTAATCTATAACTCAGCAGAATCAGATTTCTATGCTTCACTTGCTGAGAAAGATAATACTCACCAAGTATATTTAGTACCATCATTCACAGGTTTGGGAGCACCATATTGAGATTCATACTCACGTGGAGCAATCTTCGGAATCGAAAGAGGCACTAAGAAAGAACACATAGTTAAAGCAACTTTAGAATCAATTGCATATCAATCAAACGATTTAATCAAAGCTATGGCTGCTGATGTTGATAAGAAAATTGAAGTTCTTAAAGTTGACGGAGGAGCATCAAATTCAAATTATTTAATGCAATTCCAATCATCAATTTCTAATGTTAAAGTTATTCGTCCAAAAAACGTTGAGACTACAGCTTTAGGAGCAACATTCCTTGCTGGATTGGCAACAAAATATTGAGATAATCTTGATGAAATTGAAAAAAATACAATGGTTGACAAAGAATTCACACCACAATTATCTTCAAAAGAAGTTGAAACATTAATTCGTGGGTGAGATGAAGCAGTTAAACGTACATTTAACTGAGTAAAAGAAATCGAGGTAAAATAATAAATGGGAACAGCCTTTTTAAGTGAATTTATAGGAACAATGGTTCTTATAATTCTAGGTAATGGTGTTTGTGCAAGTGCAAACTTCAAAAATATGTTTGCACACAAAACACAAAATTGGGTATTAATTACTTTTGGATGAGCTATCGCCGTATTTGGTGGTATTGTTGCATCAGGAGCAATCACTGGTTCAGTAGCGCACTTAAACCCAGCAGTTACTGTTTGAAGTTTAATCAAAACATTTGCTGATGGTACTACAAGTAGTACAGGGACAGTTATTGGTACACACGTTCTTTACATTGTAGGTCAAATTGTTGGAGCATTTGTAGGACAAGTTATTCTTAATGTTATTAACTGAAATCACATTAAAGAAAATGAACTTAGTGCGTTAAAAGGTTCATCATGTACAGGTCCTTCACACCAAGGGAAATTTGCACAAAATATGATGTATGAATTCCTTGGTACAGCAATCCTTATCGGAATTATTCATGCTGGTTCATTAAATCCTAATTTCACAGTTTTAGGAACTATGGGAGTTCCATGAATCATTTTAGGAATTGGTATGTCTCTTGGTTCAGCTACAGGTTATGCAATTAACCCAGTTAGAGATTTAGTTCCAAGATTAGTATACTTCTTAACAGTTAAATTAATGTTCAAAGATGTTAAAGATGCACCTAGTGCAGATTGAAAATATGGTCTATTAGTTCCAGGTTTAGCACCTTTATTAGCTGGAGTTGTAGTTCCATTAGTATTCATGGCTTTCAAAGCAATGAATGTTCTTGCTGCATAATTCAATAAATTAATAACTCATTATAAAAAATAGTTGGCAAATTCATGTCAACTATTTTTATTCATTAAACGTAGAATTATTTAATAGAATCTACTAAGTTTTTAAGAAGGCAAACAACAGTCATTGGTCCAACTCCACCAGGAACTGGAGTAATTGCTGCAACTTTATCTTTTACACTTTCAAAATCTACATCACCAGAAATAACATCAGGTAAATGATCATCTAAATTAGTACCAACATCAATAACTATAGCACCATCTTTAACGTTAGCAGCCTTAACTAATTTAGCTTCGCCAGCAGCAACAACTACGATATCAGCATTTTCAACACCCTTAATACCTGTGTGTTCATCATAAGTTGCAACTGAAGCACCCATTCTTTTAATAATGTGAGCTACAGGTTTACCAACTAAATAACTTCTACCAATAACAGCAACTCTTTTATCTTCAACTTCAATGTTGTAGTGTTCCATTAATTCAAGAACAGCTCTAGCAGTTGCTGGAACAAAGAATTTGTCTTTAGTTCTCGAACCGTTGTACAAGGCAAATTCATTTCTATTACTTAAGCCATCAATATCTTTTTCATATGGAATTGCATCCATTATAACTTGAGTTGGAATATGCTTAGGTAATGGTAATTGAACAATTATTCCATCACTATAGTCATTAATTGAATCCATTTTTTTAAGCAGTCTGTCTTGACTAATTGATTCATCATATTTGTATAAAGTAGCTTCAATACCTAAATATTCAGCTTTTTTAATTTTATTTTGAACATATTTATTTGAAGCAGGATTATCACCAACTTGAACAATACCAAGACGTATTTTTCTTGGTAAATTCATTGAATCAATCTCATTTTTTAATTTTTCTAACTCTCTTTTAGCTAACTCGACTCCACTTAATATTTGCATCTAAGTTCCTCCTCATAAATTTTTAGTTCTTCTTGATATTTTTCAAGCTTATCTTTTTCTGCTTGAACTTTTTCAATAGGAGCTTTTTCAGTAAAGTTTTTATTATTCAGCATGTTTGAAGCTCTGTTTATTTCAAACTTAACTTTTTCAATCTTTTCAATTAATCTTTGTTTATTAATTTCTTTTTGATTAGCATCAATTTCAATAAATAAATTACCAGAATTTAATGCAAAAATTGCATCATTATTTTGTTTGAATTCAGCACTAGCCATTTTTCTAATTGTATCTTTTGCAACGTCATTTAACTCATTATCAAAGAAATAATTAATAATTTCTTTCTTAGATATTTGATTTTCTTCACGATATTTTCTAATTGTTGAAATAATTTCAATCAAAGTATCGATATATTCAACATTTTTGAATTCTTCTAATTTAGGTCAACTATTTTCTAATAATTCTTCATTATAAATATCACTAAATAATCTATCTGTTATAAAAGGCATAAATGGGTGAAGAATAATTAAAATATTTTTAAGAATTTCTAAAGATACTTTTTTAGAAGCGTTTGATTTAATTAATTCAATATATCATGAGCTAAAGTCATTGTATATAAATTTATTAACTTCAGCACACATTAATGTAAATTCATATTTTTCCATGAATTTGTCAATATTGTTTTGTAAAGCAATAATTTTATTTGTAATTCATTTATCTGCATCAGTGTATTCAGAATTATTATTATCTTCCATCTCACAAATGTATCTGGCAATATTCCACAATTTATTATTCATTGCTCAAGCTACTTGAATTTTTTCTGGAGAATATCTAATGTCCATTCCTGGAGTAGTGTTTGCAATTAAGAATCATCTTAAAGCATCAGAACCGTATTTATCAACCACATCCATTGGGTCAATACCATTATTCAATGATTTAGACATTTTTCTATTTTGTTCATCTCTGATAAGACCATGAAGTAAAACATGTTTGAAAGGTTTTTCATTTTGGAATTCTAAACCAAAAAGATACATACGTGCAATTCAGAAGAAAATTAAATCATAACCAGTTACTAATACATCGCCAGGATAATATCTTTTTAATTTTTCATCACTATTCGGTCAACCTAAGAAAGCAAATGGAGCTAAACCGCTTGAGAATCATGTATCAAGTACATCAGGGTCTTGAACTCAACCTTCACCCGGACATTCAATTTGAACTTTAATTTCATTTCCTTTATATCAACAAGGTATTTGGTGTCCTCACCATAATTGTCTAGAAATAGTTCAATCATAAACATTTTCCATTCATTGTTTTAATGTATTTTCAAAACGTGAAGGGAAAAATTCAACTTTTTCTCCACTTTTAAGATGATTTAAAATATCATTTGCGAATTTATCCATTTTAACAAATCATTGAGGCATAACAAGAATTTCAACTGGTGCCTTACTTCTATCACTATAACCAACATTAGAAATTGAATTTTCAACTTTAGTTAAATAATGATTTATTTCAAGATATTTTGCAATTGCTTCACGAGCAGCAAATCTTTCTAATTTATCAAATTCACTTCCCGGAGCATTGATATAACCTTTTTTATCAATAGTTTCAAGAATTTCTAAATTATGTTTTTTAATAATTTCAATATCAATTTCAGCATGTGCCGATAATTTCATAACACCTGAACCAAAATCTTTATCAACATAACTATCTTCAATAATAGGTAATCTTCTCTTTGTAATTGGATGAATAGCAAATTTTCCTTGAAGATGTTTATATCTAGTGTCTTCTGGATTGTAAACTAAAGCTACGTCTGAAAGTAAAGTTTCAGTTCTAACTGTTGCAACTTCTAAAAATTGTTCTGAATTTTCAATAAAGTACTTAATATAGTACATTTTTTGCTCAGTTGGTTTATTAACAACTTCAATATTTGATAAAGCTGTTTCAAGTTCTGGATCTCAATTTATTGCCTTAACATCTCTATAAATTAATCCTTTGTTATATAACTCAATAAAAACTTTTAGAACTGCATTATTAGCACTTTCATCTAGAGTAAATCTTTCATTAGAATAATCAAGAGCAAGTCCTAATGATGACCATTGCTTTCTAAAGGTTGCTGCATATTCATCTTTTCAATCTCAAACTAATTTAAGAAAGTCTTCTCTTCCTAAATCATGTCTGGTTAAACCTTTAGTTTCATATAAAGTTTGTTCAACTTTAGCTTGTGTAGCAATTCCTGCATGGTCCATCCCAGCTATTCAAAACACATCAAAGTTATTTAATTTTTTATAACGAATAATTGTGTCAGGAATATATGAATCTAGTGCGTGACCTAGGTGTAATTTACCTGTTACGTTTGGTGGTGGTAAAAGAATTGAAAAAGGTTTTTTTCTCTCATCATGATCCATGAAAAATCTTTTTTCTTGTCATTTTTTTTCAATATTTTTTTCAACTTCTTTATGATTATAAATTTTTTCCACGATGTCCTCTTTTTTACAAAATATATATTTAAAATATTTATTTATATTTTACCACAAATATGACATTTACAGTTCCATACACTAATTATGGAAGTTTTATAGTGATTTTTCTAATATTTTAGGTAGAATTAACTTATCAAAATAAAAAAAGAGGTATTTTATGAAAAAAATAAAAAATAAATTATTGCTAATCGGTTCTGTAGTATCTACTTCTTCTTTTTTAGCTTTATCGGCTTCATGTTCAAATAAAAATGAAGAAGAAATCAAAGTAGAAAATCCAAATGATAATACTCAAAATGAAGTAAAAATTAATTTCGATAATCAATTTTTGCTTAACTTAGACAAAGAATACTTTAATTTTAAATTAATTGATACTTATCAAGAAAATAATAAAGAAAAACTTCAACAAAATTACATTGATTTTATTAAGAAAACTTTTGATTTGATTAAGCAATTAATTAATAATTTAAAAGAAGTTATAACACCTATCTCTTCAAAAGAAACTGAAACTATGAAAGAATTGGTTAATAGTATTGATACTTTATTAACTGATATAGAAGAAGTAATCAAAATAGATACTGATGAAAAGTTTGATGAATTCCAAAGTAAATCAAACGAGATTAATGACGCTTCTCTTTCAGATCTTTTACAAAAAGTAAATTTAGCTGTATCAGATTCAAACAATGAATTTGATGATTCAATGAAACAAAAAATATCACAATATAGTCTTAAACACCAAAAAGATTTACTTTACAAATCAACTGAACTCGCTCTACAAAATCAAAAATCAGTTATCGAATATGTTAAAACAAATAACTCAGATTTATATCAACTTGCAAATGATTTATTTCAAATTAAATCTCAAGATAAAATTTCAGTTCTAATTAATAAAGCAATTGAAAACTTAGATAGTGAAAATAGTGAAACTTTATCCGATTCACTTTTAAGTTATCAAGCAACTCTCAAAGTATTGAGTTATGCAGAATTAATTCAGAATAATAATATTAAAAATGGTTTGGTTTTACCACAAAAATTAAATCATAATATACCTTTTGATGCTAATCCAGCATTTGTGACAACTATTGAATCTTGAAAATTAATTGAAAATGATTTAGATTCATCAAATGAAAATTCAATTTTTATTAAAAATTCTAAGGAAGAAATCGTTGGTATTGAATATTTCAAAAATAATAATAGATTTATTTCGAACCAAGATGAAGATATTGATGAAGAATTAACAATTTCGATAGCAAATATTGTAAATGAAGTATTAAAAAGAAATCCAAAATTAAAAAGCATCACTAGAATTAAGGCAACTGATAATGGACCAATTTTACTAACAAACCTAAATAATCAAGTGATTTCAAACCTAGAAGAAGTTAAAAACGAAAATTCAACTACAAACAAAATAACTATAAAAAGAACCGAAGGACAAATAAATGTTTTTGCTCAATATCCTTTAATTCTTCAACAACTTTTAAATTCAAATTTAATACAAATTTCTCAAGATGATCTTAATTTTATAGTATTAATTTTCAATTACTAATTTATGGTTAATTTTCTTAAATTAACCTTTTTATATACCTTTTTAACAAACATAATATTATTTAAAAATAATGTAAAATTTAAGTAATATTTATAATGAATGGAGCAATATGATTTTTAAAATTAAAGGTACGAAAGATTATGATAAATATGATGTTGCTTTAAGAGATGATATTTACAATAATTTTAATAATTTAATTAAAATTTATAATTTTAAAATGATTGATACTCCTATTTTTGAGGCTACTGAATTATTCAAACGCTCAAATGAATCAAGCGATATGGTTCGTAAGGAAATGTATGATTTTCTTGATAAGGGTAAACGTTCAATTTGTCTTAGACCAGAAGGAACTGCGCCATTTATTCGTGCTTTAATTGAAAATAAATGATATGTAGATCAAAATAAATTCGCTTATTTTGGTCCGATGTTCAGATACGAACAACCTCAAAAAGGGCGTTATCGTCAATTTATACAAGCGGGAATTGAATATTTATCTAATAAAAATCCACTATATGACGTTGAAGTAATTTTGATGGCAAAAGAAATCATTGGAAAATATTTTGACTTCGACAATGAAATTGAACTGAAAATTAATTCAATCGGTGATCTTGAAACTAGACAAAAGTACGAAAATGACGTTTACGATTTCCTTCTTCCATATTACGAGCAATTGACTCAAACAAGTAGAGAAAGATTAAATGAACGTAAAGTTTTAAGAATTCTTGATGATAAAATTGATTCAAAACATGAGTTTATGAAAAATTGTCCAAAAATTATTGATTATTTAAGTTCTGGTTCACGGGATTACTTTGATGCAATTTGTGATAAACTTAAAAATCAAAATATTAAATTTACTATTTCTACTGATTTAGTGAGAGGTTTGGATTATTATGATGAATTAGTTTTTGAATTTGTTGTTAAAACTCAAGAAAATGAATTAACTGTTCTTGGCGGTGGGAGATATTCAAAGCTAATTAACGAACTTGGCGGACCTGATCTATCAAGTATTGGATTTGGTCTTGGCGTTGATCGTATGATGGCTTTGATTAAAGATATTCACCCTGAAATAAATGAAAAATTAGTAAAAAATGTCGATTCAGTTGAAGTTTTTGCAACAACAAGTACAGATAACATCGAAAATAAAAACATTATTTTTGAATTAGTTAATAATTTGAGAAAAAACAATATTAGTGTTGAATTTAATCCTGATGAAATTAAGATTAAGAAAATTTTTAACCATGCTCAAAAGTATAATGCTAAATTTTTATTATTTGATGATATTAAAGTGGAAAACAAAATATTACTAAAAAATTTAGAAACTAAAGAAACATATCAGTTAGAAAAAAATGATTCAATTTTAACAAACATCATGAACTTATTAAAAAAATAACTAAGGATAATTATGAAAAAAGAAATTAAAAACAATGAATTAAGAATAGAAAATGTTGGTCAAAAAGTTACTCTCTACGGTTGAGTTGCTAACAAAAGAAGATTTGGTGAATTAAATTTTGTTGACTTAAGAGATAAATATGGAATTACTCAATTGGTTTTTAATAAACCAATTAATTTCTCAAAAGAAAGTGTTTTAGAAGTACAAGGTTTGGTTGTTGAAAGAAAAGATAAAAACCCAAGTTTGGAAACTGGTGATATTGAAGTTGTAGTTGAAGACTTCACAATTCTTTCGAGTGCTGCTGAATTACCTTTTTCAATTAAGGATGAAATTGAAGTTAAAGAAGATTTAAGACTAAAATATAGATATTTAGACTTAAGAAGACCAGTGATGCAAAAAACTCTTGCACTTAAAAATAAAATTTTCTATCACATTAGAGAATATATGCAAGAAAATGACTTTACTGAATTAGAAACCCCTATGTTGGCTAAAGCTACACCAGAAGGCGCTAGAGACTTTTTGGTTCCAACAAGAACTAAAGGAACATTCTTCGCCTTACCACAATCACCACAATTATTCAAACAATTATTAATGGTTGCTGGTTTTGAAAGATACTATCAATTCGCTAGATGTTTTAGGGACGAAGACTCTAGAAAAGATAGACAACCAGAGTTTACTCAATTGGATATTGAAGTAAGTTTTATGTCCGTTGAAAAATTCCAAGAAATGGTTGAAGGTTTATTCAAACATTTCATGAAGAAAATAGGTCATGAAATTAAAACTCCATTCCAAAGATTGAAATTTGATGACTGTATTAGAGATTATGGAACAGATAAACCTGACTTAAGATATGAGTACAAAATTATCGATATTGATTCATTCTGCAATAATACAGATTTTAATGTAATTAAAGACGCAAAAAGCAAGAGAATGCTTAAAGTTCCATCGATAATTTCTAAAAAAGATTTCAAATCTCTTGAAGAGATTGCTAATAAAAATAAAGCAAAAATATTATTTTATTTTGTAGTTGAAAATGGTCTTGTATCACATTCAAACTTTGCAAAGAAAGTTTCTGATGAAGTTAATAAACTTATCCAAATTCATGGTGATGGTTCATATTTCATTGTTGCAGATGAATTTGAAAATGCTTCAAAAGCTCTTGGTGCAGTTCGTGTTGAATTAAACAACATGTTTAATTATGCACGTGATGAATATAACTTTAGCTGAATTGTTGATTGACCAATGTTCGAATACGATGAAACATTTAAACGTTGACAAGCAGCACACCACCCATTCACTCAATTTGATAATACTCTAGAAGAAATTAATACATTAGAACTTTCAAAATTACGTGCCAAGAGTTATGACTTAGTATTAAACGGATTTGAATTAGGATCTGGTTCTGCTAGAATTAGCGATCCACAAATGCAAGAAAAAATGTTTGAACTTATTGGTATGACTAAGGAAGAACAAGAATCAAAATTTGGTTTCTTCCTTAAAGCGTTTAATTACGGAGTTCCACCACACTGTGGAATTGGTTTGGGTATGGACAGATTAACAATGATTTTATCCAACCATAAAACAATAAGAGATGTTATTGCATTCCCTAAAAACGCAAAAAATCAAGACGTATTTACTGAAGCTCCAAGTGGAGTTTCTGAAGAACAACTTCAAGAATTATTTATTAAAGTCATTCATGAAGAAAATTAATCGAATGTGTAAAAAAGTTGACAATATAATAGAAGTCAACTTTTTTTGTTTCGTTGCATATTCCTTTATTTGTATAAAAAAATTACCATTCAAGGTAATTTTAGTATTATAAATTTTCAACAAGTGAATTAATTTTATTATCATATTCACTGATTAATTCACCATTATTTAATGAATTTGCTAAATTAACTTTAGTTCCAGCAACCAAAAGTGATTGAACTTTTTTTGCACCTAAGAACTTGAATGTTCCTTCTAGTCAACTTAAATGGTTTCCTCAAGGATATCAACCTTCAGGAGCTCCTTGAGTTGCAATAATAGCCACATCAATATTAGTTAATAAACCTATAGCATCACCTTTTTTACTATATTTATATGAAAATGTTTGGTCTGCAACCGAAATAGCATCAATAAAGTTTTTTACAATTGTTGATGGACCAAAATTTATCATTGGAACAGAAATAATAACTTTATCAACTTCTTTCATCTTTGAAATTCACTTTGCACTTTCAACGTCTGTGTAATAGGTTGAAAATGATTTTTGTGTTAAGAACACATCAGCTAATTTAGTTTTGGCTAAGTTGATTACTTCAACTTCAGCATCTTGATATTTAGATTCTACTTTGTCAACAAAATAGTCAACAACTTTATTTGAAAATGAATTAGCATCCGCTACTAGATTTCCTTTAAGTACTAAAACCTTCATATTACCTCACTTTCAAAATTATATTAATTTGATCTTATTATTTTGTAATAACAGCAACAACTTCGTTTGCTTTTGAAACTTTTTTAACTTCTGTAAAGTTTGTGAATTTAGATTCTTTAGTTGCTATCAAAATAACATTTGGATTTAAATTATCTTGTAAAATTCTCTTTACATTAACAGTAGCTAATTTTTGACCTTTTTGGATTTTATCATTTTGACTTACAAATGTTTCAAAACCGATTCCACCTAAGTTAACTGTGTCAATACCGATGTGAATTAAAAGACTTAAACCATTAGGTGATACAATTCCATAAGCGTGTTTTGATGGGAAGCACACTTCTAATGTACCATCAACTGGCGAAATAATGTCAACTGTTTCTTTTTTAGAAATGTCAAACACAATTCCGTCACCTAACATTTTTTCACTAAATACACCGTCATTTAATGTTTCAAGACCAACTACTTTTGCATCAGTAATACCTAAAATTTCAACACTGTCAACATTTTCTTCAGCTTTTTTAGAAGGACATGTTCCATCTGGACATTTTTCTTCTTTAGCTGCTTCTTGAACTGCTTTAGGTGCTAAGTTACCTTCTTGAACCTTTACATTACTTGCCTCAATTTTTTTGAAGTATGTAATAAATTTACGAACTTCTAAGTTAACTTCATCAGCTCTTTCACCTAACTTAACATCAACATATCTAGGTCCAACAATTGTAACTTTTTCAGCTCCAATTTTTTCTAATTCTGCTACATTAATTTTTGAACTATCTTTAACATCGTATCTTAAGCTTGTAGCTCCATTGTTAAATCCAGTAATGTTACTAATTCCACCAAGATTTGCAACTAAATCTTGAATAAATTGTGAAGGAATTTCAGATGGTTGTTCATCCTTCTTAGCAAACATTGATTTAATTTTATTTAAAAAACTCATTATTACTCCTTATTAATTAGTAAATTAATACTGGTTAATTATAATACATTAAATTTATTAAAATCTTTTTAACATCTTTGTTGCTATTTTGTTATGGTTTTTTTTCCATAAATGTAATTAAAAACAATGATTAAGGTAAAACTTTTATACAAAAATACCAAATAAAAAATATAAAGTAAATTTATTTTTTATTAAAATCAATATTAAACATTAATCAATTTTACAAATATTTTATTTATAAAAATCATTACAAAACAACTCCAAAACAATTTATTCACTGATTAATCAATATATTAAAAATTTAAAATAAATATTGTTATTAAAAAATAAATAAAATTATATAATAACAATTAATTATGGATAAAGATAGTATTGTAAAGAAAACACCATTAGTTATCTTCTCAGGACCAAGCGGAGTTGGTAAAGGAACAGTTGAAAGATTATTATTTGAATTCGATGAGTTACACTTATCGCTCTCTTGTTCTGCAACAACTAGAAAACCTCGTGAAGGTGAAATTAACGGAATTCATTACTATTTTTATGATAAATCATTATTCCAACAAATGATAAAAGGTAGAGAGTTTATTGAATTCTCTTACCACTTTGATAACTATTATGGTACTTTGTACAGTGAATTAACAAGAATTTCTAATCGTGGTATGACTCCGATGTTAGAAATTGAAACTCGTGGTGCTAAACAAGTTATTGAAAAATTAAAAGATGATGATAGATATAACTTAATTACAATATTTTTACTTCCACCTTCAATTGATGATCTAAGAAACAGAATATTAAAAAGAGGTTCTGAAGACAATCACACAATGAAAGCTAGATTACACAAAGCAACTGAAGAGATTGCCGAATCAAGTGTTTTTAAATATAAAATAATTAACGATATTCCTGAACGTGCAGCTAATGAAATTAAGGAAATTCTTTATAAGGAGCTAGGCATTAAATGCAATGATTAGTAAAATCTATTAAAGGTGATTTTAGAGATGAAAATCAAGATAGAGTTGAAATAATTGAAAAAGATAATACGGTTTTAGCTCTTTTATGCGACGGAATGGGTGGCCACTTCGGTGGTTCTTTTGCTTCTTCAATTGCTGTAAATGTTATCGCTAAAGAGTTTTTAGATAATTTTAATTCTAACTTAGGCGATCATAAAAAATGATTTTATGATCTGATAGATATTGTTAAGATCAATATGAAAAGACAATCAATTAATGAAGAAATGCATGATATGGGGACTACTCTAACTGCAGCTTTAATCCTTAAAAAACAAAAGAAAATTATTATTTTTAACTCAGGCGACTCTCGAACATACATACTTAATAAAAATAATGATTTGATTCAAATTACAGTTGACCATAATTATTACAACCAACTAATTCAAGAGGGTTATGATAAAGTAATTGCAAATTCTCAAAGAGAATCAAAATATTTAACTAGTGCACTTGGTCCAACTAAAAAAACTACTCTTGAAGTTTTTGAGTTAAATACTGAAAGTTATATGAAAACTAGAAGTATTTTACTTACTAGTGATGGTGTTCATAGTTTTTTAAATAATGATGAGATTGAACTTATCGTCAGAAATTGTGATTTATCACTTAAAAATAGAATCGAAACTATTCTTACAAGTGCACAAATTGCAAACTCCAATGATAATATAAGTGTAGCTCTTATAGACTTTGAAGAGGAAGATTATGTCTAAAAGTTATGCTGAATTACCATTCAGAGAGTCAAAAGTTTACAAAACTTATACTATCTTAAAATTAATTGGAACTGGTGGAATGAGTTCGGTTTTTTTAGTGAACAAAAAGAACAAACCCGATGAACTTTATGCACTAAAATACCGTATTCAAGACAACAACAATAACAACTATATTCGTTTTAAGCGTGAAATTGAACTATTGCAAAAAATAAGTTCTCCAAACGTTCCAAAACTTTTTGATTATCATATCGATGAAAGAGAACAATATTTTGTAATGGAATATGTAAATGGTAAAAGTTTAAGATCGATGATAGAAGAAAATGGATTTCTTAATTCTCGTCTTGCAGTTAGTTTTGCAAAACAGATTGCAGCCGGAATTGGAGAGTTACATTCAAATGGTATAGTTCATAGAGATATCAAAAGCAGTAATATATTAATTTCGGATAAGTTGACCGTTAAAATAATTGATTTGGGAATTTCTATGTCAAGCGAACATAATAATCAACGTTTAACTAAAACTCACAGTATTGTTGGCTCAGTATATTATCTTGCACCAGAATTAATTGATGATAATACTAAAATAACTAAACAAGTTGATATTTATGCTCTAGGTGTGCTCCTTTTTGAAATGATAACTGGAAAATATCCTTTCAGCAATAAAAATGCTATCCAAACTATTCAAATGCACAAAGAAAATGAATTTCCTAGAGTAAAAGATTTTAGAGAAGTGCCTCAAGCATTAGAAAATGTTATTCTAAAGGCGACTGCTAAAAACCCAAACAATCGTTATGAATCAATGTGAGAATTTAGAAAAGATATTGACACTTGCTTACTAACTTCTCGCTCACTAGAAGCTCCAATATCAGCCAAAACGGCAAAAAGTAAAAAAACTATCGCAGATTACACAAGTAGTTGGAGATTTAATGTAATTTTAATTTCTGTTTTAGTTTTAATTAGTATTATTTTAATAACTATTTCAATTTTAATTTAGGAGAGTATGAAGGGAAAAATTTATTCAATAGTTTCAGGAATTTATGAAATAAAAAACAGTGATAATTCAACTATTTTGATTCCTGGGAGTGGTAAACTTAGATTCAATAATTTAGTTCCATTAGTCGGTGATTATGTTGAACATGATAGCAAAATGATTTTGAATATTTTAGAACGAAGAAACAATTTTATTCGTCCTAAAGTTGCAAATGTTGATCAAGTCATTATTGTTATGAGTTTAAAAGAACCTGAGTTTAGTTCATTTTTAATGGACAAATTTCTTTCAATAATTGAATTTAAGGAAATTAAACCGATACTTTTCTTTACTAAATCTGATTTAGTAAATGACTTTTACTGATATGAACAATATCAAAGGTGTGGGTATGAAGTTTATTTAATTAACAATAACAGTGATTCAAACTTAAGTGAAATTAAACAGATTTTTAAAAACAAAACAAATGTTTTTTTAGGTCAAACTGGGGTTGGAAAAACCACAACTATTAATAGATTATCAAACAATAATTTTCAAACTCAGCAAATCAGTAAAGCATTAGGACGTGGAAAGCACACTACTAGAGTAGTCAAAATTATAGAATTTAATGATGGAGAATTAATCGATACACCAGGTTTTAGTTCATTAGATTTAGATATAAACTCTCTTGAACTGGCACAAAGTTTTGATACCTTCAAAAAATATTTTCCTGACTGTAAATACCGTTCTTGCTTGCATATTAATGAAAACGTAAATGATTGTGAGATCAAAAAGCAAATCGATATTTCAATACCGAAATGAAGATATGAAAATTACTTAAAATTAAGCAAAGAAACAAAAAAGGAGAGATGAGATGAGTAAAAAATTCGTTACCCCTAGTTTATTAAATGTTGATGTAGATAAAAGAGTTGATATGGCAAATACACTCATTGATAATGGTGTAAGTTGAATTCATTATGATGTAATGGATGGTAAATTTGTACCAAATTATGCTATCACACCCAAAGAGATAATTAATATTTCAAAAAATAGCAAAGAACACTTTAAGGATGTACATTTGATGGTCGAAAATCCAACTGATTATATCGAAGAACTAAAAGACTATGTTGATGTATTTACTTTTCACTACGAATCTCTTGATGAAGAAGTTTTATTAGATTGATTGGAAAATAAAAATAATCATTATTGTAAAATTGGTTTAGCAATTAAACCAAATACAGAAATTGAAGTAGTCGAAAAATTTGCTAAATATCTTTCATTAGTTTTAGTAATGTCAGTTGAACCAGGTAAGGGTGGACAAAAATTCATCGATAGTGCTTATGAAAAAATTCAATATCTTAAAAAATTAAGAATTGATAATGGTTATGATTTTTTAATTCAAGTAGATGGTGGAATCAACAACATTACTGGGCCAGAATGTTTTAGATATGGTGCAGATGCTTGTGTCGCTGGAACATTTTTGGTTGCAAACCCAACAAAAGAGCAAATTAAATCAATTTTGGGAAGAAGATTTTCAAAATAGGGTAAAAGTTTTATAAATCAACCAATTAATTTAAAATAATGCTAGTGATTTTATATTTTTAGGTTATAATTCTTTTGCTTGGAACAGTACTCAAGAGGCTGAAGAGGCGGTCCTGCTAAGACTGTAGGGGAGGCAACTCCCGCGGAGGTTCAAATCCTCTCTGTTCCGCCATTTTTTTATTTAAAAAAATGTATAAATTAACAAAATAATTGAATTAAAGAACCATATAATAATTTATAATTTAATAACTATTTTAAAAGGAGAAAAAATGGCAAAATTCGTTGATGAAGTTAAAGTTATGCTACAAGCAGGAAAAGGTGGAGATGGAATTATTTCATTCCGTAGAGAAGCTCACGTTGATAAAGGTGGTCCAGACGGTGGAGATGGTGGAAATGGTGGTGATGTCTATTTTGTTGGTGATTTAGGAAAAAATACATTATTAAGTTTCTACAAAAATAAGCATATCATTGCTGAAGATGGCGTTAAAGGCGGACCAAAAAATCTTTATGGAGCAAATGCAAAACACACTTATATAAGAGTTCCAATTGGAACATTAGTTTACAATAACAATAAATTAGTTGCTGATGTTATTTTGCCTGATACTCCTTATTTAGTTGCCAAAGGTGGAAAAGGCGGAAGAGGAAATACTAAATTCAAAACCTCTAAGAATACCGCACCTCGAATTTGTGAAAACGGACTTCCAGGAGAAAAATTTGAAGCTAAAATAGTTCTTAAAATTCTTTCTGATGTTGGTGTTGTAGGGAAACCTAGTGCAGGTAAAAGTACGTTCCTTAATGCTATTTCAAATGCAAAAGCTAAAGTTGCTGAGTATGAATTCACTACATTAGTACCACAATTAGGAATGGTTGAATTTTATGAAAATAGCTTTACTGTAGCTGATTTACCAGGTTTAATTAAGGGTGCTAGTTTAGGTAAGGGTCTTGGTTCACGTTTTCTTAAACACATTGAAAGATGTAGGGTTATTGCACATATCATAGACTTTGGTGACCCAAATAAAGATCCTATTAATGACTACTTAACAATACAAAAGGAATTATTAGACTGTAATCTAAAACTTGAATTAAAGCCTCAATTAATTATTGCTAACAAGTCTGATTTAGAAAACTTTAGAGAAAATGTTGAAAAATTCAAAAAGAAATTTCCTAATATTACACTAATTGAAATTTCAGCAATAAATCGTGAAAATATGGACTTAGTTAAAAAAGTATTATGAGAAATGATTCAAAAAGAAACTATGAAACCTATTGAAGAAGAAGCACAAGAAATCGAAATTAACTATGAAGCTCCTTACAATGTTATTTCTCCTTATTATGGTCACTTTGAAGTTTATGGACCAAAAGTTTTGGAATTATATAATAAAATTCCATTAAATTCATATGATAATTTATTAAGATTTAATAATATTTTGAAAAAAATTGGTGTATGAGAAGCATTGATTAAATTAGATATTAAACCTGGTGATACTGTTAATATTTATGAATATCAATTCCAATGAGAAGAAGAGTAATCTTCTTTTTTTATTCTATTTTATAGCCAAAAAGGTAAAATTAAAATGTCAAATAATATTTAATTAAGAATACAAATTGGAGAATAATGAAAGTAAATAAAGATTTGTGAAATTGAACAAGAAAACCAAATTATTTTAATATTTCTGATGAAAAAATTGAAATTATATCAGAACCTAAAACTGATCTATGGCAAAGAACTTATTATCATTTTAGAAATGATAATGCACCCTTATTACAAATTTCAACAAGTGAAAAATTCTTTTCTTTCACAGTCAAAACTCAATTCGATTCAAAGCATCGTTTTGATCAATGCGGTATTATAATGTACTTAGATTCAGAAAACTGAATAAAAGCTTCAATTGAATATGAAAATGAAAAATTTCAACACCTAGGTGCTGTTGTAACAAATAACGGTTATTCAGATTGATCAACTACAGAAATAGATGCAAACATTAAAAGTATGTGATACAGATTAAGCAGAAGAGAAGATGATTTTAAGATAGAATGTTCAATTGATGGAAAAGAATTTAAACAAATGAGAATCTGCCACATTAATAAAGCTACAGATAAAATAAATTTTGGTATTTATGCCTGCAGTCCAGAAGATTCAAGTTTTAAAGCAACTTTTACAAAAATGGAAATTACTGAGTGTAAATGATTAGCACATGATGGGCAACAACCAGATAAATAGACAAAATAAAAAGCAGAACTTTTTTAAGGTTTTGCTTTTATTTATTTTTAAATGCATTTTCTAATTCATTAAAATCTAAATCTGAAGTGGAACTCAATTTTACATTCGCTTTACTAAAGTCTTCCTTTGAATTATTTGTAATAGCTACTGAAAAGATTTTAGCTGAATGAATTGATTTAAGTCCTTCAACAGAATCTTCAATACCAATACATTCATCAGTATTTAAGTTTAATCCTTTTGCAGCGGCTAAGAAAATATCAGGAGCAGGTTTTCCTTTTTCTATGTTAGCAGGATTAACTATAAAATCAAATTTATCATAAATACCTAATTTTTCAAGTATAACAGGAGCATTATAACTACTTGAAGCAATTGCAAGTTTAACATTTGCTTTTTTAGCATCATCAATTAACTTACTTATTCCTGGTAAAATGGAATCTTTTTCCAATTTTTCCGAAAGAAATGATTTATATAATTCATTTTTTCTTGTACACAAATCATCTAAAATAACGTCTGAAGGAACTGGTACGTTTTTTAATTTTAAGATTGCTAATAAAGTGTCTTTTCTTGGTAAACCTCTAAGACCTTCATTTTCTTCTTCAGTATAATTTATACCCAATTCTTGAACAATTTCCTTTCAAGCTAAGTAATGTAATTTTGCCGTGTCAGTAATTACACCATCAAGATCAAACAAGATACCCTTAAGCATGTCTAACCTCAAATTTAAGTTCATCATTTGTTAATTCAACCAATGAATTTCTAACTCATAATTTAACACTTTGACCTTGTTTTACGGTTCTAACAGTAAAATGATCCTTATTAACATTTACTTCAATCAATGTATTTAAATAACTAAATTTATATCTTAATTTACTTCAATTTTCTGGAAGAATTGGATCAAGAGTAATTTTATCATCATAGTATGAGAGACCACCATAACCAAAAACAATCATTTGTCAAATAGCCGCTAAACTACCTGCATGAATACCAGCATCAGAAGAGTGCATATTTTGTCCCATATCAATATCCAATGCATATCTAAATAATTGGTAAGCTTTTGACATTTTTCTTAATCTAATTGCTTCAATTGCATAAGTTGCAGCACTTAGTGAAGAATCATGTGTTGTGATTGGTTCATAATATTCAAAATTTGCTTTTCTAGTTTGATAATCGTACAACTCAGGCATTAAGTATGTAAGTAAAACTACATCAGCTTGTTTTACTAATTGAGAACAAAGACGCTTATGTCCTTCTTTAGTACTAAATAATTTTTTACCAGCATCTCCTAAAAGTTGGAAAGGAGTTACATCAATTCTAGGTAAAGCTAAAAATTGGTCATTTTCAGCAATAATTAAATCTTTATTAGGATTTTGTTGTTTTAATTTTTGTGAAACTTCTTTTAATTTATCAACATTAATTGCATAAGGAATTTTAGATTCGATTTCTTTAAGAAGTTGAGGGTTACTTTTACTTAATTTTTCAATATAATTAAGCGCTAAGTCGATATTATATTTAGCAAGTCGATTTATGTAAGCGTTATTATCGATATTACCTTTATATTCATTTGGTCCCATTACATCATTGATTGAATAAGTTCCATCATTTTGTTTTTCAGCTCTATTTGAGTAGAAAATTGCAGTATCAATAATCATTTCATAACCCATTGTATCCATAAATTGTTGATCTTGAGTTATATTGTAATATTGATGAATTGCAAAAGCTACATCAGCTGAAACGTGAATCTCTTGTCTTCTTGAAGCAATCGGAACTTGTTTTCCACTAACAACATCAGCTTGACCTCAATATGGACAAACTTCACCGTCAGTTGGTCATGCCATTTCTCAAGGATATTGTGCCCCTTCTAAATTACTTTCTTGTTCTCTTAATTTAACTTCTTTAGCTTTACTACGAGCTGATTCAATTCCTCTATATCTATAAGTTAATAAATTACGAACAATTTTTGGTTCAGTAAAAAGATAATTAGGGTTAATGAAAAATTCAGTATCTCAGTAAGTGTGGCCTTGATATCCTTCTCCAGAAAGTCCTTTAGCTCCAACATTTAAGAATGTAGAATGTTTTGGAACAAAACTGTTTAAATGGAAAATACCAAAGTCTAAAGCTAATTTTTCATATTCAGATTTTTCATCACCAACAATTTCAACATCAAATTGATTTCAAACTTTTTCATTCATTTTTTCAATAGATTCTTTTTTAAGTGTTTCATAATCACTTTGTTGTAAGAATTCTAGTTTAAGATCAGCATTTTTAACAACTGTTTCATCACTTAAAATTTCATTAGCATCATCGATTGAAGTGTGAACTGACATTAATTTAAATAATTCTAATTTATCTCCATTTTTAACGTTTGCTTTGATATTAAATCTAATTAGTCTACGCTTAATTTCGATGACATAATCATCAGTACCACCTTGAATTAATTCTCCGTTAATCAAGAATTTAGTAACTAAGTTATGCACAACTAAACGTTTACTAAAAGTTGTTTTTTGTTGCATTCTAAGCGAAGTTTGAGTTGGTCTTAATTTTGAACCTTCACTAAAATGTTGTGTTCCACTATTAGTTACAGTAGCATCAATTGAAGGATAAAGACGTATATCTACATTCTCTTTATTATTTAATTCTAAAACTTCAATAGTAATTTTTTGCCCATAAACATTTAAGTCACTTTGTGAAACAAAACGTTCAAAGTTAAGTTTAAATGTTCCATAGCTACGTTTAGCAATTATCTCTCTAGTTAAAATTCCTTTTTTAATGTCAAGTGTTTTTTTGTAAATATCGTTATTTTCAATTTGAAAAACAACTCCATTTAAGGAGATTGTGTTTGTCATTAAATCAGCAAGATTAGCTAGTTCGCTAACTTCATCTTCACTGTCTTTATTAAAAATACCATTTACAAAAAAGTCTTCTTTATTAAACACTGATTTTTCTTCATCCGCACTTCTTATTCCTAAGTATCCGTTTCCTAAAGAAAAAATACTTTCGGTTTTAGCTGTAACATTTGGATTGAAAATTTCTTGAGAAATAACTTTATTTTTTGTATCGTATTTTAAATAATTCATTTTTTAACCTTTCAAAATCATGATTGACTCATATGGTCTTAAATATTTTTCAGAATTTTTATTGTCAGAGTAACTAGATAAAATTAATTGACCATTTACTCTTTCAAAATTTAACTCATTTGCAGTCATATTAATGTAAAAATACATTGTTTGACCATTTAATTCACGAATAACTTCAATTGCACCATCTTTCTGTAAGTTAACTTTTGCAGTTCCATTGATAAATAAATCGTGGAATTTTTCGGTTCTTAAGTTAATTAAAGTTTTGTAGAAATTAAAGATACTTTCAGGATCTTTTTTATCGTTTTCAACGTTAATTTCTAGTGCACGATTACAATTTTTGATTCAAGTTTTTGCTCCAGTATTGAACCCAGAGTTAATTGAATTATCTCATTGCATAATTGCACGACCACTATCACGAGAGTTAATGTTACATCATTTTAACATTTCACTTTCACTGTATATTTTCTTTTGATCGACTAATTCAGCGAACCCGTTGTGGATATCACAATCCATGAATTCTTCACGTTTAGAGAAAATATTATTTAGTAAACCTATTTCTTCACCATAATAAATACATGGAATTCCTTTAGCTGACATTAATAAAAGTGCATGAGTTTTAGCAGATTCTTTTCTAAAGAATGTTTCAGATCCTCAACGACTTACACTTCTTGAAGTGTCATGGTTTGATAAAAAGTTTGTAATCATTCAAGGTTTAATTTGGTCATTTTCTTGAAATTCTTTAAATTGTTTAGCAAAGTTACGGTAATTTCAGTTGGCATCGTAACCATTTCTTCCTGTTCTACCTCAACCTATTCATCATCAACAGAAATTGTAGAAATTATCAGATACTTTATCTTTTCCTGAACCATACTTAATTGTTTCTTCAACGTTAATTCCGCTTGATTCACCTAAAATAAAGGCATCTTCTTTACCTCTAAGAGCAACTTTATTAAACTCTTTAAGATATTCTACTGCACCTTCACATCAAGCAAAAGCTGGGTTAGAATCTATGTTATCGAAGGTTTTTGCAATGTGTTTAATAGCATCAAAACGGAATCCTCTAACACCTAAGTTGTATCAGAAGTCGATAACACTGCTCATTGCTTTAATTGTATCTGGGTGTGCTCAATTTAAGTCCACTTGTTCTTTTGCGAATAAGTGAAAGTAATATTTATTAACTGATGGAACAAATTCTCAGGCACTTCCACCAAAAATACTCATTGCTTTTTGTTCTTCGGTGCTTAATTTTTCTCTTCAAATAAAGTAATTGTGTTCCTTGTTTTCAACTGATTCACAAGCTTTTTTGAATCAGTCATGTTCATTTGACACGTGATTTAAAACAATATCCATAATAATATCAATACCTTTTTCTCGTGCTTTAGTTGTCATTTCTTTAAAGTCTTCAAGTGTTCCAAATTTACTTCAAACATTTTTATAGTCTAAAACATCATATCCAGCGTCAACAAAGTTTGTATCATAAATAGGACAAAGTCAAATAGCATTACATCCAAGTTCTTTAATATAATCTAATTTAGCAGTAATTCCTTTAAGATCTCCATCTCCGTCATTGTTTGAGTCATAAAATGATCTAGGAAAAATTTGGTAAATTACTCTATCTTCTAATTTTATTGTTTTCATTATTTCTCCTTTAAGATAAGTGAGGTGTGAGGTGTTATACGTTTTTTATCACCTTTAAACTTGATTTTGTTATCAAAAACAACATCATAATTACTCATATCGTAAATATAATCCTGTTCTGAAAAATTGTGAGCAATTAAGTAAGCTTGTGAATCATACTTAATTTCATAAATTAAAATTCCTTCGTTTTCATCGACTACTTTTAATTTAACATTTTTGTAAACTTCTTCAGTTGATAAAGTGAAAATTTTACTTTGGTTTCTAAATTTATTTAATTTAGCAAAGAAATCAAACACATATTCTTTTACATAGTAATTCTTAAGATGATTTCATTTTAATGAATTAACAAAATCTGTTGTTTTATAACTATTAGGGTGATATCTGTTTGATTCAGGTTCATCATTTAATTCGTCATAATAATTACTTTCAATAGTTCTTTCAAAATCCATACCACTTCTATCAGCTGGTTTAGATTGAAGCAATTCAGTACCTGCTAAGTGTAGAATTCTTCCTTGAGTAGTTGCAGTCATAATTAAAGCTTGTCTATATCTTTGAATTCTTTCTAAAAAGCTTAATTCAGTTGTTGAAACATTTAATTTATCTCAAAGTGTAAAACCATCATGACAAGCATTGTATTGTAAATTCATATCTACATTAGAACAGAATAGGTCATATGCTTTATGACTGTAAGGATAATTTTTAAAGTTGTAATCAATTAAGTTACCTACGACTGAATTGACATAAGAAAGAAAATATCCTTTAGTAAAATCTGCGAATAAACCTTTATCTTTAGAGTGATCTGAACCTTTAATTGCATTTCTAGTTGTATCATTAAAGTAAGCAAAATTAATATCATTAGTTAAAAAACCTTTAACATAATTTTTCTCATAAGCTAAATCAGTAAATGATCAAGCTTCTCCGTGAAGAACAACATTTTCTTTTATTTTACTTAACTCTTGATAAATAATATCAGTTGTTTCTTTATCAATGAATGAAGAAAGGTCAAAACGATATCCATCAACATCAAAATATTCCATAAAATATTTTAGAGAGTCAACAATTAATTTTCTAACCATAAATCTTTGTGAAGCAAGTGGAGGATAACTTACTGGATTAACCTTAGATTCATTTCTAAAATAGTACCCGGGTAAAATATCATTTAATGTATTATTTGTAAATAAATGATTATAAACTACATCCAATATAATTCCGATATTATGTTTATGTGCATCATTTACAAAATCTTTGAATTCATAAAGTCTAGCATATGGATCATGAGGATTTGATGAATATGAACCATTAATACTGAAATAGTTTAACGGATCATAACCTCAGTTGTAGTTTGTGTTTCATTTTTGACCATCATTTTTATTTAACTTTTTGATATTTGTTTCATCCAAAGTATAGCAACTATGAATTGGTAAAAGTTGTAAATGATTAATCCCAAGTTCATTTAGATATTCGAATATACCTGCTTCTCTAGCTGCGTTAAAAGTACCAAAACGACTCTTCAATTTATTTTGATCAAGACTTGAAGTATAATCACGAATATGCAATTCATAAATATTTGTCTCTCTTGGTAATAAACCGCTATTTCATCTTGCTGAATTACTTTTAATTTTTTCAATATCTACAATAGCACTTTTAGCTTTTAATTCTTCTCCACCGTCTCATTTAACTGCAGAAAGTGAAAAAGAATATGGATCAGTAGCTAATTTAGTCTGATTTTCGTTTTCAACTTCATATAAGTAATATTTTCTTTCATAACTTTTGTCTAATGTTATTTCTCAAACATTAGAATTTTTGTTCATATTTAAGATTTCAATTTCAGTTTTATCTTCTGAATTTTCATAAATATAAATTCTTACATTCTTTGCAAATGGTTGTCATAACTTAATAGTAAATTTATTATCTTTAAAATGTACTCCTAAGTCATCACCTTCATAAAAATATGTCTTATCTAAGTTATCAAAATCAATTAAATTTTGAGTTAAAAATTCATTATTTTTCATAGCCAAATAATTATATAAAAGTTAATTTATTAAACTTAAAATAAGGCTTAATTCTTGAGTGGTCAATTGTGTAGATCCTACTAGTTTATAAGTATTTTTGTAAAAAAATCATTAGTTTATAGCAACTAATGATTCAATGAAAATTCTTGGTGATAAAAAGTAAAATATTCTGGTTTAATATAATATTTTCCAGCTATAGAAATGCTATCTTCATCATAACCATAAAATGAAACAACAACTAGAAATTCATGATTGAATTTGTTAACTTTTTCGTAATTTAATCTATAGACAATGTTTGTTAGTCCATCTGAATTATTTAAGTAGTCGATCAAACTCTTATTCTCTTGAATTTCGGTTTCAGGATTGACATATCTACCAGAAATATAAATTTCTCCTTCAGCAACTAGTTCACCTTTTTTAAAATATTCTTTTTGAAATTTTTCAACACCATTAACAAAAATAATTTGATTATTTATTATTCACTCTGGTAATTCAAAATTTCTTGTTCTTAACTTGACTGTTTGTTTGTCACAACCAATTAAATAAGAAACTGGTTTAATCAAATTATGGAAGTTTTCAGCTACAAAATGTCCTCTTTTACTAATAGAGTAAATTGCTCCTAATGCTTCTAATTTTTGATAGGCCGCAACCACAACAGATCTAGAACAATTAAACCTCATCATTAAAGCATGTTCAGAAGGCATAATTTTATTTGTTGGAATTTTTTTACTTTGAATTAATTCCATTAAGTAATTTATTATTTGTTGAGTTTTCTTTACAGGTTTATTCATATTAATTATATTTTACAAAATTTTTATTTATTTTCTTGTTAGTTTATATAATACACAACTATTTTTAGGTAAATTCACACCTCAAGAATGATCTTCTACTTTGAAAGAGTATAATGTTTTAAAATGATATTTTCTTGAAATTTTACCCATTCTTTTATTAGTATTTAAGTGATTGTTAAATGCAAAAAGTAAAAATTCATTACTATTTTTATTCTCACTTCTAACAATAACACTACTATAGTCATCTGCATCAACGAAATCAAAGGGATCATGAATTGTATTAGGATCAGTTTTTTTAAGATAAGTGTTATTTTGTCTTATTTCATTCATTAATGAAATCATTTTATAAATTGAATCTTCTTCGTTGATTACATTTTCAACTTTGCCTATTGTAGAAGAAATATTTAAAAATACATTAGCATGACTTGCATCAATTTTCTTTTCAACAATAGCACAGTTCTCATTTTCGTTAATTCAATTTAGTGGTTCTCTTAATCCAGGATCATCAAATATTCTCGTTGAGTAATAACATAATTCATCTGCATAATAAATAATTGGTTTGGCCGGTAACATTAATAATTGTAAAAGAGCTATTCTTTGAGCATCTTTTTCATCACTAGTTAAATTAGTAAAATACTCTTCTGAATCAGCAGAAATTTTTGAAACTTCACGACGATAAACATCTAATCAACGATTGGTGTCGTGGTTTTCTAAAAACGGTACTCAAACACTATCTTTAGAAGTTTTTTGATACATTTCACAAATATCTAAAAGTTTTTTGTAATCTACCCTTGTATCAACATGGTCTTTAAAATGTTCTCCACCATCATAGATAGTATTTAGTGAAGTTTTATTTTTGTAAGTTAAATATTCCATCGCTTTTCTATGATCAGCAAGTCATTCACCAATCATAAATACTTCATTCATATTATATTTTTCAGTTATAGAATTTGAAGCTTCTCTAAGCATTCTAAAAATTTTAGCTTCATTAAAATTGTTTTTTGTTTCAGATTCACTACTAAAAAATTCTGAAAAAGCATCATATCTAAAACCATCAACCCCAATTTTTGTTCAAAATTTTTGAATTTCACATAACTGTTCAATGACATCAGGATTATCAAGATTTAGATCAGGCATCCCAGCTCAAAATCTACCAATGTATTTTTTGTTTGTTCCTCCAAGAGGAGTATCTAAATTAGGGTATCTTCTTCTGTGTGATTCAGAATCAACTCTTAAATCTTTATCGCTTGGATCACGATCAAATTCATAATATTCTTCAAATTTTTTATTGTCAAATAACGCCTCTTGGAATCATGGGTGTTCATAAGAAGTGTGATTAAATACTAAATCAATATAAACTTTAATTCCACTATCATGTGCTGAACTTAAAAATTCAATAAAAGCTTTCATTCCTCCAAGTTGTTCAGCAACATCGCAGTAATTTAGGACTGAATATCCGTGATATGAAGTTGCAGGGTGAATCGGACTAAGAAGTAAAGTATCTACACCGAGATTAACAAAATAATCTAATTTGTTTTTTAGTCCTATTAAATCACCAATACCATCGTTATTTCCATCAGCAAAATTGTATATTAGTACTTGATAAATAACTCCACTACGTTTAAATTCTTTTAATGGACGAGCCATAGGCGCATCAATCCATAAATTTCTATAGTCTAAAGTTTTTTTGTATCCGTATTTTTTATTATCTCAATTCGCTATATTTTTAGCATTTTCATTTAATTTTTTGTCGTAGAATTCGACTGCATATTTTGATAAATTTTTCATGATTAAATTTTATCAATAACTTTTATCCTTTTATTTTTAATCTTGACACGTTAAGAAAATAAAAGCTGACAAATAAATTTGCCAGCAATTGTATTAATTATTAATTTCTTTGAATTTCTTAGCAAGAATTATGTCTTTTTTAAGATATCCGAATGAACTTTTTGAAATAAATGTAAGTACTAAAAGAATAAAACTTAAAGCAAATCCGCTAAATGCATCATAATATGGAATTTTATCACTATAAACATTAACTCAGAATTCAGTTCCGCCAAGTTCTTTTTTAACTTGTACAACTAATTCTTGAGGTTGTAAAGTCAAGTAGATGAACATAACAACTAAAATTATTGTAATTAAATACAAGATGTATTTATATAAATTACTTCCATTGAATTTATCACTGAATAATCCATAAATAATGGTGTTACTAATTGTAAATATAATTAAAGAAGCGCAAACAATAATTGAACCAAAAATAGTTGTTAAATATCTAAGTTGATAAGTTGTTGAATTATACTCAATGTTTTTTAACAATTCTTCTGGTTCTACTTCAGTAAGATTTTTTCTTAGTCAATCGAATTCATAATCAATTCTATTGTGAAGTCTAAAGAATAAATTGATGTAAATTACTGCAACAGCTAACGAAATTATAGAAACTAAAATCACAGTAATTTTTCTTGAAAAATAATTTTTCATATTAATTAATTCTTAAAGTTGTTTCTGAGTTGAAAATATGTGCTTTTTGAGTATTAAATTCAACGAAAATTTCACTAAATAATTCAAATTCCATGTCATTACTACAGTTAGCGATAATTTCAACATCACCTGAGAGTTTAACTGCAACCAATTGATCTTTACCAATTAATTCAATGTTAGTAATTTTACCTTTGATAGTATTTTTAGTAGATTTTTTATGAAGTTTAATATCTTCAGAACGGTATCCAATAGAAATTTTTTGTGAATTAGTTATATTTTTTCTGTGAGCATTTTCAATGTCGATTGAAATTTGTTTATCAAAAGAAATAAATTTATTTTCTTCAAAAAATCCTTCAATAATATTCATTGTAGGTGAACCAATAAATGTAGCAACGAATAAATTAGCTGGTCTAAAATATAAATCACGACCAGTTCCGCTTTGTTGGATTTTACCATCATTAAATACTACAATTTGATCACCCATGGTCATAGCTTCTAATTGGTCGTGTGTAACATAAATACTTGTAGTGTTAAGCATTCTATGAATATTAACGATTTCACGACGCATGTTTTCACGAAGTTTCGCGTCAAGGTTTGAAAGCGGTTCATCCATTAAGAAAACAAGTGGTTTTCTAGCAATAGCTCTACCAATAGCAACTCTTTGACGTTGTCCTCCAGAAAGATCTCTAGGTTTTCTATATAAATAGTCATCAATTTTTAAGATTTTTGCAACATCTTTAACTCTACGGTCAATAATATCTTTACGTTCCTTAGCTATTTTAAGACCAAAAGAGATATTATTGTAAACATTCATGTGTGGATAAAGAGCATATGATTGGAAAACCATAGCTATGTTTCTTTCATTAGGTAAAAGGTTATTGTAACGTTTATCATTGAAAAGTAAATCACCTTTAGTAATTGAGTTAAGTCCGGCAATCATTCTTAATAAAGTAGTTTTACCACAACCTGAAGGTCCTAGAAAAATACAGAATGTTCCTGGTTTAATTTCAAGATTTATGTTTTCTAAAGTATATTTTTCATTTCCTTCATACTTTTTAGAAAGATTTACTAATTTAATGTGAGCACCATTAGTAGTTTTTGAAACTTCCCCAACTTCATTAATTAATTTATCTAAATCAACTGTTTCTAAATCAAAATCTTGTTCTATATCAATATTTTCTAATAATTCTTTTTTCATAAATTATCCTTTCACGGCTCCATCACTTAAACCACCCACTATGTATTTTTGCAAGTACATAAATAAGCAGAATGCTGGAAGTGAAGCTAGTAATGAACCAGCACCATAAGCACCAGCGTTAACATATTTACTGTCAGTGTTAATGAATGTATCTAATCCAACAGCTAAAGTTTTTTCGGCTTGAGTTCTTAAAACAAACTTAGGTAAGATAACATCAGTAAATGGAGTTAAGAATGATCAAAGCGCAACCATAATTAGAGCAGGTCTAATAACAGGTACTAAAATTTTAAAGAATAGTCCTCAGTTTGAACAACCATCAACTTTTCCTGAATCATCAAGCTCAGTTGAAAGGGTATCAAGATAGCTTTTTAACATAAAAGTATTTGATGCAATTGCCCCACCACTATAAATTAAGACTAACATAATTTTAGGGCTTAAACCAATACTTTCACCGAGTCCAACTAAAATGTATAAACAAATAAGCGAACTGGTAGCCGGAATCATTTGAAGAAGCATAATGATTGTTAATGAGTGTTTTGAACCAGCAAATTTAAATCTTGAATAAGCATAACCGTTTAATGCAACAAAGATTGTTGAGATAATCATTGTTAAAACAGCAATAAAGATTGTGTTTCCGTATCATGTTAGGAAATAACTTCTTTCACTATAAAATAAGTACTCGAAGTTATCTCATCCAAATTTAAATGGATATACAGAAATAATACGACTATTGGCAACGTTAAACGCTGAAATAATAAGCGAAACAATCGGGAATAAAATTATTAATGATCAGAATAATAAAATTCCATAATTAATAAATAATCAAACTATTTCAATTGGTGTAGGAGGTTTTTGATCTGAATCGTTTAATGAAATTCTCTTAGGTTCTAAACGTTTTTGTTTTACTCTATTTTGAATTTCTTTACCTAATTGATTGTAAAAAGATTTTCTTTTGAGTAACATTAATCCCTCCTTGACATTGATTTAATAAATCCTTTTGCAGCAATAGCGATACTAAATATTGAGGCAAAAGTAGTTAATGCTGCAGCAAAGGCTTGGTTACCTTCAATTTTTACTGCACCAGTAGTTAATTTATAAACTCATGAAATAATAATATCTGTAGATGCTTCACCAAAAGCAGTTGGGTTAGCGTAATCTGGACCACCACCAGTGAATAAACTGATTGTTGTAAAGTTGTTAAATGCACCAACGAATTGACCAATTAACATTGGAGCAATTGAAAGAAGAAGCGAAGGTAAGGTAATCTTAAGAAACACATCTTTTCCTTTTGCTCCATCAACACTAGCAGCTTCATAAATATCCCTAGGAATAGATTGAAGATTTCCGGTTACCAACATGAAGATTCAAGCATAACCAATTCATGTTTGTACTAAAATAACTAATGCTCTTGCTGTGTCAATTTCATATAATCAGTTTTTACTTTTACTTAAGATTCCAAGTCACATTAATACACTATTCATATATCCATATTCACCACCTTGGAATGCGTTTCTCAAGAACATAATTGTAATAAATGCTGGAATTGCTCAAGGTAAAATAAAGATAACTCTAAAAATTTTTCTTCCTTTAATTCTAGGGTTATTAGCTAAAATAGCAATAACAATTCCAAGAGTTATAGGAATTAAAGTTGAAGCAATTGTTCAAATTATTGTTCAACTAATAACTCTGCTTAATGATAAGAATAAATTATTTGTTCTGAAAACTCATCAAAGTCCTCATTGTTTTAGACCTACTCAATCAACAGCTTGCGTAGGAGCTTGGTGTTGATATCCATAGTTAGTGAATGAAAGTAGAACACTTGTGATAATTGGGGCAGCAACAATAAAAATCATTAATACTCAACCACCAATTGAAATCATTCAAGGGAATCCACCCGTTTTCATTCAACGTTTTGTATGAGTTCAGTTAGAAGGTCTAGAACCTTGTTCTAGTGATTTCGCTACTCTAAATGCCGAAACTGAACAAATCACTAAGTAAATAATTGCAAATATCATTGCTAAAATAGAAATAACAGCTCCAAAAAGGTAATAACGTGCATCAGGAAGAATTCCTTTATCAACATCCATTATTCCTTTACCTAAGTCATATAGACCAGGGATACCATTCATCTTGCTTCAGTATGCACCAAGAGAGAATGGAACTATTAAGGTTCAAACTATAATAGCACCGATAAATAATAAGATTCCTTTAAGTCTTTGTTTAAAGAATAATATTTCAGGTATACCAGGTAAAATTAATCCAAGAATTAGTGAATAATATCTAAGATTTTTAATACATTCAAGCGGTATAGATTTTTGTGCTTCAGTTATTTTTGAATCATATAGTTTTCTATTAATCTTCTTTTCAGCATATTTTCTAAAACTTTGTGTTTTAAGAATATTTTTATTTTTAAATACTTCAGAATTTAATATTGCTTCTCTATATGCTTCTTTATAAGCGATCTTAAATTCAATTTTTTTGTTTTGAAATGCTTGTTTAGTGATTTCTTTATGTCTTTTTCTATTTTTTAGGTCTTTAATTTGGTTTTTATAATTATTTTTAAGTTCTTTTTTGAGGTTTTTAAATTCGATTTTTTCTTTACTAAGTTGGTTGTTTTCTTTCAAAAGAAACATTGAGTACTTAGCTTGAATTCGTTCGATGATGAATTTTTCTCTAATTTTTTTATCTTCAATAACTTTTTCATAAAGTGCTGAAGCCTCAACTTTTTTGAATTGTGACTCATAACTAGTCTTTTTAAGCACTTCCGCACAAGAAGAAAGATAATTAGATTTTATGAACTTTTTAACTTCGCTCTTGATTTTAAGTTTGTTTGCATAAGTAAAGAAATATTTATTAAAGAATTTTTTACTTTTTTCATCATAAACAACATTTTCTTTTGTTTTTTCAACAAAAAGATCAAATTCTTTTCTAACTATTTCATCTATTTTACTTAACTCAATTTTTAAGTTTTGTTTATAAATTCTTTTAATTGATTTTAATTTTTGTTTAGTAGTAGATTTTAATTTATTAATTTTGTTTTTATTATTCGCTTCAATTTCTAAGATTTTATTTTTGTTTTCTTTAATTTTTTGTAAAGATTGTTTCTTAATATTTTTAGCTTCAACTTTTTGTTGTTCAATTTTTTGGTTGTATTCGTATTCTAATTCGATTATTTTCTTTTTAGCAAGAAGTTTTATATTACTTCTTTCAACTAAAAATTTCTCTTTTTCAACCTTTTTAGTATTATTTAATTCTTCTTTTAAATTTTGTTTTTTGAGTAGAAGATTTTGTCTAGTTTTTTCTAATTCAATAAATAAATTAGCGAAAAATTTGTTTTTGTCTTTTAAACTATCTAATAACTTAATTTCATATTCATGCAACTTAGTTTGATTTATTAAGTTAATATCAACTTGATCACCTGGATTAAATTTTTCACTTAGTTTTAAATAAATTAAAGCAACTGAAAAAATGCAATATTTTTTGAATAATTCAGCTTCTTCAAGATTTGTTTTGTTAATTAATTCACTTATTAAAACGTTTTTTCTTGATACTTCATCTGCTGTTTTTTCTAGTGATTTTAAGAAATCTTTTGCGTAAACACGTAAGTCTTTCTTTTGTTTTTGAATTTTATTAATTTCAAAATTTATTAATTTTTGTAGACTTTCAGCATGTTTTAATCTTTTGGTAGAATCTTGAATAACTTTAGTTTTATTTTTAAAGGCTACTTTATGACTTGATAATTCTCTTTTTAAATTGCTGTTGATTTTGTATCTAGCTCTAAGAAATAAATCTTTTTCGATTTTATTTCTTAAGTTTATTTTGTCAACTGTTCTTGTATAAATGTTTCTGGTGTTGTGTTTATATGCTTTTAAATTACTTCCAATTTCTGGAACAATTAAGTCAAACTCTTCACCGTATCAGTTATACAACTTCAAATTATCCATAAACTATCTCCTTCCTTTATTTCTTATAAATTCAAATTCTTGAATTCGTCTATCTCTATATAAGATAAACATATAAACTGCTAGTGAAATTGCGACAAATAAATTGCCTAATGATAACAACAAGCCAAGGGATTTTTGGCTTGTTGTTATTTGTTCTCATTGTATAAATGGAATTCCTATTAATATAATAAATATTATTATAAAAGCTATATAGAAACCATAACCGCAACTAAGTTTACCTCTTAGCAAAATAATATAAATTAGGAAAAAGATAAGTATTAATGAGTTAGCGATATATGACAATATTTTGGACAAAGCAAAATTATTTAAATATTGTTCTGCTAGTTTTTGAATTTCTTCTTTAGATAAACTTGGATCATTGATCTGTGGTTTTTCAATTGGAAAGACAAAGAATGAAGTAATTCAAAATATAGAAACAAAACAAATAAATGCAATTCCACTAAGATAAAGATAAAATTCTCGTTTGGTTATGTTTCTTTTTAGTTTTTTATAGAAATTCATATTTAAATTAATGATTAGCTAAATGTAATAACTGTTGAACCTTGAGAATTTTCAATAGTTTTAGCAGTTTCGATGAATAAGCTTCCTAATTTTTGGTAAATAGCTTCCTTAAATTCATCTACAGTTACATTTTTATCTTTATCAGCATCGTAAATAGCTTGATATGAGTTTTGTGAACCAAATGTTCTATCGTTTCAAAGAACTCATAATTTTTCGAATTGTGGGTTACCATTATCCACACGATTTACTTGAGTTGTGAATATTCCTAAACCATTATCTTGAAGTGTTTTTGCTGATGAAATAACATCCATAATTTTTCCAACACTGTCAAGTTTACTCAATTCTTCATAAACTGTAGCAGTTTGTTGAAGAGTTCAATCACTTAATGAACCGTCTTTTTTATTAACTTTTGATTGTTCAACAATTTCAGCTGTTACTAATTGAACTTTAGCATCGTAAACATAGTTATTTAATGCTTGTCTTACTCTTAATTCAATAACTTCATCAGAAGCTTTATTAGCAGAATAACTTGCTAATTTCTTAGCGTTAGCAATAGCTTCAGCATAAATACTTTCTAATTTATTTTCGCTAATAGCATCTTTTATTTTTTGAATTAAAGCATCGACTTCACCACCATTATCACCATTAGCTCCTAAGATAAATGCTTCTATCTTTCTAACATGGTATCCACCACCGTCAGCTAATGAACCGAAAATTTCACTTGGTGTTGACTTAAATACGCTAGGTGATAATTTTCAACTTTCAAGTCATTTTTTGTTTTCTGAACTTGATTCTTCGTCAAATTCAATTGCAAAAATGTCTTTAATTAAATCTCTTAATCCTAATACAGAACCAGTTTCAGATTTATCTGTGAATACAGTTTTAACTTTTTCAGCAAAACCTTCAACTGAAGCATATTTATCTAAAAGCATTTTCTCTGATGCATCAGCAGTTGTAGGAACTTTTTGTCACATTGAAGATTGGAATGTTTTTTCTTTACTAATTGAGTATTTTGTTTTGTATTTTTCAAATGCTTTTGAAAACTCTTCTAATGATTCATATCCAAGATGTTCTTTAACAGAATTCATTAATCTATTAAATTCTGGGTTACTAAAATCATTAGCATCTTTTACAAGTTGTTGTTTTTGTGATTCAATAAATGGAATTTTTGAATCTTGTTTGTAATACTCTAATCAGCTTTTTGGTTGGTAAATTAATTTTAATATTTCAACAATAGCTTCTCTACGAAGCGCTGAATAAGCATTATTTCTTATGTTAATCATGTATGATCATGATCCTGGTGCTTGTAAATATTTGTAATCATCAGTTACATTAATTGCGTTAAAGAATGTATTAGCATTTGCAGTTTTTTGAGTATTTTGAATATCTCATGTTCCAACAAGTGCATAACTGATTTTTCCTTCTTTTAGTAAGTTTCATACAGTATTTTGAACTTGACCCATGTCTGCATTTAATAATGATTTAAGTGTTTCACGGTTAATACCTTTTTTAGCTCAAACTGTTTGTTCATATTCAGAATCATTTTTGTTGTATACCGCATCAAAAATTGGATATACTAATCTAGCTGCTGTATAAGCACCTTCTTTGTAAGCATCTTTAATTTCTTGAGGTATTTTATTAGATTCACTTCCGTTAAATCCAGTAGTAATTTTTGCTCCTAAAGAGTAAAGAATTTTAGCCATTAAATTATCATAATTTTTATTTTCTGGATTATCAGATTTTAGTTTGTCAAATACACCAGCTAAAACACCATTACCATATCATAAATCTTGAATTCTGAAGAAAGCCTCACCAGCTTCAACTAATTCAACCATTGAGTTTGTATCTGGATTTGCTAATTGTTTTCTAACTTCATCCATTGACTTGTTAGAAGCCATAACAATACCTTCTTGGTTGTGTCTTAAAGCAACAAATTTAGAAGTAATATTATCGCCTTTAATTCCATTAACTGAACCGAATTCAACTAATTCGTCAATTAATTTTTGTGATGCTTGATCACCAAGAATTACTCTCCAAATATTTGTATCTTTGTATTTTGTTGTTTTTAAGAATTCATTTAAATCAACTACAACATTATCTTGCACTGAAGTTGTAACTCTGTCATTTGGTCCGTAGAATAAATCTGGAACTGCTTTAGTATCTGTTGCACCAACAGTACTTGCATCAAGTGCTGATCATACATCTTTTTCAAGCACTTTAATATTGTAACCATATTTTGTATGATATTCTGTTTTGTTAAATTCAGCTATAACATTGTCATACATTCCTTTTTGAACACCATCAACTGCAATAACAATTTCTTTATTCTCATTTACCGGTTTAGTACCTTTATCATCTTTTGAACAAGCTGCTGATAGAGCTGCTAATGATGTTAGTGATGTTAATCCACTAAGACTAATCATTAATTTGGAAAATTTATTAAATTTCATTTTTCTCCTTTTTCTATTCAAAACTAATTTCATTTTTTTCGTAAGCTACGTATGAAAAAACAATTGCTAATGGGCAAAGAATTATACTTAGAGCAAAAATTATCGCTAAAATGCCGATTCACTTGTTAAATTCAGTTTTACTCAATATATAAGTAATATGAGATAATATTATGATATTTATTAAGTAAATTGCAACAAATAATGCAATTAATGCTCTAAGTATTACATTTTCCTGAATCTCTTTGAATAATTCATTAGTTTTTTCAACACTGAAATCAAATTTCTTTTGAATTAGAATACTTGCTAAATATATTATGAAACACAAAATAAAGATTGAATTGAAACACAAATATAAATATTCTTGTATTTTAGGTAATGTCTTTCTTTCAAGTGGTCTTTTACCTAAAAACAAATAACGTATTTTAGTTTTTAATGTTAATTTATTTCTTTTTATTGTCTTCTTCATTTTATGTCCTTAAAAATTATAATTTTTATAAATATTAGTTGTGGTTAAAAGCGACATTTCTTGTTTAATGTTATGAATAATTAACTTGACTAGTCAAGTACTTTTAATACTATTTTATAGTAATAAAAGTAAATTTAATAAAAAATATGAAAAATGCATAATTTTATACTATGGAAAATTTTCCATAATGGAAATTGAAATATTTGATTCAATTTTAATTCAGGATAAAAGTAATTAAAAACTTAGGAGTTAATTTCTAAGTACTTTATTCTATGCTATTTGTTTTTTATTTCTTGTTTTGATGAAAGAATTTATTACAAAATGAGAAGTAATTTTTATACTATATATCACTAAATAAACAATTCCTATAGCTCCAAATATAATCGCTCTATAGTGTACTCAAAAGTTAAACATTTCATTATATTCAGAATTACTATAATTTATTGCAGAAAAGTTGATTGTTATTGTCAACATTAAAATTCAAGCAAGAACTAAAGAAATAAAATATTGACTAATTGTTTTTTGAGTTATTTGCTCGTACAATGAATAATTTCTTTTTTTGACAAAATATTTAATTGTTTCATAAATATTAATAATGGCTACAAAAATAATTGTCAAAATTACTATCGAAATAAATCTAAATCTAAAGTTTTGGCCAGTTAGTGAGATTATGATACTTGCTAATATAGTTAAAATGAAGATAGAGATATAAAATATTATGTTTCCTACTGTACTTTTATCTATTTTAATTTTAAAACTTAGTTGATCTTTATCTAATACTATGATGGGTAAATAATTTGAAAAAATCATGCCAATCATAAATACAAATACAAAAATAAATCTTACATGTGATATTCCATAGTATTGATTATAAAGGTGTAGAAGTTTTTCTTCGTCCGAAGGCATGGATAATATTCTAACTGTATCATTTACTTGTAGAGGAAATATGAAAAAATAAAAAACTATTAATATACCTACAGATGCAAAAATGTTATTTTTAATTATTTCATGAGGAGTTAATTTCTTTTTGAATAGAATATAAAGCAAGAAATTTAATGGGTAAGACAATAATAATGGAATTATGTGTAAAAACTAACTTGACTACCAAAAAGTGTTGTAAAAGTGTAAAAAACTAAAAATATAATTGTTTCAACAATACTTACTAATATGTGTGTTGCTTTTAAAGTAATTTTCATTAATAATATCTCCAATCTAAATCTAATATAAAGTAACAATAATCATCTATTTTATAAACCATAATTTGTCCTCCTTAACAATAAAATTTTGTCTAATCTTTTCTTAACATTACCAATGTATTAAAAGTTTTTTAATATTGGTGTATTTTGTATGGTTACATTTTAATATTTAAAATTTTCATCAATTCTGCTCATCTATTTTCTAATAAATATTGATTTTTTTATAAATATCTAAAAACAAAATATCAATATCGTTTGGTTCTCTTGATATTATATTTTGAATCTAAAGTGATAGAGAACCTCGAATTACAACATCTTCTTCCGTTAAAATTTTCCCTATAATTTCATTCTTATAATCCATACACTTAAATTATATTCTTATCAAATAAATATTTTTTTAATATGGAATTTTTACCATATAATAAAAAGTACTATGAATTAGTTAAAGTAGTGATTATTTTATGTTTATTTAAAATTAATTTAATTAGTTCGCTTTGCAAATTGAACATTTTAAAAATTCTTAAAATTTTATAGTGTATTTAACATTTAAAAATACATTTCTTGTATTTTGTTATATAATTGTTTAGATTTTTCAAAAGAAAAAGGGAGGTCTAATATGGCAAATATTAAATCTAAAGTTAAGAACATTGCTAAGATTGAAAAAGCTAGAGCTAGAAATGCAGCTATGAAATCACGTGTTAGAAAAGCTATCCGTGCAGCTCGTGAAGCAGTTATTGCTAAAGATGAAAAAGCAACAGAATTAGTTCAAAATGCTCACTCAATCATTGCTAAAGCAGTTCAAAAAGGTGTTTTCCACCCAAATAAAGGTGCAAGAAAACAATCAAGACTTGATGAATTTGTAAACAAAAACAAATAGTCAGAATTCAAAAACACACTATTGATTAGTGTGTATTTTTTTTATAATTTTTGTACATCAATAAATAACCTTTAGAAGTAGTTTCTTCCTCAATGAATTGGTGAAAATTTTGGCTTATAAGATTAGCATCACCACCACTTATAAAATAAGTGTTTTTATTATTTAAATAAATATTTTTGCATTCAGTTATAAAACCTTCTAAACTGATTGTTGATCCCCTGTAAATATTTGGAATGACTGTTTTTGCAAATTCTATTACTTCTTTATTACTCATATTTGAAATTAGTTTGTAATATCTCTTATTTAATATAGAAGCATCTTTAATTAAATTGATAATTGTTCTAGCTAGACCTAAAGTTATAGCCACTTCATAATATGAGTTATTTTTTAATGCAATAAAAACTGTTGCAGTACCAAATAAAAATAAACCTTTAGTTTCTTGACCATTAAATTTTTGACTTAAATATTCACTATTAGCAATTAAATCAATTCCTTTTTGTTTTAATAAGTTGCTATCTATTTTATAACTAATACATTCACGGAATTCTTCCATATCAAATAAGCTAATACCTAAATTTTCTTTTTTGATTTGAGAAATTATTTTTTTAGTTAAATTTATTACCACCGAACCAATTAATCCAGTAGAAACTTTGTGTTTTATAACTAATTTAGAGATGTTTTCAACTATTAAATTAACATCGTATTTTTTAATTTTAACTATCTTAATGTTATCCAAAATTTTAAAATCTTGGTTAATTACATTAATTTTACAATTTGAATTTCCAATATCAACAACTAAATATTTTATTTGCTTCATATTTTTATTTCACTTGCTATTTTTGATGATAATTCTTCTTTAGTTAAATTATCAAATTCAATATTATTATTTTTAGTTAAAATAAATCCTGAAGTTAAAGAAGAATTTAACGCTTCCTTAGAATTTAATATTAACATATCAAGGTTTTTACCACTTAATTTTTTTAGGCCATTTTCAAGGTTCTTGCTACTTTCAAGAGCAAAACCAATTTTAATTTTTTCTGGATAAGTTTCTGAAACTCATTTAAGAACATCAATTCCTATTTTATAAGTAAAATTAATTGTTGTATCTTTTTTAATTTTTCCATCAAACTTATCAAAAATTAAATCGCTCACAGCAGCTACCGATAAGTAAATATCTTGAGATTCAATGTTTTCTTTTACTGCATTAAAATACTGTTCAACAGTAGAAACATTGATAATTTTAATATCATTATTTATATATTTGTTTAATTCAGGTAAATTTGAATTTATTACTGTTAAATCAAAAAAATATTTTAATTCATTAATTAATGATAAACCCATTTTTCCTGATGAACGTACTGAAACAGTTCTTACATCATCTAATTTAACTTCAGTATAACCTAAAGTAATTAATAATTTTTTAATTGGTTTTTTAGTAACAAAATTAAATAAATCCTTCACTTCAACCACTCTACCGTAACCTTCATCACCACAATATAATTTACCATATTCAGGTCCAACAAATGTTACACCCAGTTTTTTTAATCTAATAATATTTGATTGTAATATTTCATTATCAAACATTCTAAAATTCATTGCTGGACAAATAATTGTTTTATTAAAGAATCCCAGTGATAAAATCGACATTACAAAATTATCTGTTATTCCATTAGCTAATTTATTTATAGTATTAAAAGTAGCTGGATAAACAATAATTTTATCAGCTCATTTTGCTAGTTGAATGTGTTTGGTAGTTAATTCAGAGTAATTATCATCATCAACATAATTCTCATTTAGTTCAACTAAATTCATCTTTAGAGCATTATTAGTTAAACAATATTTAACTTCGTGACCATTTTGACTAAAGATTTTAATTAATTCATTTGTCTTTTTTAGAGCAATGCTTGCACTAGACAGAATTAAAATTTTCACTATTTGCTCCCAAAAATTCTATCACCAGCATCACCAAGACCAGGTTCAATATATTTATGATCATTTAATCTTTCATCAAGTGAAGCTAAGTAAATCATAAAGTCTTTACCAAATTTTTTCTCAATATGTTCAACACCTTCTTTTACCCCTACTAAACAAACTAGTTTAATATTTGTAAAACCATCTTTTTGAAGTCTTTCAATTGAATCTGCAGCACTACCACCTGTTGCAAGCATAGGGTCAACAACAAAAATTTGACTATCCTTTGCCACTTCAGGCATTTTGTAGTAATATTCTTTAGCCTGAAAAGTTTTTTCATCTCTATAAAGACCAATGTGTCCCACTCTAGCTTCAGGAACTAATTCAAGAAGACCTTCGACCATTCCTAATCCTGCTCTTAAAATAGGTACTATAACAATTTCTTTATCATAAGTAAATCCATTATATTCTTTTTCAAGCGGAGTTGTAATTACTTTAGTTTTGGTCTTGTAATCTCTTAAAATTTCATAAACCATAAGCATTGCTATTTCATTTAAATTTCTTCTAAAACGAGAATGATTTGCATTTTTATCTCTCATGTTTGTTAATTTAATTTTAATCAATGGGTGTTCTAAAACTTTCAACATATTTTCTCCTTATTTATACACAAAAACAAGATTAAGAACTGTAGTTAGAATAATTAATAAAACTACAACTGATAAAATCCCAAAAACTCAAAGGTGTAAATAATGATCATTTCTAAGCTTATCATATGCTCTTTTATTTTTTTCTAAATCTTGATCTTTTATTTTCCCTGTTTTTAATTCATTTATTAATTTTTCGAGTTTATTTAAATATTCTTTGTTTTTTGCTTTTCTTAAATTTGTTTTTTGCATTCTATTTTGTACTTTATTATATTCTTTTTCTACAATTGAGATAAATAAGATTCTAAATTGAGAATAACTTATCATTTTTTCATTCTTTTTACTCATTACTTACCTCGATCTGACTTAGCAAATAAATCGCTGCTGTTTCAGCGCGTAAAATTCTTTTTCCTAGTGAAATGCATTGAAATCCTTTATCAATTGCTTTATCTACTTCGAAATCACTAAAACCACCTTCAGGTCCAATCAAAAATAAAACATCTTTATTTATTTTTTGTTTAATAAAAGAATTATCAACTTTTTCATGAGCAATAAATTTAACTTCTGCCTCTTCGTTTATAATTTCGTCAAAAGTCTTTAATTCACTTAATTTAATGATTATGTTTCTATATGACTGCTGGGCAGCATTAAACATTATTTCATTGAATCGATCAATCTTTTTATTGAATTTAAACTTAGCTATTTCACTATTAGTATGAGTGGAAATAAAAGGAATAATTTCAGTTGCACCAAGTTCAACAGCTTTTTCTATGAGCCATTCAAAACGTTCTAATTTTATGAGAGAAACCCCCAACTTTACTTTAAAGTTAAATTCATGATTTTCATTAATTTCTTCTTTTATTTCAGCAATATTTTTATTTAAAACACTTAAATAAAATTTACCTTCATAAACTCCGATAATTTCCTTGTTTTCTAGCCTTAAAACCTTAAAATGTTTTAATGTTTTTTCATCAAAATACAACTTATCATTCTGTTTGTTAATAGCAAAAAATCTATTCATGAAATAATTATAAACTAATATTAAACTAGATTAAAAAAGTTGACAAATTAATGTCAACTATTGCATTTATATTAAGTTAGATTGGTTTTTTAATATATAAGTTAAATAAGTGTTTCAATAGAAAAACTATCTTTAATTTCTGGATATCTAGTAGTATTTTCAATAAAATCAGATAATTTAACTAAATATTTTGTTGAATATCAACGCTTCATTACAAATTTATTTTCATCATTTGCAAATTCTGCAAAAACAGAGTTATAAAGTTCATTTTTATATTCTGGTTTATTGGTTGATATATTATTCACAAATTCAGGAGAAAATAAACGATCCATTCATTGCTGAGTGTTTCAAATTAGAGGAATTAAACCATTTGAAGTTCATAACTGTTCATTGAAACCATCTCTTTTAGTCATATCAGTTCCTTCTTTTCCAACATATCTTAAGTATATATAATTTTGATATCCCTCAGCACCACGAGAATTTAAGTTTTCTCAACCACGAATGTTTTGTGAAGTTTTAGAACCAGCTAATAATAAATTTCTAAATCCACTTGTTGCAAAATCATTATAGTGAGTGTTTAACATATCATCTAACATTGCATATTTAGTTTCGTCAACAAACCCATCTTGAGTCTCTATTGCTGCAACATTTTCAAATCATTCCATAAATTTAAGCAAGAATTCATAATTTCTAGAATAACCATATATTGTGAAAATATCAGGATTTTCAGTAGTTAAATATTCTTTGTATTTATTTGCTTTTTCATTCATTTTTGCTGTATAAGTTCTTACTTTATTTTTAAAATCTTCACTATAAGTTTTATTAGCAAATCACTGATCAGCGTTAACTAAATCTGCAAATGTAGTATATTTTTCATCAAACTTATTCGATAAGTTTGTTAATTCAATTTTAATTTCACCATATTTGTTTACTTGGGCTTGTTTAGCATCCCTTAAAATTTTATTTAACTTAGTGTTTAAATTTGCTATTGTATTTGAATGCAAATCATCAAGTTTTGATTCATTCACAGTATTTATTGCATCAGTATCATTACGCATGGTTGTTTTAATACTTGCATAAAGAGGTTCATACATTATTTTTGTTTCTTCGTTACTTATTTGATTAATTATTGATTTATAAGTTTGTTTATTAGCTTCAGCAGTTTGCTCTTCAATAACTTTATCAAAGATTGCTGTATCAAGAGCTTGAGATAATGCAGTTAAACGTTGGTTAATTTCTTCCTGAGATAAAATTTCAATATCTCCTTCGCTAGCTTCATCTATAGCATTTTTAAGTTCAGTTTTAATTTCTACAAATCTTTCATTATCTTTTGTATTTGTATTGAAGGTGTTCGCTTCCTTAATTTTAGATTTAAGTCTTTCTAAAGATCTAAGTCTAGCAGCATCAGAAGATTTTAATCTTTCAAATTCATCTTTTAATTCAGTAAATTTAGTTTGTATTGTGTGGGGGTCATTACTTTCAAATAAAATTTTTGCTTCATCAAGAAGTTTTTTAAGATCGACATGTGTAGTGTAATCATAGTTTTGTGATTCAACATTATTTACAAGTTTATTTAATATATTTTTATAACCTTCAAGAATTTTTGAATTCATAGAGTTAAATGATTCTTTAATTTGCTCTAATGAATAATTAGTATTATTAGAAGCATTATTTAGTAAGATATTGATTTCATTTGCTAAATTAGTTGAATTAATGTAATTAAAATCATTATTTAAACGATTGTTATCCATTCAATATGTTACTTCGCTAGTAATATCTAATCTATATTTTTCAACTAATGCATTATCTTTTGCTTCCTTTAATTGTTGAAGTATTTGAGTTATATTTTGATTAAATTCTTCTTGTTCTTGATTAAAGTCAATATATTGTGGTAGAGAACTTACAATATCATTAAAATTATCTAAAATATTTTTGTATTCTGTATTATTTGAAAGTTCATTTGAAACTTCATTTTTAGCTTTATTTATTTCTTTATAAAGATTAACTACTGAAGGAATTTTATTATTAGCATCTTTTAGAGTCTTATAATCTTCAACTAATAACGCAAGATTTTTGCCTTCACTATTAGAAGATTGCAATTTTACATCAATTAAACTAATTAATACAGGTTCAAGATTTTCTTCATCTCTTAGATTAGAAAGAGTAGAAGCAAATTGAGCAATTTTACTTTTAACTATAGCATCAGCTTCATTTGTTAATTTACTGTAAGTATTATTTAAATTTTGTAATTGATCTGCTAATCAAGTCGAATCCTTGTCATCTGTTTCAATTGCACTACTTAATGTTTTTTCTAATTCATCATTTTGACTAGAAAATAACTCATCAGTAGAAAATGCTTCTTCAGCTCTAATTTCATTAATTCTTGCAAGTAATTTATCTTTAAGTGATTTATTCAAATCATTTCTTGCTTTTTCAACAGCGTTGTCCATTGAATTATATGCGCTATTGAATGTTTCTTGTTTAATTATATCATTGTAATTTTCAATAACTGAATCTAATGAAGCAGATAATTCATCATAAATATCTTTATAGTTAGTATATTTTGGCAATTCATTTTTAACAAGATTATCATAATATTCTTTTAATTCATGTTGTCTTAAGTCAATGTTGTTTTTAGTGTTTTGTAATAAAACTTGTGCATCTTTAATTTTAGTGGTTAAATCATTTATTTCTTTGAGTGTAGATGTATTTTTATCCAAATTATTAGCTTCTTGAACTACTTTTGATAAGTCTAATTTAAATTCATTTCAGTCAGCGTGAGTAAGGGAATCCAAAAGTTTTGTTGCGCTTTCTTTAGCCTCTATAAGTTTTTTAAATGCTATACTTTTTTGACTTATATAGTTTTTAAGAGTGGTATTAGTTTTATTTAAAATTTCATTCAATTGCTTTAATTTGTTATTTATTTCATCATCGTTAAAACTCAAAATATTATTTTCAGCTTCTATAGTGAGATCATTAAGTTCAGTTAATATCTTTTTAATTTCAAGTTCTTGTATTAAATCAAAATTATTCAATTGATTCTCTTTAATAGTTTTAATTAATGATCTTAATTGTTCTAACTTTTCTTCATATAGTGTATTATTATCCACTAACTCTAAATCATTTTTAGCTTTGGTAATCGCTTTATTGATTAGGTTAATTCTTCTATCCAATTCATTAACATCGAAAACATTTATATAATTTTCTATACTTTGGTCTAATGATTTTTTCAAAACATTTTTAATTTCAGAATAGTCATTATATCTATCTAATTCGTTTTCATAAGCGTTGTCATAAAGATTTTTAAGAAATTCTTGTTTTATTTTTGCTTCATCTATACTTAATAAAACATTTTCAACAACTATTGAAATTTCATAAGCTTTTTTATCTAATTGCTCTTTTGAAAGAACTTGTAATTGTTCATCATTAAGAATAGTGTCTAAATAATTATTAACTTTATCTAAAAGATCATGTGAATTAGTTTGCATTAAAGTATTTTTTAAATGACTAAGTATTGCAAGATTGTCTCTGTAATTTTTTAATGACTTTTCTTTTTCGACATTATATTTATTCAAATTATTCACCGTTCGTTTTGTTAAATCATTTAATATTTTTGTAGTTTCATCAATTTTGCTTGAATCCATTTCTCTAACTAATACTAAAACATTAGTTACTAAGTCATTTAGCGGTCTTAATATTGAATTTAATCTAGGATCATTTAAACTAGGGTAATTTTTAAGATATTCATTTTTAATTTCTAATACTTTATCTAGGAAAATATCTTGTAGTTCTTGGAGATCTTTAACAACTTTATCATTTTCAATTTGCTCTTCACTATCGATAATTTCCTTATTTTTATTTGCTTTATCAATAGCATTCTTTATTTCATTTTGAAATTGAATTAAAGAAACATATGAAATAAATTTTTCTTCAGAAGAAACACTATTTTTTTCTAATATTTTATAAACATTAGAAGTGATATTTAAATACTTTTGATCGGCAAAATTAATTTCTAGTAATTTCTTAGTTTCATTTATTAAATTTATTAATTTTCTTTTTTCCTGTTCTGTAATAATTGAACTAAAGTTTTCATATTTCTTGAATAATTCATCATATTTATCTCTAAAACTAGTAGATTTGTTTGAATTTTTTTCAACTTCATTTAAAGATTCTCTAAATTTAATAACTTCTTCAGTTTGATTTTCAACTAAGAAATTTAACTCACTTTTAATTTTAGTTAACAAAATAGAAAATTTGTTTTTGTATTCCAAATTTTTATTACGATTTAATTCAGTACATGCTACCAACGAACCAGCTAAAGCAGTTACACTAACAGCACCTAATGCAATAAGTGAAATAAGAATTTTTTTATGTTTTTTACTCATTTTCCCCCTTTTTAATTTAATTTCTATATTTGAATTATATTCACTATCAAAAAAAAAAAAAAAAAAACGCCCAAAAAGGACTTTTATGGAAAAGAATTTCACTTTTTATACAATTTGTATTGTGTTCCTGCAGGTAGAAAATTTTTATTTTTAATCAAATAAAAATGTGGCGTAATTAAACACCACATCGTAATTTTTAGTGAATTATACTAGATTAAATAACCTTATTGTCCTGATATTTCTTGAATTTTAGGTAAAATGTTTTGTGAGAAAATTGAATTTAATTCAATCGATTTAATACCTATTTCGTTAAATTGTTTATCACTTTCTATGTATGATTGTAATTCATTAACAATGACATCAAATTCATTTCTTACTTGATCATATTTACTATCACTTCAATCACTAGGTAAAGTATTTTTTCATGAGTTTATGCTATCTTGCGCTTCTTTAATAACCTCATTTTTTGCAGATTCTAAAATTCCAGGTCATGCAGCATCTAAGTCACTCTTCATCTTTTCTAATTTTTTAGTATCAATCTCTTTTTGTCAACCTTGCGTTATATCGTCGATGGTTTTTTGTACTTCACGATAAATATTATTGGCAAATACAATAATATTAGTGATAGTTTCTGTTTTCATTGCAATTTTTACTTGTTCACGATATTTATTAATTTCTTCCCTAAGACGCAATAACTCAATTCTTAAAGAATCAATTTCATCAGTAATTGCTTGAATCCTTGCTATAGGTAATTTTTCAAGATCTTGACGAGTTAAACTGCTATCAATATAATTTTTGTATTTTGCAGCAAGATTAGTTCACTCTATTGTGCCTTCAAATTTATTATATCTATCGTAAATCTCAATAAATCACTCTAATCTACCCAAATTCCATTCTATGGCAGATTCTAATTCGGTTTTATATCTTTCCCTTCCCTCAATACAATCATTTACATATAAAATAACCTTATCATTATAATAGTAGTATAGTTGATTATCATCGAAAGTTTCTTCTTTTCCATCAACCTCATCTAAATATATTTGAAGATCACTAAATAATTCTTCTCATTTAGGATCGTTGTATTCATTGCGATGAGTCATATGTTCTTTTATAAGCTCTACTAAATCTTTTATTTTTTTAATCTGTTCCTCACGATATTTCTTCTTATCTTCAGCTTCTTTATCTTTCTTAGCTTTATTTAATGCTGATTCGATTTTATTGATTCTTTCATTGAGTTCAGTAATTATAATTATTTCTTCATAGTTATCAATCGCACTATTTAGTACACTCTCTAACTCACTTTTGATTTCTGGATAATTATCATAATTAGCTATTTCAATAACAGCAGAATCATATTTATTTTTCAACTCTAGTTGTTTATTTTCTATTTCTTTAACTCGTTCGTTTGCATGATTTATTGAATTTGTAAATTGACTAATCATAAGATTTAAATAATATGTTGAAATAGTTTTAGCAGTTTCTTCATCTACAATATAAGAAGCTTCTTCACGTAATCCTGCTTTGATATTTTCGTATTTTGTTTTTTCAAAATCTTCAACAAATTTCTTAAAATTATTCGCTGCTTCTATGTATTCTTTAACAACTCTTTCCTTATATTTACTAAATTCATCTAAATAGTTGCGAACTTTTTCTAAAGCTAAGTCAAATTCTATATTTTTATTTTTTAATTCTTCACCATTTAAATCATTAATTTGAATTTCGATACCGTTAACATATTCTTCAAATGGTTTTAAAATTCGATAAATAGCTTCCTCATTTGTTTTTTCAAGCATCTTTAATTCATGCTCTTTTGCGTGATTAATTTTTTCTAATAATATTTTTTTGTAATCAACTTCATCAGATTCATCACTAGTATTTTCATTTTGTTTATTCTTTTCTTGCTCAGCTTTGTTTAATGCGTTGTTAATCTCATTAAATTTAGAGTCTAATTCATTATTATCAAAAACTTTATCATAATCTTTAATGACACCATTAAGTTTTTCTTCAAGATCATTTTTGATTGTTGGATAATTGTCGTATTTGTTTAATTCATTATCAATAACTGAATCGTAGTATTTTTTAAGTTCATCTTGTTTTGAAACAACTTGATTAAATCTTGCTAAAATATCTTCTAAAAATGATGAAAGTTCTTCACTTTTTGTTTCGATTTTAGAAACTGAAAAAATTTTAATTTCTTCTGAATCAGGCATATTTGACATAAAATTGTTTAATTCATTTATAAATTCTGATGCATTTTTATTGTCAAATAACTCCTTTAATTCATTAGCTTGTTCTAATAATTCTAAATATTTCTGAATAGCTTTATTCTTTTCTTCATTATATTCTCTAATTTTTTCTAAAGTGTTTTCCAATAATTTGTCTAATTCATTATTATTTTTATCAATTTCCTGAGAATCTAACGATTCAATTTTTCCTAAAAGTTCATTTATGAAATCTTCTAAAGGTTTTAAAATAGTTTTTAACTCATCATCATTATTGTTCTCATAAATGTCAATATTATTGTTTTTAGCCTCACTTAATTTTTCTTTGAATTTATCTTGTTTAGCTTTAAGTTCATCTCTTAAATTATTATCTGTAGCTTCTTTATTTTTATTAGCTTCTTCTAAAGCTTTTAATAAATCTTTTTGAGCTAATATTAAATCTATGTAAGTTGAATTACTTTCCTGATCTAAAAGAACACTTTTGTCAACTACAAATTTTGATAATGACTGATGAATAGATGAATATTTTTCATCACTAAATTCAGTTTTTAATATGTTTTTTATCTCATTAATAAGTTTTGATAATTTAATTTTCTCTTGATTATAAATTTCTTTTGCAAAAGTTGTATATCTGTTTAATAATTCATTGTAATCATCTTTTTTATTTGTATTTTCATTTAGTGAACTTTCAACTTGATTAATGTAATCAAAAAAGTCATTCACTTCTTTGCGTTGATCACCTTCCAAAATTTTAATTTCATCTTTTATTTCAGAAAGTAATTTAGTAATTTTTTCTTTATATTCCGAATTTGTATTTTTTTGAATTATTGAACATGCCGCTAGTGATGCGCTTAATGTAATCACACCAACACAACCTAATGCTATTAATGAAATAAGTAGTTTTTTATTTTTCTTTTTCATAAATTACCTTAATATTCAATATTAAAATTTATCCTATATATTATATTATTTCATTCAAAAATTCAAAAAAAAAAAAAAAAAGACTTTGTGCTTTTAATACTAAAAAATAGTAGTTTTTGTAAAAAGTAAATAAAAACAACACTGAGTGTTGTCTAAGATAATTCAAGATTTCCGGTGTATAATGCGTAATATAAACCATGGTTTTTGATTAATTCATCATGAGTTCCGATTTCGTTTATTTCGCCGTCTTTAAGAACTAAAATAACGTCTGCATTTCTAACTGTACTTAATCTGTGGGCAATAATAAAACTTGTTTTGTCTTTCATTAAATTGCTTAATGCTTTTTGAATTTCTTTTTCGGTTTTAGTATCAATATTACTTGTAGCTTCATCAAGAATTAGAATGTCAGGATTGCAACATGCGACTCTAGCAATACTTAACAATTGTCTTTGACCTTGACTTAAATTTGCTCCGGCAGATTCAAGGTAAGTATCATAACCTTTACTCATTAAGTTAATAAATGAATCAGCATTAGCAACTTTGGCTGCTTCAATAATTTCTTCAATAGTAGCATTTTCTCTACCATACGAAATATTATTTCTTACTGTGTCACTGAAAAGATAAGTATCTTGAAGTACTACTCCAATTTTTTCACGTAGATCTTTTTTATTAATATCTCTTATATTAATTCCATCGATATAAATATTTCCTGAATCAATATCGTAAAATCTGTTCAATAAGTTTGTAATAGTTGTTTTACCCGCACCAGTAGGTCCAACAATAGCGATTTTTTGACCTGGTTTTACAGTTAAATTAATGTTCTTTAATATTGGTTTATTTTTGTTGTAACTAAAGTTTACATTTTCTAGAATAACACCTTTAGTTGAACATGGAATATAACTAATCACACCATTGTTATTTATTTTTCAGTATTTTTTGATTTCTGGATTGTTATTTCTTTCAGTTTCAGTAACTTCAATAATATTATTGTTTTCATCAAAAATTCCGTAAACTGAAATGATTTGCCCTTCACCAATTTCATCAGGTAAATCTAAAACATTTTTAACTCTTTGAAAACCACTAAGAGCCATTAAGATCGAACCAACGTTTTGCGAAATTGAACTAATTGGTTGAGTAAAGCTTCTAGCTAATTGTAAGAATGAAATGAGTGTACCGATACTTAGCGCTAATCCATAAGTATTTAATGCAGTTGAATTAACAATCATTAATGAACCAAGAAGTCCTAAAATAGCATAATTTATGTTTCCCATATTAATTGCAATAGGCATTAATATGTTACTTAAATTCTTACTAATTCTGTCATTTTCATATAATTCTTGATTTAATTTATCAAATTTTTCAAGTGATTTATCTTCATAATTAAACACTTTAACAACTCTTAATCCATCAATCATTTCGTTGATGTAAGCATTAGTATTTCCTAAACTAGTTTGAGTTCTAACAAAGTACTTACTTGAAAATTTAACAATAATTTGCATCACAAGCATAATTAATCCAACAAGGAATATTGCAACAATTGTTAATGATCAGCTTTGAATAAACATAAATACAAGCGAAACGATAACTGTAAAAATAGCTTGAACAATATCAGGAATTGATTGAATCATCGTTTTGATTAACTCAATATCATTAATGAAATATCCCATAATTTCGCCATCTTGAGTTGTGTCGAAGAATCTAACAGGTTTTTTCTGTACTGAAGTATATAATTCATCTCTTAATTTTTTTAGAGTATTATGAGTAATGTTAGCCATAATTCTTTGAGAAGCTAACATAGCAGCAAGAGTTAAAACTAAAATTGAGATATAAATAATTACATATTTATTAAATTCTGCTCAATTAAAGGCTGCGTTAGGATCAGTTGATAAAGCTTTAAGTCATGGGTCTAAAAATCAGCCAACAACCACAACCCCAATAAACATTTGTGCAAGAATTAAAGTAAACGAAGAAAATAAGTTTAATAAAACTGCTAAAGGATATAAAACTTTATTAGCTTTAAAAATATATTTTAATAAAGCTTTGAACATTCCTTTTTGAATCGGAGCTCTTTTTGCTGTTCTACTAGAAGAATGATGCATTATTTACCTCCATTTTGTGAATAATATAAACCAGCGTAAAACTCATTGTTTTCAAGGAGTTCTTGGTGAGTACCAAATCCACTGATTTCACCTTTTTTCATAACAATAATTTTATCTGCAGTTTCGATTGAACTAATTCTGTGGGCAATAATAATCTTTGTAGTATTTGGTAAGTTGTTTCTTAGCGCCATTCTAATTTGTTTATCAGTTTTAGTGTCCACCGCACTAGTTGAGTCATCCATAATTAAGATTTTTGGTTTTTTGATTAACGCTCTAGCAATACAAAGTCTTTGTTTTTGTCCACCAGAGTAATTGTTTCCTTTTTGAGCAACACGTTGATCTAAACCTTCTTCTTTTGAGAATACAAAGTCATGTGCACTTGATATTCTAAGTGCTTCCTTAATCTCATCATCAGTAACATTAGGATCACCTCATTGCATGTTTTCTCTAAGGGTTCCACTAAAAAGAACGTTCTTTTGTAAAACCATTGAAACATTATCCCTAAGGAATTCTAAATCATAATCTTTAACTTCAATTCCACCAATTGTTAATTTTCCTTCGGAAATATCATAAAGTCTAGGTAGAAGTTGAATTAATGAACTTTTTCCTGAACCTGTTGATCCAACAATTCCAATTGTTTGACCTTCTTTAATTTCTAAATTAATATTTTTAAGAGTGTAATTCTCATCATTTTCATGATATTTAAGAAATACATTTTCATATTTAATATCAAAGTTTTTTAACTCTTTAATAGGGCTTGCAACATTTTGAATGGTACTTTCTTCAGAAAGAACTTCAGCAATACGAGCGGCTCCAGCTCTAGCAAAAATGATTGAAGCTGCAACCATAACAATCATCATTAATGAAGTCATAACTTGTCATAAGTATGAAACAAAAGATGTAAGAATACCGATTGTTAAATCGCCACTGCCATGAGTTGAAACAATGTTTTGTGTTGTTAAATAAGAAATTAATAATGATGAGAGGAAAATTAATCCTAAAAATGTAAATTGACCTCATGCAATGGTTTTGTCGTTTCTCATCAAAATATCTCTTAATTTCAATGTAAATTTTTCAAAATTAGTAAATTCATGTTTTTCTTTATTGAATGATTTAATAGTTTTGATAGCACTTAAGTTTTCCTGAACTTTACTGTTAAATTGGTCCATTACTTCTAATGATTTTTTGAATTTTGGATATACAATTCAGAAAATAACAGTAAATACTGTTCCCATTATTACAAGAGCAACTAGTAAAATTCAAGCTAATTTTGTACTGTTAATAAATCCTAAAATAACTGCACCAACAAGCATAATTGGACCACGAATCATGGTACGAATTATGTTCATATAAGCCATTCTTATATTAGTAATATCATTTGTTAATCTAACAATTAAGCTTCCGGTGCTAAATTTGTCTATATTTCCAAATGAAAAGTTTTGAATTTTTTGGAATAATTCATATCTTAAATCTCTAGCTAACATTCCTGAAGCTTTGGAAGCGAAAACTCCTGAAATTGCACCACAAATTAAAGATAGAATTGCGAAGAGGAATATCAATCCACTTCATTTATAAATTTCAAGTTGATTTTGAGGTTGAATCCCTTGATCGATTAAGTTAGCCATAAAGGTAGGAATCAAAATCTGGCAAATAACTTCTATAGTAATAAAAACAATAGAAATGGTAGATTCAAGCCAAGTACGTTTAGCAATTTGTCTTATTGTCATTTTTCTCCTTTATTTATATTTTTTCTTTCTATTCATTAAATAATCTTCGATAATGCCTGAAATATAAAAACTCAACAATGAAATAACAATAATTGGTATTAGCATAACAATTCTCAAAGTACTTTTAAGTTCATTAAAACCCAAAATAAAGAAAAAAGCTGCCAACAATGAGCCAACTATCCCAAAACTGTCACTTTTGATTTTATTAAATCAAAGCAGAACCACTCATATAATTAAAACACAAATTATATTGGTGGTTAAAGCAATTCAGAGAAATTTCTGTGGAAATACTCTCAATTTAAAGTCATCAGTTCCGATAATTCAGAATGTTATTGCAGGCAAAATTATGCAGATTGTTATAAATATATATTGGTTTAATTGTTTACTTTTTTCAGTTATTTTATTCATAGTTTGCTTTTAATTTAGTAATTAATAAAACAAATTCATCAATCGAAACTGTTTTAGTTTCGCTTTTGCCATATTCTCTATAAGAAATAGTTCTATTTTTTTGCTCTTCATCACCCAAGATTAATTGGAATTTAGATTTAGACATTTGAGCTTCTCTCATCTTTTTAGAAATTCTTTCTTCACGATCATCAATTTTTACTCTAAAATCAAGATTGAACAATAAATCTTTAATTTCTTTAGCATAATCTAAATTAACTTTTTCATTTACAGGAAGAATTGTAATTTGTTTTGGAGCAAGCCAGAATGGTAAATTACCTTTAGTTTGTTCAAGCATTGTAGCTACAAATCTTTCATATGTACCGATCAATCCACGGTGTAGCATAACAGGTCTTTCGTTTTCATTATTTTTATTAATGAAACTTAAATCAAATTTTTCAGGAAGTAAAAAGTCTAATTGTAAAGTTGAAATTGTGACTTCATGTCCTAAAGCGGTAAAAATTTGAATATCCATTTTAGGTCCATAAAAAGCCGCTTCGCCTATCTTTTCTTCATATTCAACACCTAGTTCATTTAAAACTTCACGAAGTTGATTTTCAGAAGTGTTTCACATATGATCATCATCATAGTATTTTTCTTTGTTGTTTTTATCTCTTAAACTAAGTGAAATATAACTAATATTAAGTTTAAAAAGTTCTAATGTTTCTTTAATTTGTGAGTACATTAGTTTGAACTCATCTTTAATTTGATCTTTTCTTAAGAATAAGTGTCCTTCAGTTAAAAGCATTCCTCTAACACGTTCAAGTCCAGTTAATGCTCCAGATTTTTCATAACGATATAACTGAGATTGTTCACTATATCTTATAGGCAAATCACGGTACGAACGTTTTTCCATGTTATAACAAATAATGTGGTGTGGACAAGTCATTGGACGTGGAATAAGTCTTTCATTTTCAACAACCATTGCACTAAACATATCATCTTTATAGTGAGCTAAATGTCCTGAACGTCTGTAAAGTTCTTCTTCACCAAAATGTGGAGTTAACACTTCAGTAAATCCATATTTACGATCCATTTTTAAAATTAAATTTCTAATTTCATTGTGGATGTACATTCCATCTTCAAGTCAGAATGGAAGACCTTGTCCACCAAGACGATTGAATGCAAAAAGTTTTAACTCTTTACCAATTTTTCTATGATCTCTTTCTTTTCTATCTTTAAGGATTTCTAAGTATTGATTCAATTCATCACTTGATTCTCAGGAAGTACCATAAATTCTGGTTAATTGAATATTATCTGAATTTCCTCTTCAGTATGCACCAGCAAGAGAAAGAAGCTTAAAGTGTTTAATTTTCTTAGTATCTTCTACATGGTTTCCAGCACAAAGATCTACAAAAACTGTTTCGTTATTGAGCAGATCAACTAAAGCATAAAAAGTAATATCAGCACCTTTAGCTTTAAGTTCTTCATAAAGTTCTTTTTTGTATGGTTTGTTTTCAAAACTGTATTCGTTAATACTTACTTGCTTCATAACTAAGTTTCTTGAAGCTAATTTTTTCATTAATTTTTCAATTTTGTTTAATTCTGTATCACTAATTGGATTTTCAAATTCAAAGTCGTAGTAAAATCCTTCATCTGTAGCAGGTCCAAAACCAAGTTTAACGTTTGGATATAATTTTTCTACTGCAGCACCAAGCAAGTGGCTTGTTGTATGGTTTAATTGCTTATTTGCTTTCATTGTAACCTCTTTTATTATTTAAATCCCATATTTTTCATTAATTTGTTTAAGTTTACTGAAGCTACGGTTCTTGCTTTTTGCGCACCTTGTTCAGTAATTTGGTCTACTTTTTCTAGAGCAAGTTTATATTTAGTTTGGATATCAGTTAACAAATCAAACACTAATTGTCCAACTTCTTCTTTTAATTCTTTGTAATTTTTGTCTAAAAAGTGTTTTTCACTTTCTTCAAGAGATACCTTTTTAAGAGCAGCATAAATATTTAATAAGTTAAGCACACCTTGTTTTTCTTCGCTAATGTAAATTTTGTTTTCGCTGTCTGTTACTGCTTTAAGGATTTTGTTATAAGCTTCTTTAGGATCATCAAATAAATAAATAGTTGATTTACTTCCTTTTTCACTTTTAGACATTTTTTGAGTTGGATCACTTAAAGATTTAATTCTGGCTCCAACTTCAGGTATAAATGATTTAGGAGTTTTAAAGTTTAATTTATAACGTTTATTAATTCTTTTAATTAATGTCCGTGTAAGTTCAAGATGTTGAGTTTGATCTTCGCCCACCGGAACAGCATCAGCATCATAAAGAATGATATCACCAGCCATTAAAGTAGGATACATCAATAAACCGGTAGGTATTTTTTCAGTACCATTAGCTTGCTTAATCATTTTTTGTGATTTATCTTTGAATTGAGTCATTCTTTCTAATTCACCTATTGCTGTTTCACAAGTTAATAATCATTGCATCATTCCATGTTCCATAACTTCAGATTGATAAAAGATATTTACTTTATTTAAATCAAGTCCACATGCTAAATAAAGCGCAACGACATCTTTTCTATTTTTCATTAAATCATTTGGTTTGATATCACCAGTAGTTAAAGCGTGTAAATCTGCTACAAAAAAGTAACATTCTTCAAATTTATCTTGTAAATTAAGAAAGGGAACTAAAGCACCTATATAATTTCCTAGTGTTAAATCACCTGTAGGTTTAATTCCTGTTACAAGAACTTTTTTCTTGTTCGTATCCATAAAATCTCCTATATTTTATATATGTTTATATTTTATTACTTTTAGTGATTTTTCATAGTCATTAGCACTTTATTAATAAGATTAATAAATTGCATTCTATTCCAATTATTCTTTGAAGAATAATATATTTTACTATTGCACTTCAAAGAATACAAAAAATACTTTTAACTTATAATTTAAAATATGATAACCAATTAAATTCAACTATGTAATATTTATATTTATTGATTAAATATTTGCATTTCAAAACTTATTGTAATGTAATCAGTCTATTGCTAAAACAACTAAAAAAATTCTTAATAAAAAAAATGAAAATTTCTTTGGATTAAAAAAAATTGGTATATAATAGTAAAGCAACAAAGCAAAAGCCCAGGTGGCGGAATAGGTAGACGCAAGGGACTTAAAATCCCTCGGTAGCAATACTGTGCTGGTTCAAGTCCAGTTCTGGGCACCAATTATCTGCGCTCTTAGCTCAGAAGGTAGAGCAAATGGCTTTTAACCATTGGGTCGGAGGTTCGAATCCTCTAGAGCGTACCAGTTCAATGAAAGTTGACCAAAACACCTTAATTGGTGTTTTTTTATTTATTAATATCCTACTAGAATATAAATAAAAATGCCAAATCGGCATTTAATTATAGGTTTTCTAAGTTTTTATAAAGTTCATTTAATTCTGATATTGTTTGATTAATTGATGATTTTTGAGCATCTGTAAATTCATCTACATCTTTAAAAGCAACTAATTTTGAATTTTTAAATTCAATGTTATTTTTAATTTCTAATACTTTTTTAACGATTTCTGATGTTGCTGCTTCATTTTTGTATGTAGGATTCTTACTATTTAATGCAGCATCAATAACTTTTTTAGCTTTTGAAGATTCAATAGTGTCAAAAGTTATAATTTTTGTAATATTAGATCTTAATTCAGAAAATTCTTGAAGATTCTTAATAAGAGTTGCCATTCTTGCGGTTTCATCTTTAACTTTTTGGATTGTTATAGCATTATCTTTGTTTTCCAATCAATCTCTTGAATTTTTTACTTCATTAATTGATTGAAGTTGATATGTTTTATCATATAAAGCGTTAGCCTCCAATGCTTTTTGGTAAACATTTTCTAATTTTTCTTTTTCAGTACCATAAAGTGGATCGATTTCTTTTGAAAGATCTTCGAATACACTTTTTAATTCATCATTATTTGTTTTTAGTTTTTTTGGGTCTGTTGTAACACTTAAAAGACTACTATATTTATTTAATAAAGAATCTCTTCTATTTTTGTGTTCTTCAGTATCATCTAATTTACTAATTAAATCTCTTAATCCATCACGTCTAACTTCATTAATTTCAAAATTCTTTATATATGCTCTTCTAAGTGATTCTTTTTCTATCATTTGTTGAGCTACAATACATGAACCAATTGTAACAGCAGAACCAGCAAGTAATAAACCTATAATAAGTTTTAGAGATTTTTTGTTTGTTTTACTCATATTTCATCCTTTTTAACAATAATATTTCTTTATAAATTATATACTAGTTTTATCAAAAGATTAATTTAACATTTAATTAATACTCAAAATTATGGAAAAAACTTAATAATATATATCCGAAATATTTTTAAGTTCTTCAACTCTTTTATTATGTATGAATTTGATAAACTTGAATAATAAAATAGATAAGATTGGTAATACTATTACTTCAACTAAAACATTTATTCAAATCAGATTGATTCAAACAACAAAATTCTTGATAAAATCAATTTTTACTATTGAATGGTGTATAAACAACATAGCAGTTACTAAAATGCTATTAAATAAAACAGTTACAAAAGTATTTACAAAAACTGAAATAATACTAACTTTTTTTCTGAAAACTCAATATATAAAATAACTGACAAATCCTAATAAAAACCTTGGTACAATAGCAATATCAGCAAAGATAAATAATGCTTTACCATACACTAAAGCACTTATAAACGAGCCAATTCCGACAAATAATGCACTAAAAAGTGATCCTCTTAAACCAAGGTGAAAAGTAGCAATTACTATAATAATAGTAAGTAAATTTATACTTATGCTAAAAACTTGAATAAGTCCTAGAAAAGGAACAAGAGAAAAAATTAGTATTAAAGCAAAATAAATAGCTAAATAAGCGATATCTTTAATAGTTGTCTTTTTCATAATCAAATAGTAGTTCTACTTCCCTTTCATTTAATACTTTATACTCTCCAATTTTTAAATTTAAGTTTCTTAAATTTAGTTTATTAAAACTTGTTCTTTCTAGTTCATTTACTTGGTTATTAATTGCTTTAAACATTCTTTTAATTTGGTGAAATTTTCCCTCTCTAATACTTAAAAGAGTTTGAAAATCACTTACTTTTTTTACTTTAGCTTCTAAAGTTGTAAACTCTTCGTTTATTTTTATTCCGCTCTTTAGTTGATCAATATTTTTCTCACTTAATTGTTTTAAATGAGTTACTAAATAAGTTTTTCAAGCGTGTTTTTTAGGTGATAATAACTCATGAATTTTACTGGTTTGGTTAGTTAAAATCAACAATCCAGTAGTATCAACATCAAGACGACCAATAATCTCACATTTATGATACTTTATATCAATTAGATCATAAACAGATTTATAATTTAATTCACCAGAATGCGAACTAACAAAATTTTTGGGTTTGTTTAATGCTAAATACATAAATTCTTGATATTTTAGATTATTACCTTCATAAAAAACTAGGTCATTTTTTTCATCAATATCAATATTTTTATTAACTAATAAATCATTGACCTTTATAACTTTTTTTGTTATTAATTTTTTTGATTCACTTCTACTTAAATCTAAAACTTTACTTAAATACTTGTCTAAACGCATAATTATTTTTATATTATACTTCAAAATAAAGAGAAAAAGAAAAATCAGAAACTCTGATTAATCTATATTACGATAAGGTTGTTTAACATCAAAAGTAAGAACATTTAACTTATCAAACTTATTTTTTAATTGAGTTGATACATCTCAAACAAAAACATGTTCATCTAAATGAGGTACTTCAAGAATTGGTGCATTGATTTGTTCAAAGTTTATTCAATCGCTTCAACGAAAGTCACTTGAAATGATTAAATCTGCACCTTTTTTAGTTCATTCATTAATATCACCAACAAAGCCACTTCCGCTCATTAAAACAATTTTAGTAATATTCTTATTTAATTGTTCGTTAGTTAAATTGGTTCTAAAACTATGAATTTTAATTTTATTTTTTAATAATTTAATAAATTCATATGGTGTTGTTTTATAATTCAATATGCATGGATAACCATTATTTTGGAAATATGAATAATTTTCTAATCCCATAAATCTAGTGATTTGATAACTAGTACCGTGAATATGATTGTCATAATTAGTGTGGAATGAAATAGTATTAATTCTATGTTGTTTAATTTTTTTAATTAAATTAATTTTATATGGAGCTTTAATTTTCTCCATTTCCATTGTTTTTTCAAATAAAAATGGATGGTGAGTTAAAATTACATTACAATTATTTTCAATTGCATAGTTAACCACTTGGTCAGTAATATCGATAGCCAAAACTACTCCAGTTAGTTTTTCACTCAAATTAAATTTAAATGAGAAACCACTTGGATCTCACACTTCTTTGAGACTTAAGGGGTATTTATTAAATAAAAATTCAGTTAGTTGTTTAATTTTCATAGCTAGTTTTTAAGGAAGTCTTTAATAAGTTGTTTTCCATTTTTTGACGAATTTTTAAGTCTTCTAAGAATTCTATTTTCAATTTGACGGATTCTCTCTTTTGAAACTCCACCACGTTCTTTTGCTAATTCTTCGAAAGAGTGAACTCTATATCTATTTCCATTTTCATCGTAACCAACACCGTAACGTTTACAAATTAATTCTTTATCATTTTTATCAAGATTATTTTCTATTAAGTCAAGTAATAATTCACTAAGTTGTTCTTGTGAAGCATAATCAACTGGGTTTGGAATACTTTCATCCTTAACAAAATCACTAAAAGATGAATCGTTTTCTTTTCCAATTTGTTTATCTAAAGAAATTGGGTCGATGTTTATTTTTCTGATATATCTAACTTTTTCAGCTGTGTATGCATTACCAAATTTTGCTGCAATTTCTTCATCAAGAGGTTCACGTCCAAGTTCTTGTTGCAATTCACGTTCAATTTTTGTAATTTTATTAATTGTTTCAACCATGTGAACAGGAACACGAATTGTTCTAGCTTGATCAGCCACTGCACGGGTAATTGCTTGACGAATTCATCAAGTTGCATAAGTCGAAAACTTAAATCCTTTATCAACATTATATTTTTGTGCTGCTTTTAGAATTCCAGCATTACCTTCGCTAATTAAGTCAATAAACGATAAACCTCTGTTTTTATATTTTTTAGCATTATTAATAACAAGACGCAAATTACGTTTAATAAGTTTATCTCTAGCTCTTTTTCCTCTAAAACCACCAAGGTTCATTGTTTTAGCTAATTCAACTTCCTCATCAGCACTAAGAAGTTCACCATATTTACCAATTCATCTCATGTATCATTTAACAATGTCGTTAGTTTCAGTAAGTTTATTATTAAGAGATTTACCTCTGATTAAATCATCTTGATTAACATCAAAATCAGCATCATTATACATGTCTAAATCAAGACTATCTAAACTAAGATCTTCATCATCATAGTTTTCATGATCTTTAAGTTCAACTTCTTCATCTTCTTCTTTTTCTTCTTCATCAGATTCATTCGAATCATTTAATAAATCATCTTCATTAAGATCATCTAAGTTTAATAAATCATCTAATTCATCATACTCACCATCGAAATCATCAGTATAATCGTCATCATCAAAATCTTCACCTAATGAATCAAAATCCATTTCGTCTTCATTTTTATCCGATGAAGAATCTGAATCTAAGTCATCTATTTCAGGCGTTTCAACTTTTTTAGTTTTCTTTTTTGATGTTTTTTTACTTGAAGCGATTGAATTATTGATTTCATCAAAATCTGAATCTGAAATATCATTTAGATCACCATCATCAACTTTATCTTCAATTAAATTAGCTTCATAAAGTTCTTCAAGTAATTCTTCAATAGATTCTTCATCGTCAATACTTAAATTCTTTTTATCTAAAAATTCAAAAACATCTTCTTGGCTAAGTGTTTTTTTCTTTTTAGATTTCATATAAGCTTCTAGCATTTCAATTAAATCTTTATATTTGAATTCCATATCTTCCTCTTATTCTTTTTTCTTACCTTTTTTAGCTTCCATATTTTTTATCAATATATCTTTTTTAAATTCTGGAATTTCAGCAGAGATATATTTACGAACTAAAAATTGATTAGAGTTAATGTTATCGTAGGTGTTTTTAATGAAATTTCTAAACTCTTCTAAATTTTGAAATTCATTAATTCTTTTATCTATGTCAATTATTAAACTATTAAGTACATTTTTTGAAATATCCTCAGAACTAATATGACTTATTATAAAATCGTAAAATTTATTGTATATTGAATATAAAATTTTCTCTTTTTGTTCTTCAGTCATTTTTCCATTACTTTTCTTGTATTCTTTACAATACTGGATAAATAATTCATGTGATATTGAGTCTTTAAGAAATCTTGCATATTCATTGATTATTTTTATTCCTTTTTCCCATATATATTTTTCTGTACTTGGATTTTTTAAAAATGAAATTAATAAAATATTTAACGGATCTGAAGAAAGGTGATTTTTGATTTTAGCTTGATTAAATCTTTTAACTTGAGTTTTATTATTAAAATTGTAGTTATTATTTTGTGTGTAAGTTTGATTAAAAATTTTTGAATTATCAATCAATTTTTCATCACTATTTAATTCATAAAATTCATCACTTTGTTCATTTTTTTTAACTTCAAATTCATAATTAAACTTGTTATAAATCATGTTTTTGAAGTAATTTATGATTTCATCATCACAGTAAAGTAAATAATTTTTAAATTCTTCTACAAAATTTTTAATGTTAAGTAAAGTTATACTCTTTGGCACATCTAAATTAAAACGTTTGATTAATAAATCATAAACATGCTCAATGCCTGTAATTTTATTATTTAACACTCCAAGCAAAGCATTTGAACCATTTCTTACTAAAATTTCATCAGGGTCTAAATCAAAAGGATTATTAATCACAAAAACTTCGAATTTATTTTTTAGTAAAAAGTGGACTGAATGAAGTGTTGCATTAACTCCTGCCGTATCATTATCTAGAAAAATATTAATTCTTAAATTCCTTAGTAAATTTAAATGCTGTTTAGTTAGTGCGGTTCCCATTAATGCCACAGCATTTTTATAATTCACTTTAAGTAAAGCTATAACATCAAAAAATCCTTCACAAAGATAAATTTCCTTTTTAACTCTTGCTTCTTCTTTAGCACGATCAAAGTTATATAAGACACTAGATTTGTTGAAAACAATAGTCTCGGGTGAATTAAGATATTTTGGAGAATTTGTATCTTTGTATAGCAATCTACCACTAAAAGCGATTGTGTTACCATGTTCATCATGAATTGGAAAAATAAGTCTATTTCTAAAATATTCATTTAAATTTTCATTTTTTAAACCAGCTTGATTTAATTTTGTATCATCATAATTAAATTGACCAATTAGTCTAGTTATCCCATCTTCAGGAGCATAACCAATTCTTAAATAGCGAGCTAATTCAAGTGAAATATCTCTGGATTCAAGATACTTTTTAGCATTATTATTCGAAAGCAAATTAACATGAAAAAAGCTTTCTGCATTACTTAAAATATCCAAAAGTTCTTTTTGTTCATCGCTAATTTGGTTTAGATAATCAAGTGAATGATCTTTTATGTTTAATTCAATCCCTTGCTCACTAGCTAAAATTTTAATAGCTTCAGTAAAACTAAGAGATTTAATTTTCATCAAGAAGGTTAAAGCGTTACCGCTAGTTCCACAACTAAAACATTTAAAAATTTTCTTATCCGGAGATACACTCATACTAGGATTTGAATCACCATGAAATGGACAAAGACCGACATAATCCTTACCCTTTTTCTGTAAATTAACAAAATTTGAAATAGTTGATACTATATCAGCATTATTAATTATTTGATTAAAATCCGTCATCTAACTCCAATTTAATTAAATATATTTGTGTAAATCTTCAATATTTATTCTAATTTGTTCCATTGTGTCCCTATTTCTTAAAGTTACACAATTATCTTCTAAAGTGTCATAATCAACAGTTAAACAGTAATATGTACCAATAGAATCTTGTCTACGGTATCTTTTACCAATTGAACCAGCCTCATCATAAGTTACAGAAACATTTAAATCAATCAATTTTTCATAAATTTCTGTAGCTTTATCCGAAAGTTTCTTAACAAGTGGTAAAACGGCAAATTTATATGGTGCAATTTCTTTAGCTAATTTTAAAACTATTCTACTGTCATTTTCAAGTTCTTCTTCAACATAAGAGTCAATGATAATAGCAAGCATTAATCTATCTAGTCCAATACTTGGTTCTATAACATAAGGAATAAATTTTTGATTTGTTACTGGATCAAGATATTCTAAACTTTCTCCAGTAGCATTCATGTGGCTAGATAAATCATAATTTGTTCTATTAGCAATTCCTAATAGCTCACCTCATCCAAATGGGAAAGTAAATTCGATGTCACTAGTCGCGGTTGAATAATGCGAAAGTTCATCTTTTTCATGAGGTCTAATTCTTAAACTCTCTCTTCTAATTCCAAGTTTTTGAGCAAATTCATAGCATTTATTTACATAGTAATCAAATGTTTCCGTTGCTTGCTTAGGTGAACAAAATACTTCTAGTTCCATTTGTTCAAATTCTCTAGTTCTAAAAATAAAGTTTCCTGGTGTAACTTCATTTCTAAAACTTTTACCAACTTGTCCAACTCCCATAGGTAGTTTACTTCTTGTAGTTCTTTGAACATTTTTAAAATTAACAAAAATCCCTTGAGCTGTTTCCGGTCTTAAATAAACTTTAGACTTAGAATCCTCAGTAACACCTTGTTTGGTTTCAAACATTAAATTGAAGGTTCTAATATCACTTCAATTCGTTTCACTTCCTTCATATTTTTTCACATTTTCTACTAAAAAGTTTTTCATTTGTTCAAAACTCATAATTTCAGCATTTATAGTTGGATCGAATTCTTCAATCAATTTATCTGCACGATATCTCTTTCCATTAACCTTATTTTCAATTAATGGGTCATTGAAATTGCTTACATGTCCGCTAACTACTCAAACTTGTGGGTTCATTAAAATTTTTGAATCAATTAAGTAATTTTGTTTCTCTTTGAAGATAAATTCTTTCTTTCAAGAATTTTCAATATTATCTTTTAAAAGTGAACCTAATGGTCCATAATCTCAAGTATTTGAAAGTCCTCCATAAATTTCACTTCCTTGGTAAACAAAACCCGAATTCTTTAAATGATTTACAATTTCTTGCATATTTTTCTTATTATTTAACATATACATTATATTTTACTACAAACATGTTTTAAAATAAGGAAAGAGATATTGTTTTTACGATAACTTGAGGTGTTATTTTGCACACTTTTTTGGAATTTTACACATAATAATTTATAAAAAGTTAAATTTTAAATCTAATTGAAAATTTTAAAAATGTGAAAAATTATTTCAGTAAAATTTCTTATGTTTTTCTAAACTTTTAAAATGAAAAAGTGTAAATTTATCAATATTTTTAAGCAAAAATAAAACAATAATTTTTATTATGAAAATACTTTAAAAATTCAAAAAATTTGCATTGAAAATTATTTATTTTTACACCTAATTATTTTTACATTTTATAAATTCTTCAATTTTTAAATGCTATTATTAGATTATATAAATATTAAAGTCAGGAGCAGAAATGAACGATTCAAAAAAACATATTATTATATTAATTAACGGTAAAAGAAGATCAGGAAAGGGTCTTTTAACTGAATCACTTAAAAAACACTTAGCAGAAGATTTTAAAGATATTAAAGTGCTTTCTTTTGCTGAACCAATTAAAACTATAACTAAACCAATTTTAGATGAAATCGCATGAGATGGTAAAGATAAAGAAGTTGTTAGACCACTTTGAATCGCTATGGGAGAAGTTGGTAGAAACATAGATCCAGACATTTGATGTGCAAGAACTTTTAACAAAATAATTGAGAATGTTAAGGTTGCAAATGATAATGGAATTAATAGCTTATATTTAATTGATGATATGAGATTTCCTAATGAATTAGACTATTTTAAAGGCAATATCAGCAAAATAAAAAATCTTGTTAGTGATGCACAAGTTAAAATTCTATCTATTAGAATTGAAAAATTTATGGATGCAAGTAAATTTGTAGTTGGAGTTGATGACAACATAACTGAAACAAGTTTTGATAAACTAGTTAACATTTGCTTTGATTATATTGTTCCAGCCAAAATTATGGTTAACGAAAATGGTGTAGCAAATTTTGATAATGTTACAACAATGACTCAAGCAATCATTGCTAACCTTTTAAAATAAGGAGAAGTTTTGAATAGAAAATATTACAACGGAAGAGAATATGTTTTAGACGAAGAAGAACAGGTAATAATTTTATCACCTGACTTTTTTCAACAACTTAAAAATAAAAACAACAAATTTAAGTCATACAAGAAAATTGGTGGTAGTACAGTAGCTGATGTTTTAGAGGTTACTGCTTTTAGTTCACAGTTTAGCGCTTTTTGTCATATAGCAAGATTAAAAATGGATGTACTACAAAAAAAATATATCTATGCTGGTACAATTCTAGAACCAAAAATATTTGATGTACTTAGAACAACATTTAAAGGTTTAGATATTGAAAATTACAGTGCTAAAGATTACAATTATGACTATTTTGCAGGTAAGGATGAAGTTATTAGTGGAGTTCCTGACGGTTATATTCCATCAAAAAATATGATTTTAGAAATCAAAACCACTGGGGCAAAAAACTATGAAACTTGAAATAAAAAAAATGCCAATGGAATTTATGAAAATGTTCCAGCAAACTACCGTAAGCAAGCTCAACTTTATTCATATTTGATGGGTGCTGATAAATATAGTATTGTGGCTGCATTTTTAGAAGATGATAAAGGTGATTATGAAAACCCAGAAAGTGTTGATTTAAACCAAAGAAGAATTGCAAATTATACTTTTATGGTAAATGAATCCGAAACAAAAGACGATATAAATAAAGTTAAAGAATGATACTATTTTTATACAAATAGTATTGTTTCACCGAAGTATAACTTAATTAAAGATAAAATGCAAGTTGATTATTTACGTTGTAAAAATGAACAAGAATGAGAAGAATTACTAAACAAGTGAAAACAAGAGGGTAAGGCTGATTTGGATTTTATAGGATAAACATTTTAGAAATTTAATCGGTATTAGTATATAATTATTATGCAGGTATGATTACGCTGTATACTTGTGTTATTGAACTAATGTTTAAGCGAACTGTAAGCTCGCCAACCACGGGGCCATCTTAAATTAGATGGTTTTTATTTTAAAATTAATTTATGGAGTAAAATGAATTTATATATTTATTCTGATGAATCGGGGGTATTTGATAAAGTACATAATAATTTTAGGGTCTGGTAAAAAATGTAGAGAATAATTTCTCCGCACTTTTTTTCCATCACCCTTAATTTTATTTAATTTAAGATTTTTAAATATATCCTATATCAAATAAATTAATTCTCTATATATAAGTGTTTAATAATCTAATTTATTTACAATTTAATAATCATTTTAACCATTAAATTACAAATATTTTTCTAATTTATGTTTATAATTTAACTATGAATGAAATTATGATAATAACAATAGTTATCTGGTCTACAATAATTCTAGTTTCATTGATAGTTGAATTAACAACTTTTGGAATTTATAGTAGCTTAATAACTATTTCAGCAATTCCTTCATTATTTATATCTATTTTTGTAAAAGGAAGTATAGTTAGCACAATTTTAGAAGTTCTTTTATTTATTGTGATTGGAACTATTTTGATAGTTTTATTCTATTTCTTTGGTAAAAAGTTTATTAAAACAAAATATAAAGGACCAATTCTTGAATTAATTGGACATCAAACCGATTTATTAGTCGATGCTCACAGAGAGCCTAAAACGGTTGAAGAATACGGAAAAGTTTATATAGGTGGAAAAACTTTTAGAACTTTACCAGTCGAAAATATTGATTTTATTAAGCAAGGAACAAAGGTTGAAATTATAAAAATTGAAGGAAATACTTTATATATTAAACCAGTTAAAGGAGAGTAAAAATGAATCCAACATATACAGCATTATTAGTTTTAGTGATAGTTATTATTCTTTTAATTCTATTAGCATTATCACTTTCAATTAAAATCGTTCCACAAACTTCGTTCTATGTTATCGAAAGATTTGGAGTTTACAAAAAAGTTTGAAATAGTGGAATTCATGTAAAAATTCCTTTCATTGACAGAGTAGCTTTGAAAGGAAACTATAAGGAAAAAGTATCTGATTATGAACCTCAAGATGTTATTACAAAAGATAACGTTTTAATTACTGTTGATACAGTAGTTTTCTACCAAATTACAGATGCTAAATTATATACATATGGAGCCGAAAACCCTAATTTAGCTCTTGAAAAATTATCTGCAACAACACTTAGAAACTTACTTGGTGAATTAGATTTAGACCACACCCTTACTTCAAGAGAAATTGTTAATAATAAATTGACTTCTATTCTTGATGAAGCTTCTGATGCATGAGGAATCAAAGTAAATAGAGTTGAAGTTAAGAATATTACTCCACCAAAAGATGTTCAAAAAGCAATGGAAAAACAAATGCAAGCTGAACGTGAAAAAAGAGCAAACATTCTTGAAGCTGAAGGGCGCAAAGAAGCAAGTATTAAAATTGCCGAGGGTAGAAGTAAAGCTTTAATTCTTGAAGCTGAAGCTCATAAAGAAGCTAAAATTCTTAAAGCCCAAGCTGAAAGGGAAGCAATTGAACTTATTACTTCAGCAAAAATTACACCTGAATATCTTAAATACCAATCAATTGAAGGATTAAAAAATCTTGCAGATGGAAATGCAACAAAAATCATTATTCCACCTAATCTTGCAGACATTGCTTCAACTATGAGTGTAACAGCCGAAATGTTTAATGATTCTAAAGTTGAAAAAGTTGAAAAATAAAAATTAGTCGGTCTTAAGACTGACTTTTTTATTGCTTGTTTTTCAACATTTAATTTGACTTATTTATAATTATCATAAACAGATTTAAGTTTGTTAATTCAATGGTTTAGTCCACCTTTGGAGATAAATATGTTATATTCATTTTCTAATATTTCAGAAATATTTTGCAATGAGAGTTCAGGGTGTTCTAATTTTATATTAAAGAAAACTAATTGATTTTGATTAAAATAACCTTCTAAATTATTTTCAAAAATGAAATTAATCATTTTAATATGATTTATTGAAGATTTAGCTACTTTAGTCAAATTTGAGAAATCGATATTATTAACTCTATTAATTGTATTTTCTAAATCACGTTCAATTTTTACATCTTGAAGAGAAAAATATGCTTTTTTCGCATCAATAGCAAGTAAAAACTCACAAATTTTGTCAATTTTTTTGATATATGCAGTAAATTTATTGTTTCTATTTAAAATATGAAAATCAAAATCATATGAATTTAGTTTTTCAATTAAAACGTTCATATTTTTTTCGTAATAACAACTAAATTCTAAATGATAAGAAGTGCTGTTTTTATTAAAACAACTTCCACTAGAAAAGAAAACGCCAGCAAAATAACTCGAAGGATAATTGATTGACTCATTTTTAAAATATTTTTTATTAATTGATAATTTAGTATTTTGAACAGTAAATTCTATTTTAATAATCTTTAGTAAATTTATTATTTTTTCTAAATATATTTTATTTCTAATTATACAAACGTACTCATCATCAATGATTTTTGCACCTGAGAATATAAATCCTTTGATAAAAGATTTGATATTTTTAGGCAATTTTTGATTGTCAATTATTTCAAGTTTAATCTCTTGTGCAAAGCTGAATTCTTTTTTCATAACACATTAAATTTTATTAGATTTTGCAAAAATAAATTTTATAATTAAATTACATATTTGAAAAGAGGAACGATGTTTTTGAAATATCCTGATGGAACTTTGGAAGTAATTACTGGCCCTATGTTTGCTGGTAAAACAGAAGAATTATTAAAACGAATAAATATTCTAAGTATTGCTAAAATTAATACATTAATTATAAAACCTAGATTTGATACAAGGTTTTCTTTTGACAATATTGTAAGTAGAAATGGTAAATTTGTAAAAGCTATAAATATTGAAAAACCTAGTGAAATTTTGGAGCACTTTGACAAATCATTCAAATCTGTAGCAATTGACGAAGTTCACTTTTTTGATGATGAAATCATAGACGTTATAAATAAACTTACAAATAATGGTGTAAGAGTTATTGTTAGTGGTCTAGATATGGATTACATGATGAGACCATTTGGTGTTGTTCCTAAATTATTAGCTATCGCCGATGAGGTTTCAAAATTAAAATCTGTTTGTGTTGTTTGTCACTCTGCTGCTGCATTTTCTTTTAGAAAAGATAATTCAACAGAAATTAGATTACTAGGCGATAATGAATATGAAGCTCGTTGCAGACATTGCCATGTTTTAGGTACAAAAATAAAAAAAGGAAGATTATAAAACCATAGTTTGAAACTATGGTCTATTTTTTAAATTTTCTTAATAAGTTTGTAAATCATCCATTCTTAACTCCTAAAAATGTAGAAACAGAAATGAATAATAAGCTTACAAATCCTGCAACAATACCAACTATAATTTTTACTTTATTACTCTCAATATTTTCAGAAATTGAAGGCATTTCAGAATCGATATTTCCGTCGTTTTTATTTGTTTCATCAGAATCAACCGGTGTTTCTGGAGTATTGTTTTCTTCTGAATCTTCAGATGTTGAAGGTCGCTCCAATGAACTTTCACTGTCAGAATCCTTAGAAGGTGTTTCAATATCATCATTAGGTTCTTCTATTTTATCGTTTTGATCTTCATTATCAGGATTTATTGGTGTTTCCGGAGTAGATAAATCATTATTTTCTGATTCATTATTGTTTTCGGGATTTTCGGCATCCCCATCATTATCAGCGTTTATATTTCCATTAGAATTTTCAGAATTCTCTGGAATTTCAGGAATAACTGGATCGAAAGTTTCTTCATTTTCAGGCACTTCAACGTCAACATTATTATCACCATTTACATTCTCGTTCAAACTTTCTTCTTTATCTGGTTTAACAGGAATAACTGGGTAGCTTGGTTCACTAACCGCAGGTTCATTTACTGTAATACGCAAATTCAAATAAATATTATTTTTTTGTCCTTTAATTATATAAACTTGTTCACTTAGCTCAAAACCTTCCGGAATAAACTGTTTATAATCAAAATTTTCAAAATCATTCGAATTGATTTCAATAACATCACCAATTATATGTTCAATTACTTGATTATTTCCTTCGTTTATTTCTTTGAAAACAAAATAAATATAGGTTAATTTTTCGATTGGTTTAGCAGGTTTTAACGGAATTATAGGAATAATATTTGGAACATGAATTCTAGAATTTCTTAAATTATTTATATACATTACCAAGTTATCAGCGTTAAAATTAGTTTTAAGATATTCTATAGAATTTGTTAAGACAATTTCGTATTTCTCTTTTTCTTTTTGATTTAATTTATCATAATCTTGAGTGTTTTTAAAATCTTTATCATATTCAATTTCGTAAATTAATTCATCAAATTTTTCCTTTACTTCTAATAATTCATTATAGATTTTATCTAATTCTTCAACATTATACTCTGCATTAATTTTATTAACAAAATTATCCTTAAAAGTATCAGTCATATATTTTGTGTTGAATTCACTTAATGTTTGATTAATACTACTTATTATGTTAACCTTATTGTAAATTTCATTTCATTTACTATTAGCAGATGTTAAATTATCTATATCTTTAGAGTTTAATTCTGTTTTGAATTTTTCAATCACATCAATGAATAATGTAATGTTATTTTTTGTTAAATATTCATTTTTTTCTCTCTTAAATAAAATTAATTTAACATTTCCATTTAATTTCAAATGACTTTTGTTATATTTCTGGATTATGTCGTTAAAATATTCATCATCAAAATTATTTTGGTTACTTAAAATTGAATCAATTTCTGTGATTATTAAATTGTATTCATTTTTATTTTCATCATCAGCATCAATATAATTGTAATCAGACAATACTTTTAAGCTATTATCTTTAATTTCTCTCAATTTATTAAGGTTATTTATGAATTTTTCGACTTTGCTTCTATAATAACTGAGTTCATTAATATCTTGGTATTCTTTTGCAACTTTAATAATATCATTACGAGTTGAATTATTTAAAATGGTTTCATTATTAACAATATTTAAAACTTGATTTAATAATTCATTGAAACGAAAATCACCATTAAGATTATTAATTGAATTATTCAACATTTTAAGTTGGTTATTGATTAAGTTAATATCAATTTCATTTACTAATAAGGATGAATTTTCTAGACTAGATTCAAACTCTTTTTTAAGAGATGAATCAGCATTTTTATAATTCCAGCTTGTTTTGATGTTATTCGTACTATTAACTTTATTTCTTAATTCTGTTATAACTTCATTAAGCGGTGTTAAAACAATATTATAGAAATCATCATACTCTAAATCATCAATTATTTGATCTTTTAAGTTAATTAATTTAACACTCAATTCAGAATTTTCATTGTAAATTGGAACGTCGTTTAATTTTTGAACTTTAATTTTAGAATTATTAATTTTATTTTCAAATAAAACTAAATCATTTATATATGAAATATTATTTAAATTTGCTGAATATACATCTTTTTGTTTTTTACTAATATTTGAAATGTTTAAAATATTTCTTGTCGTTTCCAATTTTTTATCAAAATAGTCATATTTTACAAATTCACCCTCAGAATTCTTATACTGGTTGATTATTTCAGTTAATTCTTCATTTGTACCAATTTCAGAAAGATTATTAATTGATTTTACTACTAATTTAATTGATTTTTGATAATCATTTTTAATTTTTTGATCAACATTATATGGTTCTATGATTATTTCTTCAAATTGTTTTAAGCCCAAAACTTTTAATCATCTTTGTGGTAATGATTTGAGTTCAATTATTAAATCTTCCATTTTTTTGGCTTTTTCAAGTAATGCTTGATTTAATTTAGTTTCAGAAACACTTAATAAAAGTTCATTCTTAATTAATTCACTAGCTTTAAAACCAGTTAAATTATAGTTATTTAACAACCCTAATTTTTGTGCATTTAAAGTATTACATTCACTAATTAATGAATTAATTTCTTCAACAGTTCTTGTTTTTTCAAGTTTAACTAAATAATTTCCTTTGATATATTTAATAATACCATTATTTAACCTTAAATCAGACATAACTTTTCTTTTAAAGTCTTCGAATTCAAGATTTTTTTGGTAAATCGAATCTATAGTTTCGTTTAAAATAATAATTTTATTAGATATATAATCAGGATTAATAGCATTTTCCTCTAAATAACTTTCATTAAATAATTCACTCAAGCCAGAATAATCTATTTTCAATTTATTAATTAATTCTTGATCAACATTATTAAATCAACTTTGTTCAATCAACTCATCATATTTAACAAATACATTATCGATTTTTTCTTTTACAAGCACTAAATTACCAATTTTTGTTCCTAAAACGCCTACATCTAAGGTTAAGCTGTTTGCATATTTATTAAAAAGTTTTTGAATTCACTTTACTTGATTATTAAAAAGTTTAGGAATTTTATCTTTTTCATATACTAAAATGACATTTCTAAAATGATCTAATTCAGATTTAATTTTATTATTTAATATAAAGCCATTCGACTCTAAATTTGAAACATTTTTATCACTTAAGGATGTATTAAAGTGGTTAATTATTTCACTTTGTTTGTTTTTAAGTGAAGTAAAAATATTTGAATAATCTAGTCAATCGAAAGGGTTATTAGTTTTAAAAAATTCTTCTATATTTATTCAATTACTATTAATTTTCTTGAATATGCTAAAAAACTCTTTATTGAATTCAAATTCATTATTTAACTTTTCTAAAGTAATATTTGACTTAGTAAAGTCAAAAGAATTTTGAACTATCGTATTTATATTTTTTAATATAATTTCAGTATTTTGTTTGATTTGTTCTATTATTTGATCATTAAATGTTTTATTAATTAAACTTAAACTTCCATTAAATATTTCAACTTTATTCAATAAACTCGAAACTGAACTCATATCATTTAATAATTTATTTGACTCAGCTCCAATAGTGCTTACTAAATTAATATTTTCAAGATTAGCTATTTTTCTAGTATACAAATCTTCCAATTTAGATAGATAAAGTTGTTGAACAAGTTCTCTAATTTTATTTTTGATACTTGAATCTTCGATATTATTAAGAGCATCGATAATTTTACTTTTAGTTGTCTCGATTGTCGAAATATAGGGTGGATATGGTTGAACTATTTTCTCAGAAATTATTACATTATACTTGCGTTCAGGATAATAAATATTTCCTTGTATCAATTTATACGATTCAATCTTAATTTTTTGACCATAAACCAATTTTTCAAAATTAGGTAAAGTGATTGTTTTAGAGTTAGTTGATACACTATACTTCTTTAGTTTTAATACACCATCAATATATAAATCAACATAAGTATTTTGACTAAAATCGGAGCTAAAATTTATTTTATTAGTATAATCATAAGCATAATTTATATTAAAAGTTGTGTTGTTATTTCCTAAAACACCTCTTGAAATTTCTTCATCACTAATGTAATAATTAGATTTCACAACTCTATGAACTAGTGAATCTCCTGGGTAGTCAAAAATTAATACTCCTAGTTTATTAAAATCTTTTGCTTCGGTATTTAAATAGTTTAAAACTTTTTTATTCATTGGACTTGAAGTATCTCAAATTCTTTTACCCGCAGCACGACTTACAAAATTCATATAAATATTATTGCCACTTTTTTGCTTTTCAGCACTTTGAATAAATTCCTTTATAAATTCGAATTTTATATCTTCTTCAAAATCATAAAAATCCTGAGCAGACATTTTGTTAAATGGACTATTTCACAATGTTCCAAATCTAATATCCTGTGAAATATTATGATGCATATGATTATAAACAAAGATTTTCCCCCTTAATTCATCTAATGTTGGATTAAGATCTAATCTTTTTTCAGTATTTTTAAACATATAAGGAAGATATTTTTCATTAGACAAAATAGATTCAAAACGTTCTCTCATTTTTCTAACAAAATCTAGATTAGGACTGCTTGGTGTACTTATATCTTCATCCTTAACTCTAAAGATGATAGTTTCTTTAGGATGTTGCTTTAAAAAATCCACCATAGCATTTAGAAAAGTAGACAAACTTTGACCATTTGCAAATGCACTTCCATGCTTTATTCACATCTCATCATTAACTCTAATATCAAAAAATCTAATTCCTTGTTTTAGTTGTTGAGATCAATTTAGCGATTGAGTTTTAGCTCAAGCTCTACCAAAGAAATATGCAGGACCAGTACCATCAAACATACCAGAATCGTGAGTTCCTGGTATACTTAAATCTCCGAGTTTTTTTCAACCTGGAACAGAAGACATCCAATCATTTAAATTTAATTTTGTTGAATTATAATAATATGAATGAGTGTCATTTGCATCGGTGTAAGACACATTTTGTTCAACAATAACCGAAGAAGCGATTAACGGAGTTAGTAAGGAAATTGGTATTAGAGTTAGAATTGATTTTTTATGCTTCATATATCTCCTTTTTTCGGAATCGTAAAAAAATTATATGATTTTTTAAAATAGTTAAAAAGTAAAATATAATAATTTGTAAATGAATAAAATTGAAACAGAATTATGAAATGAATTTAACTCAATAATAGGTGTAGATGAAGTTGGAAGGGGCTGTATTGCTGGTCCGCTTGTTGTAGCGAGTGTAATATTTCCTAAAAATTATTCTAATAGTCAAATAAATGACTCTAAAAAAATAACTAAAAGCAAACGAGAAATACTTTTTCAACAAATAATTAATGATTGTTTATATTACAAAATAGTTTTTATCGATGTAGAAAAAGTTGAAGAATGAAATCCAAAACAAGCATCGATAATCGGTATGAGGGAAGCTATTAAACCTTTTTTAGATGAGGTAGATTTAATTTTAACCGATTTTGAAAAAGTTAATTTAGCTACCGATAAAACTAAAGAAATAAATTTAGTTAAAGGTGATAGCAAATCAATTACAATTGCAGCGGCAAGTATTTTAGCCAAAGTTTCTAGAGATAACTTCATGATTGAAAACTCAAAAAAATATCCGGAATTTAATTGAGAAAGTAATTATGGTTATGGCACAAAAAGCCACATGGATGCAATTAAAAAATATGGATACACCAAAATGCATAGAAAAACTTTCGAACCTATAAAATCTATGATAAAAGAAAATATCATAACAAAATACAATTCTTAAAATTAGGGTGGCTTTAAATAATATTGGTATAATAATAACTATGATTGAATTAAAAAATGTTACTTTTGGTTATAACAGCTCACTACCACCAGTTTTAAAAGATGTATCTTTTAAAATTGAAAGTGGTCAATATGTGGCTATTTTAGGACATAATGGTTCAGGTAAAAGTACTTTATCTAAAATTATGTCTGCTTTAATCAAGCCTAATAGTGGAAGTGTTTGAGTTGATGGAATTGAATATTCACGTGAAAATAAAAAGAAAATTCGTGAAAAAGTGGGTATTATTTTTCAAAATCCAGATAGCCAGTTTATTGGTTCTACTGTTGAAGATGATATCGCTTTTGGATTAGAAAATAATCAGATCCCAACTAGTGAAATGAGACCACTTGTAGAAAAATATGCCGAAAAAGTTGGTATGTTAAATTTTTTAGATAGAGAACCTGAATTTCTTAGTGGTGGTCAAAAACAAAGGGTTGCTATTGCTTCAGTTTTGGCGTTAAACCCTGAAATAATTATTTTTGACGAAGTAACATCAATGCTTGATCCAAAAGGTAAAACAATGGTTCTAGAAATTATTAAAGAACTTCAAGCAACAAGAAAAAAAACTTTAATTTCAATCACTCATGACATGGATGAAGCTATTTTAGCGGATTATTGTCTTGTTTTTAGTGAAGGACAATTAATTGCTCAAGGTTCACCTAAAGAAATATTAAATAACAATAAAATTATCGATTTAGCTAAAATCGATTCACCTTTTATTTTTAAATTGAGTCAAAAAATCAATGGAGTACAACCAACATACGATGAAAAGGAGTTAATTGAAGAATTATGCAAATTAAAATTAAAGAATTAACTCATATTTTCAACAAAAAAACTCCCTTGGTTTTTAAAGCTTTAGACAGTGTTTCTACAACAATTGAACAAGGTGAATACGTTGGAATTATAGGACAAACCGGTTCAGGTAAAACAACTTTTATAGAACATCTTAACGCTTTACTTCTTCCAGATGGAGGAACTGTTGATTGAATTTTTAATAATACAAAGTATGATAAAAAATTAAAAAAAGATGTATCATTTATCGATACTGTGACCGTTCATTCTAAAACTAAGTCTAGACAAGTTAAAAAATCAAAATCATTAAGAAAAAGAGTTGGAGTTGTATTTCAATTTGCTGAGTACCAATTATTTAAAGATAAAATTTCTGACGATATAGCCTTTGGTCCAATCTCTTTCGGAATGTCGAAACAAGAAGCATATAAGAAAGCAGAAGAATATCTTGAATTAGTAGGGTTGTCAAAAGAGTATATGGATAGATCGCCATTTGAACTTTCAGGGGGACAAAAAAGAAGGGTTGCAATTGCTGGAATTTTAGCAATGGAACCAGATTTTTTAGTCGTTGATGAACCAACCGCAGGTTTAGATCCGGTGGGAGTAAAGGAAATTTTAGATATTTTTACTAAATTACACCAAAAGGGAAAAACAATTGTAAATGTATCGCATGATATGGATAATATTTTAAATCACTCTAAAAGATGTATTTTATTTAAGTCTGGAAAAATTGTTCGTGATGGTGACACATATGACGTATTAAGAGATACTAAATTTCTTTTAGAAAACTTCATGCAACCACCTAAATTATTTCAATTTATAGATAAATTAGAGGAAGTGGGAATAAAAGTTCCTAAAGTTAGAAATCTTCAACAACTGGCTGATTATTTAAATGGAGGTAAATATGAATAGCCTCTTTGGTCGTTACATTCCAGGTAATTCCTTTATGCACAAAATTGACCCAAGAATAAAAATATTATTTTTAATACTTTATTTTATTTTGTTATTTATTTCAAGCTATTTGATCGACCTAGTAGTTTTAACAATTCCAGTTGTTTTAGTTTTTATGATCGCTAACAAAAGAATTTGATCAACGATCAAATTAGTAAAATTACCTTTTATAATTTCTATATTTATTTTTGTAATTAATATCTATTCAATCAGATATGCAAAATCAGGAAACTTTAATGAAATAACAAATGATTGAGAATTTAATGACATTATTACTAAATACCCTGACTTTAAAGTTTTAATTTGACCTGCAAAGGGTGTTGCTATAACTTACGAAACAATCACTCTTTCTATTTCGCTATTTATAAGAGTTTATATAATGATTTTACTAACTTCCCTTTTGACTAACACAACTAAACCGGTTTTATTAACAAAAGGTATCGAAGGATTATTATATCCACTAAAATTTATTGGCATTAAAGTTCATATTTTTGCAATGATTATTTCCATCGCTTTAAGATTTATCCCAACACTACTTGATGAAGCAAATAGAATTATGAAAGCCCAATCAAGCCGTGGTGTAGACTTTAAAAACGGTAAGTTGAAAGAAAAAGTTGTTTCAATGACTACATTAATTATCCCAATTTTCGTTTCGGCATTTAATAAAGCTGAAGAATTAAGTAATGCTATGGAAACTAGAGGGTATGATCCTTACGCAAAAAGAACAAATTATAGAATATTAAAAATTACTTGAATTGACTTCACCGTTTTAATGATCATTATCATTTTGCTTACATTTGTAATATTAAATAAGTTTGAAACTGCTTGAACGTTACCAGAATGATACACTTTATATACTAGAATAGGTTAAATCAACTATGTGTTGATTTTTCTTTTAATAAGAAAAAGAGCCATTACGCTCTAAATCTTAAAGTTTAATTTACATACATTTCTTAAGTTTTTTTCACCATATATTTGAACAAATTCTTTAACTTTCATCTTTACTTCTTCGCTAGCACCCAAAGGAAATGCAAAATTCCATTCATTTTCTTGCTCTTTCATATATTCAAGTAACTTATATCTTGCTATTATGGAGGAAGCAGCTACTGAAATATGAATACCTTCTGCTTTTGTAATTAATAAAACGTCAGAATCGACATCTTCTAGTTCAGCTCAATTATTATTAATCATAATCTCATTATGATATTTTAATATTGAATTTGTTGTCGAATATTTATCTATTATTATTAAATCTGGTTTAATGTTCAATTTAGCTAAAAGTAAATTAGTTGCTTTGATATGGGTGAAAAATTTCAATTCATTTACATTATATTTTTTAGTTAGTGAATTATAACCATTTTGCGAAAGTTTATAAACACTAAATTTAACTAGACTTAAAATTTGTGGAGCCAGCTTAATTATTTGAATATCACTTATTTTTTTTGAATCTTTTACACCTAGTTTCTTTAATTTATCAATATTTTCTTTCGGAACATAAGTGGCACAAGAAATTAGTGGCGTAAAATAGTCTCCAACTCCTGTTTCATCAATTCCTATAATATAATCTTTATCTAAATTTACATTATTAATTGAATCGTAATATTTCATTAGTCTTCTATCATTGGGTTGTTCATTTTTAATTTTCTGTCCATACTTCTTTTAATTTCTTTTTCTGGATTATCTAAAAACTTATTAATATATCAACCAACTCCACCTTCTTTGTTAGTTTTATCAATTCTGATAGTTGCATATTTTTTAACACTTTTTTCAGCATTATTCATAGCGACTGAAACATTAGCCACCTTAAACATAGGAACATCATTAAAACCATCTCCAATCGCAATTGTGTTTTTGATGTCAATATCATAATATCTAATTAGCATGCTCAAGGCTTTACCTTTATTTGAAGTTATATTGGTCATATCAAAAACGGGTGAAAGTCCATCTCCTTTTCATCAATATGAGAATTCAGCAAGATCACCATAACGTGTTTTTAAATAAGTTCTAAGTTCTTCGGGATTTGTTGATTTTTTAACGTCAAATATAATTCCAGTAGGCATTAAAGGAATTTTGTGTAAGTTTATTCCTTCTCTAAATTTAGTTGTCGAAGTAAACCCAAAAACTTTTTCTAATGTTTCATCACGTGTTTGGAGTTGTACTCAGTCCGGTCCTTCGAATGCGATGTTTGTAACTTCATTTTTAACTTTCTCATCTCCTAAAATATATAAAGCTTCGTTGAGATTTAGATATTTTACATAAGGTATAAATGAATCATCATGTGGATGGTGAATGTGAGCTCCATTATAGTTTCCAACTACTGTATCTAAACCTAATTCTTCATAAATAAATTTAGTACTTCTTCAAGGTCTTCCAGTTAAGATACATACAACGTGTCCTTCATCTCTTGCTCTTTTAATAGCAGCAAGTGTTTGATCGTGAATTTCACACGTCTCGCTTGATTGTAGAGTAGTTCCATCAAGGTCTATTGCAAATAAAAAACGATCTTTTTTAATATTTTCTTGGTTCATTTTTTCTCCTTTTTGTGTAAATGTTTAAAAATTATATATTATTTTTACATTTTTACAAATTGTGGAAAAACTGGAAATAAAAAAAATAGCTAGATGGCTATTTTGGTCAACTTAATGAAATGGTGCGAACGAATGGACTTGAACCATCGACCTCACGATTATCAGTCGTGTGCTCTAACCAGCTGAGCTACGCTCGCAAATGTATATCTATTATACCATAAAAATGGAAAATAGATATAAAATTATTTGAAAATTAACGTTTAGAGAATTGTCTTGCACGACGAGCTGCACGAAGACCTGGTTTTTTACGTTCTTTAGCACGTGCATCTCTTGTTAACATACCAGCAGCTTTTAATTTTCCACGGTAATCTTCGCTAGCTTCAAGTAACGCTCTAGCAACACCAAGACGAATAGCACCAGCTTGACCATTTAAACCACCACCAGCAACTTTAACACTAACATCAAATTGTCCAACTGTTTCTGTGAAAACAAATGGTTGATTAGCATCTTTTAAGTATAACTCAGATGTTAAATATTCTAAAGCTTCACGACCATTAATAACAAATTTACCTTTTCCTGGTCTTAAAATAACACGAGCTACTGAAGATTTTCTTCTTCCTAATCCACGATATTCTAATGATTTAGCCATAATTATTTAACCTCAATTCTAACTGGTTGTTGTGCTTCATGTTTGTGTTCTGGTCCTGCGTAAACAAATAGATTACGACGTTGTTTGTCACCTAATTTAGTGTGTGGAATCATTCCGTGAACTGCTTTTTCAACTAATGCTGTTGGTTTTTTAGCTCTTAATTTAGCTGCAGTAATTGATTTTAATCCACCCATATATCCTGAGTGTGAGTAGTAAACTTTATCATCTTCTTTTTTGGCTGTTAAAACAACTTTTTCAGCGTTTACAACAATAACATAATCACCCATATCAGCATTAGGTGTGAATGTTGGTTTGTTTTTTCCTCTTAAAATTGTAGCAACTTGAGCTGCTAAACGTCCAAGAACTTGACCTTCAGCATCAATTACAAATCACTTTTTATCAGCTTTTTCTTTATTAACTATTGTAGTTTGTCTCATAGCTTCTCCTTTTACGTTAATTTTAAATTCAATAAGTGTATTTTTTAAATGCTTTAGAATTATACCATAAAAATTTTTTTAAATAAAAAACATAGCAATGGTAAAAAACTGCACATAAATTATTAATTTACATGTAATAAATATTAATGTAAATGTTCTTTAATTCTACACTATTTTTAATATATTGAAATTTTTTGTATATTTATTATTTATATTTTAAATTTTATTTGCTTAGTTTTTATTGGTTAATAATAACTTTTTATAACTAATATCTATTAAAAATGCAAAAATAGGTGCAGTTAATAAAATACTTAAAATTGATGTAGATAAAATGATACCATCTGGATCAACTCCATTACTTTGAGCAACAGTACCTATTGAAGCTTGTACAGTTGCTTTTGGCATAAATGATAATACACAAAACATTTTTTCTTTGAAATTTAGATTTGTTTTAATAAAACATAAATAAACTGCTATTGCTCTAAAAATCAAACCAATAAATATCGTTAATAAGATTTGCAATGCATTTGAATTTAATGTTTTAATTTTTAATTTAGCCCCAACTAAAACAAATAGAATAATTTCAAAAACTATTCATAAATTATTGAAAGTATTACTAATTTCTTTAACTCCTTCTATATTTATTATAAATATCATTATATTAAAAACTAAAACTGAAATAAGAGCATTATAACTAAAAAAACTCAAATTTGCCGAACTAATTAAGTACTCAAAATATAAAAACAAGACATTTAATCCGAAAATTAAGATTACTTTAAATATAGTTTCACTTACTAAAAACTTAAATAATTTACCAACAAAGAAACCAAAGACTATACCAATAACTATTCCAGTAATTAAACTGGTCGGAATTTTTAATAAACTTAGAGCTGAAAAATTATTGCTAGTTGCAATATTTAAAAAACAATAAAAAAGAACTATTACATAAATGTCATCAAAAGAAGCACCAGCAAGAATTACTTGTGGTATTTGTTTAGATGTACCGATGCTTTTATTTATTAAATTAATCATTCTTGGTGAGACAACTGCGGGCGAAACTGCAGCCAATACTGCTCCAAGCATAGCAGATTGAATAAAACTTATATTTAATAAATAATGTCCCACAAGAGTTACTGATACTATTTCAAAAGTTGCTGGTAAAAAGCACATCAGAATTGCACTATGACCAATTTTTAGTAATTTTTTAACATCTAAATTCAATCCACTTCTAGTTAAAATAATCACCAGCGCCATCTGTCTAAGCTGATCTGAAAGGTTTAACATTTGTTCACTAATTAAATTTAAGACATATGGACCAACAACAATTCCAAACAATATCATACCTGCTAGTCCAGGAATTTTAATTTTTGATAGAAATCAACCGATTATAAACCCCAGAAGAATTATTAATCCTAACGAAAATATAAATCCACTCATTTTTACTCCTTAAAATAAAAACATCTACGACAAAAAAGTCGTAGACGTCATCAGCATTAAAATGCGGTTTGTTTAATTCAACAGGGAGAACATCATTCCCATTTACAATTTTGCAACTATTTATATTATTTACTAGTTTTTTAAATTTATACTAGAATATTTTTCAATGAAGTCACTAACTCAGGCTTCATCATTACTTTTAGCTTGTAGAACAGCTGCATTTTTAACTTCACTTGAGGCTTCTTTCATTGCTACCGAGAATTTAGTAACGTCAAAATTACTAATATCATTGTCAGCATCACCAAATGAAATTGTTCTATTAATATCTAGATTTAATTCTTTGAGTAAGAATTTTAATCCATTACCTTTAGATGCTTTTTTACTTTGAATATCAACCATATTTCATTGAGATTGAACAATGTATGACTCTTTACATTCACTTACAAAATCAAAAACTGAATTTAATATTTTTTGTGAATTACTTGTTGTAATAATTAAGAATTTAGTTACATCATAATTATCCAATTCATCCATAAAATAACCTTCTTGATAAAGCTCTGGGATTCTATTTTTATAATTTGCTCTTTCAAAGAAATCTGTTTTATTTGTATTATTCCCGAAAATACCTACGGTTGTATAAACTAAAAATTCATATTCCAATTCATATAAAAATCTGTAAATCAATTTAGCTTCATCTTTTGGAATTGATTCAAAATGCAACATTTTGTGATTTTTATGATCATAAATCATTGACCCATTACCACTAATTATCGGTAAATCTGTTCCTATGTGTGGTAGTCAGTCGAAAGCAGTATAATGTGGACGTCCTGTAGCAACGATAATATTTTTATTCAAACTTTTAAGTTTTGCAAAAGCTTCTGAATTTTCTTTACTTACCTCACCTTTAGAGTTTAAGCTAGTCCCATCCATATCAAAAACAAAAGTATCTACTAAATCAAAACTAAAATTTACTACATTAAAATGAATTGCTAACACACCTCATTCATCTTGTTTTTCAGCTGAATAAAAGTAAAGCATATCATCAGGATTAGCCTCTTCAGCACTTTCATAACCAAGTAAAATTGGATCTTCATTTTTATATAATTCATCAAAATTTTTATATTTGTGAATTTTTGTGATTTCAATTAATTGAGTATCTTTATTGTCTTCGATATTTTCAAGTTTAAGAACCATTCCAACTTTTAAACTATGTCTACGAGGATCATTTAGACGCATTTCGATGGTCTTTTTACCTTCTTTAATTTTTTTAAGAAACTTTTCTTGAACAAACAATTTTCTCATCATACTAACCTCTCTTATTTTCAGCAAATTTAGATTTAATTAAATAATTTAAACCAAATAATGCTGAATCATCGCCATTTTTGTCAAATACGAATCTAACTGAATTAAATTGATTTTCTTCAGTTCAACTTTTTGCTCTTTGAATTGCTTCTTCAACAAATCATTTATTAAATTCAGTAACCGAACCACCAAAAGAAATTAAATTTGGATTTACAAAAGCTATCGAAATTGAAATTAATCTTGCCAGAACTTCAATTCCTTCTGAAATTATTTTATAGGCAACACTGTCGTTTTTTGCTAAATAAGCTTCACAAATTTCTTTAGTTGACTTTTTAATATTTGTAGCTTTTTCATATCTAAGAGCAAATCCAGTTCCTGAACAAAATAATTCAAGTGAATATTCTGGTAAATGAAATCCAGGTTCAGAAATAGGAGCGATTGGAGCTCTAGCTATTTCTTGTGCTAAGTATTTTGAACCAGTAAAGATCTTATTATTTATAACTAAACCAGCTCCTAAACCAGTTGAAATAGTGAAAAATTGAGTTATATCTTTTTCACCTTGGTTAAACTCAACATGATTTGAAAGTGCCATAACATTAGCATCATTTTCAAAAGCAATTTCAAGTACTTTTGAATTTTCTAGTATATATTTTTTGATATCTTTTCCATTTCAACCCTGTAAATTAGGACTAGTTAAAATTATTCCATTTTCATAATCCGCAGGTCCAGGAATGCATAAACCAACTCCAGAAATATTATGCTCATCAAGCAAGTTACAAATTTTACCTAAGGTTTCTTTATAATCATTTTGATTAGTTGAGAATTTTATTTTTTTAATGATTTTATCATTCTCAAAAATCGCAAATCTTGTATTTGTACCACCAATATCAATTGAGGCAAATTTTAAGCTATTATTTTTCATATTTAAATTTTATATTAATAAAAGTTTTTTGTTAGTTTTATAAAAACTAAATTAAATGAAAAAAAATTAAACAAAAAGTCGACTGAGAAGTCGGCTAAATTTCTTTTTTGTGATAACTAAATTTTAGGAAATATACCTTTTAACTTCAATTCTGATTTATTTAGATTTTTTCTTTTTTGTTTAACAACCTTTATCGACTTGATTATGTAAGTTTCATAAGTAAAACTTTGCGATGAAATTCTACATAGCTCAAAATTTACATTAAATTTTTTATTTTCACTCAACTTTATTTTAGGTATGCACATAAAGAAACTGTTATCGTCATTATAATATAATTCAATTTCATTTAGAGAATTATTTAGAATACCACTAATGAAATTCACAAAAATAATAATTCTTTCCACTAAAAAATCAAAAAAAAAAAAAAAAATCTACAGACTTATATTTCTTAACAATATCTTTACTTAATTTATTAAAATTATTAATCATTAATTTAAGTAAATCATCATATTTTGACTTCCCACTAATAATTTCTTTAATGAATATTTGCAGATAAGAAAAATTAAAATTATTTACATTCTTTAGTTGCTTTCAATAGTGGATTCCTAACATATGAGGAATATTATCTATTTTAATTTTTATAAGTATATCTTTATTAAGACTATTAGATTTTCAATATGTATTTATCTTTTTGTGACCTTCATTACTATAAAATTTTTCTAGAATTTCTCTAAGTAATTTTACATACAAAACAAATTCTTTATTATTCATAATTCATATTTTTTTAAAAAAAATGATGGGTTCATTCGCTCACAACAGCCCCCCATCTCTATAAGAAAGCAACCTTAATTTTATTAACGTGTGGCAATGCTCGCAAGTCGGTTGTGCCACTTATCCATTGAAATAAAATATTCCAATAATCACACATTTATATTTTAACAAATCCTTTGTCAATATTCAAATTATTCATATAACAATTGTTTCCTAGTTTAAACTTATAATTCTAGCAATTCTAGATGATCGATTCTTTTCTTTTCTTCATTAAATTTATATACTATTTTCTTTAATTGTTTAAAATTTTTCTTTTGATTAATGCAAGGACAATATTTTTTATCATCTCAAAGTATTTTTTTAAATTCGATATCTTTATTTACTGTAATTTTTTTCGATTCTTCTAACATTTTTTTAAATTGTTCTGTAGGTTCAAGGTTAGATATAAAAATCTTTTTAATGTGGCGGTCAAAAATTTTGCATTTTTCTTTTTCGTTTTCAAATCACACTTCACACATTACAAAAAAATTATTCAAATCATTTTGACAAGGTTTAGTTGATCTATGATTTTTACATTGTATTAAATGAACAGATTTGCCATTATTTTCTCACATTATCAAGTCAATTCCATTATCATTCTTTCCTTGTAAACCATTTCAATAGGCAGTTCACTTTTTTGGATCATATGTATTTAGTATTTGATGTTCATACGCAATCCCTTTATTAAGGTTAGAGACACTATCATTGTTCTTGGTTTTACTATTCAATACATTTTTGAGATAGTTAATTATTTTGTTCTTTTCAGAGATTTCTCTTTCATAATTTAATTTATAATTTTTGTTTTCGTTTATTAGATCATCTATATCATTGTTTAATTCAGCAATTTTTGAATTCAAATTATCACTTAATTTTTTATGTGTTGATAAATCTTCATGAAGTTTCTTATTTGAAATTGATAAGACAGAATTTTGAGTTGTAATATTGAAAAAATTTTCTTTCAAGATCTTTGATTCTTCATTTGCTCTCAAATATATATAAATATCAGAAATAATAAACGAAAACGGAATTAACATACTGAAAAAATAACAAACAGAAACAAACCAATTAAAAAGTAATAAACAATATATAGTCAAAAATATATGTGAAATAATAAAAACAAAAACAATTATAGTAGATATTAATATAAATGTAATTTTAGACGTTAAATCTTTATTATTTATTCTTAATTCAATGAAAAAATAAACATATAAAATTGAAATAATTAATGAAACTGCGAAATGAACTCAAATCAAATATTTTGTTCTATGAAACTTATTAATTCACTTTGTATTATTTGTATTATCCATATTCCTCAACCTTAATTATTAAAATTATATATGTTAATTTATTATTAAAACTATCTTTTTAAAAAACGTCAACTTCATTTTATTCATTCACGAATAATTTCTGTGTCTAGACACACTTTTTATTCGTGAACTAAATTAACAAACTAATACAACCTGAAGAAAACACAAAAATACTAAATTTTAAATAAAGAGTCTTATATATAATATAAATAAATAAGTAATTTAGATATGACTAAAAAAGTGTAAAATTTAAAAATACTTAAAGGGGAGGAAAATGTTAATTTTAACTATCGTTTTATTAATTATTTCAGTGATCATCATAATAATTTCATTTATTATGTCGCCTGATTCTAATGCCTTTTCTGGAGCTTTAGTTGGTTCTGGAGATTTAGAGTTATTTAAAACATCAAAGGAGAGAGGATTTAAGAAAATTCTTAAATATTCAATGTTTGCTTTTGGTATTCTTTTACTTTTAGCAAGCGTTTTAATTAGAGTTTTCTTATAGTTTTATGGATAAAAAAAATATTAAAACTGAAATTTTTGATGTAATTAACAAATTCGGACCTATAAATTTTGTTCAACTTGTAAGGAAATTAAAGTTATTGCCTAATGAAAATAAAAATGTGAGCATTTCCTTAATTGAACTTGAAAATGAACATAAAGTATTTAAAAATTGAGATGGTGAATATTACAGTCCGATTTTACATGATGAGTTTGATGGTATATTAAAAATCAATAATTCAGGAAAATTTGGTTTTGTTACTGAATTAAATGAAGATGAATTGATACCAGTTGAAGAACTCAGAAATTGTTTTGTTGCGAAATATTTCTTTAATACAGCAATGCACGATGATTTAGTTCATGTTAAAGTATTTTACGAAGACAAAACTAAAGAAAAAACTTTTGGTGTAATAACCAAAATTATTGAACGTAAAACAACTGAATTAATCGGTTTTTTAGTTTCGAAAAATTCATTTGTTGATTTTAAACCACTTGATAATAAATTTAACAATGCTAAATATCGTATTAATGATCTTAAGGTTAATGCCAAAATTAATGATTTAGTAGTTGCTAAAGTGTCAAGAATTCAAAATGAATTTATTTATGTAACCATTGAAGAAATTATCACAAATAAAACAGACCCAAAAGTCTTTTTTAAAGCTTTTTTAGAAAAAGTTAAGGTACCGAAGGAGTTTAATTCAAATATGACTCCTGAATTAAAAGAAATTCCACGATCAATCGAAAATGAAAATCTTGATGGAAGAGTTGACTTAAGAAATGAACTAATCGTTACTATTGATGGTGATGATACTAAAGATTTTGACGATGCTATAAATGTTAAAAAATTAGAAAACGGGAACTTTTTACTTGGAGTTCACATCGCTGATGTTTCATATTATGTAACTGAAAACTCTGAAATAGACAAAGAAGCCTTAAAAAGAGGAACAAGCATTTATCTAGCTGATAGAGTTATCCCTATGTTACCTTTTGAACTTTCTAATGGAATTTGTTCATTGAATCCTCATGAAGACAGATTTGCAATTAGTGCATTAATGGAAATTGATGATAAAGGAAATAACATCAAAACTGAAATTTTTCCTTCAATAATTCAAAGTAAATATCGACTAACTTACAAACAAGTTAATAAATTCTTGGAGCAACAAGATTTATTGAATAATGATCAAAAATTAACTGATATGATTAATCTTTCATATGAGTTATCAAAAATTTTACATGAGTATAAAACAAATCAAGGTTATATCGATTTTGAAATTGATGAACCTAAAATTTATTTAAATGAAGATGGTACAGTTAAGGATATTATTGTTGCTGAAAGAGGTGTTTCTGAAGTACTAATTGAAGATTTCATGGTACGTGCTAATGAACAAGTTGCGGAATTTTTGACTAAAAGAAAATTACCGGTAATGTACCGTGTTCACGATGCACCAGATGATGAAAAACTCACAAATTTAGAAAATGTTTTATCTGTTTTAGACATTCCATTTAAAAAACCACAAGGAATTTTAGATCCAATTAAATTTGCTCAAATTGCTACTGAAATTAAAGAATATAAATACGATGAATTTATTAAACTTTTATTCTTAAGAACAATGCAAAAAGCAAAATATACTTCAATTAATATTGGACACTTTGGGTTAGCAAGTAAATTTTATTGCCACTTTACAAGTCCAATTCGTAGATATCCAGATTTAATGATTCACAGAATTTTAAGAGAATTAGTATTTAACAAAAATACTGAAAAATTAAGTCATTTCAATGAAATAATTGAAGGTATTGCAAATCAAAACTCTTCAATGGAACAATCTAGCATTGACATTGAACGTAATTCTAATGATCTTTTCTATGCTGAATACTTCAAAAATAAAATTGGTCAAAAATTCCATGCACAAATTATTAGTGTTACTAAATTTGGAATGTTTATTGAATTTCCTAATAAAACCGATGCTTTAATTCATAAGAGCACCTTACTTGATGGTGAATATGAAGCAAATGAAACTATGACTGTTATTGCATCAAGCAACAGAAAATTCAAAATTGGACAATTTGTTGACGTTGTAGTTACTGGAGTTGACTTAGTTGAAGGTAAAGTTGATGCAGTTTTAGAGGAATTTTATGCTGAATTCTTGAATAATGAGAAAAATAAAAAGAACTTTAGAAGTGTAAAGAGTGAACAAATAAGAAAGAATTAAAATGACAAATATTGACAAAAATTGAGAAATTAATTCACTAGGTTTTGATTCAAATTTATATGTTTACCAAGATAAAACTATGTTTAATTATTCCGTTGACACTATCTTATTAGGAAACTTTGTTCAATTAAACAATAAAACTTCTAATCTGCTTGAAATAGGAACTAATAATGGCGCTTTATCAATTTTTTTGGCAGCAAGACATAAAAATATGCAAATTACAGCCTTAGAAATTCAATCTAAGGCTTGTGAATTAGCTAAAATTAATATTGCCAAAAACAATATGGAAGAACAAATAAATGTTGTAAATCAAGATTTCAATGTTTTTTGAAAAGAATGAAATAAAACTGTTAACAAAAAATTCCAAATTATAGTATGTAACCCTCCTTTTTATCCATATGATAAAACTAAAGCTAGCAGTAAAATTTCTGTCGAGAAATTAATTGCTACACATGAAATACATCTTAATTTAGAACAAATTATTAAAGGTTCTTCGAAATTATTAGAACAAAAAGGATATTTAAATTTAGTTATTCCTGTCGAAAGACTTGTTGATTGTTTTCAGTACATGCGAAACTATAACATAGAACCAAAAAGAGTTCAATTTATTATCCCTAGAATTCAAGATAAACCTAAACTAGTCTTAATTGAGGGTAGAATGAATGCTGGTTGAGGAGTTCACTTCTTACCAAATTTATATCTACATAGTTCTGAAGATAAAAATTCACATGAATATTTACCAGAAATCAAAGAATTGTATAAACCAAAAGTAGTAGGAGAGAATAATGAATAAAAAAACTTGCTATATAACTACACCAATTTACTATGCATCAGGGAATTTACACATCGGACACCTTTACACAACCACTGTAGCATGAACTCTTGCTAATTACAAAAAACTTCAAGGTTATGACGTTAAATTAATCACTGGTTCTGATGAACACGGTCAAAAAATTTATGAAAAGGCTCTGGAACAAAAACTAAGTCCACAAGAATTTGTTGATCAAAAATCAGAGTTATTCAGAAAACTTTGAAATGATTTTAAAATTGATATAGGTTTTATCAGAACAACTAACAAAAAACATGAAGAAGTGGTTAATAAAATTTTTGACTTTTTTGTTAAACAAGGACTAATTTACAAAGATAAATATGATGGTTTATACTCAGTTAGTGATGAAGAATTTCTAACTCCAACTCAAGCAGTTCTTAAAGAAGATGGTAATTATTATCACCCTGAAAGTGGACATAAATTAATTAATGTTTCAGAAGAAAGTTATTTCTTTAAGATGAACCAATTTAACCAATGAATTATTGATTATATAGAACAAAACCCTGAATTTTTAGCTCCTAAAAAATCAGTTAATGAAATGAAAAATAACTTCTTAAAAAATCTTAATAATCTTTCAGTTACTAGAACTAATGTAGACTGAGGAATTAAGTCAAATAAGGATCCAAAACACACTATTTATGTATGACTAGATGCTTTATGCAGCTACATTACTGCTATTGGTTTTGATTTTGAAAATTCTAGCAAAGAATTTAATAAATTCTGAAATAATGGAGATGAAATCATACATCTTCTTGGTAAGGAAATTGCAAGATTTCACTTTGTATACTGACCAATTTTTATTAAAGGTTTAAATCTACGTCAACCAAGTAAGATTCAAAGTCATGGATGAATCGTTACTCCAACAGGAAAAATGAGTAAATCAAAAAATAACGTTATTGATCCATATGATCTTCTAAGTAAATATCACCACGAAATGATTAAATATTACTTCACTAGTCAAATCGCCCTAGGTGAAGATGGTGTTTATGATGAACAAAGATTTAAAGATGTTATCAATGCTGATTTAATTAATAATTACGGAAATCTAGTTTCTCGTACTTTAACCATGATTTCTAATTCGTTTGATAAACCGCTTAAATACAACAAAGTTGACGAAGAAATTCACAATGAAATTGAAGATAAAATAATTCAAAGCAAAAGTAAATACATCCAATATTTTGATGAATTGGAAATCGACAAAGCGCTTAAGGTTGCAATTGAACTTTCAAGTGATTTGAATAAATACATTGATTTAACTAAACCTTGAACACTTAAGGAAGAAAAAGTTGAATTAGAAAAGGTGCTTGTTAGACTTTTAAATGGAATTTATGCAGTTTCAACATATCTTTCGGTTGTGTTACCAGAAAAAATCCACGAAGTTTCACAACAACTTGATAATATAGAATTTTCACTTAAAAACATTGAAAATTTCTCTAAATTTGATAATATACATACGGAAAGAAAATTTATTTTCTTTGAAAGATTAAAATAGGAGACTAAATGATATACTCTAAAGCTACTAAATATATTGTAAAAGAGGAAAAATTAAAAGGTTTTGTTGACTATTTATACGTTTTTGTTAAAAAAGCGAGAATGGAAACACAAAATTTATCTTTTGAATATGGACTCAACCAAACTAAAGAAATAATTGTTCTTGAAAGATGAAGTTCTCAAAATGATTCTGAAAATTTTGAGAAAAAAGAAGAAATTAAAAAAGAACTTGACACTTTAGCCAAAATGGCAACAAAAACTGAGTTAATTTACTCTTTAGATACAATTAGATAGTTTTTGAATTTTTATATCCAAAACGACTCAAAATAAAAATACATAATGAGTTATTTTTTATATAATTAAATAACATATGAGCAAACAAAAAATTACACTTTCTTGTTCAATTTGTAGACGAAAAAATTACCAAACCAACAAAAGCAATGGTAATGATGAACGTGTTGTAATCAACAAACATTGTCCAAATTGCAAGACACATACAGAGCACAGAGAAGAGAAATAATATGAAAAAACAGCAACAAAATGAAACAAAAGTAAAGAAAACTAGAAATAAGAAATATCTTTTTAGAAAAACAATTAAGGAAATCAAAAGAGTTAGATGACCTGATAAATCTAAAAATATTTCTTCAATGACTCAAATTATTATTTTTAGTACAGTATTTATGATTTTTGCATTTGCTGTTTCAATTGCCTTTACTTACTTATGAAATTACTTTGGTATTGGAATTTAGAATAGGAGAATTTATGAGAAAAATGAATTGATACATGATTTCAACAATTTCAGGAAAAGAAAATGTTGTAGTTGAAGCTTTAGCTAATCGTATTATAGCTGAGCAAGTTGATGGGGACTTTGACCCTGAAGCTACAGAAAACGGACCTTTTAAGATTTTTCAAAAACCTGTTTTAACTCCAAAAGAATTAGAGAAAAAAAGAGAAGGTAAGGATTACAAGATCAAATGAGTAAATATGTATCCTGGTTATATTTTTATTAAAATGGACATGACCGATAGAGCTTGATTTGTTATCCGTAATACCCAATATGTAACTGGACTTATTGGTTCTTCAGGTAAGGGAGCAAAACCTACACCAGTTACCGAAAGAGAAATTAGAAAATCATTACAACGTGAAAAAATGGCTTTAGAAGAATTCAACCAAGGTAAATACTTTGTTACATTTAAGGTTGGTGATGTTGTTGAAATTATTGAGGGACCTTACACAGGTGAAAGAGGAATTGTTCAAGAAATTTCTGACAACTCATTAAATGCTGTTATTGAAATCGAAAGTTTTGGTAAAAAAGTTCCTGTATCAATTAGTTGTTCTTCACTTCAAGTTGATGAATTATAATAATTAAGACATAGATATTTAAGTCTATGTTTTTTTGTTTTGACATTGATTTTTTAGATATGGAAATATTTGGGTGTTGGAAAAAATGTGTGAAGAAATCATTCTCTACAAAACAACTTCGTGAATTGTAAAGCATACAAATACAGAAAATATGAAAACATTTCTTATTGTGAAAATTTTTCAATATAATTAAAATATACATAAGTTTAATAATTTATATTAAACATAAATAAGAAATATGGACAGAACTATAGAAACAATCAACAAATAAGAAATGTTAGAAGATTACAAAAAGATTTATATGAACAAAGATGGAAATTAAACAAGTAACTGAATTTTATTGTAAATCTGTCTTATATGCTAAAAGTAAAATGTATTAAAGTAAGTTTGGAGGATACTGATAATGATAACAAATGATAAACAAGTGAAATGGGCTATTCTAAGTAAGTTAATTTTTTACCCAATTATAGTAATTTCTGCAATAATTTTAATTATTTTTACATTATTAAAATTAAATTTTAATAATGAATACAACGCTAACCAATTTTGAGCAAATTTGTTTTTAGTACTAATTTTAGCTTCAGCTATAGCTTGATTTAGTTTTAGAACTTTTATTAATATTAGACTTGTTATTCGTAGTAAAAGAAATAAAATCATACTAGGTAATGAAGAGTTTTCAAATCTATATTTAACTGATAATTTTAAGAAATTTGTACAAAATCAAAAATTTTTAATAGCAAAAGTTGTTTTATTTATTCTGTTTTTTACACTATGATTAAGTCCCACTACAGTTTTTCTTATTATTTTAAGTTTTGAAATGCCTATTTATTTAATTCTTTTTATTTTATCATTTGTTTTTTGATTATTAACAATTAAGAAAATAAATAAATTAATAACATTAATAATAGCCAAAGAAAACATCAATACAACCTCTAAAATTGAAAAAATAAAGAAATATTATATTTATTCAAATTTGAAATTTAATAATATAAAAAAATGAAAATTATCAAATATGTAAAAGAATACTACTTAATTTCAAAGTAAAACATTATAAAAATATTTAAATAAAAACTTAAAACTAAAATACAAAAAAGTTAACATTATTCATCTACTTTTGTATTCTGGTTTATTTTTTTACACCTGTTTTATCTTTGTATTTTAAATTCTAATTATTGCTAATATGAAAATATTATGAAACGTATACTTAATAAAATATAATTTAAATAAGTAATATTTGAAGATTTAATAGGGAGAAAAATGTTTTTAACTAAAGATAAAAAGGCAACAATATTAAAATTAATATTTATTTTTGTTCTATTAATAATATTTATATTAACCTTAATTTTAAGTTTAATTAGCAATAAAATTGATTTTAATCAACCGATAAAAACATGGCTTGCGCTTGTTGTCGCACATGCAATTAACTTTATAATATTAATATGATTAATTTTGATACAAGTTTGTTTATTGACCATGATACAAAGAGGTAAAAATAGTGGTTTAGTATTTAAATTATGAAAATTTTTAACATTCAATAGCAATAAAAAATGTGACAATGATGAAGAAATATTAAATAGTTCGATTAGTACCAATGAATCATTTTCGAATTACGTTAAAAGTAAGAGAAATGTAATTTTATTAATTGTTATGTGTGTAATTTGAATTTTAACAAGCATAGGAAGTGATATTAAAAATTGAAGAACTTTATTTTCCATAAATTCAACTTATGACATTTTTAGAATTATTTTATGAACTGCATCTGTAATTACAAATTGAATTTGAATTATTTCAACACTTATTAAAAATATAATTGTATATCTTGCTAAAAATACTATTAATAACGTGGAAAAACTCACTAAATATAAAGAAAAATATTTAAAATTATCACTTAGAAAATAAATAAAAATTAATAGACATATAATTTTAATGCTATTAAACAACAGTTAAAAATAATATCAACTGAAATAACATTAATTACTATAAGTATAATAATGCTAAAGGATCGAATAATCAAAATATTCATACTTAAAAATTTAATCTTAAACATAATGAAAAAACAAAATTACAGAGAATTGAACTCTGTAATTTTTAAAATAAAAATCACCATTCGATGGTGATATGGCTGTCCCAGTTAGATTCGAACTAACGCATGACGGAACCAAAACCCGTTGCCTTACCGCTTGGCGATGGGACAATATGGTGGGGGGAGAGGGATTCGAACCCCCGAATCCTAAGAAAGTGGGTTACAGCCACCCGCATTTGGCCGCTTTGCTATCCCCCCATGTTTGCTTTAATATTATATAGCATTTAAACATTTTTCAAATAAATTTAAGTAAAAATTTATATTGAATCAATCTAAAGTTTTTTTCATAAAAAACACAGTTTATAATGGATTATTATGTTTTTATTAAAATTAGTTTAAAATTAATATTATTAATATTAGGAGGACGTGTGCAATTAATAAAATCATTTGAAACAACAAGTTCTAAAGGCGGACTTGCTGATGTATTCAACACACCAGTTTCATGAATTATTTTTGCTGTTGTGGGTGTAATTTTTATCGGATGGATTTCTTACTCATACATCAAAGGACAAATAGATAAAAAGAAACTCAAAAAACAAGCACTAGAATTAGAGATTAAATCTAAAGAGGAATATAATGAATCACTTGCTAAAATGCACTACATTATCAAAACAAATGAAAAGTATTTAAGTGAGTTTACAGTAAGTATTGGTAAATACAATATGGGTACTTTGACCAATACAACTCAAAGCATAATTACCGATTTACTTAGCGAACAGTATTTTAAAGATTTAATTTTATTTAATGTTGATTACAAAAAATACGTTAATCACATCATCACACTTAAAGATAATAAAAGTAATAACTGAACTAAAAAATGTAATGATTCAATTATTGAAATTGAAAAACTTTTTGAACAAAATAAAGATTCTTATGATCAAGATAAATTGAATGATTTTGAAGAAAGGGTTTTAAAATACTATGAAAACAAATTATTTAACTAAATTCAAAGAAATGAATTTGCCAAATAAACTAACAATTACTAGATTATTACTTGCAATACCATTATTTGTATTTTCGTTATTAGCATACTTAATGCAAATTCTATCTGAAAAAAATTCAGTATCTACATTTATTTCGACTAATTCATATAGAATAGCATTAACTGTGTTTTTATTCTTTATATTGATTATTTTCATTGGAGCTATGATTACTGATTATTACGATGGTAAAATTGCTAGAGAGAAAAATTTAGTTTCAGATTTTGGGAAACTTTGAGATCCTATCGCTGATAAAATGATTACTACAATTTCTATTTTACTTTTATTAGCATTAAAAGCAATTCCGCTTTTTGTGGTTATAATTTTCTTAGTTAGAGATGTTATTGTTGCAGGATGTAGAACAGTTTTAGCACAAAATAATGTTTCAATAGCCGCAAATATGAATGGAAAAATTAAGACAGTTTTAATGAGTGTTGGAATAGTAATTATGTTAATTTTCTTAATTGCTTTTAATATTGTTGGATCAGATTTTTCTCTCATCTATAAAAATTATTCTATTATAGAAAGTTACAGCACATTTGTATATTGCTTAAGTATTCCATTGATGGTTGCTGCAATCTTTAATATTATTAGCGGATATCAATATGTAAGTGCTGCAATTAAATTTATGAAATAAGCCAAATGGCTTATTTTTAATTTATAATTAATATGAGGTAGAAAGGAATAGATGCAGAAGTATAAAATCTACATTGACTTCGAGGCTATTACACCTCCATTTACAACTATATTAGGTTCACAGGTTAAAAATAATTATCCATTTTGTTATACAATCGGTTATATTGATAAATACTCTCAAGAATATTATAAAACTCGAATTATTAAGTTGAAATCAATGAATCTTAAACAACTCTACCGCGACTTAAAAGAACATCTAACTAAAGATATTCACAGACTAATTGAACAGGAAATTGAAATCAATGAACAAAATATCCAATTCATTGGTTGAAACCCGCAATTAGAGAATGAAGTAACTAATAGACTTTTTGAAATAAATACTAAAAACATAATAAATAGTTCACATCAGCTTTCACTCAATATTGCAACAAAGTACTTTATTAATAATGATATTTATTTCGAATACTTTAATAAATTAGATTTAAATGATACTTTTTATAGAAAGATACTTGACTCAGAACGTACTGGCGTTAAAGCTAATTATGTTGGATTTTTAATCTATTGCTATTATAAAAATCGTTACTTCAACAGTTCAGAACTAGCTGAAATTGATTTAGATTTATTAAAAAAACAACTAATCAAATATAATAAGGATGATGTAAAACGTCTTATCTATATAGAAAAACATAAAAATGAAGTGAATAACATTATAGAAGAAGAAATTAATAAACGCAATCAAAAGAATGTATATATAAAAGAATTCAATAACCTAAAGAAGTTAAAAAAATATCTAGCTTTTATTAGACTTGTTAAGGAAACCACTATAGAAGAACTAAAAGAAAAATTAAATAGAAGAAATGAACAATTAAATAATTATTTAACAAAACAAAAGTGTGACAAGGCAAAAGAAATTGTTTATCAAAAAGAAATTAAGAAAATTAAATCACTATTTGATTATATAAATAAATCACAAAAAAAATTTAACTTAATTTCTGAACTAAACAATTCAATTCAACTTAGAATAAATGAAATCAAACAATACTTAGAACAATAGGAGGAAATATGAATAATATTAATTTACAAAGAAAACAAGCACGAGTACAACTTTTAGTTAGTGACATTGTAACTAATGAATTAACTAATTCTAATATTATAGACCCAGTAGTAATGGATGTTTATTTAACTAATGATCTTTCATTTCTTAAAGTTTATGTAAATCTATCTGGAAATACTACTAAAGGAATTGAAGCATTAAATAATGCTGCTGGTTATGTTAGAACTGTTTTATCTAAAAGCTTAAATTGAAGAAAAGTTCCACAAGTTATCTTTGAACTTGACACTGTAAGCAAAAACGGAGATAGAATTGATCAAATTTTAAGAGATATTAAAAATGAAGAATAAAAATATGAGATTAGTTCTCATATTTTTATTCTTATTTTCTATATTCACTTAATTTTTCGCTGTTAAAAGATTTAATAAATTCTGTTACCAAATCAATTGTAGCTTCAATATCTACTAAACTAGCTAGACCAATTGGTGAATGTAAATATCTTTGTGGAATACTTACAGTTACAGTTGAAACTCCACCTTCTCCATATTGTAATTCAGATGCGTCTGTTCCACCGCCTTCAGCTATGTATTTATAAGCTTTGATGTCTTTTTCCTTAGAAATATTCATTAAATCATTAACTAATTTTGGATCTGTAAGAGTTCCGCCATCTTTAACTAAAATCGCAGCTCCCTTTCCAAGAACCGGTACTCCTGGAATACAGTCACTAGTATCATGACTAGCTCCAGTATCAACAGCAAAAGCTACATCAGGGTTAATAATTGAAACTGAAGTTTTAGCTCCACGTGTCCCAACTTCTTCTTGAACTGTTCCAACAAGATAAACATCACAATCAAGTTCAAGATCTTGGATGTTTTTAGCTATAAATTCCATAGCAGTAACTCCAGCACGGTTATCCATAGCTTTTCCACCTACAATTTCATTAGGGAACTTAATTGTTTCACCACTGATGTAGATTCTATCACCAATTTCAATGCCCGCTTCTTCAACTTCTTTTTTAGACATAAAACCAAAGTCAACAAATAATTCTTTATTTGTTATTGCTTTAGTAACTTTTTCAGCTTCAAGAATATGTATTGAAGTGTGTCCAAAAACACCATAGAATACTTTGTTTTCGCTATTTGTGACTAATTTAGCTTTAGTACCAACAACTGTTGTTGGTCAAACACCACCAACTGGAGACACTAAGATATTTCCATTATCTTTAATCATTCTAACTAAATATCCTACTTCATCCATATGTGCAGCAACCATAACTTTAGGTGCATTTGCTTTTTTAGATTTTTTTAATGCAATAAATGAACCAAAACCATCTCTAGTTATTTCAAATTTAGAGCTTGAAATGTTTCTTTTTAACTCATCCACAACAGGTTCTTCAAAACGAGACATTGCTTCAATGTTCATGTAAACATTTAATCTATCAAATAAATCTTTATATTTAACCATCATTTTCTCCTTACTAATAATCTAGCTAAATTATAATACAAATAATTTAATATTTTGGATGATGAAAAAAATTGTGGAGAATTATTCTATGTATTTATATCATCCTTATAAAATTTCAATATATTTTCTTATTTCTTCTTCAACACCTAGAATAACACTATACTTTATAAGTTTTCTTAAATTTTTATCCCTTCTCTTAAAATAACCTTTCAACGCATCTACATATATCTGTCTATCAATATTTCTTCTCTGAGAAACAATATCACATATTGTTCTCTCTAAATCATAAATTTTAACCTTATTGCCATACGGAGTTTTAATTTCTGAGATTCCTAATTCGAAATTTTCTCTTTTGATATAGTGCACTCTAATAGAATTCGTATGCTTTTTAATATGTCTTACATTATAACCTTGTGGTACGCTTATATGAAATATATTCGGAACCCTATCAGATAGATCGTATAAAAATAAAGCAGTATGATATGAAAAAACAACATTTTCATTCTTTACTGAAATAACTGCAAATTCATCATTGAGTGTTTCTCTTTTCTTATATATTCCATTTTTTAATCTTTCTAGATATCCTTTTTTAACTAAATTAAAAAGCTTATATCTACTTATTCCAAGATTTTTAGCTTCTCTTACTGTTAATAGATCATTTTTACTAAAAAATACTTCTAACATAATACCTCCAACATTTGCTCTTTAATTATACAAGATTAAAGAGTATTTGTTTGCAATTTAAATGATTTATAACATATTAAATAACTCCAAAAAATATAAAATATGATTATTATAATATTTGTATTTGAAGATCAATATAGACTACCGTAAACTTATGTCAAATAATGAACAATGATCATATTAAGAAAGCACAAGTGTAAATACTTTTTTCTTCGATGTACTTTAATAGCATTAAAAAAACTTGAAGTCAAAATATAAATAACAAACACTTTTATGATTGATATATTCATTTTAAAGACGTTTTTCTGATTTTTAATAGACCAGAAAATTTAATATCTTTATTTAATTAAAAATTTAATTTTTGTGGATTTAGTTATATCAACACTTGAATGATTACCTCCAAAAATTGACGTTTAGTACTATAAAATAGTCATAAAAGTTTTTTAATTTCTATATATATATATATATATATAATAGGTATAATTTTTTTACAATAAAGGCTTGTTACCAAAAAGGGCAATACCTAATATAAGTAATGTGTTTAAATACGCACATACTTTTAAGGTGTTGCTCTTTTTTATATATTTTGGAGGTATCTTGTGGAAATTAAAAAAATATTAAATAACAATGCTGTTATTGTAATTGATAATGATGGCAAAGATAAAATTATCTTAGAAAAAGGTTTAGGATTTAACCACAAAGTTGGAGATAAAATAAATGAAAATCAAAATCAACAAGTATTTATTTTATCTGATGAGTTTTACCAAAAATATATAAATTTAACTAAGAATATTGATTCTGAAATACTGGATGTTTCTGAAACAGTTATTCAATATGGCAAACAAATTCTTCGTACACCATTAAATGAGTTTATTCATTTAACTGTTCCAGACCATATTGCTGGAGTGGTTAATAGATATAAAAATAAACAAGAGTTAACAAATAGTCTTACTCTTGAAATATCACGACTTTTTGATAAAGAATTCTTAATTGGCCAATATGCATGTAAATTAATGAATGATAAACTTAATTTACAGGTAACTGATGATGAAGCAACATTTATTGCTATGCATTTTGTTAATGCTCAAGTTGAACGTCGTGAAGAAATTCAAACTACACTTAGTTTTATTAGAGATATTATTAAAATTGTAGAAACTTTCTTCTCTAGACATTATGATATAAATTCCTTTTCATATTATCGCTTTATCATGCATCTACGAGGATTAATTAGTCGTATTTATCTAAATAAACCATTTAACACTGACGATAATTTATATACAACTATAAGTAACTCATATCCACAATCTGCTCAATGTGTTGAAAAAGTAGTAAAGATGATTTCACTGAAATATAAAAAAGATGTTTCAACCGAAGAAAAAGCGTATTTAATACTTTACATTGAAAAACTAAACCGAGAATTTTAACTTTCCATTAAATAAATAATAGGAGGAAAAATGACTAATAAAGAGTTAGCTCAGTCTATTCTTAAAGAAGTTGGTGGAGCAGAGAATGTTAAGTCTCTTACACACTGTATGACTAGATTAAGATTTGAGCTTAATGATTACTCTAAAGTAGATGATAAAAGCATTTCATCTCTTAAAGGAGTTCAAGGAGTCATGAAAGTTGGTAATCAATATCAAATAATTATTGGTACCCATGTAAACAAACTTTATGATGAAATGAATTCACTATCTGGTTTTGGTCACAAAGAAGAAACTACTAAAACCGGATTTAATATTAAGAAATTTTTTGGAAGTATATTACCATTTATTTCTGCATGTATCTCACCATTATTCCCTGCATTAATTGGTGGAGGATTATTAAAGGTTCTTGTTTTAATACTCGGACCTTCATTAACCAATGTTCTTTCTGAAACAAATCACACTTATGTAATTTTAAGTGCCTTAGCTGATACAGCATTCTACTTCTTACCTTTAGGTTTAGCATACACTGCATCTAAACAATTAAAGGTAAATATGGCAATGGCGCTTGCTGTCGTGGCTTTATTAATTCACCCTAATTTAATTGCATTATTCGATTCGGAAAATGCTGCAAAATTTGCAACACAAGATGGTATTAAATTATTTGGATTTTTACCTATTGTAACTGGTACATATTCATCTAGTTTCTTACCAGCTTTATTCGCTGTTATTCTACTTAAATATGTTGACTGAGTATTTGACAAAATAATACCTAATATTATTAAGAGTTTCTTAAAACCTCCATTGGTATTGATTGTTGCTGGAGTTATAACATTATTTGCTTTAGCTCCTTTAGGAAATATCATTGGTCAATGAATAATGATTGCTCTTAAATGAGTATATGGATATGCACCATGACTTGCTATCGGAATTATCGGTGGGGCTATGCCATTCTTAGTTATGTCAGGTATGCACTGAGCTTTCTATGCTGTTACACTTATATTATTAGCAGATCCATCTACAGGTAACGATCCATTTACATTACCAGCTATGTTGCTTGCTAACTTAGCACAAGGTTCAGCGGCACTTGCATATTCATTTAAATTAAAAGACAAATCAGAAAGATCTCAAGCTATTTCTGCTGGAGTACTTGCTCTTTTAGCGGGAATTACCGAACCAGCTATGTATGGTGTTAACCTTAAATATAAAAAACCTATTATGGTAGTTTCATTTGTATCATTCTTAGGTGGTATAGCATATGGGATTTTAGGAGTTACTGCTTATGCGGGTGCTACACCAGCGCTATTAAGTATTGCAGAATTTATTAGTCCTAATGGAAGCTGAGAAAACATTACTTACACCGCTATTATTGCTGGAATTGCTATTATTTTAACATTTGTACTCACACTTATAATTTCAAGTGATAAAATTCAATTCTCTAAAAAATCCATGATTTTAAACAAAATTAAAGTTGAAAAATTAACTTTATACAACCCAATGAACGGGAAAACTATTGGACTTAAAGATGTTAATGATGCAACTTTTGCTTCAGAAGTTCTTGGAAAAGGTTATGCAATTGAACCTAAAGAAGGAATTTTAAGAGCTCCATTTAACGGTACTGTTCAAGTGGTTATGGATTCAAAACATGCTATTGGTCTTAAATCAGATGATGGTATGGAAGTTTTAATGCATATCGGTCTAGATACTGTAAAATTAAATGGAAAACATTTTAAATCAAATCTTAAAGTTGGTGATAGAGTTTCATTAGGTGATAATCTAATTAAATTTGATATTAAAGCTATCAAAAAAGAAGGTTATGAATTAACAACTCCAATTATTATTACAAATGCACAAGAATTTGATAACATCAACTTCTCCGAATTAGGAGAACACAAATTTGGTGATAAAATGGCTTCAGTAATTTCGGAGGGTAAAAATGAATAAATCAGTTTTTAAAGAAGGTTTCCTTTGAGGTGGTGCTATTGCTGCTAACCAAGCTGAAGGAGCTTATTTAGATGGTGGAAAAGGACTTTCAGTTCCTGATATGCTTCTTGGAGGTAATAGAATTACTCCTAGAAGATTCTCTTCAGTAATTGACCAAAATGCTTTCTATCCTTCTCACGATGCTATTAAGTTTTACTATCACTACAAAGAAGATATTGCTCTTTTTGCTGAAATGGGATTTAAAGTATTCCGTTTCAGTATTAACTGAGGAAGAATCTTCCCTAATGGTAATGATGAAAAACCAAATGAAGAAGGTTTAAAATTCTATGAAAACGTTATTGATGAATGTTTAAAACATAATATTGAACCTCTTATTACTCTTGCTCACTATGAAATGCCTTGAGCACTTGTAAAAAACTACAATGGTTTTGAAAGTAGAGAAACAATTGATTTTTATGTTAAATATGTAAAAACAGTATTTACTAGATTCAAAGACAAAGTTAAATACTGGCTTACTTTTAATGAAATTAATGTTCCTGTTTTACTTGGTGGACGTTTTGGAATGGGTGACTTATACTCACTTGGTGTAATGGATGAAAACGACAAAAAATCTACCGAAAAACTTAATATGGATAAACTTAAAACTAACTTACAAAGAAGTTATAAAGCTTTACACAATCAATTTGTTGCTTCGGCTCGTGCTGTAATTGAAGCTAAGAAAATTAATCCTAACTTTATGATTGGTAACATGGTTATTCAATCAACAGTTTATCCATTAACTTCACATCCAAAAGATATTTTACTTGCTCAAGCAACTGATGATTTAAACAATCATTTCTGTGTAGATGTTCAAGCTAGAGGAAAATATCCAGAATTTGTATTCCGTCATTTCAAGGAAAAAAATATTGATTATAGTTACATTACTAAGGAAGATGAAGAAATCTTAGCAAAAGGTACTGTTGACTTCATTAGTTTCTCATACTATCAAAGTAGTTGCGTAAGCGCAACACAAAATAGCGATAATGGTGAAGGAAACTTCTCATTCGGAATTCCTAACCCACACCTAAAAGCCAGTCAATGAGGATGACAAATTGACCCAGATGGACTTCGTTATACATTAAACAAACTTCACGGACGTTATCCAGATAAACCATTAATGGTTGTTGAAAATGGACTTGGTGCATTTGATAAAGTTGAAGCTGATGGTTCAATTAATGATGATTACAGAATCGATTATTTAAGACAACACATCAACGCAATGTCAGAAGCAGTTAAAGATGGCGTTCCACTTATTGGTTATACAACTTGAGGACCTATCGATCTTGTTTCAGCTGGTACAGGAGAATTCGCTAAACGTTATGGATTTATTTATGTAAATAGACATGACGATGGAACTGGTGATTTCTCACGTAGTAAGAAAAAATCATTCTACTGATATAAAAAAGTTATTGAATCTAATGGTTCAAATTTGGATTAAATTAAAATGAAGTTGATTTCAATATCAACTTTTCCTTGATTATACTTTCAAGTGCAAACATATTTGTGTTTGTGCTTTTTAGTTTAAATTAGTTTAAAATAAAAAAAGAGAAACCAACTAAAACCAAACAATGTTTCTCTTTTAACCCTTAAATTTGAAATGAGGTCATATGAATTATACACAATTAAAACCAGAAGAAAGATTAATTATTGAAATCAACTACAGTTCCAAAACATTAAAAGAAATTGCAGAAATGTTAAAAAGATCTGTAAGTACAATCTCTAGAGAAGTTAAACGAAATTCGAATATCTATGGAGAATATGATGCTGCATACGCTAATAAAAAAACTAAAATTCGAAAATGCTATTCAAGGAATCATAATGCTTTTGCAGACAAAGAATTTAATGATTTCTTTGCAGCACACTATGAAAAAAATTACCATGGAGTTGAAGCTACTCTTAAACTTTATCAGGAAAAAACAGGTAAAAAAGGTTATTCTATCAGAACTATTTACAAGTGAATTAAATTAAATATTTGAGTCCTGAAAATGAAAAATCGTTTAAGAAAAGGTTATGTTAAGAATGGTAAAAGAAAGACTGATTATAAGATTAGATTAACTCATGGTAACAAGTTTGTTTTCCCTATACCTATGCGGCCTAAAAGTATAGAAACTAGAAAAAAATGGGGTCATTGAGAAATTGACTTAGTTATTGGAAGAAAGGGAAAGGGATATCACAACTTACTAACTTTAACAGAAAGAAAAACACGTTTTACCATTATAAAAAAGGTCACTAGCAAATTTTGATTTGAGATAAACAAGGTGCTGAATGAAATAATTAAGGATTATCCATTCCCATTTTTATCAATAACTTCTGATAATGGATTTGAATTCCAAGCCTTGGGATTAGTAGCCTATAAAAATGACTTATTAATTTATAAAGCACAACCATATTGTTCATTTCAAAGAGGTTCGAATGAACATTTAAATGGACTAATTCGTAGAAAATTCAAAAAAGGATTTGATTTT